>JAFIFB010000056.1 GCA_020832285.1 Balneolaceae bacterium
CGTCTACATCAATTTTGGTTACTTCCCACTCATCACCAAAATTCAACAGATGCTTAAATAACTTAGAGATTTCACTCATTGGATTTTTCCTCAAAAGTACTACCTCATCTATTTACCCACAAGGTTTCCAGTAGAACCTAATTATTTTTGTTTTTATTAATTTAGGGTGCGAAGGGCCAGAAGGTCCACAGGGCCCATCCGGACCGCAAGGTGAACAGGGCGCATCAGGGCCACAGGGGCCGGCAGATATGATTTCCAATGATTTAGATTTCACAGATTATAATACTCTGTACAACAATTTTAAAGACAGGATGCGTGTTATTCAACATTAAACTTTAGTTGTATTCAGAGTGCTATTACAGAAATCCGGCCGAATGGAGTTTATGGCCGGAGTTCTGTTTTAATACAAAAATTAATTTGTCAAGACGTTTACCTGTGTTCAAATTTCAGGATTCATTTCCCACAACCTGAACTACTACATGGCGTTTACGCGGACGATTATCGTGATCGAGAATGATAATTTGTTGCCATGTGCCAAGAATACACTTTCCATCACGAAGCGGCACCGTAATTCCGGGTCCCATAAATGTGGAACGGATATGTGAAAATCCGTTGTCATCGCCCCATGTTTCTGAATGATGTGAACGCATATTTCGGGATGCAAACTCTTCGAGCTTTTCTTTGATGTCCTGAACGAGAGCCGGTTCAAACTCCATTGTTGATACCGATGCGGTTGAACCCACGGTAAACACATGGCAAAATCCTTCTTGGATGCCGCTCTTTTTTACGATGGAGTTTACTTTTTCGGTAACATCGTGTATATCAGAGTAGCCCTTGGTTTTCAGGTAGATATCTTTTGTATGAATCTTCATATCTGTATTATTTGGATTAAAGTTCAGTGAGTTTAATTCAAGGTAAGTTATTGTATAAAAATACTCATGCATTTAGTCCGGATAACTGATTCAGATATTTTACTCAACAAAGCAAAGCTTTTATCACTTTGGAAACGTATCTGATTACCTTGAGAATTTCACTTTTTCAGAAGAATATTTGTTATGTCAACAATCAAATGACGGGTAAAACCCGCAATGTTTCTCGTTTTAAAACCCGCGAAATTTCTTATTTGTGTGACTTTTCAGAAAGAAAACATTGCGGGTTTCTTGCGATATTTCAGATTTGACTTGAGAACGGGTATAATTTTTCAATCATTTTTGTTGCATTTCATTTTCCGAACCGATAGTTTCTTAATGAATGAAATCAATAATGATACATACCAATTGGTGGTGGCCCGGCCGAACATATCAGGCAGTGGAATCACTATAAGTTAATAGTATCATCAAAGAAATTTTTTAACCCACTGCAGTTTTCTGGAGTGGGTTTTTTTATTTTAGGAACCATGAATTTTGAAACTTTTTCGAAACTGGCGGATCAGTACTCTGCAATACCTGTATCACGAAGAATGCTGGCTGATGTGTTGACACCCGTTTCTCTGTTTTTATCGATCCGTGAAGAAGCAAAATATCCTTTTTTATTTGAATCGGTTGAAGGGGGGGAGCAGCTTGCCCGGTATTCATTTTTGGGATGCAATCCCTATCGAGTTTTAAGGTTTGATGGTGATACGGTAACGTTAACAGATCAAAATGGTGCTGTTGAAGTATTAGATGATAGTTATTTCGATGCTCTGAATCGCCTCACCACAGAACATTCAGAACCTAAACTTCCTGACTTACCGCGGCTTACCGGAGGCGCTGTTGGTTTTTCTTCTTACGATACGGTCCGCGAAGTTGAAATACTGCCGGATGTTCCGGAATCTGATCTTGACATTCCGGAAGCGATTTGGTCGTTTTATGATGAAGTGTACGCTTTCGATCACGTTAAGCAGCAGATCGTTTTGATGAAAACGGTATTTATTGATAAAGAGACCGATCTTCGCAAAGCGTATGATGCAGCGCAGAAATCCCTCAGCAGGATGGAGGAACAGGCTGTTCGGAAAGTTTCCCTCGGTGGAAGTTTTAAGCTTGATTCATCCAAACTTTCCAGCAATGTGGAAGAGAACCGGTTTCATTCCATGGTGAAAAAAGCCAAAGAATACATTTACGAAGGTGATATTTTCCAGGTGGTTCTTTCCCAGCGATTTGAAGTTCCGTTTGAGGGCGATAGTTTTACCCTCTATCGTGCACTCAGGATGGTGAATCCCTCACCCTACCTGTTTTTTCTCGATTTTGAAGATTTTTCAATGGTCGGATCATCTCCTGAAGTGTTGGTACGTGTCACCGATACAGAAGCACGCCTGTTACCGATTGCCGGTACTCGTCCCCGCGGAAAAAACCATGAGGAAGACCTCGCATTTGAGGAGGACCTTAAACACGATCCCAAAGAAATTGCAGAACATATCATGCTGGTGGATCTGGGCAGAAATGATCTTTCCCGGGTTTGCAAATCGGGAACCGTACATCTTGAAAGAAATCAGTCCATTGAACGGTTTTCCCATGTGATGCACATTGTCTCTGATGTGGTTGGAGAAATTGCCAGTGACAAAACATCTGTTGATGCACTGATGCAGTGCTTCCCAGCCGGAACGGTAAGTGGCGCTCCCAAAATTCGTGCCATGGAAATAATCGACGAACTGGAACCGACCAAACGAGGCCCTTACGCCGGAGCCGTGGGCTATTTCGATTTTTCAGGAAATATGGACACCTGTATTGTGATCCGTACCATGCTGGTAACTGGTAATTCAGTGTACATCCAGGCCGGTGCCGGAATTGTTGCAGACAGCGACCCGGAAAAAGAATTTGAAGAAACAAAAAACAAAGCCGGTGCCCTTGTGGAAGCATTGAGCGTGGCTTTGGAAATCACAAATTAATAGATAACAGAATTGAGTATCAAGTATCGAGATTCTTAATACTTGATACTCGATACTCACTACTCAAACATGAGCAAACAAAAAACAATCCTGTCCGGAATTCAACCTTCAGGAAAACTCCATATAGGAAATTATTTTGGCGCGATGCGCCAGCACATACGGATGCAACAGGAGGGAGACGCTTTTTATTTTCTGGCAAACTATCACTCTCTTACATCTGTGAATGACGGTGAATTACTCAACCAGTATACCATGGATGTGGTTTTGGATTACCTTGCCCTTGGCCTCGATCCCGGGAAATGCACTTTTTTTGCACAGAGCGATGTACCCCAAACCACCGAACTTGCCTGGATTCTGGGTTGCCTGACTCCGGTTTCGCTAATGGAAAAAGGTGTAGCATATAAAGATAAGGTTACAAATGGATTGAACCCAAATATTGGATTATTTACCTACCCGATTCTTCAGGCAGCCGATATTTTAATCTATCATTCCGATCTGGTTCCGGTGGGAGAAGATCAGAAACAGAACATCGAAATTGCGCGCGATCTTGCCGGGAAATTAAACAGGGCTTACGACCGGGAACTTCTCACCATTCCCGAAGATTACATCCTGAAAAGTGTGGCCACCGTGCCCGGTATCGACGGAAGAAAAATGAGCAAATCTTATGGAAATACAATAGATATCTTTGATGAAGGAAAATCACTTAAGAAAAGGGTGATGTCGATTCAGACCGATTCTACACTTCTCGAAGACCCCAAAGACCCGGATAATTGCAATGTCTTTGCTCTTATTAAACTCTTTGCCGATGAAGAAAAGATTAATGAAATTGCCGGGAAATACCGGGCTGGTGGTTTTGGCTATGGACATGCAAAGAAGGAACTGCTGGGATTGATAAACGATTACTTTGCTGAAGCCCGTGAGCGACGAAAAAAGCTCGAAAAAGATATGGATTACGTACACGATGTATTGCAGGAAGGCGGCAAAAAAGCCCGCGAACGTTCGGAAACAGTTATGGAACCCATTCGCGAGGCGACTGGATTATTTCGGAGTTTTAAATATGAATGAGTATCGAGTATCAAGTATCGAGTAATGAGAGTCTTGATACTCGATACTTGACACTATTCAACTTTTTTAATAAACGTATAAAGAATTTTTTGAACTTCAATGAGCGATTGGTTGAGTTCTTCAAAACTCTCATCCGCCATATATGAAAGATTTTTAGAAATGAATAATTGTGTTTCCAGTTCATATGCAGAACCATTTGCAACCTTTAAAAAGCGGGCAAATTCTCTGCTTGATGATCTTCCGGCTCCTTCAGCAATATTCGAAATGATGGAAACAGTACATCTTCGTATTTGTGATGTCAGTCCATATACTTCATGTTTCGGAAAATTTGATGTTGCTCTATATACAGTTGTGGCCAAATCATCCGATTACTGCCAAACAATGAGTTCTTTATAATTATGCATGGTAATTTTATTTATTTGGAAAATGGATTCTGTTTATATGAACCGATTTTTTCAAAATCCTTACAAAAAAATCTCACTACTCACTACTTGATACTCGATACTCAATGATTTTAATCATCGACAACTACGACTCATTCACCTACAACCTGGTACACATTGTGGGCTCGGAAACCGACGACTATAAAGTTGTAAGAAACGATGCAATCACTGTGGATGAAATCCGGGTATTAAATCCGGACAGAATTTTGATTTCACCCGGACCGGGCCGCCCGGAGAATGCCGGTATTACTGAGAGGGTGATTGATGAGTTAGGGAAAGAGATTCCGATTTTGGGGGTCTGTCTCGGCCATCAGGCTATTGGACAGGTTTTTGGAGCTAAAGTGGTTCATGCCCCAAGCCTGATGCATGGGAAAACATCAAACATCTACCATGATGGGAAATCGGTCTTTCGGGATGTGGAAGATGGTTTTATTGCCACACGTTACCATTCACTGGCCCTTCAGCCCGATACGGTGCCTGATGAACTTGAAGTGAGTGCCCGCACCAATGATGGGGTGATTATGGGAGTTCGTCATAAAAAGTATCCGATTGAAGGAATTCAGTTTCATCCCGAAAGTATTTTAACAGTTGAAGGTCCCAAAATTGTAAAAAACTGGATGAAGAATGAAAAATTCGTCTGACGATGCATACCCAATTCGGCTGACGACTGAGGTCCAAATAGAATTGGGGGCAGTTAATGTTCAAGTCGTCTGAGGAATCGTTCATTGATAGCAAGAAATTCGACAGCCGACTGGTTTGGTGTCAATTTGATAGTTTGATATTCAAAAAAGTCGGCAGTCGAGGGTAATTAGTTCGTCTGACGACTGAGGTTCCGATTGACTTGAAGACCATGAATGCTTAAGTCGTCTGACGAATCGTTTATTGTTAGGAAGAAATTCGACAGCCGGCTGGTTTGGAATCAAATGAGTAGTTTGATATTCAAAAAGCCGGCAGTCAATGGGTATAGATATAATATTTTATAATTAAACCACAAAACAAAGTGTCAAAATCATTTACAGAAGTTTTAGAGATTATTTCGAGGCAGCAAAATCTAACTGCTGATGAAGCTTCGTTTGCCATGCAGAAGATTCTTACCGGTGAAGTTTCCAATGAAGAAGTCGCCGCTTTTTTAATCGGGATGCGGACGAAAGGGGAGACCATCACCGAACTCACGGCGTTTGTGAAAGAGATGAAACAGGTGGCTGTAAAAGTAGAAGTAGACACCAAACATGCTGTGGATCTCTGTGGAACGGGAGGGGATAAATCGGGCACGTTCAACATCTCAACCGCTGCGATGTTTGTGGTGGCTGGTGCAGGAGTCCCTGTCTTAAAGCACGGCAACCGGAGTGTATCGAGTAAAAGCGGAAGTTATGATGTTTTGGAAAGCCTCGGCGCAGTGCCCAACCTTCAAAAAGAGCAGGTTGAAGAACTCTTCAATGAAACACAAATGGCTTTCATGTTTGCCCCCAATTTTCATCCGGCAATGCGATTTGTGATGCCTGCCCGGCGTGCACTAAAAATGAGAACCTTTTTTAACATGCTGGGCCCGCTACTGAATCCCGCCGATGTGAAATGCCAGGTGGTGGGTGCATTTAGTAAAGATGCTGCTTCTGCAATGATCCAGATACTTGGCAATCTTCAAACAGAAAGTGCATTTACGGTGAGTGCCCACGATGGCCTTGATGAAGTTAGCCTAACCTCACAAAGTGAAATATTTGAACTGAAAACCAATCTTTCAGGCAATTCAATCACTTTTGACCCGGATTCACTGGGTTACAGGAAGGTGAACCCGGAAGAACTAAAAGGCGGAGACGCAGATCACAATGCTGAAATTATTCGAAACATCGTTGAGGGTAAAGCCACTGCTGCACAAAAAAATATCACGGAACTAAACGCTGCATTTGCCATCCGGGCATCCAATATAACGGATAGTCTTGAAACGGCTAAAGAGATGGCAGGAGATAGCTTAAACTCTGGTCAGGCGCGATTAAAGCTGGATCTGTTTATCTCGGAATCACAAAAAATAGCCGGATCAAAATAATGGCTGATATTTTAGAAAAGATTTCAGATCAAACCAAAGTAGACCTCACCAAACGAAAAAGGGAGGTTTCGCTGCGCACACTGGAATCCATGCCGGGATACGAAAAAGAACGGATCAGTTTTGGTAACGCCTTGAAGAAAAAGGGGTCGGTTTCCATCATTGCTGAAATCAAAAAAGCATCTCCATCAAAAGGGGTTATTCGTAAAGATTTTGACCCGCTGAAGATTGCAGAGCAATACATCGAAAATGGCGCTTCAGCTATCTCAGTTTTGACGGATGAACCTTTCTTTAAAGGTTCATTAAGTTATCTCGAAAAAGTATCAATAATTAGCCCGATTCCATTGTTGCGCAAAGATTTTATCGTTGATCCCTACCAGATTAAAGAAGCAAGGGCATTTGGTGCAGATGCCGTTCTTTTGATCGTAACGATGTATGAAGGAAGCCAGCTTTCCGAACTGCTGGCGGCTGCAAAAGAGTTTCGCCTTGATGTGCTGGTCGAATGTTATTATGAGGAAGAACTGAAGGGACTGAACTGGGATGAGATTGAGATTGTTGGTGTAAACAATCGGAATTTATCTACATTCGAGGTTGATTTACATCGGGGGGTAGAAATTTTAAGTCAGGCACCTGAACAAGTGATTAAAGTATCGGAAAGCGGTCTCCATAAACCCGGTGATCTGAACGTTTTATTCGAAAATGGTATCCATTCAGCGTTAATTGGGGAGCATTTTATGCGCCAGCCAGATATTGGAAATGCAATGAAAGAATTTATTGACAAATTTGAAAATATAATTAATTCAAATGTCGAATAATGAACAGAGATAAACATATTATAAATATCAAATAACAGATGTTTGCTGAACCGGAAAAACGAACCAAAGTAAAAATTTGCGGCCTTACCACACTTGAAGATGCACGGTTTGCGGCGGGTGCACTGGCCGATTATTTGGGTTTTATCTTCTACAATGGCAGTCCCCGTCATATTGAGCCTGCCAAAGCTGGCGCCATTATTAATTGGATTGAAGGGCCTGAAAAAGTAGGTGTTTTTGTAAACCAGCCACTGGATGATGTGAACACCATTGCCAGGCAAACGGGTATTGACCTGGTTCAGCTTCATGGAAATGAATCTCCCGAATATTGTGAGTTGGTAGAACTTCCGGTAATAAAAGCCTTTCATGTTTCGAAAGAGACAACCAGTGAAGATCTGCGATCGAAAATTATCGGATATGAAACTGTCGCGGACTTTTTCTTATTCGACACTAAAATTGATGGCGCCTGGGGCGGAACCGGCCAAATATTTGATTGGAATATTCTGAAAGATGTGGTGGATGAAAAACCATTTTTTCTATCCGGCGGATTGAATGTCGAAAATATTGAAATGGCAGTGAAAACCGTTCATCCTACAGTAGTTGACCTTTCCAGCGGGCTCGAAGAATCACCCGGCCTGAAAGACTTCGACAAAATCGAACGGTTTTTCGATGTAATGCGTGATATATGGGAAAAACAGGAAATTGATTAGTTATTTGTTAATTGTTTATTCAAAATATACAATTCAAAAGTCGATTACATTATGGAAACAAAAATCCTTTCTTTTGAAGATCTTAACGTTTGGCAGCTTGCCAGAGAAATTAGAAATGTAGTGTTTGAACGTGTAAAAAACTTTCCCAAAGAAGAACATTACCGGCTGTCAGATCAAATGATCCGATCTTCAAGATCGATTACCGATCAGATTGCTGAGGGATACGGACGATTTCACTATCAGGAAAATATTCAGTATTGCCGGCAGGCCAGAGGTTCTGCATATGAGTTAAAGAATCAATTCATAACCTCACTTGACTGTAAATATATTTAGAATGAAGAATACAATGCATTTGAGAATGATATTATACGATGCTTTAAAATGATAAATGGTTACATCAACTATCTTAAAAAAGCCAAATCAAATTCATCGAATAGAACAAAAGAAGAGGGTTTGCCCTACAACGTTGAAATAAATAAATCGACTGTCGATTAACAATTACACCAATTTCCAATAACGAATATGAAATACACAGCACCAACAAAACAAGGATACTTCGGCAAATATGGTGGCAAGTTTGTGCCAGAAATTTTGATTCCGGTTCTCGAGGAATTGGAAATTGCATACGAGGAAGTACAGAATGATCCGATTTTTCAAAAAGAGTATCACGACTTGCTTCGTGAATATGTAGGGCGGCCCACTAAGCTGACCTACGCTAACCGGCTCACAGACTATTATGGCCGTGGTAAAATCTATTTTAAGCGGGAAGACCTCTGCCACACCGGTGCACACAAAATAAATAATGCCATTGGTCAGCTTCTGCTGGCTCAAAAAATGGGCAAAACCCGAATCATCGCAGAAACGGGCGCAGGGCAGCACGGCGTGGCCACAGCAACGGCCTGTGCAAAGTTCGGGTTCGATTGTGTGATTTATATGGGCGCCGAAGATATGGAGCGCCAGAAATTAAATGTAGACCGCATGAGGCTCCTTGGAGCTGAAGTACGCTCGGTAGAGAGTGGCTCACAAACCCTGAAAGATGCCACTAACGAAGCCATACGCGATTGGGTTACCAATGTTGAGAATACTTTTTATATCATCGGTTCAGTGGTTGGTCCGCATCCCTACCCTATGATGACCCGGAATTTCCACAGGGTAATTGGTGAAGAGACTAAAGATCAACTCAAAGATTTTGAGGGAAGATTACCCGACTATCTCATTGCCTGCGTTGGAGGCGGGAGTAATGCAATAGGATTTTTCTATCCCTTTATTGAAGATGAGGATGTAAAAATGATAGGAATTGAAGCAGCTGGCCTGGGTGCGGAAACCAATCAGACCGCAGCAACATTGACGATTGGTACACCCGGTGTACTGCACGGTTCCATGAGCTACTTACTTCACAATGATGAAGGACAGATTCAGCTTGCACACTCCATCAGTGCCGGGCTTGATTACCCGGGAATTGGCCCCGAACACTCCTACCTGCACGATACAAAACGTGTTCATTACTTTGGCATTACAGATAAACAAGCCATGAATGCTGTCAAACTGATTTCTGAAAAAGAGGGAATCATTCCCGCCATTGAAACTGCGCATGCTATGGCCTATCTCGAAACCCTGATGCCGCTCACTCAAAAAGATGAGATTGTAGTAGTGAATTGCTCCGGTCGGGGTGATAAAGATATGAAGACCATATCGGAATGGTTTTCCAAATAATTTTAACACCTGATTACACAGATAAATACTAAATTTCAGAAATGAACAGAATGATAGCTCAACAATCACGAATCCAGTCTCTGTTTAAAAACCGGGATTCTGATAAAAAAATTATGTCTCTCTTTATTACGGCCGGTTATCCCGACCTTGAATCTACCGTTGACCTGGTATTGGGATTTGAAAAAAACGGCGCTGAAATTATTGAGATTGGAATGCCTTTTAGTGACCCCTTGGCCGATGGCCCAACCATTCAGTATTCCAACAATGTAGCCATTGAGAATGGAATTACGATGAACAAAATCTTTGAAATGGTTTCTGAGATTCGCAAGCAGTCAGAAATTCCGATTATTTTGATGGGTTACATTAACCCGGTGCTGCGATATGGGGCAGAGGCCTTCTGTAAAAAAGCAGAAGAGAGCGGTGTCGATGGATTGATCATACCGGACGCCCCCATCGAAGAATCATCCATAATATCAGATCATGCAAAAAAACATAAACTGGATCTTATTTTTCTTGTGGCTCCCAACTCAACCGACAGCAGAATGAAACAGGTAGATGAGCATAGCTCAGGATTTGTATATTGTGTTTCGGTAACAGGTGTTACAGGTGCACGAAGTGGAGAAGAGGTGGCAAAATCCGTTGAACGGTTTATCTCGCGGGTAAATCAGCATGTTACTAAAAATCCAAAACTTGTTGGATTTGGAATTAAAAGCCATGAAGATGCAGAAATAATCGCAAAAGAAGTTGATGGGTTTATAGTTGGGAGCGCGTTAATAGATTCCATCAAAAAAGATTATCCAAATAAAGATTGGAAGCAAAACGTTTTTTCTTTTGTGAAACAATTAAAATATGGGAATATTTGAGCGTAAACCATCAAAGAAAATTTTTTATGAAAAACCTGTATCTGATTTTACCCGTTTTTGGCCTTTTTCTCTTAAATGCTTGTGATGGCGATTACAGGCCAATGTCTGTGGGAGGAATCGATGAAATAATTGTCGTTATGGATTCTACACAATGGGAAAGTGAAACAGCCATGGCTATCGAAGAGACCTTTGGCAAACCTATTCCCACACTACCAAGTTACGAACCTACATACAGGCTGGTTTATCGTGATTTTAGCACGAATGCCCAGCTCGATGATTTGAGACAATATAAAAACCTTATTTTTGCCTCACCGATTGATGACGAAACCAACGTTGCAAATCTTATCCGGGCCATTTTAAGTGAGGATGTGGAAAACAGGGTTCGAAGCGGAGACAGTTTTGCTTTTCCTATGGAAGATCGTTGGGTAAGAGACCAGTGGGTGTTATTGCTGACCTC
Source organism: Balneolaceae bacterium (assembly GCA_020832285.1). GTDB lineage: Bacteria > Bacteroidota > Rhodothermia > Balneolales > Balneolaceae > Rhodohalobacter. The sequence continues at coordinate 10,965 of JAFIFB010000056.1, forward strand.
TGCGACTGATGAAGAACTTGCAGAAAAGGTCCTGAATTCCGAACAATCGCTTGTGGGGCACCTCAAGGAAAGAGAGTTTGAACGCCGCAAGCGTGAAGTTTACCGGCGTGGGGAACAGTTTGCTATTAATGACTCTCTCTGGGAAAATTACGGATGGAAAGTCCGAATGCAACACGATTACATGTGGACTATAAAGGAAGATAATGCCGCTGTATTCCGCCGCTACCTGCCAGATAACGACAGATGGATTATGGCCTGGTGGAAAGATGATGTAAAGGATATCGAGTTTATTGACGAAAACTGGATAAATGCTACCAGGGATTCATTACTGCAGCATTATATCCAGGGAGAAAGGCAAGGTTCATACGTAACTACAGAGTACAGAAGCCCAAGACAGGTTATTACCCGGGAGATAGAGCGAAATGACAGAATTGTTGGCTTTGAAACACTCGGAACCTGGCGTATGACTAACGATTTTATGGGTGGTCCGTTTGCCCACTTTACCTACTACGACCCGGAAACTGAAAGGCTTTTTATGATTGAATATGGACAGTTTGCCCCGAGTGTGACAAAGCGCCGCTTTGTGCGGCAATTCCGTGCCATGGGACGCACATTTGAGTCTGATTCTACCTGGACAAAACGGGACGAAAACCAGATTACAGATATGCTGAATCGTTGATCCGTTTAATGATTACTTGGCTGGGAATCAGCTGAAAAAGTAATTATTGAAGAACGTCTAAAATCAGATCTGCTCCGGTTCATTTCCTGACTGATACTGCGATTCAAGTAGAATGGAAAAGGCAGTTTCCAGGCCGATGGTTTCGGTTAGCTTTCTCATGGTCTGTTCGAGCTGTTTCATGGCTTGAGTGGATACCGCCTCGAGGAACTTTACGGCTGTTTCGGGATGCCTTTTTTTTAAAGTTTCAAAATCTGGCTTGAAAAAGCCGAGAAGTGTACAATCTGTAAGGCATTGTGCCGACGATAATCTGCGTATATCGTATCCGATAGACATGGTACCAAACTCCGATGGAGCGTGGATATCCAGTGAAAACTCCCCGTTTTTATTCTGTTCAGCAGGATTCGTTACAGTAAGCTTTACACTTCCTTCTTCAATAAAGTACATTCCTGTACCCGGATCATTCTGGTAATAAATAAATTCGCCTTCTTTATACTTTCGCCTGTGACAGAGCTGTAATAACTCATAACGCTCAAGAGGTGACAAACCTTTTAGCATTTTCGAGTTAAATACTATACCGCTTTGATCTTTTATTTTTTTGAAATCACTTTTCTTGAACATATTCAGGCGTTTTAAAATGAATGGCCAATTCCAAAACTGAAATAGAACCGGCGGTTGTTAAGCCAGCCCTCTTCAAGGTCATGAACGCGCATGGTTAAATCGAAGCGGGCTACAATAAATTCCCAATCGAGCCGAATACCCAGACCCGAACCTACGGCAATCTGTTCGTAAAAAGAATCTAAGAAAAATTTCCCATCTCTCAGCAGGTCCACATCATCTTCATCCCTGAAGGTATTTCTTGGCCCGTACCACACATTCCCGGCATCGGTATGCCAGGCAATATGCCATTCTGCATTGAACATATCACGCAAAAAGATTTGACGGAATTCTTTGAACAAGGCCAGTTTGATTTCACCACCGTGAACAGCAACTTCATCAGGACTGATGCTTCCCGGACCGAGGCGAAACGGACTCCAGCCGCGAATATCATTACTTCCTCCGGCAAAAAACCGGCGGTTGAGAGGAATATTTTCACTGCTTCCGATCGGCTGGGCAAGGCCTGCAAAACCCCTCATTGCAAAAACCATATTCTGTGTAATTGGTATATATCGCCTGTAGTCCGCCGAGAGTTTAATAAATCGGCTATAGTCCAAATCGTTCGATGAAATTCCAAACGGAGAGGGGAGAGAGCCTTGAAGTTCACCTGGTGAAATTAAAAAACGATCCATTAAATAAGGTACATTACCCGCAAAAGCGATAGAAAATTCACTGAAATAACCATAATTTCGCTTGATCAGATTCGTGTTCTGACTTCTGAGAATATATCGGATAATAGAAGAGAACTGCGGATTAAAGTCCTCTTGAATCCGCTGAAGTTCAAAAGAACCTTCACCAAATTCGTTGATCAGGTTTTGGAGAAATTGAGAGGATGGATTCGTATCCACAATATCGAGTTCAATCAAATCGAGCAGGCTTGTAAGGCGGTGTGAATGCCTGAACTCATAACGAAGATTGAACCGGATATCGGAATTTATATCGAAAAACAGTTGGTTCGACTGACTGTAAGTTAGTGAATATCGGGTTCTTGCACTTTCTATCCAATCTCTTCCGTCAAGTGCACCGAATGGAAAGTTTAATCGGGGCACAGTGTATTCGGCTCGTACCTCATAACTCTGGAAGATGGCTGCTCCGGAAGAAGTTCTCCTTCCCAGATCGTCCCGTGGTGAAATTTCACTCAGCATTCTTGATGAGACATATTCGAAACTTGAGTTTACCCCAAGAGTAAAATTTTCTGCTTTTCCAAAAAGGTTATTGTTGCTGTAATTTGCACCGACTCCTGTTCCGAATCCATATCTTCTCATTCCAAAAAATTCAGCACGTATAGAGTGACGGGGTAGTGTCTGGAGATCGAAATAAACGGGAATTTCATTAATGGAATAATCGGGCAGAGAGCTATCCTCACTGAGCCCAAATCTGTTTATCAGTAGATTACCTAATCCCTGAAAGGAATTGATTGTGCGTAAATATGCCGATTGATCAAACTTTTCACCCGGTTTGAAATGAATTTGTTCAGTGAGAAGTTCAAATTTAGTTTGTGCGGCATCCTGTTTTTGCAGATCGATTGTAAAACCGGGATTTGTGTAGGGCTCACCTTCGAGAGTCAGGGATTCGTCGTAGTTGTTGGCCCCATCTGGACCAAGCAAGTTGATATAAGCATTTCCAAATGTATAGATATCACCCGGGCGAATAGCAAACAAGACATCCAGTTCGGTAGAATCATTTTCATTACGTTTTAGCAATGCCCGAACAGAATCCCGCTGAACAGCGGCATACCCGTGATTTTTCAGGAAATCGATAATTCTTGTTTGTTCTTCGCGAAGTACTTGTGCGCGGTAAGCACTGTTGTAGGCAAAGGTGGAGTCATTAACCATATTGCCCGAAATTGCACTGTTTCTGAAAAAGTTTCGATGAATATCTTCATTTTCAAATTCAGGCAATCCGGTGTAAGAGATGGTATTGATACGTGAGGAAGGCCCTTCATCAATCAAAAAAGAGACTTCAAAACGGTTTTCTCTGAATTCAACAATATTTGTATCAACCTCAGCTTCGAAAAAACCGAGGTTTTCATAGTATAGATTAATCCTTTCGATATCATTTGCTACCATTTCACGATCAAGCAGGCGCGGGGCTTCACCAACCCCGAAAACCCGCCAGATAAAATACCAGGGTGTAAAACGCCGGATACCCAGAAATTCCCGGTTAGAGCGGGTGCGCACCAGCGTTGTTAAAGCCCTGTTCGATACATTTCGATTGCCAGTGAAACGAACTCTGCGGATAATTTCCATCTCATCTTCAGAAAGTTCCTCTATATCAGAACTGTTTTCAACCCCCTGATTTACCTGCCCTTTTGAAGGTTCATGAACCAGCAATGCGACAGGAATGAAAAGAATGGCCAGAATAAGTCGTCTCACAAACTTTTTACTTGAATGTAATCTGCAGAATTGTCCACTACAACGCTATAGGCGAAAATGTATTTAATAAGAAATGGTTAAAATTTGTATTTCAGACATCGTCATAGTCAAACCCTTCATCCTCTTCACCGTGAAAGAAATCTTCTTTACGGATATAATCGGGCCAGATGTCTTCAATTCCCTCATAGATGGTTTCTTCCCCTTCTTCAATCTCATCCAGCTCATAAAGGTTGTTTATAGCTTGCTGAGGAAGCCCATTTCGTTCTGCCCACTCAATAAGTTCTTCCCGTGTTGCAGGGAATGGTGCTTCATCAAGTGCTGCGGCTAATTCTACAGTCCAAATCATAATGCTAATGTACTTAATTAAATTGTTTAATGATGTAATTTTGTTTCTATAAAACAGTTATACAGAAGACATGCAAATAAAAAACGCTCAAAATTACAACAATTTTTTTTAACTCGTCTAATAGGTGAATCAAATATTTTATATCTTGCACCCATTACGTAATAACAATTCAAACAAATAAGGATTATTGTATGAGTATGCCAGGCGGTTTTGAAATGGTAATCATTGTTCTGATTATTTTGCTTCTATTCGGAGCAAAACGCATCCCGGAATTAGCACGGGGTTTAGGTCAGGGTATCCAGGAATTCCGAAAAGCTTCTGACGATATCAAAAAAGAAATTGATAAAGGAAAAGAAGATATTCAGGAAAGCACAAAATACACTGAAAAAGAACCAGCAGAAAAGAATTAACCATTTATCAATGAAAACAGTGCTCTCAGTTCAGGAGCAAATTAAATCCGGGAAACTGAATCTCAGAGATATTTCTGAAACCTTCATTTCTGCCATAAAAGACAAAAACCCGGATGTTAATGCATTTGTTCATTTCAATGAAGAAACGGTAAGGCAGCAAGCTTCTGCAATACAGCAAAAAATAGAGGATGGAACCGCCGGGAAACTGGCGGGAGCTGTAGTTGGCATTAAAGATGTGATTTGTGAAAAGGGAAAAAAAGTGACCTGCGCAAGCCACATCCTTCACAATTTCGAAAGTGTGTACGATGCCACTGTCATCACGAAGCTAAAGCAAGAAGACGCACTGCTCATCGGCCGAACCAATATGGATGAATTCGCGATGGGCTCTTCCACAGAGAACTCAATCTACGGAGCTTCCAAAAACCCGGTTAACACAGAGCACGTTACCGGTGGTTCAAGTGGCGGAAGTGCTGCGGCTGTAGCGGCTGATATGTGCGATGTAACACTGGGGTCCGATACAGGCGGTTCTATCCGTCAGCCGGCCTCCTACTGCGGTGTAGTGGGACTCAAACCCACCTATAGCAGAGTCTCACGATACGGCTTGGTGGCGTACGCATCATCATTCGATTGTATCGGTCCGTTTTCTAAAAATGTAACCGATGCCGCACTAATGCTTCAAACCATTGCAGGACCGGACGAAATGGACAATTCCTGTGCAGATGTGAAGGTGGATGATTATCTCGGTGCTATTTCCGAGCCATCGGACAAGCTGAAAGTGGGCGTACCCAAAGAGTACTTCGGTGAAGGTCTGGATGATGAAATCCGTTCCATGATTGAAAACCGGCTATCTGATCTCGAAAAAGATAATGTAGAGCTGGTGCCGGTTACTTTACCTCACATGAAATATGGAATTGCGACATACTACATTCTTGCCACCGCTGAGGCTTCCAGCAATCTTGCCCGTTACGATGGTGTTCGATATGGCCACCGGGCCGATTTCAGCAAGATTGAAGAGGAATTGGGAACAGAACGTGCTGCCATTCAAAAAGAGCTGAAAGGCGCTTCAGCGGCTGATTTGGAAGAAGCATTCAACAGTATCGATTCCCCGCTGATCCGACTCTATAAAAAATCACGTACCGAGGGTTTCGGAACAGAAGTAAAACGACGGATTTTACTGGGTACATACGTATTGAGTGCTGGTTACTACGATGCATACTACGCCAAAGCACAAAAGGTAAGGCGGCTCATCAAACAGGATTTTGAGGAAGCCTTTGAAAAGGTGGATGTGATCGTATCGCCAACTGCGCCTACAACCGCATTCAAACTTGGTGAAAACCTGAATGATCCGCTGCAGATGTATCTGAACGATGTCTACACTATTTCGGCAAATCTTGCAGGTATCTGCGGAATCAGTGTTCCAGCCGGTACACATTCGAATGGCCTTCCTGTGGGAATTCAGTTTTTGGGAAATGCCTTCAGGGAGACAGACATTCTGCGTGCTGCCAAACGTACAGAATCTCTTCAAACCGAAGCATAACTATGACCACAAACCGACTGAAAAATAAATGGATACTTGTGACCGGAGCCACTTCCGGTATTGGCAAAGCCTCTGCAGTACTATTTGCTGAGGCCGGTGCAAATCTTGTAATAACCGGAAGAAGAGAAGAACGTTTGCTGGAACTCAAAAAAAGCCTGAATGAACGCTTTTCTTCTGAAGTTCATACCCGAACTTTTGATGTCAGAGACCGTGAAGAGTGCCGCAAATGTGTTGAATCACTCGAATATCCTGTTGATGTTCTTCTGAATAACGCAGGACTTGCTTCCGGGCTCGACACCATTGACCAGGCCGATTTTGAAGACTGGGACAAAATGATCGATACGAATATAAAAGGGCTGCTCTCAATGACTCGTTTTGTCTCTGAGAAAATGCGACAACGAAATGAGGGACATATCATCAATATCGGTTCTATTGCAGGATATGAGGCTTACCCGGGCGGATCGGTGTACTGCGGAACCAAACACGCGGTAAAAGCGATCACACAGGGAGCAAAAATGGATCTCACAGGGACCAACATCCGCGTAAGCGCCGTTTCACCGGGAATGGTGGATACAGAATTCAGTGAGGTTCGATTCCACGGCGATAAAGAGGAAGCAGAAAAAGTGTACGAAAACCTTCAGCCACTCACCGCTGAAGACGTTGCAGAAATTGTCCTTTTTGTAGCGAACCGTCCTGCCCATGTAAATATACTGGATACAATAATTTTTCCTGTTCATCAATCTTCAGCTACTCTGGTTCATCGGTCAGAAGAGTAAAAGAATGATTATCTTTATTCTGAATCTAATTCAAAACAGGAAAACCCGTACCTGACCTTTTTTTGATGAAACCATACAGAATACTGTTCTGCTTTTTTTTCTTACTGGTAGCTTTTTATAGCTGCGGTCCCGATCCCGATATGAGATTCAGTGAACAGGGCAGGGAAGTACCTCAATTCTCTTCAGACAATGCTTATCATTACATAGGGGAACAACTCAATTTCGGTCCGAGAGTTCCTAACTCCGAGGGGCACCGACAGGCTATACAATATTTTAACGATCATTTTCGTGAAACGGCAGGAAACCGCTCGGTATATGTTCAATCTTTTGAAACCGAAGTGTATGGAGATACACTAAACCTCTATAACCTGGTTGCCGCTTTCGGGACTCAACACAGCGATCGGATACTGCTTGCCGCTCACTGGGATACCAGGCCAAGAGCAGAGGAAGATCCGAATGATCCGGATTCACCCATTCCCGGAGCTGACGATGGCGCCAGCGGTGTGGCTGTGCTTATGGAACTGGCCAATATTTTTGCCGAAAATGAACTGCCCATCGGGGTGGATATTATCCTGTTTGACGGGGAAGATTACGGAGTACCCGAAGATTTGGATAACTATTTTCTGGGATCCCGCTATTGGAGTGACAATCCTCCAGTTCCGGGATACAGCCCCCGTTTCGGTATTTTACTTGATATGGTTGGCGGTCAAAACGCAACTTTTCTGAAAGAGGGATACTCAATGCAGTATGCACCCAGACTTGTGGATGAGGTTTGGTCTATTGGTGAAGAGTTTGGCCACGGCCATCTTTTTGTTGATGAAAGGGGAGGGAGGATTGCCGATGATCATATGATCGTAAACCAAAAAACAGGCATACCGATGATCAATATTATTCATCACAGTATCGGGCCGACAGGACAAGTCCGGTTTCCGCCATACTGGCACACACATGACGATGATATCGATATTATTGATCAGGACGTTCTTCAGGCTGTAGGGGATGTTCTTCTGGAACTTATCTATAACCGGATTCCCAATTAAGATAAAATGCAAAGTGAGCAACAGTTGCTGATATTTGCGCACTACTATGTATTTTACTAAAAACCTGAGAGGTTGAACAGCCTGCATATATGAAATACCTGAAACTCACTTTTGAAATACCCGATGAAAGCCAGGAACTGCTGATTGCTGAACTGATGGACATGGATTTTTACGGCTTTGAGCAGTTCGATGAAAAACTCATCGCTTATGTTGAGAGTTCTCGGTTTAATGATTCAAATCGTGAGCTCATTGAAAAGCTTGTGACAGTTCTTCCCGGAGCTGCATTTATTGAGGAAACCGATGTAGAAGAAGAAAACTGGAATGAAAGCTGGGAGCAGACAATACAGCCTCAGCGAATCGGGAGATTTCTTGTTAAGCCAACCTGGTCTGACGAAACTACAGATGAAGGGGAGATTCTGCTTGAAATCGATCCGAAAATGGCATTCGGAACCGGGTATCACGCTACCACCCGGCTGATGCTTCGTCAGTTTTCTGAGATCGATTTCAATCAAAAAAAAGTACTTGATGCAGGAACCGGAACCGGAATTCTTGCTATAGCCGCTATCAAGCTGGGTGCAAAACAAGCAGTGGGGTTTGATATTGACACATGGAGTCATCAAAATGCATATGAAAACGCACTCATTAATGGAGTTGAGCATTCATTTGAGATTCGTTTTGGCGGTTTTGAACAGATTCAGTCCTATGAACAATTTGACCTGGTCGCAGCTAATATTAATCGGAACGTAATTTTGGAACATATTCCGGATTTGGTTCGTCATACACATCCCGGAGGTATAATCTGCCTTTCGGGTTTACTGGATAGTGACGAACCAGTACTGCGTGACGCACTTCAGGAAGAACCGGTTCATATACTTGATGTCCGCCAGGAAGAAGAGTGGATCCTTTTTCAACTCGAAAAAACCCTGGAATGAAACGCGCTTCAATCGATATTGGCACCAATTCTGTATTACTTCTTGTGGCAGAGATTCAGTCTGGATCCATCAGGGTAATCGATGAAAAACAGGAAATTCCCCGCTTGGGAAAATCTGTTGATAGCAGCATGAATCTTCATCAAGAGAGTATTGAGCGGGTTCTGAAGGTGTTAACAAATTACAAAGACTTCTTGCAAAATTACTATCCGGAGGTTGTGGATGAGGTAATTGTTACAGCCACGAGTGCAGTCCGGGATGCTTCGAACCGTGATGAATTCATCGGCTATGTAAAAAAATCTACAGGCTGGGCGGTCAGGCTTTTGAGTGGTGATGAGGAGGCTCAAACCACTTTCAAGGGTGCTCTTTCGGTACTGAACGGTCGTGAAAACACCAACAATGTTATTTTGGACATTGGAGGCGGCAGTACAGAAATAGCGTATGGTGCCGGGTTGAAACTGGACACTGCTTTTTCCATAGATATGGGAAGTGTGCGTTTCACTGAGAGATTTTTTGATGCCGATCCGCCCCATGCAGAAAGTATCCAAACGCTGAGAAATGAAGTAAAACGTTTGTTATTTCCCCGATTTGTTCCATTTTCCCAATTTGATGCAATCGGTGTAGCGGGCACGGTAACTTCCATAGCAGCCATAAAAAAAGGCTTACAAGATTATGATGCCAAAGCACTGAATGGGTTCCGGTTACAGAGAGATGATGTTATACAGTTCATTGGTGAATTTTCATCCATCCCTGCATCAAAAATAGAACAGCGATATCCGCCTTTTTTAACCGGCAGGGGAGATGTCATACTAGCCGGTATTTTGATTCTTGATGAGTTTATGCAGTGGTGCGGAAAAAATGAGATGATTGTCTCAACGGGTGGAATCCGGCATGGAATTATTACTTTTTAAGAAAATAAGGCGCACCTGTTAAAGTGCGCCTATTAAATAAAAACTTAATTATATTTAAAGTTTTCAGATTAGAAAGGTATTCTCAGGCCTGCTGAGAGAGCAAACTGATCAAAACCACTCAGGAAAATTCTGGGCTCTGAATATAAAACAACACCTCCCAGATTGTACTCAAAGCCGACTCCAAGACCCAGGCCAAGTTCAGTGTCAGATTCTGATCCGGATTCATCGAATCCATTAAAGCTATAATCAAAACTGAAACTGGCATAGTGAATACCCAGGGTACCAAGTCCGTAAATACTCAGATCATTTTAATCATAAAAAATGTAATTGAAATTGGCATTTACCTCCACAAATGTTGTTGACCAGGTCTCACCAAAAAAGGATTCGTCTCCAATCAGCCAATAAATAATATCACCGCCAAGCCTCATTTCAGGACTCAGATTATACGTTCCGCTGGCCTGAATGCCAATATCTTCAATATCAAATCCATAAACGACACCCCCGCCAATTGACATTTGAGCCGATGCGTTTGTATTTAACGATACGCTTAAAATTGCTGCAAACAGAAAGCTACTTAGTCTTTTCATAATGTTACTCTTATTTGGTTTAAATAACTGCTTGCGATATTTTGTAGTCGCAAGCAGTGGTTTTTAAGGTTAGCAATAAATCATAATATGTATTTCTGTTATAAAATAAAATGATTTAAATGAGCAGTTCCGAAGATTCAATAGAAAAATATCCTGTACGTGAACATGCATCTGCAAGTAGCCTTGAGGATGACAAGCTTGTAAAACAAGCAATTGATGGTAATCAAACAGCATTCAAAAGCTTGATAGAAAAATATCAAAAACCGCTTTATTACCATGTTTTGAAAATGGTAAAAAACCATGAGCAGGTTGAAGATCTTGTACAAGAGGCATTTATGAAAGCTTTTGATAATCTTGGTTCTTACAATACCAATTATGCCTTTTCAACCTGGTTATATCGCATCACTACAAACCATACGATAGATTATCTCCGGAAAAAGAAGCTTCAAACTACCTCCATTAATGAGCCAGTAAAAACTAAAGATGGTGATATGGAGATCCAGATTAGTGATGAGGCTGAGACAGACCGTGCGATAATACGAAAAGAGAGAAAGGCAATCATCCATGAGGCAATCATAAATCTGCCTGATAAATATAGGCAGGTTATTGAAATGAGACATCTTGAAGAACTAAGCTACCAGGAAATTTCCGATCAGTTAGATTTGCCACTCGGAACTGTAAAAGCACATATTTTCAGAGCAAGGGAGATGCTTTACAAATCGCTTAAGGATAAGAAAGACAAGTTCTGAAAAAATATATTTATTGTTATGTCAAAGATAAAACGTCGGGTTAAGTCATCAGACGAGTTTTTCAAAATATATACCAATGTAGATGATTGGGATGATCCCGGAACGACTCGTCTGATGACTCTCTCACACTTTTACAGTTGACACGACACTACAATATTTATAGATTTTTTAACAAAGAAGTTATAATTCACTGATGAGTTGCCGGTTCTGTTCAATATACTCTTGAATTTTTTCTTGCCGGACAGTCGTTCCATTTTCCAGTAACTGAAGAATTTTCAGTGAAGCTTGCAGCGATACTTCTGCTGAGTTGTATTCACCTGTTTTGCTCAAATAGATTCCGTAATGCCACCGGGCTATAGCCTTTTCCAGGGAATTCTCATTATGCACTTCCTTAACTTTTTCGAAACCATTACTCATAAATTCATAAGCTTCATCGTAATTACTGAGCCCCAAATGGGCAAGCCCCAAAAGCATTTGAGTACGCGCTGTAAATGAATGACCGGGTGAGAGTTGTGTTCTAAAGACCTCATAAGCCTTACTGAGCATATAAAATGCATCATCATAACGGTTCGTTTGCCAGTACAAGTCACCAAGACAAAACCGGCTGATAGCAGTACCTACATTTTGATCACCAAGAATTTCTTTCCGGATTTGAAGTGCACTTTTAAAATGGTAGGAAGCCATTTCAAAATTTTTCTGCTCCAATTGTGCTATGCCAAGATTGTTGCGTACAAGAGCAACTTTCGGATGCAGCTCTCCAAAAAGATTTTTTCGCATTTCGTAGGATTCTTCAAATAGCTTTTCTGCATTTGAAAAATTACCAATGTTTAAAGATACCGCTCCGAGGTTGTTGATACTCATTGCCAAATCTGGATGGTGACTGCCTAAATATCCACGCCTTCTGTTCAATACATCGCTGAGAATTGCTTCAGATTCTATATATCGTGCTTTATTTAAAAGGGTAACACCAAGACTACTCAAACTTTCTGTAGTTAAGGGATGATCTGCACCAAGTGATTTTTGGCGAATTTCAAAACTTTTCCGGTACATATTTTCCGCTTCGCTGATATTTCCGGTCCGCCGAACAACGTACGCCAGGTTACTGTAACTTTCAGCGATAGCGGGATCATTTGAGGCCAGAATATTTTCTCGAGCCATGAGTACTTTTCGATGAAGTGAGTCAGCCGCTTCGAAATGCCCCATATCACTGTAAAGAAGACCTATCTGATCATAAGCAGTCATCGTTTCGGGATGGTCACTGCCAAAAAGTTCAATTCGTAACTCAAGTGAATTATTGAGAAGCTCTTCCGAGCGATCAAAGAGACCGAGGCGCCTGTAAATCTGCCCGGTTACATCAAACATTTCTGCTTGAATTTCAGGCTGGCCATCAAGTAAGGCGATCCTTGTTTCAGCTTTTTCAAGGAGTTCTCTTGCCGTTATTTCATCACCCTGAGATAATGCCGGATCATTTGCTTCAAAAAGGTCCATCATAAATGCCGTAACTTGAGCAGCCTTGGCTGCTTCCTGTTGTGCATGGTTTCTTTGTTCGGCTATTGAAATGTGATGAAAAGCACCAAACAAAAGCAATGTGGTTAGAAAAAGTGCGGTAAAAAAGATTGGGATAAGATTCCTCTTGGTAAATTTAATGAGTTTATATCCAAAGTTCTCACCGCGGGAAATAATGGGTTCTCCCTTAATAAAGCGCAGAATATCCCCTTTTAACTCCATTACGGTAGAGAATCTCTCTTTGGGGTTTTTCATTAGGGCTCTTAGAATAACGGTATCAATATCTCCTTTTAAAAATGATTTTAGGCGGGCAGGGGAGATGGATCGATTTTCGCAAATATCGAACAGTTGCTCGGGTGATAACTTTAATATTATTTGGGAAGGCTTTTCAGGAATTTTATTCAAAATGATTCGTTCGGCCTCTTGAAGTGAATAGCCTTCAGTTTTTTGAGGGCTGTGACCGCTTAATAACGAGTAAAGTACTAATCCGAGCTGATAAATATCACTGGATGTATTCATCGGTTTGCCACAAATTTGCTCCGGACTTGCATATTCGGGTGTCATCATATTATTACCCTTTCCGGGAAGGGTATAAGGCCGGGAATGTTTGGGATCAAGCAATTTGGCAATTCCAAAATCGAGTAATTTTACAATACCCTGCCGGGTAACCAGGATGTTTTCTGGTTTTAAATCTCTGTGAATAACAAGGTTCTGATGGGCGTATTCAAGAGCATCACATATTTGAATAAAAAGGTGAAGGCGCTGTTCAGGAGAAAGTTTCTTCTTGTCGCAGTAATGAGTAATCGGGATACCTTCAACATATTCCATTACAAAATACGGCCGGCCGTCGCTTGTAATGCCTCCGTCCATCAGGTGTGTAATATTGGAATGATTAAGTCGGGCAAGGATTTGTCGTTCATTACGGAAACGATTCAGAATATCTTCGGTATCCATTCCTCGCCTGAGAATTTTTACAGCTACTCGGTTTTTGAAGAGGTCATCATCCCTTTCAGCCAGATATACCGTACCCATCCCGCCACGTCCCAATTTATCTATTAGCCGATAATTCTTTACAATACCAGAATAGGGCGGAAGATCACTTAACTCTTCGAGGGCGGGTTCAATCAGCTTTTGGGATAATGTATCAAAATATTCTGTTGATGGTTTTTCAAGCTCCAGTAATGAGATCAGCTCTTGTTTGATCTCTATCTCTTCAGGAAGTTCAGACAGAAATGCTTTTCGGTCTGACTTGGGTAAATTTGTAATCTGATCGTAAAGCCTGCTTATTTTATCCCAGTTAAATTGGCTTTCATCACCCATTGACAAGAGCAGGTTATTTTTTAAAATTTATAAATATTTTTGGCCTACGTTTCTTTTTTCTTTATTTCCCTGTATAGCCACGAGCGTGCCATATTCCAGTCTCGTTTTACGGTAGCAGGTGATAAAGATAAAATTTTTGCAGTTTCTTCAATGGTAAAACCACAAAAAAATCGAAGTTCAATGACTTTGCTTTGGCGCTCTGCAATTTTTTCGAGCCGGGTCAGCGCATCATCAAGTTCCAGTACCTCTTCAATATGCTGTTCTCCGCTAAAAAGATGATCTTTAAACGGAAGTGGTTTTTGATCACCTCCTCTTTTGGCTGCTTTGTGCATCTTTGCGTGGTCTACCAAAATACAACGCATTGCCTTTGCAGCAACTGAAAAAAAGTGAGATCGTGTTTCCCAGTTTTGGTGGGAATGATCTACCATTTTAATGTACGCTTCGTGAACAAGTGCCGTCGTGTTGAGGGTTTCGGCCGAAGAAAACATTTTTCTTTGAGAGCGTGCCAGAAGATGAAGCTCATCATATATCCTTGGTATTAATTCCGAGGAGTTAATTTTGCCATCTGTAAAATTTTGCAGAATGAGGGTGAAATTCTTGTTCTCAGACATAATTCTTAAAAACTGCTTGGGTAATCTGACATTAAATACGATTTATTTACGAAGTATGAGCTGATTGATTGGGAAAATTCGTAAGTAGGTTGAACAGATTGAAAAGGGGTTACAAATACCCTATGTTTAATGCGTTATTAATCTCACTAATTTAACCAAAGAACCAAAGCATAACAATTAAGTATCAGAGGATATCTATGAAAAAGTTATTGTCCATTTTATTTGCTTTTATATTAATATTTGGAATGAGCAAAATTTCAAATGCCCAGGAAGTTGTACAGGGTGACATCACAGTTGGTGGAGGCCTGACCCTAACTACAGGGGTTGGATCCGGTGCCGGTGCAGAGTTTGGAATTAATGTAAGCGGATTTTATTCAATAATTGATGAAGTCAGAGCTGGTGCCGGCCTAAACCTTTTCTTCGGGGATTTTGCACCTACAGTATTTAATATAGAAGGTCATTATATTTTCAAAAATGAAGACGGTTTAGTGCTTTATGGATTAGCAGGAATTGGGTTTTGGTCCTGGGATATTGGCGGGCCATTTGGCTCAGTATCAACATCGGGCCTAAATCTTGGTGGTGGTGTCGAGTATGACCTCGGTAACTTTTACCTGTTTGCTGAGCCCAAACTCTCAACAATTGGAGGCACACCTATCAATATTGATGGGGGACTTAGATTTAGATTCTAAAACGAAGTTCCTGATCAGTTAAAAATGTAAAAAAATAGCCGATTTCGTGAAAACGAGTCGGCTATTTTTTTGATGCATAATTTTATTTACAACATATTGCAGGTTTCATCAAATCCTCTTAAGATTGTTTATATTTATTTAATGTTCATAAAAACGAGGGATCTCAATGAAATATCTAAAAAAATATTCACTTTTATTGATTGCTGTATTGATGGTTTGTATGGTTTCTGCATGTTCAGATGACCCTTCAACAGCAACTGACCCTGATGAGGACGCACCCGAATTACCGGGTTCGGTAATTCCTGTTCAGATCGATCTTGGTTATTTTGCAGCACAAGATGTTCCACAGGGAGAAGAGTATTCAAACTTCCTGATGGTCAAGATGATGGCTGAAACAGCTGGTTCAATGCTAAATTCCGGAGGAAACTTTTTGGCTCCAGTATCTGAATTCTTAGGAATGGCTGGCTTATTTGGTGTGGACCCGGTGCACGACAATGGAACCTGGAGCTGGACATTTCAAGTGCCTTCAGATTTTCTTGGAGATTTTTATGATGACCCGTCAGATGCTCAGGATGCAGTTATTCGAATTCTTGGCACACCATCCGGGAATTCTATTGATTGGGAGGTTTTATTTACTGGTTTGCTCTATGATGTGCAGGTCTCAGACTTTACTTTCATGACTGGCACACTATCCCTGGATGAACTTAGTGGTGAGTGGAACCTCTTTTCACCCGAAGAGGAAGTTAACAGCGAAGCGGCAGTCCTCACCTATTCCTGGCAAATCGATTCTGATGAAAATTATGGAGCCAGTGTTTTGATTGAGTATATGGGTGATGTGTTCTCAATAGATTACACAAGAAATGGATCAAATAATGAAATTTCTTTTAATGATGGAGATACTACCCAAACGTTGAACTGGGATACAAACGCACATTCAGGTATTATAATAACTGCCGATGGAACCTCTCTTTGTTATGAGAACTTTATTAATACGGAATGTACTTAGTGTTATGTCAAAGATAAAACGTCGGGTTAAGTCATCTGACGAGTTTTTCAAAAAATATACCAATGTATATGATTGGGATGATCCCGGATCGACTCGTCTGATGACTCTCTCACACTTTTACAGTTGACACGATATTAGCAGGTATATTGTATATCAAAACAAATAAGGCTCTGAGTTGAAACAGGGCCTTTTTTTATTTCAACAAGGCCCAAACTCATATTTATAGCCTGCGCAGCTGTCTTTTCTGTTTAATCATATCGGCAATCAGCCATAAAACAGGGTAGGGTGGTATAAAAATAGCAAGAGAAAAGAAGATTATTTGTTTTGCCATAGGACGATTTCTGGAGGTAATGCCAGCAACGCCGGCAATCCAAAAAACAAAAAAAATGAAGATTACAAACGAAAAAATCAGTGACCCTACAAAACCGAAATAATTATAAAGTGTTTCAAGCATAAGCTTTCCTTAAAAATCCTTAACTTGTGATAATACAATTTGGCTGATAAAAGCCCTAATTAAATTATGAGTTTGCTGAAACTGGTGAAACCCGCAATTTGCAAAAACATATTTGATCAATTTACAAATTAACGATTTCCTGATTTTTATTAAAACGAGAAAAAACAGGAAAACATCAGGAAAAAGAAAAAAATTATGTCTTTAACGGTTTCCATAGTAGGCCGCCCAAATGTTGGAAAATCCACACTTTTTAACAGACTGATAGGAAGAAGAAAAGCGATAGTTCACGATGAATCTGGTGTAACAAGAGACCGGCATTATGGTGAGAGCTTTTGGAACGGTAAATCCTTTTCTGTAATCGATACCGGAGGATATCTTCCCGATGAAGGAGACGTGATTACAGAGGGTATTCGTGAACAAGTTCATCTGGCCATCGATGAATCAGATTTGATTTTATTTGTGGTAGATACCGAAACCGGTATAAACACTCTGGACCACTCCGTTGCTCAAATGCTCCGGAAACAAGAAAAACCGGTACTGTTGGTGGTCAATAAATGTGATAATGAAGAGAAACGTCTCGAAGCCGTTGAATTTTATGGTTTGGGGTTTGATATAATTTTTCCAGTCTCAGCCATCAGCGGCACGGGTACCGGTGAACTTTTAGACAGTGTTGCTGAATTATTGCCAGATGAAGATGATACAAACGGCACTCCGGAATTTCCCAAAATAGCTTTTGTAGGAAGGCCAAATGTTGGTAAAAGCAGCCTGATGAATGCTCTTCTTAAGAGTGAACGCTGTATTGTTACTGACATACCTGGTACAACGAGAGATTCAATTAATTCCCGGCTTGATTATAAAGATGAAACATTTATTCTTGTAGATACCGCAGGACTTCGAAAAAAAGCAAAAGTAAAAGAAAATATTGAGTTTTACAGTACGGTTCGCACAGATAAATCAATTCGTGAAGCCGATGTTATAGTACTAATTCTTGATGCAATGCAGGGATTTGATGAGCAGGATAAACGTATTTTAAGAGAAGCAGAAAACTTTAACAAAGGAATTATTATTGCTCTTAACAAATGGGATCTCGTGCCGGATAAAGACACGAACCTGCTTAAAGATTTTGAAACCTACATCTATAATAAAGTAAAAACGCTTCATTATATTCCAATTGTATCCATTTCTGCTCTTACTGGCCAGCGTATCGAAAAAGTACTGGATGTTTCTAAAGAGGTAATAGAGGAGAGGAGAAAAAAAATACCTACTTCCAAATTAAACGATTTTATTGGTAAGATTCTGAAAGAGAGGCCGCTGCCTGTAAAACGCGGCCGAAAACTTAAGATACAATATGCTGTACAGGTAAAATCGAATCCGCCTGTATTCAAGTTTTTTATGAATAATCCTCAGGAACTTCCAGCTAATTACAGACGTTTTATAGAGAATAAACTGCGGGAACATTTTGACTTTACAGGTGTGCCAATTACTATGGTTTTTCGACAGAAATAACTCGCAATTTTTGAATATCTTTTTGAACAGAAACATTCAAAGGGTTATTTTACCAAACTGAAATTATACAGAATTACAATCTCAGATTCAGAATGCAAAAAAATCTCGAACAGCCGGTTGCAAACCCACTTAACGAAGACTACAAA
This sequence comes from Balneolaceae bacterium, assembly GCA_020832285.1. Lineage (GTDB taxonomy): Bacteria > Bacteroidota > Rhodothermia > Balneolales > Balneolaceae > Rhodohalobacter. The sequence continues at coordinate 29,196 of JAFIFB010000056.1, forward strand.
AGGGAAAGGAAACTATCTTTTCTCGAAAATCTATACCTGCCGGAAATATTTAAAGGCTTGTGGTACACATTCAAACAGATGTTTGCACCAACATTCACTATGAATTATCCAGAAGAGAAATGGGACCCGCCATCGATTTTCAGAGGAAGGCCTGTACTTGTTGAAGACGCAGGACAGGAGAGATGCGTTGCCTGCGGTTTATGTGCACGCGCATGTCCGCCCCTGGCTATCAGTATGCAGGCCAGTGAAAATGAAGACCCCAAAGAACGTTACCCGGAGCAGTTTGAGATAAACATGCTGCGCTGCATTTATTGTGGTTTTTGTGAGGAAGTTTGTCCCGAAGAAGCAATTGTGATGAGTAAAGATTACGATATTGTGTTTGAATCTCGCGAAGATGCTGTTTATGACAAAAACCGATTGCTCGTGCCTAAAGAAGATCTCAAAGAAAGGCTCGACTATCTGAAAGAATATCGCAACAATCAATTTGGTCAGTTTTGGGATTTTCAGGAAGAAAATAATATCCATTCAGTTCGGGACCGTGACCGGGACTGGAACACCGGATTGTCACTCGTGGATATGCTCGAACAACAAAAAAAGAATGATGCTGCAAAAGCATCAAATAACTGGTCTGTGTAAACGATCTTAAATGATGTCTGATCAAGAGATTACACACGATAAGATAGACAAACTTACCGGAGACGCAGAATACCTGGTTGACGAAGCCGAGGCACTTAAATACGTAATCGATTCGGTACCTTTTGAAGAAAAACCACCTGGCGGAATCTCTATTTTAAACATGCTGAAACTGATTGATCACGCACAGCTTCAATATTATCGTCCGGTGATAGAAAAAGTTCTTACCGAAAACCGGGTTCAAAAACTATCCCATTATGATCATTATGATGATACATTTGATGAAGTGCCAAAAGGGGAAGGGAACGTACAAAAAGCACTTAGTAAAATTATAAAACATCGAGCTGCCCTTTTAAACCTTTTGAAGGGAATCTCCTTAATTGACTGGGAGAGAGTACTTAAAGACGATCAAGGAAAAGAAATGTTTTTGGTCGAATTTGTAGAAGAAATGATCATGAAAGAGAGGAAAATGCTAAAGAACATTGCAGAACTTGTCATGATTTATCAAAACGAAAAGCAGCACCAGCGTGAAATAAACAAAAAAGCTTCTCAACGTAATCAATCATAGGTGAGTTTAGTGTGGGGACAATTCTTTTCTCTATTTTCGGCTGTACTCTGTATGTACCTTGTGGTAAAAAAATATCCACTTGAAAATAATGACATAAAATATATCACAATTACTGCAATTGCATTGTGGTTTTTACAAGGAATTATTACAGAGATTGATATACCTTTAATTGGCTTTATTTCAGAAATTTTACTCGTGGTAATTATTTCAATTGTGCTTACGGGTCTCCTGATGATTGTTAGGCTGATGCGCCCGATAGTATATAGGTATCCTTATGTTGTTGTTTTTATGCCTCTTTTAATTCCTATTTCTTATTTATTAGTGATTGATGTGCCCGCAATGAAGCAGATCATTATGATGACTTCACAGGGAGTAGCAATGATTGTAGCTTTAATGCTTTCTGTAAGCTACTGGGAACAGTTAAAAAAAGGGTTGATATTTGCAACGGGATTTATTGCACTAATTTCAGGTTATTTGATCTATTGGATGTTTTTGGATTATGGAATAGCATTTGGAGGTATTTGGCAGCTACTTTTTGCTGTTGGAATGATTTGTATCATTTATTCATTTTCCGGTGTAATTGAATATGCAAATCAACATGAGAATTAATGCAAAAAGGAGACATCGTACAAAATTTTGTACTCAAAAACAGTGAAGGAAAGGATCACTCATTATTAGATATAACGAGTGAAGGCAAGGCATTAATCCTTTTTTTTCCATTGGCTTTTTCAACTGTTTGCACAGATGAAATGTGCACAGTTAAAGATAATATGAAACTATATAACTCATTGAATGCCAATGTTACAGCAATTAGTATCGACAGTTTTTTTACCCTTCGGGAATTTAAAAAAACTTACAATCTTAATTTTACAATGCTGAGTGATTTTAATAAGCAAGTGTCAAAGCAGTTTGGGGTTTTATATGATGATTATTTTGGTATGAAAGGGGTTGCCAAGAGAGCTGCTTTTGTTATCAATAGTGAAAATAAAGTGGAATATGCAGAAATCCTGGAAGATTCAGGCAATATGCCTGATTTTAAAGCTATAAGAAAAGCACTAACCTTATAATCCCAAAAGAGAAGGGGGTGCATATCATAACGTAAAATTGGTTCTTATCAATGCGATTTAACTTTACATAATATATATTATACGACATATATCATGCTGTCTGAACGATTCAATTCAACTACTTTTGAAGATGAGTAATATTTTATTCAAATTAATTTTCAGATTATGCTTAGTCTTGACAGTATTCCCGGTGTTTTCCGTCCCCGAGCAGTCGGGATGTCAGCGTCGGTAACTTTGGGTTGCGGAATTGAATTTATCTCTCGATACACTCAGAATTCTGGATGTTCCTCCAGATTATCTCTTTATTGAATACTGATATTCAGATCAAAACCCCCATCCTGATTTGCATCCAGTCGGATTTTATCGAGAATTGCATCTGTATTTATACCCTGTGCGATATTGACAGTACCTTTTTCTTTGTCGTTCTTAATACTGTTGACTATTCTCGATTTATCAATCACAAGCAGAAATAAATTTTTTCTCTTTCTGAAATGTTCATTTAAAAATTCATTTATTCGATCTGCACGAATGCATTCAACAAAAAGATCCGGATCATCAGTTATTGAACTCTCCGGCCTGTAATAGCCATCTTTATTAAGCTCGCGCCATTTTCGTTTTGATACCACATGAAAAATCAGATCAGTGCTCATGATTCTTTTGAATTATCTTTTATTTGTTGCTATATGTAAAATTGCATCACCTTTGTGAACAACCGGACAATGATTAATTCCAATTACCCTGCCTTCATGCCGGCTTTTTACTTTAAAAACTTCATCACCAAAAGGATCAGTTATTGACCCAAGTAATTGATTTTTCTTTATTTTATCGCCAATGTTAATTTTAGGCCTGTATAGACCGGCAAAATTAGCCCGCACCCATGCCGACTTTTCATAAATTTCTGTTTCTCCGGCCTGGGGAGCTGTACTTCTCATTCCCAGGTGCTTCATCAGGCGCAGAGTTCCATTAATGCCTTCCTGAATTCCCTCTTCATCAAACCGAAGTGACTCTCCGGTTTCATAAACAAGAACATGCTTTTTCTTTCTGTGAGCTGCTTTTCGAAAAGAACTATCAATTAAACCTGAATGGAGTATTACCGGTGGTGCAAATGCACTTGCCAGCTCCATATTTTTGGGAATATCAAAAACACATCGGATTTGAGGAAAATTAAACCTACTGGCTCCTCCTGTATGAAAATCAATTCCATAATCGATTTTCGGCACAATTTGCTGCATTATTGTATATGCCACAAGTTTGGCAAGAGAACCTGTTTTACTGCCGGGGAAACTACGATTGATATCTTTACCATCAGGCACTCCTCGTACGTTCTGTATAAAACCATAAACATTCATTAATGGAATGGCAATAATGCTCCCTCTTTCCGGAGTTAACAGATCCCTGGCCAGCATACGCCTGACAATTTCAATACCATTAATTTCATCACCATGTAGTCCGCCTGTCAAAAGAAGAACGGGGCCAGTTTGGTTTGAGCGGATGATTCGTACCGGGAGATCAATACTCGTGTGAGTAGGCAGCTTTGCAATAGGAAGAAAGATATGCTTATTCTCCCCTCTTGCTACTTTTTCACCATTGATTTGAATGAACTCAGGCATTGCTTCTTATTTTACGGCGTTTCTTTTTTGACTTTTGGGTTTCTACAATTTTTTCAACATAGCGTACGATTTCTGAAGCGATATCTTTTCCGGTGGCTTTTTCAATACCCTCCAGGCCAGGCGAAGAGTTCACCTCCAGAATTAGCGGTCCCCGGTCCGACTGCAGCATATCCACACCAGCAATGGAAAGATTCATCGATTTAGCAGCAGTTAATGCCACCTCTCTCTCTCTTTTATTTAACTTGATCAGTTTTCCACTTCCACCCTGGTGTAAATTGGATCTAAATTCACCTTCTTTTCCCTGTCTTTTCATAGCTCCGACAACTTTGTTACCAATCACAAATGCACGAATATCAGCACCTTTTGCCTCTTCAATAAACTCCTGTACAATTACCCGTGCCTTCATACTATGAAACGCCTCAATGATAGATTCAGCCGCTTTTTTTGTGGGTGCCAGAACTACTCCGTAACCCTGGGTGCCTTCAAGCAGTTTTACAATCAGCGGTGCGCCACCCACACTGTCTATAATTTTTGCAACTTCTTTGCTGTAATTGGTAAAAACTGTTTTCGGCATTCCTATATTAGATCGAGCCAGAATCTGCAGGCTTCTCAGCTTATCGCGTGATCGTACAAGTGCCTGTGATTCAACAGTTGTGGGTACATTCATCATCTCAAACTGCCGAACTACTGCAGCCCCGTAAAATGTCACCGACGCCCCAATTCGGGGAATTACAGCTGAAATATCATTGACGATCTCTCCATTATAGATTATCGTGGGTTTATCCTGTTCAATAACAATATCGCACTTAAGATGATCCAGAATTACTGCTTGATGGCCACGCTTTTCAATCGCTTCTACAAGCCTTTTTGTTGAATAAAGTGTCTTGTTCCTGGATAATACTGCAATCTTTAAAATTTTGGGGTGCATTTAATTATTTACTTTATATAAAAATTTTTTAGATACATCTACTATAAAATTATTGCTCAGGAACTTGCGTCCGATTAACACCGGAAATTTCATCTCAGAACGGTCGGTCAGTGACAATTCAATCATACTTTTTGTTCCAAAAAACAACGCTTTTTGGCGGATAACTACCCGTTCTTCCACTTGCCCGTTTGAGCTTCGCACTTTTTTAATTTTATAGACTGGAGATTCATATAGTGTACTTTCATATTCGGGATGATCTGGGTCCAAAACATAAAAATGTACCCATTCCCTTTTGCCCCTTTTTTCAAGTTCGATTTTATGACAATGTATGCTTGATGTATAAGCACCGGTATCTATTTTTGCATCAAGCTGATAGAGGTTCAGGTTAGGAAAATCTATTTTTTCCAACCGTCCTATTATTAATTTAGAGTTTTCTTTCCGCAATGGTTTATTTGTTTAAAAAGAGTTCCAAAATAAGGCGTTTTTCACTCGCTTGCATTTCCTATTTTATAATCTTTATTATTTAAAACAGAAATTACTATTTGCTCATGAATTTGAAATCCATCAAAAAACCAACACTTATTTTAGATGAAGTTCGGTGTCGTAAAAACATTAATAGGGTTGCAGAACGTGCAAAAAAGGCAGGTTGTATTTTCCGTCCGCATTTTAAAACACATCAGTCAATAGAGGTTGGAAAATGGATCAGAGAGGCAGGTGTTACCGGAATTACGGTTTCTTCAACATCAATGGCACACTACTTCGCTCAGGATAGCTGGGATGACATCACAATTGCATTCCCGTTCTTTCCTGCTCAATTACATGACCTGAAAGAGCTTGAAAAATTGAGTAAACTCCGTTTGTTTTTAAATGAAAACAATCACCTGCAGCTGCTTAACGATGAACTGGAAAATCCATTTGATTTTGTGATTGAAATTGATCCCGGTTTTGGACGTACGGGTGTGAAACATAACAATTTCGATTTAATGGATTCACTCATCCAAAAATCGAAAAAACTGGAAAAATGTAACTTTCATGGTTTCTATATTCATGATGGCCGTACTTACCAGGCACAGGGCAAAGATGGAGTTAAAAAAGCGATTGAAGAATCCATATCGATTTTAACAAATCTGAAAAACCGTTATCCGGATGCTTCTGTATCTCTTGGTGATACTCCATCTTCAAGCCTTTTGGATCCATCTGACTTCGAGTTGATTGATGAAATAACTCCTGGAAATTTCGTTTTTTATGATTGGATGCAGGTCCGTATCGGCAGCTGTACTCTTGATGAAGTTGCACTTTTTGTTGTTCTTCCTGCTGCCCAATATTTTAAAGGTGAAAAAAGAGCTATGCTCCATGGAGGGGCCGTTCATTTATCGAAAGATTATATCGTTCAAAACGGCAGGAATAATTTCGGTCAACAGGTACAATTTGCTCAGCAGATCAAAGCCGAAGACGGAGCATTTATCACGGCGCTGTCGCAGGAGCATGGCACTCTTTCAGGGGTATCAACTGAGCCAAAAAATGGTTTCGTCTGGATATGCCCTATCCACTCCTGTTTAACAGCAAATTTACACGATTACTATCTTTCTGCAGACGGGAGAAAAATTGAAAAACGAATTTTATCATGAAGAAAAAGTTGACAGTCCGGGAGAAATATTCCCAACATTGGCCCTTGGTTACCGGTATCAGTATGATGTTGGCCGTCCTTTTTTTTATTTCTTACTGGATGGTGAATGACGTACTGCTCGAAGGATATTTACGGCTTGTTGCTTTCGCTTTTTTTTCTCTTGGTTTATTAAGCCTCTTTAAGATAAAAGACGGACAGGTAGAAATTCATCTCTCGGTTGATGAAGATGATGTTTTGAATGTGGTTTATACAGTGCGGGATATGATCATTTACGAAGAACGATGGTCGCGTTTTGACTTGGGTAACATCAAGATTGATGAAATGCCCAACCGGAGCCTTTATAACGATATAATGAAAAGTGACCGCTGTATCCGGTTTTCAAGAAAAGATGAACATGACTGGATCTATTTCAATAAAGTTAACGGTCGTGTAATTCCCTTCAGCCAGGATAATGCCAAAGAAGTTTACAATTTTTTGAAGGAAATAAAAAAGTGATTAAAGTCCCTCCTCGATAGGATCAGGATCATCTGTAAATGCTTGCTTCCAGAAAATGTAGAGCCCCAGTGTTAAACCTTTTAAAATGAAAAATGAAAACACTATCATCAGGCCAATATCCTGCAATATTACAATAGTGATAAAGTAAACTCCGATTAAAATCAGGCGGCCTTTGTATTGCTGAAGAGTAGCGCGGTCAAACTTTTTGGGTATTTTATCGAAAGGAACTGTACTTACCATCAGAAACGAAAGCAGAATAACAATCGGCACCAACACAGATATGACACCATGTTCAAGGCCGTCAAACCATTCGAGCCTGTTCATAAATGTCAGGTAAAAAGCAGCCAGCATTATGGCGAATGAGGGACTTGGCAGTCCGCGGAAATACTCATAATCTCCCAGTTTCGATTCTACATTAAAACGTGCAAGGCGAATGGATGCACAAATCGGGGCAAGAGCACTCAGAAGAATTCCGCCAATACCCAAATCATGGAGGGCAAAACTGTAGATAAGTACACCCGGAGCAACACCGAAGGAAACCATATCACTGATTGAATCGAGTTCAACTCCAAACTCGCTGGTAGCATTGGCAAGACGCGCCATAAAACCATCGAGCACATCAAACATACCGGCCAATACGATCAGCCAGGCACCCATCATCAGGTTATTTTCATAAACCATCAAAATGGATAGAAATCCGCAGAAGAGATTCATCAGCGTAAAGAAACTTGGTACGATGATTCTGGGTATTGGTTTTAACCGGCGTTTTTTGAGCCTTTTTCTGAACCGTTTTTTCTGAATAGGATATTTCATGGCTGATTAATTTCAACCAACAGGTTAGTTTTAAAAATTTTAGTGCAACCTCTGTTCAGGGGCTTTAATTTCGGCGATAACAGATTTGCCGGCAACAGTCTTATCTCCTTTTTTAACCCTGATTTCAACATTTTCGGGAAATAATAAATCCATCCTTGATCCAAATTTCATGATCCCAAATCGTTCACCGGTTTTAATTTGGTCCCCTTCTGAAATATGATACACAATTCTTCGTGCTAAAAACCCGGTAATCTGTTTAAATAAAATTTTTGTATCAGACTCATGTTTAAGTCCAAAATGAGCTCGTTCATTCATTTCAGAAGCATGATCTTCCCAAGCCATCAAATATTTTCCGGGATAATATTTTACATATTCGAGATTACCTGAAACGGGTACCCGGTTCACATGAACATCCAGCGGTGAGAGAAAAATACTGATCTGTGTAGCTGGCCCTTGAATATATTCGGGCTCTTCAACCTGCTGTATTAAAACTACTTTTCCATCGGCAGGAGAAATAACCAGATTTTCCCCTTCGGGCGGTATGCGGTCTGGATCTCGAAAAAAGTAGAGAATTAAACCGCAAAGTGCAGCTAAAATGGGATAGACTATAAATCCAAGCCAGTCCGGGCCAAAAGAGACACCATATCCTGCAAACAGGCTAAATGTAAAAACTACAATAATAGTTGCAAACCCCTCTTTAGCAAGCATTTCCTCAGCCCCCGATCGTTCTTAGTATATCATTAAACGTGATCAGTATAATTAGGCCAAAAAGAAAGATAAATCCGATCTGCTGAAGTGCCATTCTCACTTTTGGTGAAGGTTCTCTACGGGTAATGCCTTCATACATCAGGAACATGAAATGGCCTCCGTCAAGTGCTGGAATTGGCAGCATGTTCATTATGGCAAGCGTAACACTGAGAAAAGCAGTAATATTCCAAAAACCCCGCCAGCCGCCTGTATCGGTTGCCTCTTTGGTAATGTTCGCTATGGCTACCGGCCCTCCAAGGTTTTCACGTACTGAAATATCCCCGGAAAACATTCTGCCGATTCCTTTAATAATGCCAAAAAAAGTATCGTTGGTGCGATCAAACCCTACTCCGAAAGATTGTGCCAGATTGTAGGTTTTTCGTTCATAGTCAAACACTTCAGCGGCGTTTGGTGACTGGATTCCAATGGTATTGGTTTCCGGATCAGGTATAACTTCAACAGAGACCAGCTCACCATTACGCATTACATCCATTCGTAAGGGGCCATCCGCATTTTGGATAATATTGACGAGCTGTATCCAGTATGAAATCTCCTCCCCGTTTACTGCCACAATATTATCCCCCCCTTCGAGTCCGGCTTCTTCGGCCGGTGTCCCGGGCATCACCTGTGAAATTGCACTGGGCAGACTGTTGGTTTCGTCAATAAATCTGCCCTCTCGATTTATCAGGTCAAGAAAATCGGGAGGTGTGGGGATATTTATTATCTCCCCTTCTCTTTCAATCAAAAAGGTTAAATCACGCTGTGTGATCGCAGACGGGCTAAAAACCTGATTAAGGTAATCTACCTCTTGTCCGTTTACTCCAATCAATTTATCGCCTGTCTGAAGACCTATCTGATGCGCTACCGAACCTTCTTCGATGTAAATACCATCTATTGAACGTACGGGAATTACCGTTTCGCCGTAATTCCAGGCCATGCCTGCGTAGATTACCACGGCAAGAATCATGTTAAAAATGACACCAGCGAGTATGACTATGGTTCGCTGCCAGACGGGCCGGCTTCTGAACTCATCGGGTTTCACCTCTTCTTCCATGAACGTATCGTCCATCGATTCGTCAATCATTCCGGCAATCTGAACGTAACCTCCAAGTGGAGTCGCCCCCAGAACATATTCTGTGTCACCTTTTTTAAAACCGAAAATTTTTGGTGGGAAACCAATAGAAAATTTGCTGACTCTCATCTTAAAGTACTTGGCTGCAATGAAATGTCCTAATTCATGTACAGTGACAAGAATGAAAATAGCAGCGATAAAAATCAGTATCGTTGAAGATATGCTGAGTATCCAGTCCATAAATTATTTCAAAAGTGAATAAGCGAAATCTCGCGTTTCTTTGTCAATTATTGGTAACGCAGAAGGAGTCAATTCCTTGCTTATTTCAATACCGTTCAGTGATGATTCTATTATTTTAGGAATGTCAATATAACGAATTTCTTTGTTCAAAAACCTTTCCACTGCGATTTCATTGGCAGCGTTCAGGATAGCCGGGGCAGCACCTCCCTGCTTTGCTGCATCAATAGCAAGTTGAAGACAGGGAAATTTTTCAAAATTCACAGGGTAAAATTCGAGATTCATCGGCCGAGAATAATCGAGAGTGTGGTTTGGGAAAGGGGTTCTGCCGGGATATGTGAGTGCATACAAAATAGGAACTTTCATATCGGGCGGGCCGAGTTGTGCCTTGGATGATCCGTCCACAAATTCTACAATGGAATGGATGATACTTTGCGGATGAATAATTGGTTCAATCTTTTCAACGGGTAATTCAAACATCCATTTGGCTTCGATGATCTCAAGGCCTTTGTTCATCATCGTGGAAGAATCGATTGTAATTTTTGCCCCCATGTCCCAATTTGGGTGATTAAGGGCATCTTTAACTTCAATCGATTTCATCTGTTGAACCGTGTAATCACGAAATGGCCCTCCACTCGCAGTTATCACAATTTTTCGGATATCATCCCTGCTCTCTCCTATCAGGCATTGCAACATGGCTGAGTGTTCAGAGTCTACAGGAATCAATTTTCCTTCTTTGAATGCCGTAAGCCCGGTGAGAATACTTCCACCTACTACAAGTGACTCTTTGTTTGCAAGTGCCACTTTTTTATTTCGGCTGAGGGCACGATAGGTCGACATAAACCCCGCAAAACCCACCAGGCTGTTTAACAAAACATCATAATCGGCATCAGAGGCGGTATCTTCGAGTGCCTGCGGGCCAAAAGAGAGAAACTCTGGTTTGTAATCAAGCATCTCCAGAAAATCTTTTCGATGTTTTTCATTACCAAGAATAAGCACATTTGGCCTGAATCGGTTCGCCTGTACAGCAAGTTTCTTGAAATTGTTGTTGGCTGACAGAATCTCAATTTCAAACAGGTCTTCTTTTTCGCTAAGTATTTCTAAAGCTTGTGTTCCAATGGAACCTGTTGAACCGAAAATTGCAAGTTTTATTAAAGACAAAATTTCAGATTTTTTTTCTATGATGAAAAATAGGAAATGTTCAAGGAAAGTAAGGTGCAGAAATCTCAACAGCGGTTTTGTACATAATTGCATGAGCTTCAATGGTTTCAAATAATGTAGGTGCATAACCCCCCGACAAAAGTAATACCAGCGGAATCTCTTTTTGGGTAACTGTTTCTATTACATAACGGTCTCGTTCTTCGAGTCCTTTTTTAGTTAAGGAGAGTCGCCCGAAGTGATCGGTCTCCAGCGGATCAATCCCGGCAAGATAGAACACGATATCGGGGTTGAAAGATGAAAATACACGTTCAAGAGCGCTGGTTAGAGTGTCGAGATAATCAAGGTCTCCGGTCCCATCCGGCAGGCCAATATCCAGATCTGATGGCGGTTTTATAAACGGATAATTTTTTTCCCCGTGAATAGAAAATGTAAATACATCAGCATCATTCTCAAATATTTTTGCCGTTCCGTTACCCTGGTGCACGTCACAGTCAATAACAAGTACACGATTCACCCATTTAGCCTGCTTGAGTACACGAATAGCCACAGCAACATCATTATAAACACAGAATCCTTCGCCATAATCTGGCATAGCGTGATGTGTGCCGCCTGCAAGGTTTCCGGCAATACCATCTTGCAAAGCCATGATTCCCGCATTGATGGTCCCCTGAACCGCGAGCCTTGACCGGACGGCCAGTTCTTTACTCCACGGCAGGCCCATCCGGCGAATCTCTTTTCGTGATAGTTCACCTGTCCAAACCGCCGAACAGTAACGCTGAGTATGAACAGCAGAGAGATTCACAAAATCAACCATTTTAGGCTCAATAACCTGTGTTGGCTGGATGATATTTTTTGCAATTAGATAATCGTGCAGTCCGGAAAATTTTTTCATCGGAAAGATATGTCCTGCCGGAAGCGGTGCAACATAACCGGGTGAATAACTGACTCTCAATGCGCAAAGTATATTAGTTGTTCAACTGTATGAGGGCTAACATTCTTCCGGCCCGTTCGCGTTCTCTGCGATAAGAATAAAATCGTTCATCATCCAGAGTGCATTCTGCTGATACTTCAATTTGTTCCCTGGGAATTCCACTCTGTACAAGCTGATAAGTAATAAAGCCTTTGAGATCCACGTGTGGTTTTGCATAACTTTCAAAATCGCAATATTCATCGGGAAACTGCCGGGCTACCTCCTCTCCAACTTCAAAGTTTTTCAGCGAAATACACGGGCTGATATAAACATTCATCTGATCAGTATGGGCCCCAATCTCTTTCATCTGTTCGATACCTTTCGGTACAATCCCTCCTGCTGCTCCTCTCCACCCAGCATGAAACGCTCCGATAACGCCATTTGACTCATCAGATACAAGTACAGCCGCACAATCTGCCACCTGCATGCCAAGTGCAAGCTCCCGAGCCGTTGTAATGAGGCCGTCAGTTTCTTCATAGATCCCGGGATCACTTATTAATCGTATCCGTGTTGCATGGACCTGCCTGGCAAGCGCCAGCTTCAGGTTCTTATTGCCGAGTTCTTCTGCGAGTATTTCATAATTTTGCCGGATTATTTCATCGGCCGAGCCGGTATTAAAACCGAGATCGAAACCCGGAACATCCCGTTTGGAATGGATAAAGTTTCGGTTCGATTCGGTAAAAAAAGCAGTGACTTTATTCCCGCTGAAGATGGCCGGTTCAATCCTTTTAATCATTCAAACCGAAATAACTGGTTAACGTATTTCTTACTTTTTCTACAGGAAACGGGTTACCGGTCCACAACTCAAACGCACGGCTTCCCTGATAGATAAGCATTTCAAGGCCGTAAATTGGTTTTCCACCATGCTTCTGGGCAAGTTTCAGAAAAGTTGTTTCCTTCGGATTGTAAACCAGATCGTAGCATATCTTCCCATTAAGCAGCGGGCCCTCATCGGCGGATAGTGGAGACTGCCCGGTTTTGGGGTGCATACCAAGCGGTGTTGAGTTTACAATCAGAGCTGCATCTTCGGCGTGAGCTTGCCACTGATTGTAGTCAGCCAGATAGATGTCAGCCGAATCGCTTTTGATAACTTTATCTGAAGCATTCCTCGATACAAATACAATCTTCTCAAATCCGGATTCCTCGAGAGCTGTTTTTACCGCCTTACTTGAACCACCGGTTCCAAAAACAATCGCGTTAAGACTTTCTGTACTTTCCAGAAATGGTTTTAAAGGTTCTGAAAAACCGTACACATCCGTGTTGTAACCTTTCAGCCGCCCTTCTTTCTTTACAATCGTATTTATGACACCAACATGCATTGCGAATGGATCAACCTCATCCACAACTTCCATGAAGAGTTCTTTGTAAGGTATGGTGATATTACACCCGAGAAATTCATCTCTGTTACACCACGCTATAAAGGAGTTTACATCATCCGGAGAAAGATCAAGTGCAAAATAGCGGGCTTGCTTACCGTAGTGGTTCAGCGCCGTTTGATGCATGATCGGAGATAGCGAGTGGCTGATTGGATGGCCAATAACCAGGTAGTGCTCTTCTTTTGATTTTTCCGATTGCCGGAATTCTGGTAAGGTAAAAACCGTATTCATCTGGTAATACTTGTGATTTTGACAAAAAAAATGCGGCCCGATGGAATACCGGGTCGCATTTAAACGATTTTAAGTGCTTCAAATCAGGCAGTAACTTCACTACCTGCTTTTGCAGCTTCCTCAATAACTTCGTCTTTAAATGTATCCGTTTCGGCAAGTTCTTTAAACTTCTCAAGGTCTTTTGCCAGCTGAGCCGGAAGCCCTTCGATAAAGTTAGCAAGATCTTCTTCAGCTTCACCGAAAAAGGTACGGTAATCCAGAGAAAAATCAACACGGGTTCTCTCGCCGTTATCCAGCGGAGTAAACCTGATTGTACCAGTCTGGTTCAGATTACCATTAATAGTAATCCAGGCAAACCGGGTATTTCTTAGATTGTCGATGATATTTGTTGTCCAGCTGAACTCTTCTCCACCAATTTCAGTTACATAGTTGAAAGTTTGGGAATTAACTTTATCAACTCTGTCGATGCGATGAAGAAATTTAGGAAAGTGAACGGGATTGCAGAGTAATTCGTAAACTTTGGCTAAAGGTAAGTCTACTTCTATTCTTTCGTGCGCCATAAGTAATATTTGACTTCGGAAATGAAATGTTTTGATTCGGAGTTGAGATGAAAAAAGACGTGCAGATAATATAAATCCACAATGCGATAAATTTACGCATATTTTGATTAAGCTTCAATCATTTTGATAATAAAGATTCAAAAAAAAACAATAACTGCGTTTATTTCACTTCTGTTTTTAATTTTCAGCGCTCCTGTTACTATTATTTTATTCTTGCCTGGCCCGGCAATTGCCCAGTTGAACGTGAATGGTATGTATCAAAACTATAATGCCGTGCAGTCATCAGCAGATAATGAGTTTGTTGCTGCACGAAACAGATTGAGAATGCAAATGAATCGTGCGCTTGATTCAGGCAGATTTCACACCGAACTGGACCTGATTCATCGTTATGGCAATGAAAGCTATCTTGAATTGCAACTCAGAGAAGTCTATTTCGACTGGTTTTTTGATAATTATGACCTGAGGCTGGGCAAGCAAAAGATCATCTGGGGGCGTGCCGACGGCGGTTTCCTTACAGATATTCTTTCCCCGGTTGATTTAAGAGAATTCTTAACCCAGGAACCCGAAGATCTTCGTTTCGGAATTACTGCACTGAACCTTACACGCTATTTCGGAGCAAACTCACTTCAGTTTATACTGGCCCCGGTTTTTCAGCCCGATCTGATCCCCCCGTCTGATTCGCGCTGGTTTCCGATCGAACCATTTGCAGCACCATTCCCGGTTAAATATCTTAAACACGACGAAATCCCTTCTGCCGCTGATGTTCAGTTGGCAATCCGTTACGGGCTTCGCTCACCCTCAAGGTTCGATCTGGACCTGATGCTGCTCCACTGGTCACATCCATTACCTGCCTATGCACTAACTGTCAATTTTTTTAATTTTCCGAATCCCCCCGGTATTGAGCTTACAGAATCTTATCAGCGTTCATTGATGGCGGGATTCTCTGCATCAGCCGATCTTCATCCCCGTCTTACACTCAACGCTGAGGCACTTTTTGTGAAAGATAAACTTGTCACCTTTCTTCCGGTTTCTGTCTCTCTTCTTGAAAATGCACTTAATGATGCCGGTGCATTTATTCAGCTTCTTAGAGAATTCGAAATTCGTGACGATGGTTACCTTAAAACACGCCCCTGGCTGAATGCAATGGCCGGAATTCAGACCGAATGGCTCGGAACAAGCATCAGTGTTCAGGGATATCTGGAAACCATCTTTAATTATGATGATAGTATTCTCTCTCAGAAGTATTTCCCATACCTCAGTTTTTTGGCAGTACGGTCATTTTTACGAGATCGTTTACAAATTCTCACTGTTAACAGATATCACATTTATGCCGAAGATTTCTGGTTCCAGCTTCAGGGAATATATGAACTGTCTGACGGGCTCGAACTTGCCCTGGGTACAAACCTGTTTGGCGGTGAACCGGTTTCTCCATTTTACGGACATTTTTCCTTCAATCGCTTCAAAGAAAACAGTTTTCTGTTTAGTCGGATTGCGTTTTATTTCTAAAGTAAAATGGAATTGATTCATGATAAGATCGGTTTGTTGAGGCTCATACAATGATC
The DNA here is from genome assembly GCA_020832285.1 of Balneolaceae bacterium. Classification (GTDB taxonomy): domain Bacteria; phylum Bacteroidota; class Rhodothermia; order Balneolales; family Balneolaceae; genus Rhodohalobacter. The sequence continues at coordinate 44,853 of JAFIFB010000056.1, forward strand.
ATCAGATTAATCCTCTCGTGAACCGTTACGGAGAATTTATTTTAACCCATCCCAGGCTGGTTATTTTCGGGCTTATTGTGATCGCTCTGCTGGCTGTGTATCCGGCAATGAATATCCGAACCGATTTTAACCTCGAAGGCTTCTATCCAAAAGAAGATCCCGTACTTGAAGATTATGAAATTCTGGAACAGGAGTTTGGCCGCGATGACAACACCATCCTGATCGGTTTTCAGAGTGATTCCCTCTTCACAAAACAATACCTTGGTGATCTTCTTGAAATCACTGAAAGACTTAAAGAGATTGAGTACCTGGATAGTGTCTTTTCCCTGTGGAGCGCACAACGGATTTTATCTGAAAACAACCGCCTCGACTTTGAAACCTACCTGGATAAAAACAAGCTTTCCGATACCGATTATTCAGCCCTGAAAAGGGAAATGACTACCGATCCCTTCCTGAAAGGATTTCTGCTGAACGATACCGGTACAGCCACCGCCATAGTTCTGGTAATTGAAGATGCTAAAAACACTTATCCGAACCGAAACACCATCATTAATTCTTTAAATGAGGTTCTCTCTGATTTTGAAGATCGCTACACTTTCCACACATCTGGAATTCCCTATTTCAGAAATCAGTATGTAAACATGCTGAACCGGGAAATTGTGGGTTACATCGCTATCTCATCGGTGCTGATTATTCTACTGCTCTGGTTCCTCTACCGAACGTTCTGGGGTGTCCTCTTCCCGATGATTATCGTATGGACCACCCTCCTCTTCACCGTAGCACTGATGCAGCTTACAGGCGGATATCTGGAAATAATGAGCAGTACGATCGCACCGATTTTACTCTGTGTGGGAGTGGCGGATGCCGTTCACATGATCTCTAAATATGACGACTCAAGAGAAGCAGGCCATAATAAACGCTGGTCTATCCTCGAAATGTTACGCACACTCGGAAGTGCCACATTTCTGACCAGTACAACCACGGCCATCGGTTTCGCCTCCCTTCTCAGCAGTACTGTGGTTCCAATGCAAAAATTCGGCCTTTACACAGCGGTTGGTGTGATGCTTGCCTACCTGATCACAATTATTTTTCTGCCCGCATCTCTCAGGCTATCCCGGAAAAAGCGTGTAATTGATGAAAAATCAGGTGCTTTTTACCCGTTCATTCACAATTGGCTCATTCGCCTGGCCGCGCTCAACCGGATGCATTATAAAAAAGTATTACTTGGCGGAATCGGGATCACCGGATTTTTTTTACTGGGCTTACAAACACTTGATGTAAACGGCCGAATTTTCGATGACATCAGTGATGACACACAGATTATGCAGGACAGCCGGTTTTTCGCAGATGAAATCGCACCGCAGTTTCCGCTCGAATTTATAATAGACTCCGGGGAGCCGGACGGGGGTATCACCGCTTCGATGATGGAAAGGGCTGCTCTGCTTGAAGAGAAACTACTGGAGTATCCCGAGATTGAGCGTGTTGTGGGACTGCACACGCTCATTAGAGAAGTTCACCGGGTGATGAGCGAAGAGGAACGTACCTTCTCCCGCCTTCCCGATTCCGATCAGGCGGTGGCTCAATACATTTTGCTGCTTGAAGTAAATCAATCTGACGAACTTTATCGACTTGTCGATTTCGATTATTCGAAGGTTCGCATTACTGCATTTACTGATGACGCCGGTTCGAAGCGGATCAATGAAATTCGAGATGAGATTGAAGCAGAATTAGCCACTCTGTTTCCCGGTGAAAAGGTCACCATCACAGGAACGACGATTTTGAGTGCAGATCTCACCGAAAAAATTGTCTATTCGCTGATCTGGAGTATTCTATTGGCTCTCACTGCGATAACGATCATTATGGTGCTGCTATTCAAAAACATCCGGCTGATTATCATTGCACTTGTTCCCAACCTTTTGCCCCTGATTGTTGTGGGCGGGATCATGGGATTTATGAATGTAGACATCAAACCCTCTACCGCCGTGATTTTTACTATAGCACTCGGAATTGCCGTAGATGACAGTATCCATTACCTTGCCCGATTCCGAATTGAATATCTGCGGAGAAAGGCAGTATTCCCAGCACTTACAGCCACCACAATCCGAACGGGAAGGGCTATAATCATTACAAGTATGATCCTGATTGCTGGTTTTGGCACCCTGATTACGAGTGCATTCACATCGACCGCAATGATGGGTATTTTGGTCTGCTCAACTATTTTTGCAGCATTGATAGCCGACCTGTTTATTCTTCCCTCTCTTTTTTACTGGCTGCGCCCGAAGTTCACGATTGGAGCCGGGTCTCAATAATCTGTCTGATCTGCTTGTGAATTTCATCAACAGGTATTGCAGCATCCAGCGTATGAAACCGGGTTTCATTTTGTGCAAGTATATCGTATCCATCAGCAACTTTTTTGAAGAAAGCTGATCCGGCATTTTCTATCCGGTCTTTATCAACAGCTGAAATTCGATTTTCAGCTTCTTCGGGAGAAATTTTGAGGTAAAAAGTGAGATCTGGTTTTACCTGATGGGTGGCAAGCCGGTTCAGGTTCTGAATACTTTTAAGGTCGGCAGAGCCGCGGCCATATCCCTGGTAAGCCGTTGTAGAATCAAAAAACCGGTCCAAAATTACAATTCGGTTGAGTTTGAGCAGTGGAATCACTTTTTCCCGAATCAGTTGCGAACGGGCTGCGGAAAAAAGAAGCAATTCGGTGACAGGATCCATTTCATCGGTTTCGTGCAGCAATAATGCCCGTATACGTTCTGAAATGTCGGTGCCACCGGGTTCCCGGAAAACCGAATACTCAACTCCTTTTTTTTCAAACCACTTTTTCAGAAGTTCTATTTGTGTGGATTTTCCGCAACCGTCAATCCCTTCAAATGAAATCAGCACGCTTTTCTTTGTTATTTAAAATCATCCATTTCACTAATCGGCTCTTTTGGCATCACAAAAGCCATCGCAATATAAACAAGAATAAACGTACTTGAACTCAAAAATACGGCAGCCACAAATATCAGCCGCATGATCGTTGAATTGATGCCAAGATGTTTAGCAAGCCCTCCGCATACACCAGCAAGCTTCTTATCGGTGCGGGATTTCATTAGTTTTTGGCCGGAGCTCACACTGAAATTATCGTACGATTTTTTAGAAGATTTTGAGCTGCCTTTATTGTTTAAATCGCGATAGAGAAATTCATCAAGCTTATCATAGGTTTCTTTAACCCGTTCCTGCTCAATTTTTTCCTCGATCTTTTCTTTTTTGGTGCGCCTGAACATACTGAGAATAATCAGTGCGAGAACAGCACCGCCAATGTAGGGAGCTCCTGTAATGAGTGTTTCTGCAAAGGGAATAGATCCAATTCCCAAAACTTCGGATCCAACAACATGCCCTACAAATCCAGCCGAAATAAATACAAGAACCAGTCCCATCACCGTAGAAAAATTCCAAATGCTTTCAGCAGGTTTTTTCTCTTTTTCGTCGAGAAATTCATTAAGCGTGGTGTGAAGTTCCTGATCGGAGATATTGAGTGTTTTTTCCATTTCGGCAGCCATAATTCACAAATTTATAAACTCGATTTTCTCTTCAGTACGTAAGTAGTAACCCTGTGTTTCGCATTTTCAGCTGATCTTTTCATATTCTGTAAAAAGAACATCAAGATCCACATCAAACGGTTCTACCGGCAGCTGATCATTGTGTAGCTGACAGTTAAAGAGAACTCCGGTTTTCAATGCATTACTTTGTACGAGAAAACGGTCGTAATAACCTTTACCGTAGCCGAGCCGATTCCTCTGCCTGTCTCCTGCCACCATAGGTACAACGATCAAAGAAAACTTTTCGGGTGATACTTCTTTGCCGGATTCCGGTTCAGGCACACCCCACTCATTTTCTTTCAATTGATCGAAAGATGTGATCTGAAAATGCTTCAGGGTTCCACTTCCGCTCATCTTTGGTACGGCTACTTTTTTATTTAGCCTGATGCACTCTCTTATGAAATCGTGAGTTGATACTTCGTGGTTCTTTGATATGGAAACATAGCAATGAATCCACTCCGCTTTCGTGAATGCCCCCAGCCGTTTCAGCTTGTCAAAAATTACTCTGCTTTGTTCCTGAACATACGTTTCAGATAGATTTTTCCGAATTGCAAGAAACTGTTTTCTGAGGCGGCTCTTTTCTTCGGAAACAAAACTCATTACAGGCGGATCAGTTTATGAGAATCGGGCATTTCATTATCAAAAGCGTCCAGAAATCGGTCCCAGATATCAGGGCCGTATTTATTCATGAAATAAATAAATGCTACTTCACGCTCCTGGAGATTTCCGTTCGGAAATAAATTGTTCTGAATTTTTCTGATTCGTTTAAGTTGTGTCTTTTCCTGTTCTTTGAGTGATCGGTAGGTTTTTCCTTTCAGTTTATCCAGTTCAGTAAAAAAGATCGATTTGGCACGTTCCGAACTTCCTTTAAGCGTGGGGTCAATCTCTTCTATTTCCTGAACCGGCTGTTCTGAAATTTCTTCGGCTGAATCTTTCCATCTTTTAAATATTTCTTCAATATCGGGTGAATCAGTCTGGGTGATATACGCTGATTCCAGATCCTCAATCCGCTGATTATATTGCTGCAATGAAAACGGAAGCTTATCAAAAATTCGGTCGATGGAAGATTCCATAACCGTAGAACTGAATCGCGGGAGAATGAGAGGCATTTTTAGTCCGAATTCCCGGTAAAAGGATTTCATCTGCGCGTAATATGCAGTCTCACCCGGTCCTGCTACATAGGCGATGGCAGGCAGCAGATGATTTTGTACTACCGGCCTTAAAAAAACATTCGGAGAAAAATTTTCACTGTTTTGATCAATATCATCAATCAATTCCTGCTGAGTCCAGCTATTTCCATTACCGTCGGCTGTCCATGTTCCATTTTCTGCACTGATTTTGATGCGATTGTTCTCATCATCAATCCAAAAAAGATTGGAATGCTGCACATTCACCTGGCTGTGATATCCGGCTTTTTCAAGCTTATCAGAAGTGTTTTTCAGTAAACTATATTTTTTATTCGATTCATATACACTTTGCTGCATCGGTTTTTTAATCATCTCTTTGGCGTGAGATGAATTGGTTCCGGCAAGCACCAGGCCATGTTTCCCGAAAAGATGCAAAATCAACCGCCCGAAAGCCTGTCCAACAGTGGCTCCTTCGTGATAAAAAGAATCCAGGTCACTCCAGAGTTGATCAGTAAAATCGGTATCAAACTGTGCCTCCTTTACTAAACGCCGAAACGATTTAAACGTATCATTAAAATAAATTTCACCTACACGGGGAACTCGGTCTGATTCTGTTTGCAGATAAAATTTACGGAGATCTTCTTCACCGGGAATACCTAAACCTGCAATCTCATCATAATCATGATCCTCATCAGCCATCCAAAAAACGGGTATAAAAGGTCGGTTATACTTTTTCTCCCAACGGCGGGCAAAGGATATGGCGGTCAGTATTTTATATATGGTAAAAAGCGGCCCGCCATAAAGAATAAGCTGCTGGCCGGTTACAACTGCAAACGTTTCTTCATCATAAAATTTTTCGATGGTTTGAATGATCTGAGGACCTGCATCAAAAAGACTGTTATACTCGATTAAATAATTTACAATGTTTTTCCGGTCACCCACACAGGAGAAATCATTGATTCTGGATTCAATTTCTTCATCAGAGAAGGGATTTGTCTCAAAGTATGCCGAGAGTTTGTTATAATCTGTTATGTAGTCCCGAAAAAGTTTAGTAAAAGGCAGGTCAGAAAATGGAATAGATTTCAGATTCACGTTATCCTTTTAATTTTTTTATTTCGTCCCTCAGCTTGGCAGCCTTCTCATAATTCTCCGTTTCGATAGCTGTCTGAAGTTTCATCTCAAGCTCTTCAAGTTGAGTCAATTCTATCTCCCCTTCTTTCGGCTTGTCGGCAGCTTCCGATTTGCTCACTGTATCTTCGGTAACGATACCTGCTTCATCAAGTACTTTTTGGTTTACAAATATTGGGGCACCGAAACGAATTGCAAGTGCAATTGCATCACTGGGACGTGCATCCAGCTCCACTTGTTTATCATTTTTTTTATAGTGGATCTGAGCAAAAAATGTACCTTCATTCAAATCATTTATTACAACCTGATTCACATTAGAATCGAAACTCAGAACCATGTTTTTCAACAGATCATGAGTCATTGGGCGTGGAGGTTTTATACTTTCCAACTCAAGCGCAATTGCCTGGGCTTCAAATGTTCCGATAATAATCGGAAGGCGCCTGTTTCCATCTGTTTCAGAAAGAATCAGTGCGTACGCCCCCCCACTGCTTGGGCTTGTTGAGAGACCCAGTATATCCATTTTTATATTCTGCAACGGTATCTCCTTTGGTTAAAACTTCTTTTTAGCCTTAAATTTAACACTTTTTCTGTTGCACTTAAACAAACGATGAACATAAAGAGTTTATTGATCATCTTAAATCCCAAAAAAAGAAAAAACCTTGATTTCATTCCCATCCGATAAAACCATGTGGAAAATAGCATCAGCCGGGTTTGGTTTGATATGCGGCGTTGCCATTATTGCCTTGATGAACCAGTTGAACTATCTTTTTTATCCCGTTCCCGAGGGGCGTCCAGAGGATCTTGCAATGACTTATTTTGCCAATCCTTTATTGCTTGCGGGGAAACTTATTTCTATTGCTGCGGGTTGTTTCTTTGCCGGGGCCATTTCACGCTTGCTTCATCCGGGTATTGAAATGGTTTACGCTATCACAATAGCAATTGTATTGATGATACTTGGGTTTGCAGATCTTTTTACAGCAGAATATCCAGTGTGGTATTGGGTTGTATCATTGTTAGTTTATGTTCCCGCTTCGATAGCGGGGTTTTTATTCATTGAACGAATTCATTATCAACAAACGGAGAAAACATGATAGTAAAAATCAGAGAACAGAGAAATCCGAAAACCGGAAATCCGGTTACAGTTATTTCAGATATCAAACACAATCCCCAGGTAATCGAAAATCTCGCGAAAAAACTTAAAAGCGCTTGCGGTGCAGGTGGTTTTGTAGATGGAAAAACAATAACTGTTCAGGGCTCTCACACCGATAGAATCAAACCCATACTTAAGAAAGAGGGCTTTCAGATTGAGGGATAACAATCCAAAATATTTTCAAAGAACTGCTCAACATTTTATGTTTTTATTCGTAATGATTTGATAGAGTTTATTCCGAATATTCAGAGTTTTCAGTCAAGGGGTACTTGTGTGAAATGAATATTCTTCAATATGATATTTTAGTTTTTGTTACGGCACATTTATTTTCAGGGAGTCTAAACAGATGCTTCGCAAATTTCGATCTATTCTTGTTTTGTTTTTAGCGGTTTACATTATCGCTTTAACAAACAAGTCTATCTATTCAAACCCGCTGCAAGAGGCACCTGAAGACTCTGTCCGTGTTGGTCTTGTTCTGAGTGGCGGTGGTGCTTTAGGTATTGCTCACATTGGAATCATTCAGGCACTTGAAGAAGCAGGAGTTCGCATTGATTATATCACTGGGACAAGTATGGGAAGTCTCATAGGCGGTCTGTATGCAATAGGATACACCTCAGATCAAATTGAGGAGTTGGCTCTCTCAAATAATTTTATGGATCTTTTTACTGAAAGACGTGATCGCAGGTACATTTCCAATTATGAAAAAATTTATGCCGACCGCACAATCGCTTCATTTCCGGTGAGCAAAAAAGGAATTGATTTGCCTGTTGGGATCATGTCGGGTCAGCATATCTACACCTATTTATCCAGATTGACATGGCATGTTCACGGAATGGAGGATTTCAGCCAGTTCCCGATTCCTTTTGCCGCTATTGGTACTGATATTGAAACAGGTGAAGCAGTTGTTTTTAATTCCGGTTATCTGCCGGATGCACTGCGGGCCAGCATTTCTATTCCTTCGGTATTTGCACCGCACGCGATTGATGGAAAAATGTACATCGACGGCGGAATGATACGAAATATACCCGTACAGGATGCTATCGATATGGGGGCTAACTACACCATTGCAGTAGATGTTAGCACGCCCCTGATGCCACAAGACAGCCTCACAACACTGGCTTCTATTCTCAACCAAACACTTTACTACAGAATTCAGGAATACTCTACTCCGCAACGAGAAATGGCTGATCATGTAATCGTATTGGATGAACTTCATGATTATACGACCGCAGATTTTAACCTGGCTGAAAGGTTTCTTGAAATTGGGAAGCACTATGGCCGTCAAAACCTCGATAAATTCCGTGAAATCGCCGCTATGCAATCCACTCCTCCTGCACCACGTCCCGGAGTGAGTGATCCGGGTTCTCTGCCGATTTCAAACATCATCATTGAAGGAAATACCATTTTTGATGATGATTTTATTTTAAGACAGCTCGACTTTACACCCGGAACCACCCTAGACCCAGACATAATCGAAGAGAAGGTAACAATGCTGTACAGTTCGGCATATATAGATAATGTTACCTACCGCCTTATGCCTGATGACGACTACTATTACACCCTGCAGATACGTATTTCTGAAAGCAGAACCGATGACTTTCGGGTGGGGCTTCGGTACGAATCTGGTACACAAGCTGCTATTTTACTCGAAGGAAGTTTCCGGAACCTGGTTCATAGAGGGGCTTTAACCCGTGCGGAAGCAAGACTTGGGGAGCAATTGAACTTTACACTGGATCATCTCTATTACGGCGCACTCGGTTCACAACTGGCTTTACTTACATCATTTCAATACCTCTCTGAAAACGTGGATTGGTTCGAAGAAAATGAGCGTGTTTCCCGGTTTAAAAATGAGGTTTTCAGAGGTGAAATTTCGGGAGCAAACTATTTTGGCACACAGAACATGGTTGCGCTTGGAATTCGAAAAGATTTCACCTGGCATACAGAAAGAATTAATCCTGAACAAATCGGGGCTTCATCCACTGATTATCATGCACTTTTCTTTCGATTTATCCGGGATAATTTTAACCGGCGTGGATACCCAACAAGAGGGGAAAAAATTGCGGCTGAAGGATTTCTCAGCGATGAATTTCTATTAAGCCCAATTAATTTTACTTCTAGTAAACTCTATTACCGAGGTTATTATGATATTACCGGCTGGCTGTCTCTGACCAACAGTTTCTGGTTAGCGTATTCAACCGGTGAAGATCTTCCGTGGCACTATTGGAGTTCTCCCAACCGTTTTGACCCAATATTTGACTACATTCAGTTTCCGGGGGCCGAACGTTACGAACTGAACTCCCGGAATGTTCAGTCTGCATCCCTTGGTGTCCAGCTCGAACCTTTTTACCATCGGTTTATTGGTGCAGAGATTTTTGCAGGCCGGTTTTTAAACAACTGGAACCTTGAATTTTCGGAAAATGAAATCGAATATGGAGTATCTCTGACTGTTGGGGCACAAACCGTTTTAGGCCCTTTAAAACTTATTTTATCAAACAGTACTTTAACTAACTTTAGTGCGGAATTACAAATCGGATATCAGTTTTGAGCAGCGAACAATATTTACTTGAACAAATTAACGACATAAAATTTAAACTTTCTGCCGAACCCGAAAACGCAAATCTTCTTCACGATCTGGGGGTTGCTTACTATCTTCTCGGCGAATATGGGAAATCGGTTCAAACGCTGAAACAGGCCGTTACTATAGAACCTGAAAACAGTACTTTCAAGTTCAATCTTGCCAATGCATTTGCTGAAGATGGAGAGTACGGTCTGGCTAAAAAAAATTTCCACGATGTACTGGATAGTGACCCGGGGCACATCCCCTCTCTGACTAACCTGGCCGACTGTTATGAAGCCACCGGTGATGACGGACAGGCACAGCACCTATTTGAGTATATCACTCGTATTGCCCCTGATAATGCACTATCTCATTTTAACCTGGGAAATTTTCTGCTCAGAAAAAACCGCCATATTGAAGCCGCAAAATGTTATGAAAAAGCGATTGAGGTTGAAAATACATTTATTGACGCTTATCACAATCTCGCGTGGATATTAAACGAGGTGAAAGCACACGAAGCTGCTCTCGAATTTGCTGAAGAGGCCTTGTCACTGGACCCTTTGCACGAAGATTTACAAGAACTCGCGTCTAAAATCAGAAACCAGATCGGGTAAACGAATGCCACGGCTCTTTCTGAGCCAGGCTTGATTTATTTGGGACACTTCTCTTTCCAATTCAAGGGCAAAAGCTGCGGCCATTTTACGGTCAAACCCGGGTTTTGCCTTTATTTTCGGCAATTGTGATAGTTGTTTTACTGCAGAAGAATCGTCTCTCTCGCAACGGGCACACTCACAGGTTCCGATTCTATGTGAAAAATGTTTGTTTTTAAAAGCCATGGGGTATGAATTTCTTAACAGTTACAGATATTCATACCCCGTTTTTTTCAGAATGTTTCCGAGTTAACGTAATCTCCGATAATTTCCTGGAGCTGTATCCGGGCACGATTGATTCGTGATTTTACCGTCCCCATTGCTGTTCCGGTAATTTCGGAAATCTCTTCGTAAGTTAACTGCTGAATGTCTCGTAAAACAATCACTTCCCTGAAGTCATCATTAAGCTCCATAAGAGCTTTTTCAAGTTCGTTTACAGAATTTTTTAAATGGAGCTCTTCATCCTGAAGAATACTGCTATCCGTGATTTCAAACTCTCTGTCATCGGGATCAGATTCATCTGCATGTATGCTTATAAGGCTCATCCTCTGCTTTTTCTTGTACATGCTTTTTGCAAGATTCAGCGCAATGGTATATATCCAGGTTGAGAGTTTTGCAATCCGCTGGTAAGAGTACCGGCTTCTGTATACCCTGAGGAACGTTTCCTGCACCAGATCTTCGCAATCTTCGTGATTATGGGTGTACCTGTACAAAAAGTTATGCAGCCTGTCTTTGTAACGATGTACGATGATGTCGAAAGCCTGTACAACTCCGTTCTGAAGCTGTTCCATCACGTCTTCGTCGCTCATTTTCTGAAGTGCTGTTACATTGGAACCGTTCATAATAAAACCCCCGTAATTCTTGGTTGCTGTTACTGCACCGGGGGTTTCGGGAAAGTCACCCCACAATGCGTTTTATCAGCAGGAGAAATATTGTAGAGGGGTCCAATGTGCTGAAGCCTTTCATAGCCCGATCTGCATCGAGCAGGGCTTCAAAAATCTGTGGCATTTCGGCAAGACTGAATCTCGAGGCTTCATTGTATTGGTTGTTGAAGTAGTATCCCTTCAAACCCAATTCCTGTTGAACCTGTTGTTTGCTCAGTCCTTTTTCCATCAATCGGCGAATTTGCCAGATGTTACCAAACACACTGTAAAAGAACCCCACGGTTTTAAATATTTCTGCCGTGCTGTTATTACTTTTATGCAACATCTGTTCCGCAATGAAGAGTGATGTATCTAAATTTCTCTCAAGTACTGCATTTTTTAGCTCTATGACGTTATATTCGCGATATGACTCGGTAATTTTTTTTACATGCTCAACTTCGATCACTGCTTTACTGTCCACAAAAGTACACAGTTTATCTATTTCTGTGGACAGTACGTGTAAATCCTGCCCAACAAGCTGACTCAAAACCTGAGCCGCAGCAGGGCTGATTTTCATGCTATGGGAGTGGCGGGTCCAATCCATCACCCATTCAGGAAGATTGCTTTCATGGATCTTTTCGAAAGAATATACGCCGATGTGTTCTTCGTTTTTCGAGAGCTGATTTAATGTTTTACCGGGATCTCTTCGCTTGTCAGGAAATTTGGTATCAATCAAACAAAGTATAGTTGAAGGGTTGGGCCTTTTAAAATAACCTAAGAATTCGCCTGTCCCCTCTCCTTCCACTGGCGGAGCATCCAATTGCATGAAATCCCTGACTATAACGACCCGTTTTTCGGCCATCATCGGGTAGCTGCGGGCAATCCCAAGAATTTTTTCCGGGGTGTTCTCGCCCCCATAGATAAGATCGAAATTGAAATCTTTTTGTTCATCCGGAACCAATTTCTCGATTTCATCCTGAATCATATCAATCAGAAACCCTTCATCTCCATAGAGATAGTATACCTGTTTAAGTGATGAACGCTTACGGATATCACGAAAAAGCGACCGGAAAATATCTAAGCTCGACTGTCTGGCCAAAAATTTACCTGATTAGGTGAGAATTCGTTAAATAGAAATGATGCAAGAAAATTATTAAACCTAATTTTCAATTCCTGCAGCATACCTTAGACCGCCAAGCAGATGCTCCAGAAAAGCGGGTTCGGTGTAAGATTCTCTGGTGTGGCCCAGACCGGTATAAAATGCCCGACCGCCGTCATATTCATGATACCAGGCTATCGGATGGTCACCGGGATGTTCACTTCCTTCAAAAGTATCGGTATCAAGCTTCAGCAGAACATTTACGTTTTCATTGAAATTCTGAAAGTTATACCATTCATCTTCCCGTTCCCACTGCTCGGGCAGGTGTCTCGTTGATGGATGATCCCCGTCAATTACATCTATCACAGCCGTCTGAACTCTCGGATGGCTCTCGAAATATCCACCGGCCAGTTCGCCATACCAGGGCCAGTCATACTCAGTATCTGTGGCTGAATGAACACCTGCATAACCACCTCCATTTTGAATGTAGCTTTTAAAAGCGGCTCTTTGATCGTCATCAAAAACAGTCATCGTTGAGTTGAGAAACAATACGACTGCGTAATTTGCCAGGTTATCCGATGTAAAATAATCTGAATCTTCAGTATGAGTGACCGAAAATCCATTCTCTTCTCCAAGTGTTTTCACGGCTTCCACACCCGACTCAATAGAATCGTGTCGAAAACCAGCGGTTTTGGTAAAAACCAGTACGGAAAAGGTTGCACCATCAACAGTGTGAACCTCATGAACCGGTTTTTCGTCAAGCGCCCCTCTTTCGTTGGCACAGCTTGTAACAGTCATTAGTAATATTAGTGTCAGGGTAAATGTTAAAAATCGGATCATTGTCTCTGTCAGCTTTGTTAGGTGTTATGAATTTGAATCAGCATCCTGAAAATAGAAAAAGTTTTACTTTAGTTGGCAGATTTTCCGATATGAGTTTGAAGCCACTCAATAGTGTCCACCTGATCGGGTTTCCACCACACGGGCGGAGATTGCGCTTCTGAAAGCGGTTCAATTCTGAACTCCCCGATCTTTTTGCCAATATAGTCTGCTGTGGAATAGACAGATTGCAGCCCGTCCTGAAATTGGTTGACGATCGTTTGAACTGTTTCGAAATTTCCCTTAACCCAGTGAAGAATAAACTTATTATCTGGCTTTAAAAATGTCTGTTCAATCAAAAAGTCGTTCAGCCATGCCTGGGGTATCTCCATCGCTTTATTGTAAGCAAATCGGTGAAACAGGCTTTCCGGTGGTTTTTCGTGTTGAGGGTTATTAAGCCATAATGCTTCCACATAATCGGTAAAGGAACATTTCTGTGAGTTGAGGTGAAACGGAGCTACTACAATAGCCACCGATCTGCACCCTGCACCGCCATATCTGAATACGGATTCTGTGAGATCTTCCATCGTCTGTGGCTCATGTTCAGTGATATAAGCGATTGAAAAGTGAGCGGTGCGCATTAGTTTATGAGCCTCCGGTTTCAGTAATTTCAATTTTTGGACGGTCTGTAAAACACTATCTACCGAATGTTCCGAGCCCGCAAAAAGCAGGGCATCTGCGTTTCTGCCGCTCAGATCAGAAATTTCAGTGCTCCAGTGAGAGTTTGGTAGCAGGCCATTCACGTCAAGAATATTTAAAAAAGTTTGAAGAAGATGCGGATCTTTCCGGGAAATTTTACCAGAATAACTTCCCCCGGCCATCACCACGGCAAGAAGGTCCTGTATCCCCACAAGTGGAAGGTTCCCTGCATGAAGACACAGCACATCTTTATCCCTGAGACTGTTCTCACGTAATTTTGAAATTTTTGCCCATTTTTCCAGATTTTTTTGGGTGAGAGAGTGCTTTAAAACCAGAATCCTGTGCTTAATATCTTCGAAACTGAAAAAGCTCGCAGCTGCTGTTCTTTCAATTGCATCCTTTAACTGGAGGTTATCAGGACGAAGCCATTCCTCAACAGTTTTTGAGATTTTTTCGATATGTTTTTGAGTCCCGCTCAAGAGTCAGTCCCTGTCAATTAAAAAGTTACAACCACGAAGATCAGCCGAACTCCAGCGGCCCAGTACCTGAAACGTTCCATCTTTATTCTTTGTGCCGCGGTCTTCTGTTAAGATAAACGCGCATGAATAAACATTTGCCAAATCAATTAAACCGATTTTTCCTTGCTCACCCGGTTCGCAAATTCTCGACGGATTTTCGGGATCACGAATAGTAACCCTCACCCAGTGTGGGCAAGTAAACCACTCCCCGCCAATAGCATACATTTGGCTAAGTAGTTCGCACATTCCATATTCGGAGTGAATTTGACTCTCTTCAACTCCGAACCCTTCGGCCAACCTTTGCCTGAGTTCAGATTTAGTCATTTCGCGACGGTATGTTTTCATCCCTCCTGTTTCTATGATATGGCTATCTGGCGGCAGTTCTGAGATACCGGCATCTATCAGGTCCAGTAATCCAAATGCCGCTCCAAAAAGTACAGGTATTCTGTTCTTTTCTTTAATTTTACGAATATACCTTCCGGCAGCTTGTTTCTCAGCGGTGATAAAACTGCTGCAACCGGATGAGTCCGTCTCTACCAGGTGTTTGGACATCCAGATCAGGGAGGAATCGGGATTTTCATTATAGCCCGTCATATAACAAAGAAGTGAGTAATGTTCTCGTGGAAAATGCCGGTAAAATTCTTTTGTGATGGATTTTCGATAAAGTCCGGGATCAGCAATCAGGTGAATGCTTCGTTCCATGCCTGATGTACCGCTGCTACGAAAAACAAAAGCAGGTTCTTCGTGTTCAGTAATGATTTCTGCATCTTTAAATGCACGAATCGGCAGCAGTGGAATCTCATCCGGGTCAGGGGAAGAATCAAAATTCATTCCAAAGACAGACAAATATCTCTTGTAAAACGGGTTATTTTTTGCCTGAAATCGAAAAACAGACCTGCATTTTTCATCAAAAGAGACGTCTGAGCTGAAGATCAATTTATTCCATTGAATATTCCAACTCATCGATGTTCCTGCTTTAAAGAGTTGATTAGAAAAATATTAGCTAAGTCGCTTCAGGCCTTTGTGTCCAATATCTTTACGGTAATAACAATTCTCAAAAGAAATTTTTTCTACATTGGTATAAGTGTGATAGATTGCCTTTTCAAGACTGGTTCCGCTGCCTACAACATTCAGAACACGTCCACCGTTTGAGACTATTTCTCCATCTTTTTCAGCTGTACCGGCATGGAAAACAAGTGCCGATGAATCGACGTCACCAATGCCAGTAATTTTTTTACCTTTTTCATAATCAAGAGGATACCCCTGACTTGCGAGGACAATGCAACAACGATATTTATTATCAATCTGAATCGATTTTTCATCAAGGCGCTGTTCCGTGGCCGCGATCATCAGGTCCAGCAGATCGTTTTCAAGAGATGGTAAAATAACCTGGCATTCGGGATCGCCAAACCGGCAGTTATACTCAACTACTTTAGGGCCGTTTTCGGTAATCATCAAACCCACATATAAAATTCCAAAATATGGAGTTTCTTCGAGCTGCATGCCCGTTATGGTAGGTTCAATAATTTCCTGTTTCACCTGATCCAGAATTTCTTCCGTCAAAACCGGGGCCGGTGAGTAGGCACCCATCCCACCGGTGTTCAATCCGGTGTCTCCGTCACCGATTCTCTTATGGTCTTGTGCATTGTGAATGATATGAGAGGTGTGTCCGTCAGAAATTACAAACACGGAGGCCTCCTCACCTTCCATAAATTCCTCCACGACAAGTCTTTTCGCCGCGCTGGAAAGGTTTTTATCCTTTTTGATATAGAGTAACCGATCTTTGGTTTCTTCTTCACTGTGGCAAATAAAAACTCCCTTGCCACCTGCCAGTCCGTCCGCTTTCAGCACAATGGGGTACGAATCTTTAAGCTGAATGAATTTCAGAGCATCATCATAATCCTGTGCACTGAATACTGCATAGTCAGCCGTGGGAATATTGTATTTTGTCATGAACTCTTTAGCAAATTCCTTGCTTCCTTCGAGCATGGCCGCTTTTTTTGTCGGCCCGAAAACCGGGATCTTTTGTTCATTTAGGAAGTCAGCAATGCCATCAACCAAAGGAGCTTCCGGTCCTACAATTACCAGTTCAATCTCATTTTCTTCAACAAAATCAGATATATTGCTAAATTCAGAAAGGTCTAACTGTACATTGATTCCGTGAATGGCAGTTCCGGGATTTCCTGGAGTGATGTATAAAGTTCCGAGTTTTTCGGATTGACTTATCTTCCATGCGATAGAGTGCTCTCTTCCACCACCACCAATTAATAAAACATTATATGCGTCTGAGTCCATTTAATCTAAATTGAATCCGCTATTTCAAGAATTTCACTGTAACTGTCTGCTTCCAGGCTTGCACCTCCAATAAGGCCGCCATCAACATCTTTTTGTGAAAGAAGCTCTTTTGCATTACCAGGTTTCATACTGCCGCCATATAATATTCTAACGCTATCAGCGCTCTTCGCACCCCATTTCTCAGCAATCAGCCCTCTGATATACTGATGCATCTCCTGTGCCTGTCCTGGGGTAGCAGTCTCACCGGTGCCAATGGCCCATACCGGTTCATAGGCAATTACGAGGTTAACTGAAACATCTTTACCAAGGTGATCAAGTACGGCATTTACCTGTGATTTTACAATATTTTCATGGTCTCCGCTTTTGCGCTGCTCCAGTTTTTCACCAACGCAGAGGATCGCCTTCAGGCCGTCATCTATCACCTTTTTAGTTTTTTTGGCAACAAGTTCATCATCTTCGTGAAAATATTCTCGCCTTTCAGAGTGACCGATAATCACATATTTGCAGCCTGAACCTTTCAGCATGGATGTGCTGATTTCTCCGGTGAAAGCTCCATTATCTTCAGTATGAACGTTTTGGGCACCAGTTTTAAAAGCCGTTTCAGAAAAACATTCCACTAACGTTGTAATTGAAATGAACGGAGGGCATAGAAGAGCTTCAGAAGTAAAGGTTTTACCCTTCCAGTTGTTAACAATTTCGGTTGCAAGTTGTTTGGCTTCAGCCGGCCCTGCATTCATTTTCCAGTTTCCGGCAATTAAAAAAGTTCTCATAAAGGTTCGTTTAGTCGTTATTTAATGTTCCGATTCGTTGTAGTCCCCGAACCACATCTTCGTATTCGTTTCCGATATATCGCCTGATAATGGTTCCATCACTGTTCACTAAAAATCGTGTAGGTACTCTGTTTAAATTTAATAATTCTACCAGTTCACTGGCCTCGAAGCTGTCGGGCTGAACAACATTCCAGAGTTTGCTTCTTTCTTCAAAAAATGCATTCAGCATCACTTCCGACGACTCGATAGGAACTGTAATAATTTCAAGTTCATAGTTTCTGTAGATTTGGTAAATAGCAACCGTTCTGTCATACTGTTGCTGATAGAGTGTATTATCGAATCGTGTTATTTCAAGCAAAAACGGTTTACCCTGTAAATCAGCTGTGCTGATGGCGCTTCCATCGGTTAACGTAAAGCTTAATTCCGGAAATGGGGATCCCGGTGCAAGAAATTCAAGATCATAGCTAATGCTTTCGGCCCAATCCATTGCAATTGAATTGTCGGAATAAGTTTCCCGAAACTGTTCAAGATGTCGGGTAGCTTCAGTTGTCCGGGCGCTGTCGTATAGAAGTTCAATGCGTTCGATATCCAGCTGCATGTGATCGGAAGCTCTTGGCGTGCGGTTTTTCAATTCATCAATAAAATCCAGTGCTCTTCTTAGACCATTAGTTTCAGCATAAAATTCAACCAAAGTGATTCGTGTTCCCGTTGTAACCCGGTTATATTGCTCAAGAAGTTCGGATTTTCTTTGCACCATTAATGAATCATTCCAGCCCCGTAAAATTGAAACCGCACCTTCCCCGGCAAGCTGTGCTGCGTATAAACCGGAGTTTTCATCAAACAACTGCCAATAAATATCACTCCATTTTTCAATTTCAATATGAATGCTATCTTGGGGTACAGCACCTGCATTAATGAAATTTACTATTCTCGAAAAATTATTTTCAACCCGCTCAAGAGACTGAAGCACATCATTTTCCCTTGATGAAACCTCAAGCGATGTATTCAGGTCAGGGAGCCTGCCGGTAATACTTACCGTATCGTCTTCAGCAAATATTAAGTTGATAATTCCAAAAGTATTCTGATTGCGTGATACTACAATGGTGTAAATATCATCCTGATCAATAAATGCTGTACCGTAAAAATTCCCTGTAGAATCGGTAACAGCATGGAATAGAGTATCAATCCTGTTTTCATCAGCCCGGATTGTAGAAAGCAGGTGAATACCACTGTAATCCCCGCTGGAATCAAGAGTTTCATCCACTGTTATTTTCCCGGATACATGAGCTGTTCTTTCTGCTTCAACTTCTTCATCAACCTCCCGGGCGCAGGAAAGAAGAAGTGTTACTGTTGCCAGAAAAAGAATAAAAGATTTGAATTTCATGTATTGTGGATACTTTCGTTGATCCCCCTGCACATCAGGATTCGAGCTTTTCCGCGACGATTTCCCGCACCTGTTTTGGGTTTGCCTTGCCTTTGGACTTCTTCATCACCTGGCCGATAAAAAAACCAATTAATGCTTTTTTACCTTCTCTGTAACGTGCAACTTCTTCAGGGTACGATTCAATAATTTCATCAATAATCGGAACAATGAAACCTGAATCCGAAACCTGAATCAGATTTAGCTCTTTGGCAAGGTCTGTTGCTGATTTACCATTTTTCAGCATTTCATTAAAAATGGTTTGCATTGCAGATGAATTAATTTTGTCCTCGAGTTTAAGGGCAATCAGTTCTGTTAAACGTTCTGCAGATACAGAAAATTCTTTAATGGTAATACTTTGATCATTCAGTACCCTGAGCACTTCTGTTAAAATAACATTGGAGAGTGCTTTTGGCTCATCCAAAAGAGAAAGAGCTTCTTCAAAATAGTCAGCAAGCAGACGATTTTCAGTAAGAATTACCGCATCATCACTGTTGAGACCGAGTTCTTTTACAAATCGATTAAACCGTACATCCGGAAGTTCCGGAAGTTCTTTTTCCACTTTACTAAGCATCTCTTTGCTTACAATTATCGGAGGCAGATCCGGCTCTGGAAAATAACGATAATCGTGTGCTTCTTCTTTCGATCTCATCTGCCGGGTTTCCAATTTGTTAGGATCCCAAAGAAGGGTCTGCTGAACCACCTGGCCTCCTGATTCCACAAGTTCAATCTGCCGTTCAATTTCATATGTAATTGCCCGTTCCACGTTCCGAAATGAGTTCATATTTTTCAATTCGGTTCGGGTACCCAGCTCGTTCTGGCCGCGCAGACGTATAGACACATTGGCATCACAGCGAAGGCTTCCCTCCTCCATGTTTCCGTCACAAATTTCAAGATATTGAACAATTTGACGAATTTTTTTAAGATACTCGTACGCTTCCTGAGGCGTTCTCAAATCCGGCTCCGATACTATCTCAATTAGCGGAGTTCCGGCACGATTAAGATCTACCAGGGTATGATAAGGGTCCTGGTCATGAATCGATTTCCCTGCGTCTTCTTCCATATGTATCCGGGTGAGGCCAATCGTTTTTTCGTAATCATCCAGCTCAATCTGTACGTGACCATCGTAACAAATGGGAGTCTCATACTGAGAGATCTGATAGCCTTTTGGAAGGTCTGGATAGAAATAGTTCTTCCTAGCAAAAATCGATTTTTCTGCAATTTTACAATTCGTTGCCAGCCCCATTTTAATGGTAAATCTCACCAGGTTTTCATTCAGAACAGGAAGTGTTCCCGGGTGCCCAAGGCAAAGCGGGGTAACCTGGCTGTTTGGAGCCCCTCCATATTCTGATGAAACCCCCGCAAATGCTTTGCTCTCAGTTAGTAGCTGTGCATGAACCTCGAGGCCAATCACCGCCTCATACTTATCATTTGAAATTGTTGACATCCTGTAATTAACTGATCAATAAATAATTCTAACCGGCCTGAAAGATAACAAAGTAATGGGTGAATGTAATGATGAATATCCGGTTTAAAAAAGCTTTTTTCCTTCAATCGCAGACAGCGCCCTGAATGCATTGTGAAATTGTAAAACAGTTTAATTTCATTCTGCTCATTTAAAATAATTGATAAATCATACTTTACAATCTAATTCATTAAAAGCGCTTTTCTAAAATATCAGAACCTTTTTCTTCTAAATTGTAAAACTTTTTCGTTAATTGATAATAACATTAAACCAACGGAAGGAGCCAGCTATGAAGAATTTACTTTATACCCTTTATATTACTTTATTTGCCTCATTTTTGATTTCATCTGTTGTCTATTCTCAGAGCCATGAGGGGTATTACATGCATGTGGATTATCTGTATGTGAATAGTAGTGACGCCGATACATTTGAAAATGATGTTAAGGATTCAGTAAAACCAGTACATCAGGCACGGATTGACACAGGAGAACTTAAAGCCTGGTACCTTTACAGAGTTGCTTATCCGGGCACTCAGAATACTTATTACAATTATGTTTTAATTTCTATTAGCGACGACATCAGTTCTTTTGAGGATCTTCGAAGCCAGATCAGAGAAAATTATTCTGCCGAAGAGGCTGATGAATTGATGGAGCAATATTACCAATTGCTGATACCCAATCACTCTGAATTGTGGCGAATCAATAACAGTGTGCTTAGCAGTGAAGACGCCAAACCCAGCCGTTATTTTGGCATGGATTATATGAAAGTGCGCCCGGGAATGGAATATGCCTATCAAATGATGGAAGATGAGGAGGCGCGGCCCGTTCATGAAACCCGTATGGAAATCGGAGCCATGAAAGGATGGGAACTATTCAGTCTGATTACCCCTGGCGGTACTGAGTACGGTTATAACTTTGCAACCGGTAACTACTACAACTACCTGAGTAATATTGAGTTCGGTTTTACTGAAGAAGTAATCAGAAGGAGTCACCCGGAAACAAACATCAATGAATTTTTTGAAAACATTGAACATACACGTGATCTTGTTCGTTCGGAAATCTGGGAGCTGGTGGATTATGTGAGGTAAGATTTTGATAATCAAAAGAGGTAGTCATCGGATGATTTTACCCCGGGACAGAATAAAAATTCTTTCTCACTCATCCGATGATTTCAATTTCAAACCGTATAACTGCTGGGTAATACAGTGAATACTCCCCTGGCCCCAAACAAGATCACCACACAGTATTCCAAATATTTCTCTTTCTGGAAAAAATTCAGAAAAAAGTTCCAGTGCTTGTTGATCATACCGCTTGTCATAAAACGGTAACAGTACAGCTCCATTCGCAACATAGAAATTGGCATAACTGGCCGGAACATACTTGGACCCGTCCACCGTAGTGCCCTCAATTTTTGTTTCGGGAAGAGGCAGAGTTACAATTCTAAACTTTTGTCCATCAACTGTTTTCGCTTTTTTTAATATCTCCAGGTTTTCCTGTAGTGCCGTATAGTTTACATCAGAGGGATCTCTGCTAATAACCGTCAGAATTGTATCCCGATTCAGAAATCGGGACAGATCATCAATATGCCCGTCGGTATCATCCCCTGCCAGACCTTCTTTTAACCATATAATTTGTTCAGCTCCAAGATAAGTTCGCAGTCGCTCTTCGATCTCTTTTTTTGAAAGATGCGGATTTCGATTCTTATTCAAGAGGACCGATTCGGTGGTTAGAAATACCCCTTCCCCATTTGTATCAATGCTGCCACCCTCCAATACCATTTCCGTCTTAACCAGGGGCAGGTTAAACGTTTCTGCGAACCATTGAGGCAGAGCATTATCACTATCAAACGGAGGATATTTTTCTCCCCAGGCGTTGTACTCCCAGTCGGTGATTAGAAATTCTCTCTTGCTATTTTTGATGAAAATAGGCCCGCAGTCTCTTGCCCAGACATCGTTCAGGGGCACGAAATGAACAGCTACATTCGAGAGGTCTATTTCACGTTCTTGTAGTTTTGCAGTTATTTCAAAAGAGCTGACAGAGGGGTCTACCAACAATATGACTGGTTCAAACCGATGCAGAATTTCAATTATATCAAGATAAACAACTTCTACCCTTTCAAGCCTCTCTCCCGGCCATGTATCCCGGTTTGATGGCCAGTGGAGCTGAGTGGCTGCGTGAGATTCCCATTCGGCGGGCATCCGGTAGTTTGATTCAATCGGTTTGAACATCATTCAAAACATCAGGATATGTTTTGTTTAATTTCGCATTGAGTGGTGAAGCTGTCTTATTTCACAACCAGATTTACAATCCGCCCCGGCACATAAATCTCTTTAATGATGGTGGTTCCGTCGAGATAACGCTGAATATTTTTTTGCTGTTTAGCTAAACCGATCACAAATTCTTTATTTTTAAACTCATCAGCTGGTACAGAAATATTGGCCCGTACTTTTCCGTTGACCTGTACCGCCATTTCGATACTTTCACTTTTCAAGTATTCCTGGTTATAAACAGGCCACTTTTCATATGCCAGGCTTTCTTTGTGCCCCATCCGGCTCCAGAGTTCTTCGGCCAGATGTGGTGCAAATGGTGAGAGCAGAATCACAAAGGGTTCAGCTACCGACCTTGGAACACTTTTCCAGCCATTTGCCTCGTTCACAAAAATCATCAGTGCAGAGATGGCTGTGTTGAATCGCATTCCTTCAATATCTTCTGTTACTTTTTTAATCGCTTCGTGAAGTGCTTTCAGCTGCTCCTTGTTCGCTTCACTATCTGTGATATTATACTTCTCTTCCACACCATCCCCAAAAAATAGCCTCCAGACTCGATTCAGGAAACGGTTCACACCTTCCACTCCTTTTGTGCTCCAGGGTTTTACCTGTTCGAGGGGCCCCATAAACATTTCGTAGAGCCGCAGTGAATCGGCACCGTAACTTTTCACCACATCATCCGGATTAATCACGTTTCCGCGTGATTTCGACATTTTGTGTGCTTTTGAATCGACGGTAATTTCTGTTCCTTTCATCACAAAACGGTCGCCTTTTTTCTCCACATCATTTTCAGATAACGGCACCCGTTTCACTCCCTCTGTTTCTGCCGCTTTTTCTGCACTGATAATTTTTCCGTCTTTTTCATAGGCGGTGTATTCCACTTCGCCCAAAATCATTCCCTGATGTACCAGGCGCTGAAATGGCTCTTTGGTTGACACGACACCGCAATCGTAAAGGACTTTGTGCCAAAACCGGGCATAAAGAAGATGAAGAACCGAATGTTCAGAGCCCCCAACATAAAGGTCCACCGGCATCCAGTATTTTTCCTCTTGCTGGTCTACAGGTCCACCCTCAAAATCGGGGCTTATATACCGCAGATAATACCAGCAAGAACCTGCCCATTGTGGCATTGTATTGGTTTCACGCAGTGCTTTTTTACCGGTTTCGGGATCGGTGGTTTCCACCCAGTTTTTTGCCCTTGCCAGCGGTGGCTGACCGGTTTGGGTAGGCTGAAAATCATCCACTTCAGGAAGTGTGACTGGCAGATCTTTTTCCGGGACCGCTTTTGGTTTACCATCCACATGAATAATCGGAAACGGTTCGCCCCAATAACGCTGACGGGAAAACAACCAGTCGCGCAGTTTATAGTTGACACTTTTTTTACCAACTCCGTTATCTTCCAGCCATTCAATAATTTTTGTTTTTGATTCGGTAATGTTCAGTCCGTTTAAAATGCCACTGTTGATGGACGGACCGTCTCCGGTATAGGCTTTGCCCTGAAAATCATCGGGTGGCTGTACGGTACGAATTATCGGGATGTCATATTTTTCGGCAAATTCCCAGTCACGTTCATCTTCTCCCGGAACAGCCATAATGGCTCCTGTGCCATAATGAGCCAACACATAATCGGCAATCCAGATCGGAATTTCTTTATTATTTACCGGATTAATGGCATACGCTCCGGTAAAAACACCGGTTTTCTCTTTTGTTAGTTCCTGACGTTCGAGGTCGGATTTTTGACCGGCAAACTCAATGTATGATTCAACCTCTCCCCTTTGTTCATCTGTGGTTAATTCATCAACAAGTTGATGTTCCGGAGCCAGAACCATGTATGTTGCACCAAAAACCGTATCAGGCCGGGTGGTAAACACGCGGATTTTTTCATCCCTATCAGGAATTGCAAATTCGATCTCTGCACCAATTGATTTCCCAATCCAGTTGCGCTGCATTTCTTTGGTAGATTCGGGCCAGTCGAGGTCGTCCAGATCTTCAAGCAGTCGATCGGCATAAGCTGTAATTTTTAATACCCACTGCCGCATCGGCCGCCTAACCACCGGGTATCTTCCAACTTCGCTTTTTCCGTCGATGACTTCCTCATTGGCAAGAACCGTTCCCAACTTTGGACACCAGTTTACCGGCTGTTCATCTTCATAAGCAAGTCCGCGTTCAAACAGTTTCAGAAAAATCCACTGGGTCCATTTGTAATAATCAGGATCTGTAGTATCTACCTCTCGATCCCAATCGTAAGAAAAACCGAGCATTTGCAGCTGTTCACGAAATCGTTTGATGTTTCTCTCTGTAGTACTACGGGGATGAGTTCCGGTTTTAACTGCGTATTGCTCTGCAGGCAGGCCAAATGCATCCCACCCAATGGGGTGCAGAACATTGAAGCCTTTCATGCGTTTGTAGCGTGCCAGAATATCAGTGGCTGTATATCCCTCGGGATGGCCAACATGCAACCCGGATCCGCTAGGGTAGGGAAACATGTCGAGAATGTAGTACTTTGGTTTATCGTGATTTTCCAGTGTTTTAAAGGTCTTATTCTCTAACCAGTAATTTTGCCACCTGGATTCAATTTTCGAAGGATCGTATGAACTCATTAAACTTATTTTGGAATCTGAATATATTTTATTGAACAGCTTTAAAATATAAGGAAAAATGAGGTGGGAAAAAGAAGTGTTAGCCCGGTTATAGTTCCTGTAGAGCTGCAAGTTTTTTCGATGCTCAAAGATTCAATGAGACTCAAGTGAATTGCTGGACAATGAATTGTTCAACTACCGAAACCGGTTGTAACCTTTCACATTTAGGTGAAAAAAGCCCCCTCTTGTTAAAGAGTGTCATCAGATGTATAAAAATTAAAACATAAGTAAGTTACCTCCACCCTGCCCGGTCCATTAACCGGATAGCCAGGGGATTATTCACCCCATACATAGAAACATTCACTGCATCACTTTCATAATTTCCAAAATTGCTCAAAACATCCGGCAGCTCGATTCCTTCCAAAACAGGGAATTCATTGTTAGCAACAGCATAAACCAGCTGTGCTTCTTCAGTGGCAAGAAATTCAAGAAACTGAATTGCATTTTCTCTGTTGGGTGAATTTAATGCAAGTCCGGCGCCGCTGATATTGACGTGAGTTCCACCATACTGAGCCGGGGGAAAATAAATTCCAATTTGAGAAGCCACATCCCGGTCTTGCTCAGAATTGGACTGAATAAGCCTGGCAAGATAGTAATGGTTGGCAAGCCCGATATCACAAAGCCCGGCTGCTACTGCTTTTATCTGATCAGTATCACCGCCCTGTGGAGTTCTGGCAAAATTTCCAACAAGTTTTCTTGCCCACTCTTCGGTCTCTTCTTCACCGTGTGTTTCAATCAATGAGGCCACCAGAGATTGGTTGTAAATGTTATTAGAGGATCTCACGCAAACTCGTCCCATCCACTTTTCATCGGCAAGCTCCCAATATCCGGCCAGTTCGGAGGGAGCCACTTTCTCCCTGTTATACATGATAGCACGGGTACGCTCGGAGAATCCAACCCAGAACCCATCCGAATCCTGCATCTGTTCTGGAATCGCTGTTTGAAGATACTCCGATTCATGCCTTTGAAAAATACCCGCTTCTTTTGCACGCCAGAGCCGACCGGCGTCTACTGTTATTACAATATCGGCAGGACTGTTCACTCCTTCATTCCTGATGCGCTCGATCAGCTCATCACTGGTGCCCTCTATCAGGTTGATGTGGATTCCGGTTTCTTCAGTGAATTTCTCGAATAGCTGGAGGTCGGTGTCGTAATGCCGGGAAGAGTAGATGTTGACCACATCGCGCTGAGCGCAGGAGACAAGAAAAAGTAAAACAAAAAACGAAATAAAAAATCGCAAATGCATGAGGTAGAGTGATTCTTATTTTTATTTAGAATAATTCTAAATAATAAAGATATTTTTATAAAGAATCACACAAACTCTTCAAGATATTTAAAATCATGTGTGAGTTTTCCTCTGTGAACAATCACAGCACGTTTAATCTCATCGGGTAAAGAGATTTGATCAAAATCTGCTGAAAAATCTGCCTTGGTGAGAGAGGGAATAAAAGGACTCAGGGCAGAACTAAAGTGTTCAGACGCCTCACGGGGGAGTTCACTGGGCAAAATATCCACAGCCATGACGGCCACGCCATCTCCGTCAAATCCCATCTCGAAAGTATTATTTGATGGATTGTAAACAAATACGGGATCTTCAATTTCAGTTGCTATTTCAGTACACTCTACTGATCCGTGAACATCACACGTAATGTCACCTATAACCTTCAAACGAAGCTTATTTTCGTCTTTTTGTTCTTTCAGCCATCTTTTTTTAATCAGTTTTGGATAGCGCTCATCCCAGTAGATGCCATTGACAAACACGTTTATTTCCGGCAGCAGTTCTTCGATAACAGATTCATAATCTTCGGGTTGATCGATATAGTGCTGCAAATCAAATAATTTACCATTTTTATGTACCAGGTAATCACGTGGCAGAATATTAACGGTTATAATTGATTCATCATGCGAAATACTACCTGACTTTAAATCACTGATTGAAATGTGTTTAGATGGAATCAATTCCAAAATTTCGAGTGCTCCCTGAGAG
This sequence comes from Balneolaceae bacterium, assembly GCA_020832285.1. GTDB lineage: Bacteria > Bacteroidota > Rhodothermia > Balneolales > Balneolaceae > Rhodohalobacter. Next base: position 71,892 of record JAFIFB010000056.1, read on the forward strand.
ACATTTCCGTCTCCTGTAACGGCGATAACAAGCGGCTTCATTCCGGGTGGCAGCCCCTTCTTATTGATGGTTTGGCCAATTTGTCTGATTTCACTTTTTGCCTCTTCAAGCGAATTATAATGGTAAGCCTGTTTCAGTGAATAAAAAGGATTGGGAATTCCAAGCTTTTCATACCTCACCCCTATTGCCCAAAGCGTATTAATCATTCCCGCAAGGCCAGCATATTTTCCAAAAAATATCAGCCTCCTCCCCTCCCGGTCTGTAATTTTTTCATAGTCGATCAGGGTACTTCCCGCGCTCATGACACTCCTCAGCATCGGCATGTTATAGGGCTGCCCCTTGATCACATGAGAAAAGAAAACATAGGTTTTATCGGGTTTAAAGATATTTTCAGGCATCTCTTTGACGCCAATAATTATATCTGAATCATCAAGGGTTGAAATCTCTGCACCTGCGTTCTGAAACTCTTTATCACTGAAGATCCGTTTTTCGGAAGGTTCAACAGATATTTTCAGAAAGTGATTTTTTACAAGATAATTTACATCATTAGGCACCAACGGAACACGCCGTTCAAGAGCATATTTGTCTTCGTGACGAATACCTATTTTATTCATCAAAACTTTTATAGTTTTAGTAAAATGATTTAATCATCCTACATTATTTCTCTGTTTTTCCGGAATATGCTCTTCTATTTTTTCGAGCAGATAACGATGGATGTATTCATTACCGCAAACCACCCGCTGACCAAACGGCCAGCCCTCTTCTCCGTTCCAGTCAGTAACCACACCGCCTGCTTCGCGCACAATTAATGCTGCTGCTGCCATATCCCAGATGTGCAGGGAGTATTCGTAGAATCCGTCGAAGCGACCACAGGCTACACAGCATAGATCATACGATGCCGCTCCCGGTCTTCTGATACCCTGGAGTTCCTCCATCAGCACACGGAAAAGCTTCAGGTAGGGATCAACCAGTGAGAGATCATTATAGGGAAAACCGGTTCCCACAAAACCATTTCTGGAGTTAGATGTATTTGAAACACGAATGGGTTCACCGTTCAGCCATGCACCTTTGCCAGCAACAGCGGTGAACTCTTCATCCCGGTTCACCTCAATAACAACGCCCACTTTCGGCTGTCGTTTTTCCCACATGGCAACAGAGACACAGTAAATCGGAAAATCGTTGGCAAAATTAGTTGTGCCATCAATTGGATCGACGATCCATGTGCGCTTTTCAGAGAGTGAATCATGATCAGCCGATTCTTCAGCGAGTATATCATCATCGGGAAATTTATCAAGAATAACCCTTAGAATTGCCTTTTCTGCAGCAATATCGGCATCAGTGATCAGGTCATGAAACCCTTTCTCTTTTACTTTAATCCCCTTTTCTTTGTATTTCAAAATGGTTTTTACGCCTACCCTGGCGGCCTTTCTGGCAATCTCTAAATCGCGGTTCATTGCAGATGATTTTGTGTTTTCTGTATGATTTCAGCGGTTCTATTCAGATTTGAGAAATCTCTTTTTCTTCCTCTTTTCGGGTATAATTTTTTTGGATGTACTCTTCCAGCAATTGACGGAATTCCGCACCGATGTTATCTCCTTTGAGTGTAGAGTGGTGCTCTCCGTCGATATAAACAGGAGCCTTCGGTTCTTCAAACGTTCCGGGCAGTGAAATGCCGATGTTGGCATGGCGGGATTCGCCGGGTCCGTTCACTACACATCCCATCACAGCTACGTCCATCTCTTCCACACCGGGATAAATTTCTCGCCAGACCGGCATCATTTCTACGATGTATTTCTGAATATCATCAGCCAGTTCCTGGAAATAGGTACTCTTTGTACGGCCACATCCGGGACAGGCAGTAACCTGCGGAATAAAACTCCGGATGCCCAGTGACTGTAAAATCTGCTGGCAAATGCGAACCTCCTCGGCCCTGTCGGCACCCGGCATAGGTGTGAGTGAGACACGTATTGTATCTCCAATTCCTTCCTGAAGTAAAATTGCAAGAGCGACGGAACTGGCAACTGTTCCTTTCATTCCCATCCCGGCTTCGGTGAGGCCAAGGTGAAGAGCGTACGGCAGATCATCTGCAATGCGTCTGTACACGTTGATCAGATCCTGCACACCAGACATTTTGCAACTTACTACAATTTTATCGGATGGCAGACCCACATCTTCGGCCAAAGCGGTAGAGCGGCGGGCACTCTCGACCATTGTATCGAGCATCACTTCTTTGGACGATTTGGGCTCTTTACGCTGGTTATTGACATCCATATACTGCGCCAGTAACTGCTGATCGAGAGAACCCCAGTTCACACCGATTCGCACAGGCTTACTATATTTGACCGCTTGTTCAACAATCGTGCAGAAATTTTTGTCTCTGGTTTTGGTCCCGGTATTTCCGGGATTGATCCGGAATTTTGCCAGCGATTTTGCCATTTCCGGGTATTTGGTGAGAAGCAGATGGCCATTGTAATGAAAATCACCTATCACAGGAACTGTTACTCCCCTGTTGATCAGCTTCTCTTTTATATAAGGAACTGCCTTTGCCGCCTGATCGTTATTCACCGTTATCCGTACCAGCTCCGATCCCGCCTGGTGCAAATGGTCAATCTGGTTAACCGTATTATCTATATCTGCAGTATCTGTATTCGTCATAGACTGAACTGCGATCGGGTTATCACCACCTACGATTACATCACCGACGTTTACAGGGATTGACTTTCTTCGTTTTATTGGGGAGATCATTTTGTTAAGGCTTGGGGTTAAGTATCAGGAAGTAATTTTTATGGATAAAGCACCAAAAATCAAGTAACAAATTTCAAACTATATGATTACTTACTGTTGCTTAAAATAGATGAAAAAATACGTTTTAATTGATCAGCTTCATTTGATAATATGTTTAATTCATCAAAATGATCGTCATTCTGTGAAAGTAATAAGCGTAACCAATATTCAGATTCTTTCGATTCCTTTCTGCAAATTTTAATTCTATACAAAAAATCCTTTTTACTCAATGCTTCGTTGGCTTCAATGTAATTTGCTCCAAATGAACCGGAGGAACGAATCAACTGCCTGCAATCCTCTACGTTAATTGGATCTTTTCTAAGCTTTCTTATTAAAAAACGACAATCCCTGGCAAATTCAAATGTTCGGCCTTCTAAATCATATTGTGTGTCTCCCATCTGTTTTGTCATTTGGAATTTGAAAATTGAACTTTCCGCCAAAAGGCAAATCAATTTCTCTTACTCAATTCAAACAACTTTCTCTTCTCTTCCGCAGTCAATCCGTCGTAGCCTTCTTTTGAAATTTTTTCGAGAATTTGATCCAGTTCGGACTGGTCGGTCTCTTCAACAATTTCCACGTCGCTCACTGAATACATTTTTTTGTTTCTGGGGCGGTTTTTCTTCTTTTTTTCCTTGGAAGATTCCGTCCATAGTCGCTCAATCGGACGTATATATTTGGAAAGGTCGTGCCCCTGCATGTGTGCTTTAATCAACAGATAACCGATTCCGGCTCCGCCAAGGTGAACAAGGCGCGCTACACCATCACCCGCACCAATAAATAATACGTCAAAGGCAATTAGACCGGCTATCACAAAACGGGCTTCAATCGGGGGAAGGAAAATGAGCATAATCGGCGCCCTTGGATACATATAGGCAAAAGCTACCATCACACCGAAAACCGCCCCGGAAGCACCAATTACAAGAGTAGTTCCATACAGGAAAGAAAACATAATATGGAAAAATGCGCCACCGATACCGGCACCAAAAAAGAGCACTGAAAAACTTCGCGGTCCGATCGCTTCTTCCACCGAACGTCCGAGCCACCAAAGCCAGAGCATATTGAAAAGCAGGTGAAAACCGCCACCGTGCAGAAACATATAGGTCACAAACCGCCAGGGCTGTGTAAAAGCCGTGCCAAGTGATGGATCAAACGCAAGATAATTTACAATGATACGGTTCAGGCTTTGCCCGCCCACCTGTATATTGCCGATAATAGCCTGAAATATGAAAATGATTACGTTAATGGCAATTATCGTACGGATTACAGGGGGAATCCGCATGAACCCACGTTTAAATGCGCTGCCAAAAGATTCTTGCTGATGCATATCTAAATAAAATTACAAGTGATGCTGTCCGGCCAAGCATTTTCAAGATAAGGAAAAATATATCTGTAAACTGTAAACGAGTAGAATCCAATCATCAGGTTTAATAGCTTCTGTCGCCTTCACCTTTCAGACCCCAGTATTTGATCAGAATGTACCCAACAACCATTCCTCCCAGGTGGGCGAAGTGGGCAATTCCGCTATCCGGCCTCATGATACCTGAAAAGAGTTCAAATACACCAAATATCATCACAAAATATTTGGCTTTGATGGGAATCGGAGGAATAAGCAACATAATATAACGATCCGGAAACATCATCCCGAAGGCGATCAATATTCCGTAAACTGCTCCGGAAGCACCCACAGTCGGTGCACCGGTTCCGCCGATCCACATATGTATAAGCGCAGCGCCGATACCTGTTAAAAAGTAATAAGTGGCAAACCTTTTGGTGCCCCAGTAGTTTTCAATTCCCTGGCCAAAAATCCAGAGAGCAAACAAGTTAAATAAAATATGTCCGAAACCTGCATGAAGAAACATATATGTAACAAGCTGCCAGGGTGCAAACAAGCCGGAACCAATGGGCCAAAGTGCTCCAAACTCCATTAAAAAGCCGTATAGCATCGGGTTGGATAAAGCTACAAAAACCAGCAAGTTTACAATAAGAAGGTGTTTTACTGCAGGGGGAAATATTGAAAATTGAGTATTCGGTGAATAGTTATCGCCTTGGTAATTCAATGATACGTAAGATTTTTTAAATGTTTTTGAGCTCTGTAATATACGTTAATCCCGCTTAAAGTTACGCCAGGAATTCCCTGTCCCGGAAAAACGGTATCACCGCAAAGAAAAAATCCTTCAAACGGTGTTTTAACAGGAGACCAGTCCAAAAGAGACCTTGACATGCTTTGTGGAATTCCTCCAACACGTCCTTTTTTTCTGTAAACCCAGTTGCTCCAGGAAACAGGAGTTGAAGAAAATACTAATTTAATTTCAGCCTTATGAAACCCGGGAAGCGATTTCTTCATTATTTCTATTAATTTCTGCTGAACCTGATCCTTCATTCTGTTATAATCGCCATTTAATTGAAACCAATAATCAGGGTACGTATGGGTGGAGACATTCATCACCCTCTCTCCTGTTTTGGCTCGCTGATGGTCACCCCGCATCGAAAAAGAGATAAAGACAGAGCCCGATTCCAGTCCTGCAATTTTATCACCATTCAAATGTAGCTGATGGTGAAGCGGCATATCACCTGGATAAGGATCATCAGTAACTACTCCCATTGTAAACGCTCCCCAGGCATTCTGATATTTTGCTGATTCTACTTTGAAATAGTCCGCCATGTCACCGCTTGTATGCTCCGGAAGATTCCATATAGGCAAATTGGAAATCAATACTGGGGCATGATAAATATTGTTGTTGGTTGAAATTACCCGGTAATCACCATCTTTTTTTTCAATGGTATTAACTCCTTCTTTGGTTAGAATGACACCTTTTTTTGAATGAATATATTTTTCCAGTGTCCTTACCATTTCAATCAGCCCGCCGGGAACATAATAATTGGTACTGTTAGTGTAGGTAATTGCAGGAGCTCCGAACAAGAAAGGTGTTTCATCAGATGATGCCTGTGCCGTTATGATGAGCTGTTCATCCAAAAACTGGAAAAATTCGGGATTTGAAATACCCAGGCTTTGTGCAGTTTCTTTGACGGTGCGCAGCGAATGAGGAAGTACCCAGAGATCTCTCGGATCATTCTTCAGAAGTTTCAGCCAGTCCGATGGTCCGGCCGGTGGAAAGAAAGGGTTTTTATCAGAAACTCTCCAGACCACGTCCGATACATTGAATGCGAGATTCCAAAACAGTTTTTGCTCAGAAGGTTCACCAAAATGCCGAATCACCTCAGATAACCATTTCTTTTTATCACGCCAGCGTGTGATAATTTTTCCAGATTGGTGAACTGCCATTGAGGGATCAAGTGATTTTTTCGGGATTTTAATTCCCAATTCATCTTCAAGCTTTCTGAGCGGCTGATGTTCATCAAACCCGATCAGCGTGGTGGCACCCGATTCAAAAATTCGCTGTTTTCGTTTGTAGGATGAACTGCATCCACCTGTAACATGAGATTTTTCAAGCACAAGAACTCTCAATCCGCTTTTAGCCAGTAATGAAGCTGCAGTAAGTCCACCCATTCCGGCTCCTGCCACGATTACATCAAAACTTATGTCGTCTGTTTTCATATAGAGCTGAAAACAAAAAAGGAAGTGGGTTGGTTTCTTCGGGCGGAATAATTATTCCGGTATAGAGTGATTAAACCTCTTCAATAATAATGAAAATGAAACAGTGGCCTGTGCTTTAGGCTTCCTGCAGTGTCAGGTCAACATTGGCAAGAGTTGGACTCTCTACTTTTTCATCCACCTCTATTTTCCCATCCCGCAGACGGATAATTCTTCTGGCATGATTTGCAATCTCATTTTCGTGAGTTACCAGGATAATTGTATTTCCGCTTCGATGGAGTTCTTCAAAAAGCAGCATGATCTCTTCACCGGTTTTTGTGTCGAGGTTCCCGGTGGGTTCGTCAGCGAGAAGTATTGACGGATCGTTTACCAACGCCCTTGCAATGGCAACTCTTTGCCGCTGGCCACCTGAGAGTTCGTTTGGCTTGTGATCCATTCTGTCGGCAAGGCCAACTTTTTTGAGTGTTTCACTTGCTTTCTCCTTTCTGATCGAACTTTTCATACCAGAGTAAATCAGCGGAAGTTCCACGTTACTAAGGCAGTTGGTTCGGGGCAGCAGGTTAAATGTCTGGAAAACAAACCCTATCTCCCGGTTTCTGATTTGTGCAAGTTCGGAATCTTCAAGGTCACTCACTCGGTGCCCGTTCAGAATATAATCTCCGGATGTGGGTGTATCAAGGCATCCAATGAGGTTCATCAATGTGGATTTTCCAGAGCCGGACGGTCCCATAATTGCGATGTATTCATTTTCTGCTACATTAAAAGTAACACCATCGAGAGCACGCACAAGTGTTTGCCCCATTTTATAGTGTCTCTCTAAATCACTGATTTCTATAATTTTTTTCAACATAAATCCGCACCGGTTAATTATAGTATTATTGGTTTCTGATATCTGATTATCGGTTTTTCACCTTAATTTTATTTCCATCTTCCAATTCACGCGAAAGCACTCTGTAGCTTCCGGTAATCACTTCCAATCCGGCCTCCACCCCGCTCATAATTTGTATATAACTGTTATCGCTGATACCGGTTTCCACTTCAACACGCTTTGCATTGCCATTTTCATTTATAAATACCACTCTCCTGAAGTCTTCTCCACTGCCTCTTCGGCTTCGGTTTGTTGAACTATCATTTTCTTCTGAAGAATCGTCAGGTGTGACATCACGTGCAAAATCACGAACTGTAACTGCCTGAATAGGAACAGAAACCACATTATAAACCGTATTAGTCTGAATATCTACCGTGGCTGACATTCCGGGTTTGAAATTGGGGCTAAAATCATCTTGCGGGCCTTCACTCACATTCATCGCAAGAAAATCGGAAGCTGCATGGCCGAGGTTGTGCGGTGTTGTAATTCTGATTTTTACTTTGTAGTTCGTAACCTGATCGGCCGAGCCGCTTCCGGTTATTTCGGCGGAGTTTGCAATCTCTGTTACCACACCTTCAAACGAACGGTTGGGATAGGAATCCACATCTATAATAGCTGTATCAGCGGGAGATACATTCACGATGTCGTTCTCGTTCACATCAACAACCACTTCCATTTGTTCCATCCGGGCAATTCGCATCATTTCAGTTCCTGCTGTCTGTGCCTGTCCCAATACTCTCTCCCCCCGCTCTACATCAAGGCGGCTAATGGTGCCGTTTTTGGGTGATCGGATCACTGTCTGCTGGAGCTCCTCTTCTGCTCTTCTGAGCTGGGCCCGAGCACTTTCGATTTGATATTCTGCCGCTCTGAAATTGGCTTTTTCTGATTCGTATTTATTTAATGACTGCCTGTACTCAAGGTCAGAAATCAACTCACGTTCATACAAGTGTTGATTTTTCAGGTACTCAATCTCTGCTTGAAGTTTATTGGCACGCGCCTGTTCCATACGAGACTGCTGGGTTAAAAGCATGGCATTTAATTCATCAATCCGGGCTTCATAAATATCCGGTTTGATTCTAAGCAACAACTCTCCCTCGCGAACAAAATCTCCCTCTTTCACATTCAGTTCAATAATTTCTCCCGATACATCCGGGCGGATTGTCACCTCCACTTCGGGCTGTATTCTCCCTGAAGCAGAGACGATTTGAGTAATGGTTCGCAGTTCGGCCTGTTCGGTCTCCACTTCTTTCTCAGCAGGACCACCATCGAGCCAGCCGGCGGCTTTGGCCATCACCCCGGCTACGATAATAACTGCGACCAAAATGCCAAGAATTTTGAGTAGTTTTTTAGTTGCTGATTTTTCTTTTGCCATACCTTCAGGGTATTATTTATTACTCTAAGTTCTGACCAAGCTGTCCGAGATAGTAATCAAGTAATCGTTCCTGGAATACAAAACTGTAAACAGCCTGAATTCTATTTGATTGAGCTTGTACGAAATTGGCATTTGCCTGGTTTAATTCAATGAGGGTTGTCGCACCTACCTCAAAGCGTTGCTGTTCGGTGTCATAAGCCCGTTGAGCTGCGATCAATGCTTTTTCTGAGGATTCAAGTTCTTGTGCAATGGAGTGATAGTCATTGTAAGCTTGTCTCACTTCTTCAGAAACCTGAAAACGTATGTTGTCCTTATCAAGCTCACTGTTTCTGAGTTGTACGCTTGCACTTTCTATTGAAGTACGTGTATTCCAGCGGTTGAATATTGGTATGGAAATACTAAATCCAATATTTCGGCTGATATTCTGATCAAAAAACTGATCACTGAAAGGTACAGGATCACCCATAAAAGAAATCTGGTCACTGTATCTGGAACTGAATCCGGCACCTGCAGTGATTGTAGGTAAGTATTGAGCTCTTGCAATTTTGTGGGTTTGGCGATTGCTTTCGATATCGTACTCCTGGGCCCGCAGATCACTTCGTATATCAAGGGCTGCTTCTATCAGTTCTTGCAGGTTCAAATCTACAGGAACAAGAGAGAGATCTTCCACAGATGGCATTTCCGGAATAACTTCTGTGATAGTTTCATCCTGCATGATGCGAATCAGCTGGGCTTTACTCACTTCCAAAGCATTCTCATTCTGGATAACAGATAGTTCGTCCGATGCAACAGTTGCTTCCTGGTTGTACAGATTAATCATAGGCAAGGCCCCTACTTCAACCTGGGCACTAATTTGTTCGAGCTGGCTTTCCGAAGCTTCAAGTGTTGATTGTGATATTTTCAGGAGTTCCTGATTGAGAACAACCTGTAAAAAACGACTGGCCGTTTCGAACATGATATTTTCACGGAGTCGCTGAAGATATAGTTCATCTGAGGCTCTTTCCGCTTCTGCCCTGCGAAGATTTGCAATATTTGTAAATCCATCGAATACAGTGACATTCGTGCTAAGGCTTCCGCTGAAACCATAGGTGGTTCTGTCGTCGAAAGAAGCATCTTCCTCAACAAACTGTCTACCCACTGTACGGTTACCATTAAAACTGGCATTTAAGTTCGGCAGAAAATCAGCTTTGGCACTGCGGACCTGAGTGTCGGCCAGACCTCTGTTGTTTTCAGCTTGTTTAATTTGGTAATTATTTTCAAGAGCTATATTCATAGCCTCTTCAATTGTTAGCGTACGTTCCTGAGCATTTGCAAAGAGTGGAATCGCCAAAAAGCAGATTAGTAATAGTAATTTATGCATTCTATCAGTTAATGGGGTTTGTTTATATGATTTTTACACGTAGAAGTGTAACCAGAGTTTCACAAAAAATTATCGCTTTTTCTAACGAAAAACTTTTTTTAACAAAATTGTATGACACCGTCCCGGATTAGACGTAGAAATACAGGTTTCGTTTGATAGGAATACAACCTGAAAATAGTACACAGAATAGTTTTCGAGAAAGAAAAGATGCGAAATCTATTTTAGCTTTCTTCGTTTTTTGATGAGAGATGTTGATCAACCAGATCAGATATGTAGGATGCAGCCCTCCGTGCAGCAATTCGTTTTATTTCGTCCAGGAGCAGAGTACTGAAAATCAGTTTAGTTGAGTCACTTACACCCCCTTCTGTCTTTTCTCCTTTTTTTCGGCCAGAAACTCCTAAAGCAATCCCGAGAATAACTGCGGTTCCTACAGATTTAAATGGATTTTTTTTGATATAATCCACAGGCTGAAAAACACCAAAAATATTTTTTCTTAGGTTGGAAATACGGTTTTCAAAACTGTTCTCGAGTAAATCGAGATCGTCTTTCAGTTTCTTTTTTCGCAACCTGATATCTGCCATGGTCAAATTATTTATTTGATTCAGGCTTGTCTGAGTTGTTTTCCTGGTCTTGCTGTCCATTTCGAGAGTCAAAGTTTTGAATAACTTTCCCGATCAATTCGGCTTGTATTCGTTCGGTCACCCGTTTTGATTTATTATTGAAAAAGATGAACCCAAGAAGAAAAAGAGGCAGAGAGGCAAGCGCAAATCCTGCACTTTGACTGTCAACCAGTCCGCTCAGATAAAAACCAAAGGCAAACCAAACAAAGAAAAATGCCATTGTCAGCAACAAAACTCCAATGAGTCGCTGAAAAGAATGGGCTATCATCAATGAAAGCTGTTCCGATAAATTAATAGCAACATACTCTATCCGTTTTTCAATGTATTCCCGGATTTCGTGCCTGAGTTTTTTTGAATTGTCGGTTTCTTTTCCCTCTTCTGCCATCGCCACTCTGGCTTATTTAAAAATTCTGCCAACGAGAAAACCTGCAGTAACTGCCACTACAACACTTCCAATTGGATATTTACGAATCAAAAGTTCAGCTTCAGTTTTTATTTCTTCAAATTTTTCCTGCAGCTCAGCATCTTTCAGCATAGATTGGCCTTCTTCAATCACATTTTCAAGCTCTTCATTCAAGTCATTTATTATATTTTCATCCATAACATCTCCTTTAAATTTTTTTGGTATCAGGCCTTTATCATCACAAAATAACATCTTGGATGGTAATGATAAACTAAAACTGAAAATAACATTCAGTTTTTTAACGTTTATAGAGTTAACCGGGTTCCGGAGAGATTAATTCAAATGAAATGACCTGGATACTTCCCCGCTGTGCCCTTCAAGCAGGAAACTATTAAGCATGTAGGTGCCACTTACAAGATCAATGGAATCTGACAGGAAAGTAAGATTAATCGGAAAAGCTCTGTTTTCTCCTGGTTTCAGTCTAAGCTCGGTAAGTGCGGTTGTACAAAAGATATGCTCATTGCTGTTAACTAATATAGTCTCTTCTTTTTTTATTGTGAATCCATGCTGACAACCTGATGGAAATGTAAAAGTTACTTCATTTACCGAGATATTAGTAACGATCAGACTGGCTTCAACCTCATTAACATTCTCCACTTCCGTTGTCTTCATATCAAGATAAAGTGCAATCGGATCTCCAGAATCTGAAAACAGCGGAATTTTATCACATCCGAATAACAGAAGAAATAGTAATAAGATGGAAATGATTCTGAACATAAGTGTTGTCTTTAAATACCATACACATAAAACACTAAAGGTACCTATTGAAAATTTGGAAAAGCAGAATACGTTCGCCTTTATATTTTAGACGCAAATAACTTTGAAAGGTTTCCGTAAGAATCAATTTACTCGTAGCGTAAACTTTCAATTGCATCGAGTCGGGCAGCTTTAAATGCCGGATAAACACCAAATACAACGCCTACAACTGTCATCCCGATCACACCGCCAATTGCGGCACTCCAAGGCATCACAATACTCGATTCCAGCCAGATCGCAGCCATGTTACCAAGTCCCACTCCTGCCAGTATGCCAATCACTCCCCCGATTTGACAAATCGCCACTGACTCCATTAGAAACTGGGAAACGATTGCTTTGCGCGTTGCCCCAACAGCTTTACGGATTCCAATCTCTTTGGTTCGTTCTGTAACGGAAACAAGCATGATATTCATCACACCGATACCCGCACCCAGCAGTACAATGCTTCCGATGGCAAACCCGATAATATAGAGCATCCCGGTAAACTGCTCAAAGACTCCTGAAAGCGATTCATTCGTTGTAATTTCGAAATCGTTCTCGGCCCCGGGATCAACCTGGCGGATTGCGCGAAGAATCCCTGTAAGCTCATCAATCGTTTCTGCCACCCGGTCGATGGAACCGGCACGAACCTGAATTCCAATATTCTGATTCCGCCCATAAATTCCGGCTAAATTGGAATAGGGAATTACCACAAAACGATCTAAGGTGTTGCCAAAAACATTTCCTTTCGCTTCGGTTATACCAATTACTGTGTATGGCCGTCCCTCAATACGAATGTTTTTCCCGATGGGATTCTGGCGTTCAAAAAGAACAGAGACGACGTCGGCTCCCAAAATGGCAACAGACCGGGCGTAGTCGATATCTTCAGGAAGAAAATTCCGGCCTTCTTCGATAGTATATGCATTGTTGGTGAGATAATGTTCATTTCCACCCGTTATAGATATATTCGGTTCAGTTTCAACATCCTCGAATGTTATGCGTGTAGTCCGGTAGGTTCGGTTTGGGCCAATTCCTGAGGTGGTTTGGGTCATATCCTGCAACCGTTCCATCTGCGCGATAGTAATATCCTGGCGGTTTCGGTAGCGGTCCCAGTCTGTCGGTCCCATCTGAATGGCCGGAAACTTTGAAACGGTTACCACATCACCACCCATCAGGCTCAGGGTATCTTTGAAATATGTATCAAGTACAAGTACAGCCGTGTTGGCACTTATAATTGCAAATACCCCAACTGAAATGGCCAGAAGAGTTAGGGATGAACGAAGTTTGTTGGCCCGGATCGAATCAAACGCCTGTCTGAAAACTTCAATGATATTCATAATCTTTTAGTTTTATTCGTATCTGAGTGATTCAATTGGGTCAGATTTAGCCGCCTTGCTCGAAGGCAGGTAACCGAACAGGATGCCAACTATTGCACAGATCAGAATCGCATTCAAAACGGTGGCCCAGTCCAGATGCGCAACAAAAAACTGGTTGATCAGGCTTGTAACCCCTATCGAAAGTAAAACGCCAATTAACCCTCCGATCAGGCAGATCACAATGGCTTCCATTAAAAATTGAAGCAAAATCTCCCACGATTTGGCTCCCACAGCTTTGCGAATACCGATCTCTTTGGTGCGCTCCTTTACCGATACAAACATGATATTCATTACACCGATACCGCCTACAAAAAGGGCCAGACCAGTTAGAAAAATCCCAATTCCATATATAATCATTTTCATGGATTGGAATTCCTGTTCAAAAAGAGCTGCTTTATTAATGGCAAAATCGTCATCATCCAGTGGATCGAGGCCCCTGATTTGCCTCATGGCACCAATCACTTCATACTCACCATCAATAAGCTGGTTTTCATCGGCAAACTGTACCGAAAGCTGTACGCCCCAATTCAGATCGTAAATGGTTGAAAATGAAGTCACCGGCATAATCATCTGGTTATCCATATCCTCAAGTCCCAGGAAATTTCCCTGCCGTTCAATTGTTCCAATCACCAAAAAACGTTGTCCGCGTATGCGAACCTGCTTGCCAATTGGGTCTTCATTCGGAAAGAGCACATCGGTAACACTGCCTCCCAGAACCACCACACGGGCCGCTCTTTGTTCATCCAACTCATTAAAGGCCCGGCCATCTTCAATATTTATGCCAGCAGTTCTGAAATAACTGCTCGTGGCACCTATCAAACCCACACTCTCGGCCATCCGGTCCTGGTAACGGATAGATGTTGAACGTGAAGCCCTCGCAGATACATCGGCAGCGGAAGGTACAAGTATGTGAAGTTTATTTGCATAACCTACTTCCATCTCACGTCGATTTCTGTATTCCCACCATTTATATTCCCCGCCAAAACCCCAAGGCCATTTTTCTACAAAAACCACATTACGGCCAAGCATCTCCATACTCTCTTCAAATGCGCGATCAATTCCGTTAGAAATGGTATTCATTGCCGTAACAGAAACAATACCAATTACAATGCATGTTGTGGTTAAAATGGCACGCATCTTATTGGTCCAGATAGCTGATAAAGCTATTCGCCAGCCTTCAACGATACTAATCAGAAATCTTCTCATGGATGACAGTAGTAATTTGGCATAAACAAGTGGCCGTAAACGAAATTGTATTAAAAAGCAATTTCAATGGCATACGTGTACAATGCACTTTTCGTTTCAGTATATTCCAAATAAATAGTTACAAACTAATAATTCTTCATTATGGATATTGTTGCATTCGGAGCCCATCCCGATGATACCGAGCTCGGCTGCTCGGGAACTCTTGCTGCTCTGGTAAATCAGGGATTGAACGTAGCTGTGATTGATCTGACCCGCGGCGAAATGGGGTCACGTGGAACTCCCGAAATCAGGTTGAAAGAAGCAGAAAATGCTGCTGAAATACTTGGACTGAGTGCACGTGACAATCTTTCTCTTCCTGATACCAAACTGGTAAATATCCGTGAATTACAGCTGCCCATAATCGAACGAATACGTCGTTACCAGCCCCATATCTGTATCCTGCCGGCACCTGCTGACCGCCATCCAGATCACGGACATGCCGCCACTTTGTTATCTGATGCTATTTTCTACAGCGGCCTTGCCAAAATTAGAACCAAAGGTTCAGACGGTAATTTTCAGTCGCCGTTCCGACCCGCTCATGTCCTGCACTATATGCAGGATCAACCTTTTGAGCCCGATTTTGTTTTTGATATTACCGGTACCATTCAAATCAAAGAGAAAGCAATTCGTGCCTTTACTACACAATTTAATGTTCCCGATCCCGGTGATGAGCCTGAAACCTATATATCCGATCCAAAATTTTTTGAAGCACTGCGCGCAAGAGCTAAGTATTTTGGCCATCTTGGTGGGTTCGAATATGGCGAAGGTTTTCTGTATAAAAAGAAACCTTTCCCTGTTACTGGTTTTTCTTTCTTGATGAATACAAACCCAAAGCGTTAATTTCTATGCCGCAGCAAAATTCACTTAAAAATTTCTATTTTTGGATGTGTTTATCGAAATGATATTATAAAATTAGTGTGATTTAACTTGATCCGTTAAGGTTTTTCAAAAAAAAGCCGGTCCTTAATAGAACCGGCTTTCTATTTATCGAGAATCAATGGTTTTGATTACGCTTTTTTGCTTGATCCTGGCCGTGTAAGTAAAAGAACAACCAGACCGATAATTACGGCAAGACTTACCAGGAAGAGTATAAACATCAGGTTGGATGTGGGTGGTGATGATTCACTCCAATCACTCAGTTTCAGATCTATAGCTGCTATTTCTGAGTTCGAGATAATATTACCTTCCACAAGTGCATCTCCCCAGGAAGCTTTTACCGTATTATTCCAGAAGTCACGGAAATTCATGTACATTTCATGATCTTCTTCGGTATTTCTTTCCAGGCTCATTTCATATGCGGCATCTACATAAGAATGAAGTGCTTCATTGAACTCCTGTGGGCTTGAAAACGACTGAAGTTCAATCTCCTCTTCACTAAAGGCCGAATTAATTGCCTCCCAGATCTGATTATCGATAGATGCAAGCCATGCAGCAAGTAAGTCATCCACTTCCTGCTCACTTTGAACCGGATTATCGGGGTCAAACGTAGCTGCAAGCCTTTCACCAATTCGTTCCCAGACATCATTGAAGTAACCGTGCTGGGCTCTCATGGCAACATAATCGGGTGTTTCGAGGCCCGGAGACTGATCCACCAGGCTAATATATTCGGATACAATGGAGCGAATCACATCCAGCGGGTTATCATCCAAACGTTCAGCGGATTCAGCCATCTCAACCTGAGTTTCGACATCCATTCTTTGGTATTTGGTGAGAAGTTCTTCTAAAAATTCAGAGACAAAGTTATCACGCTGTTCCAAATTCTGGCGATATTGCCGTATAAGCGCAGCTTGTTGCTGCTCACTTGCTTCAGCACGCTCAATCTGCTCCTGAAGAACCAAAGCTTGCTGATTCATCTCATCCAGGCGGTTTCTGAAAGCATCCATTTCACCTGTGAGTTCATGCACCTGTTCACTCAGATCCTCGATAGTTGTGATATTTTCATAAGCTTCGGCATGATTTGCCCGTAACCTGTTTATTGAACTTTGAAACGAATCCGGGTACAAAGCTGCATTTATAATTCCGGTATGCTGTGAATACCTTTCTTCAAAAGTTGAAATATGTTCATCAATCTGAGCAAGTTGATAAGCAGATGTTGCTTCATCAATCAATTCCATCAGTTGAGAATAACTGCTTTTGAAATTTTGCTGAATCTGATGATCTGATTGCTGGGCAACTAACGAAGAACTTGCCATAAAGAGAAAGACAGTCAGCAGGGAAACATATTTTGTTATAAATGTATTCATAATAATCCTCTTCTTTTCTTTCAGTTATGATCAAGATTGTAGGTCAGGCCTGAAGCTCTGTCAATCAATTGGATGTAAGTATCCCTCTGATTAAATGCAGGCTGGCCTAAACCGTCACCTGAAATTCTGATTCTCTTCTTAAGTTTCAACTCGCTTTCATCCGCTCCTAAAACATACACATGGTTGAAACCTCCTGCTGTGAGGAAATAGTAACCTGCTCTGTTTCTGATGAGCCTTATTTCATCAACAGAAGCGATACCTTCTTCCTCAAGTACAGGTTGAATGGAGAACTTAATTGCATAGCGCTGATCATGAATCTCGTTATTGACATCCGGTTCAAGAACACTTTCTACAGGCTGAGAATAGTCTACATTCTGTATTACAAGTGTAGGACCACATGCAGATGCGCCAAACAATAAAGCCACACAAAAGCTCAGTGTGATAATTGCTGGTTTTGTCATAATTTTTCTATGTATGATTGGTTGAGGGTTGGCATGTTTAAAGTAATTTTGATAGAAAATGTTTCGAAATAACAAAATCAAGTAACCTTGCAAACAAAATCTGATCATTATTCATATTTCTTAAAAAAATGTATTTCAGTACCGGAAAACCTATTTTGTAAATAACGTTTGATTCTTAATTTTATCGCAGAAAAAAATTGAAATTCAGACTTGTATTGATGGTTTTTTGAGAAATTTTCTTGCCACTTAAAAAAGTCGAATATACTTTACAGAAATATTCTTGAAATGATTTCATGCCTGAGTATTATTTAAATACCTAATGATATTTTTTTCTAAATTTTTTCCTTTAAATATATTCCAAATTTTCTCATATCTGCTTTAGCTGAGCATCAATAACAATTCATTGTGTATAAAATGATAAATTATCTATACAACATAACATAATTATAGCCGAATGTTTAATGGAAATAATCCCGGTAAAGTAAATTTAGATCAAAATTTTATGTTTCAGGCGCTTAAACTGGCAGAACTGGCATATGAAAAAGGCGAGGTTCCTGTGGGGGCGGTAGTCGTTTATCAGGAACGGATTATTGGAAAAGGGTACAATCAGGTAGAAATGCTCAACGATCCAACCGCCCATGCTGAAATGCTTGCAATTTCAGCTGCATGTGCCACGCTTCAAAATAAATACCTGACCGATTGCACACTTTACGTTACACTTGAACCCTGCCCTATGTGTTCAGGGGCTGTAGTCTGGTCAAAAATTTCACGTGTAGTTTTTGGTGCCATGGATGATAAATCCGGAGGGTGCGGAACCATATTTAATATTTCAGCAAATAAAAAACTAAACCATCAGGCAGAAATTATACAAGGAGTGATGGAGGCAGATTCAAGGTTTTTATTACAGAAGTTTTTCTCTGAAAAAAGACCATAACTGAGATGAAGCAGAATTTGGAATAGGAGCTGATATATTTTCAAAAAGGTCTCAACTCTTGAAAAAAATACCTGTTATATAAAGACGGCTTGGTATTTATTATTCTCACAAAAAAAGCCCTTTACATTTTATAAAGGGCTTTTTTACTGAGCGGGAAAGGGGATTCGAACCCCCGACCCCCACCTTGGCAAGGTGATTTTGTATAAATTTTATTAATCTTCTTATCTTTTATTGCCTCTTATTACAGCATATTGTAATTTACTGCTATTCAAGTACATAGAGTCTTTTAATAGGGATCATTTTAAGCTAAAAAGCTCTTATCAGTTCTTATAAATTATTGCTGTTACTCGAAATTTCCTTGTAACCGCCTTGTAACCGAGATTGATATATGGATAAAAAATTCAAGTTCGCAGATAAAAAAATTCGGGCCCTTGAACCGGCCGAAAAGAGAGTTGAATATTACGATGAGCTTGTAACGGGTATGATTTTGAGAATTACCAAAACCGGCCACAAGTCTTTTGCTTATCGATACTGGTTCCGGGGAAAGTCAAAACAGATAACCATTGGGAAATTTGACGACATAAAACTTGGAGAGGCACGGGCCATTGCACGGAAATATAAAAACAAGGTAAGAGAGGGAACCGATCCGCTGGAAGAAATCCAGAAAAAAAAGGAAATCCCGGATGAAATAACATTTAAGGAATTGACAGAACTTTATGAAGGGATCCACCTGCCAACTTTGAGAGAGAGCAGCCAGGAATATCATAAGTGGGCTATCAGTTCAAAGGTTCTCCCCTACCTGGGTAAACGTAACCTGAAAGAAATTTCAGATACGGACATTATCCGGGTACTGGATCGAATAGCAATACAGGATGATGCCCAGGCAACAGCCAACAAAGTGCGTTCGCGGCTACACCATTTATTTGAATTTGCAAAAAGCCGATCGTACGTAAAAACGAACCCGGTATCTAATACCAGCACCTATAAAGGCGGGTACAATCAAAGTGAACGGTACTATTCGGAAGATGAAATTAAAAGTATCTGGCAAGCCATTGAAGATTTGAACGAACCGGTTCAATCATATATGAAGATCATTACACTGACCGGCCAGAGGCGAACCGAAACCCATAAAATGAAATGGGAGAACATCCAGCATATAAAAGACTCTGAGTTTACAGGCTGGGCCTGGGTAATTCCTAAACATTTAGCAAAATCTGACAGAGATCATGAAATACAACTAAGCCCGCTGGCTATTGAAATTATACGGGACCTGAAAGAACGCGCCGGTACAAATCCGTTTGTCTTTGCATCCGGTGCCAGTGATGACATTCCCATCGGATTGAAAACGATCAAAAGGGCTGCCAAAACGATCAAAGATGAAAGTGGTGTAACTGATTTCAGGCTGCATGATATGAGGCGGACGGTTGCCACTTACATGGCTAAACTTCAAACCCCTGCAGAAGTTGTTTCCAAGGTATTGAATCATAAGACTGGCGGATCCGGTAGCCTGGTAACACGAATATATAACCGGTATGAGTACCGAAGGGAAAGGCAGGTGGCTTTTAATAAATGGAGCTATGAACTGGAAAGGATTATTTCCGAGAAAGAAGCTGCAAACATCAAACAGATGGGAGGCTGAAATGTTTGAAATAGATGTTCCTGCCAAAGGAGAAGATTTTTTAAATCAGAAGTTAAATCAACTTCATGATGAACTGAATAGCACAACTGATGCCGGTTACATTAAGACAAATTACAGGAACCAGATTCAACAGTTGATTCATAGAATTGAAGATATTTATTATCGTGATTTTTGGGCTGAAATCGAATGGATTTGGAACCATTTACATGAATTAGAAATGGTTGGCGACATGTGGATAAATGATTTTGAATACCAGGAACCAAAACCGATATACAAGGGATTTGACGATCTGGGTGAACAGTTTAAAAAATACATTGATGATTATTATCCCATAAGTGATGTAAACTTTCCTCTCAACACCTATAAAACATTGCATAGTGAAATTTTAAAAGCTAAAGAAAATTGTTTAATAAGGCCTGAAAAATCAGATCAAATTTTAAAAAAAGCATACGCGGGCCGTT
Organism: Balneolaceae bacterium; assembly: GCA_020832285.1. Lineage (GTDB taxonomy): Bacteria > Bacteroidota > Rhodothermia > Balneolales > Balneolaceae > Rhodohalobacter. The sequence continues at coordinate 92,006 of JAFIFB010000056.1, forward strand.
ATCAGGATTTAAAAGACAGGTTTCCTGATGGTCAATTTGAAATCCTTTATTTCCATCATGAAAGGGCTATTAATACACTCAAAAAATTGCACCGTATTAGTCTTACTACTTATAAAGAGAGAATTAATCTGGTTGCATTTTCTAAAGCCCTTAGATACAGTCCGGCAACGGGATCCAGAAAAGGCAATAAAAGTGAATACGGCCAACATCAAGAGAAATTTGATTGGATAAAATCCGAATGGGATAAAGTTAGAAAAACCGTTGAATCAGATCGACAGGCAGATTTAAAAATTAAAGAACTTTACAGTAAAAAGTACAATGGTTTATCAATAAGCAAATCAACTATTGAAAGGGCAACCGGCCGACAGTGATTTATGTTTCCCATTCTGTTTCCCATTGGCGGGAAAGTGGGAAATTTTAGCACTTCTTATCATTACTCATAACATTTAACCAAACAAGATGAGTAATGAAAAACTTACAAATATTGACCATCAAAGAAGTTTGCCAACTTCTGAATGTGAGTGTCCCGACCATTTATAGATGGGAATCCGAGGGTACTCTCCCCTTTCCAAAAATTCGAGTTGGACCAAACCGGGTTGGATTTCGCCAGGTGGATGTTGAGGCCTATATCAACAATCAGATTGAACCGGTTGAAATAGAGGCCGTAAAATGAAAAACTCCCGAACGGTGCGTGCCGCCGGGAGTTTGAAATGGAATAAAGCCGAAAGAAATAATATAGCGAAGAAGAGAGCTTTATCCAATCCTGCCCGCCGCGACGCCATAGCAATGGTCAAAATTTTGGACTCACTCAAGAGTGGATTTCCAGCGTTTGAGGTTGTTTTTGACTCATTGACTGATAAACACGGTAAGTCTTTCAAGGTTGAATTTCACAAAATTTTAAACGAGAGATCTCAGCGGAATGGAAGAAAGTAAGTTAAAAATTCCTGCAGGGATCGATCTGAATCAACTCCATCCAGATGGAGGTGTTGGGGCCAATCAACCGCCGCGAACCATCTACCAGGAGGCACGGCTGGATATAAATCAGGAGTTACCACCCCCTGCTGTAGCAATTGAATTGGAGGGAGAAATTTTTGGCACCATGGGCAACTTTAGCCTGGTGACCGGTAAAGCCAAAAGCCGCAAAACCTTTTTTGTGACCTGGTTAATGGCCCGGATGTTGGGGAACATGCAGGCAGATAAAAACAGGATCATCTTTGTTGATACCGAACAGGGAAATTACCATGCTTTGAAAGTTGCTCACAGGGTTATGCACATGGTGGATGAACCGGCGCTGATGAACAATTTTGAGCTGTACGCACTGCGACGGTTTAACACAGCTGAACGCCTGCAGATCATTCACGAGATCATTGCTAATAAACCAGATCTGGCTGTTCTGGTGATTGATGGGATCCGGGATCTGGTTTCATCCATTAATGATGAAGAACAGGCCACGGATATGGCAAACCATCTGCTGCGATGGACAGAGGAGAATCAGATTCACATTCTCACTGTATTACATCAAAATAAAGGCGACTTCAACGCCCGTGGCCATCTTGGCAGCGAATTGGTGAATAAAGCTGAAATTACCGTGGCAGTTGCCAAAGATTTGACGCATGATGAAATATCGAAAGTCGAAGCAGAGTATTCCCGCCACAAAGAATTCATGCCATTTGCTTTCCAGATCAATGAAAAGGGTATTCCAGAAATCGTTCAAGACTGGAAACAGAAAGATACCGGCGCTTCCAGGAGCGAGAAACTGGCACCGCATGAAGTTGATGAACACCTGCATATTAAATTACTGCAAAAAGTAAAGCGGAATGTTGACAAACCCACCTACAACGAGTTGGTGAAGCAGGTAAAACTGGCAGTTTCTGAGATTGTTGAAAAGATTGGAGACAATAAGGCGAAAGACTATGTGGTGTACTATCAAAATGAAAACTACATCGAAAAAAGTGGCAAAGATCGAAGCCCAAAATCACATTATGAAATCAGGCCATTCGGTGTTTTTTAGGTGGTTTAACAGGGGTAAAAAAATAAGCCTTGTTAAACCACCCCTTAAACCACCTACCGATTTCTTTAAAAACACAGTTTACAAGCCGTAAAGGGTGGTTTAGTAGTTTAAACCACCTATTTAAACCGTTAAACCAGTAAAAGATGGAAAGAAAGTTTTTAGATACTGTTACCGTTTTCGAGAATTTCGCTGCAGAGCCGAAACCCATTCCGCTTTCAAAATGGCTGGCTGCATGTGTAAAAGGCACCCGTTTCAAAGATCAAGTTTTGGAATACCGGCGCACGGGAAATCAGGAGATAAAAAAGAGACTACCACTGGTAACTGTTGGTGCCGTATGTGAGGGCGGCCGCCGGATGGAGAATGTAGTTCAGCGTACGGGCTGGGTTTGCCTGGACATTGACGGTAAAGACAATCCCGGCCTGAATGCTAAAGAAATCCGTGATCAGATTATCAATATCCGGAATGTGGCATTTTCTGCGATCAGTACCGGCGGTGCGGGTGTGTGGGCCCTGGTGAAAGTGAAACATCCAGACAGGCAGGCAGAATATTTTGAGGCATTGAAATCAGATTTTCAACGGTTCGGTATTGTGCTGGACTCATCCAAAGGCCGTAACCCGAATGATGCACGGTTTTATAGTTATGACCCAGATGCAAAATTGAACCGGGAATTTCATCTTTACAGCAAAATTCCAGCACCAACACCGCCGGTACAGGTGCCTGTAAGAACATCCCAGCCCGGTGGGTATGGTGAAAAGGCACTGAAAGAAGAAATTGGAACGCTGGCAATGGCCCGAAAAGGATCGAGAAATGAAACTCTTTTCAAGTGTGCTGCCAGTCTCTTTGAACTTGTGGCCGGTGGTGAACTGGTTGACCATGAAGTAACATCGCTTTTGCAGCAAACCGCACTATCCATTGGCCTGCGTAAAAGTGAGACAGCGGCCACGCTTACCAGTGCTAAGCAGACCGGCTTTCAAAATCCGAGATCCGGCAATCGATCAAGCTCAAATCATTCACCAAACTCTCAACCATCGCAAAGATCGTATCCAAAAAACTGGGATGAGGTAACACCACCACAACCGGGCACTGCTGAATTTAAGGAGATGGAGTACTACGAATTACAAGATGGCATGAATTCATCACTTAATCACGAAATACAGACCGCGATAGATGCCGATCCGATCCTGAATGAGATTGTAACAATGTTTGAATGTGAACCAATACCAGGATAATGAATAACGAAAACCCAAAACACTTTCATCTGATTGAAACCTTTTCTGGCAAAACCATTGCCCAGGCGGATGAGCCAGACAAGTTGAAGGATGAAATTCAGGAAAAGGACGCCGGGAATTATACGATCCATCATGATCAACAGGGATGGTTTGCCCCTGCCACAATACTTTTTAAGCGTAATTCAATCCAAAATAACGATTGATGAACCGTAAAATCGTCATAGATCCCACTCCTTCACAGCTATTGGATGCAGCAAGAAAAATCTTGATGGATGATGAATTTGAAGGGATTCAAAAAAAACTGAACAGGATTGAACGCGACCGAGTAATCTGTGATCTGGCTGCTGAATTACGCCGCAGTCATGGCCTTACTGGTAAAGATTTGGAGCAAACCACGCTCAAACTTTTAAACGCAGGTGAAAATTTTTACACCGAAAAGACTACGATTCACACTGTTAAAACCGCACTGTACAAAACTGAGTACGGTAGAAGTGTAAAAAAATACACTAAAAAACAGCCACGGAAATGATATTCAAGTTTTAATTTTTTAGAAATCAAAACTTTATGAGTGAACTCTTTTACCAGTCCATTGTTGAAGATCTGCACGAACTTTCAGGCAGTGAGCTGAAGGCGATTATCGCAATCTATTCAGAGGGCGGGTACATAAACAGTACGGATATGATGGCCATTACAGGGATGGCCCGTAAAACTTGTTTGAATGTTATGAAATCCCCACACATAAAAAAGGCAATCGATCGGGTTCAGAATAACGGAACCGGAAGCAACTACAAAGAGATTGTGAACATCATTCGGCAGGAGTTGCATAAAATCAGTGAACAGGATGAAAAGTAAATTTGACAAAATATTTGATGTGATCGTTCTGGCTTTTGTCCTGGTGTCCATGATCTGTTCGCTTGTGATGTTTGTATCCGCTGTGATCTTCACGATAAATGATAGTGCAGCGTTCCCTGGTATTGTCCTGTCCGGGTTGATGATCGGATCCGCTGGGGTTGGTGGAAGTTACTTTTACGTAGACATAGCCAGTAGAAAAAATGAGAAATAACCAGCACCCACATACCCCCCCGGTCTCTCAACTTTTTTGGCTTGTATTAGAAACCGAGCTGCCCACACTGTTTCTCTCTCCATTGGAGAAACCACCCCACCCCCCCAACGGGGCGAAAATGATGAATTTGAGTATGAGAGCCAAGATTTTAAATCTGAAATGTTTGTGAAATGATGGGAAATTCAGCCACAAAATTATCGCTGTACCCCACCGGCGGGAAAACCGGAACCGGTCCAAGAACGATGGATGGCAAGCCGTACGCACCGCGTTCACTGGATGAGACGGCAAAGGATTACTGGCGGGAATATGTGGCAGCACTTCACGATGCGGGAATGCTTTTTTCAATCGATCTGAATGTTTTAAAAGACTTGTGCAGATGGGAGAGTTTAAAAGAACGCGCTTACGATGAACTACCACCACCGGAAAAGAAACTGTACCTGGAATATTACAATTCCGAAACGGGTGAGCTCACACATGTTCAAAGCCATGCCGCTTTCAGCAATTTGAGGACCATCCAATCAACGATAAACACATTACGATCAAAACTGGGTCTTTCGATATCCGACCGTTCCGGCTTACAGATTATGCAACGAAGCCCGTCAAGCCCGGCGGCTAATACGAATAGAAAAAACTTCTGAAAATGGATCTGAAAACAGAATGCACACATGTTCCAATGTTTCCCCCAGAGCTGATGCAGTCAATATCAGGGCTTTCAGTCTATCATGGTGTAGCAGATTATTTGATCAAAACCCGCCGGTTATCGATGGAAAACGCCGTTGTTCTTTTCCAGGCAGTATCTCGTCTGGATTATTTTTGCAAAATTGTGCTTCCACCGATCCAGAACACTGAGAGGCCAACGGATCCGGGAGTTCTTTCTAAGTTGGAAGAACGGCTCAATAAACTGATTCAAGATTTTGAGGGCCTGAATATCGATCCCGAGGTTTTTACAGCCATTGAATCGGCCCTGCCACACCCGCGAACCATCCAATTAAAACCTCAGAGTAATGAACGTACCGAAATTAAAAGTTAACATCCGGCCACGGGCCGCCGCTTCCGATACGGCAACCATCGATATTGACGGCGAAATTGGGGGCGCTTCGTATGATGGAGAGGAACATTCCTGGAATACCCCTGAAGCAATCAAACGAAAGCTGATTGAGATTCAGAATATCCAAGCCGATAAGATTATTGTCAACATTAACAGCCTTGGCGGGTTCATCCACGACGGGCTGGCCATTCACGATGTACTGGCTATGCACCCGGCAAAGATCGAAACGCGGGTGATTGGGATGACAGCATCGGCAGCAACCATCATTGCCCAGGCGGGTGATGTTCGAAAGATGAGTGAAAACGCTCTCTACCTGATTCACCGTGCTTGGGGGGCTGTGCTGGGTAACAAAACCGCAGTATTAGAATTTATCAAGGAGCTGAAAGTGGTGGATAATCGCATGGCTGATATTTACCGGAAGCGTTCAAATGCAAGCCGTTCCAAAATTCTTTCGATCATGGATGAGGCCGGAGGGCAAGGGCGCTGGCTGGATGCCGATCAGGCGAACGATATTGGCTTGATCGATGAATCGTTTGAACCGATGAAAATGGCGGCTTCTTTCAACCGTGCTACACTCCTGGGGTATGGCCTGCCGCTGCCAGATATAAAAACGCCGGATCTGTCCTATTGGGAGGCAAAGATCAAGCAAAATCAGAATATGAATTAATCGTAAACCGCAAAAACAGAACCAAATGAAAACTTTTGAAAAATTACAATCCTACAAAGCATTAAAAAAGCTTAAAGAAACCGAAGCCGGTTTGAAAGCCCGGGTTTTGGAGGCGAAAAACAAAAGCTCTCAACTGAAAAAGGATCTTTCAGACCGTTCAAAGGAGTATGAACAGGAGTTGAAAAACCAATCTTCTGATTATCAGAAAGCCGGTTCGATTCAGGAACAGATTAAAAAGATCCATGAAGGTCTGGCGGATATTTCAAAGACTATAAACGATCTGAATGATGAATTGGCAGATTTGCAGGGCAAAGAGATCAAAGCTGCAGAAAAGGCATTTATCAAAGAGGCCACACCGCTGGTTGATGCTGTTATTTCCACGATGAAAACGCACGCTGTGGCCCTGGATGAAGCCAATCAAGTTTGTAAAAAGATGATTGTCCAGCAAGACGCTGTGAAAAGGGAAAGTACCCGGAGTTCATTTTTTAAAGAAGATGTTTTACCGGATTTACCGGGTATCAATAAACGCACTGAGCGGATACTGGGAATTGTGGAGTACCAGAAAAAAAAGTGGCAGGAATTTAAAAAAAGCCAGTAATGAGAAGAAACGTTGCCATACACGAAGCCGCTCACTTTTTAGCCTTTTATGATTGTGGGTTCAATCCGAAGTGTATTTCAATTATAGCAGATGCAGAAAGTGGCAGGCTTGGAAGTGTAACGTTTGGTGATTCCTGGAACTCTTTTTTAGATGTTGATAGAGCTGTCGGGATGGTTTTTTGTGCCTTAATCGGAGTGCTGGCAGAAAATAAAAAAGCCGGTTCAGATGTGTATGATGTTAAATATTCTGACTGGTTTTTTGTTGCAGATACGCTTTCCGGCTTCCACCGGCGGGACGCTCAAAGAATAATGGACAGAGCCAATACCAAAGCGGAAACATGGCTTAAAGAGAACTGGAACCGGGTTGAAACATTGGCCCGTGAAGTTTCAAAAAAACGTGAAATGACACTGAATGAAGTGAAAACAAATATCCCTTGGGTGCTCACAACGTGAGGTACCTCAAAAGCGGGGCGGTGATCCCATGCCGCCCCGCTGTTTAATTTTTCTGTTATGTAAATAATGAATTTGAAACCGGAAAACTTTCACATACTGAGCAGGCAGTACGACCAGGCTTACAAAAAAAAGCAGTGGAAGAAATGCCGTCAAATTTTAGAAAAAAAGTGTGCAGCACTACAATTAATCACAAGAAAAGAGCAGGTGAACTGATATGACCAGACGAAATATATGGTGGACAATAGGCGCGAATGTTAAGCAATTTGAAGAGGGCATGAAAAAGGTAGAACGTGGCCTGCATAATGCTGGAAGGCAAACGATGTTTTTCGGCCGCGACATGCAGCGCACTGTTACCGTGCCGGTAATGGCAGCAGGTGCGAGTATTCTTGCGCTGGCCCACAAGACCGGCCAATATGCCGACCGCGTATCTGACCTTTCAGATGTTACCGGAATTTCTACCGACTCACTGCAGGAATGGGATTTTGTGGCCCGGCGTGTGGGTGTATCAACCGATGTGATAAGTAGTGCATTTAGCTCATTAGGGCGGCGGATGAGCCAGTTCCATCGAGGCAGTGGCCCGGCGGTGGATGCGGCGCAACAGCTTGGTGTGGAATTTCGCAATGCCGACGGAAGTATCAGAAACGCCGATGAACTGTTGATGGATTTAATCGGCAGCCTTGGCGAAATGCCTGCTGATCTTGACCGCGCCGGGATCGGTACGGCACTTTTTGGCCGACGTTGGGAAATGTTGGCCCCGATCATCGGCCGTGGATCGGATAGTATCGAAAAAATGAGAGCAGAAGCCCAGGAACTTGGACTGGTACTAAGCGGGGAGGCATTGCAAACGGCCAACGAATTTCGCGAAGAAATGGTGAAATTTTCCCAGCAGATGGAGTTCGCCGGACACAGAATAGCACTCGAATTTATGCCGGTTATTTTGGATTTTTTACCGCTGGCTGAGGAGATGATTATGAAGGTTGGCGATGCCATTCAAGTTTTTGCCGATCTTGATCCTGAAGTCCAGAGGAATCGAATTGAGTTGGCAGCACTTGCCGCTGCGATTGGCCCTTTATTGGTTGGTTTATCTTCTTTCCTGTTTATTGGTGAAAAGGTTTTAAGATTGTTACATGTTTTGACGGCGGCCACCTTAAAAAATCCGTTCACAGCTTTAGCGGCCGGAGTGGCTGCGGTTGCAGCACATGCTTATATCGCTAATCGCAGGTTATCCCGCATGAACGATTATGTTAGTGATGCCTTGAATATGACCATAACCGGCACGGCAGCGGAGATTGAGCAGCTAAACAAGGCTATTGCCAAACAAACTGAGTTGATGGAACGGGTAGAAGCCCAGCACCGCACCATGAATGTGGAGGGTACCGAAGCGGCAGAGAAGCAACTGAGTACGCACCGCGATATTATTCAATCACTTATCATTATGAGAAATGAGGCGGCCGCCCTGCAAATTGATGAAATCATTTCAGATAAAGCTGTTGATAATACAGAAAGGGCAGCCCATGCCATGGAACGAACAGCAAGGGCGGCGGAAAGGGTTCGATTTATGATTGAGCAGCCGGAAGATGAAATTCATGATCCGACCGATGATATTCAGGAAATGCTGAATGCAGAGTTTTTGGCCCAACAGCAAGAGATCTGGCGTGCTATGATCGGAGGGGCTGAGGACTTTTCCCACCGCATGGAAGATGTTCAGGAGGAGACGCAGAAAACTACCCGAGATTTTACTGAATTTGCCAACACTACAATAATGGGCCTTGATCGGCTGATCTTCCAGAGCGAACGTTTGAGTAGCGTTTGGAGGTCTATGGCCAGGCAGCTTGCTGTGAGGGGAATGTTAACCCTGGCAACAGGTGGATTCAGTGAGGGTATACGGGCGGGCCTGCAAACCGTGGTTGGAATAAACGACGGTATCATTTCCCCGCGTGGCGACATTATAACCACCCATCCGGATGATTACTTAATTGCAACCAAAGATCCCGGCCGGATGGTGTCCAATATCCAGAAAGGCGGAAGCGGATCGCAACGTGTTCACGTTACCGGTGAGTTTAAACTGAAAGGCACTGACTTGGTGCTCAACCTTGAAGAAACCATGCAAAAACTGTTATGAGTGTTATTTTAGAATACCTGGTACCCAAACGGGTTAAGGCAATGGTAGTGAGACAGCAGGAAATGAGCCTGCGGCGATTGTATGAAGTACCTGAGCCGGATATGATCATGAACGAAGCGGAGGCGGCCGAATACCAAAAAATCTGTGAGAAGATGATCCAAAAGAGATTACTCCAACGTTATATGATACACGTGATCATGGGAACCGTTATGTATCAGAAAACCTTACAACGACAAAGGGAGGTAATTCAGCTGCTGCCAGTGTCCACCACCAAACGGGAACGGAAGTTTTTAAGAAAGACAGCCCTGGACTGTGAGCTGATCTGGCTGGATTTTGGCTTAACACCGGATGATTTTAAAGAGATGGATCTGGAATGGCCGGGAGACATTAAAGCGTGAATTTATTACTTTGTGGGTTCTGATCATGTTTTCATGATCGGTTTACGGATGGCGGGTACTGGAGACGGTACCCGCCTTTTTTTATATACTTATCATACTACCAATAAAAGCATTGTAAGTATTGATAGTTTTTAGTAATATAGATGAACAGCACAACGCTGTATCCGTAAACCGTAAACCAAATCTTAAAAACATGACAACAGAAGAAAATACCCCGGAAGTACAAAAGGCTAAAAACCGGGCGGCCATTATTGAAATGGAAAATGCCATTCAGATGATAGGTGAGATTCTTAAACCCGTTGCTGATAAAATTGGCTTGGATGAACTGGACGATCTTTGTTTTGAATCCGACCGCTTCCGCCGGATGATCTACCAGGATGAGCACCTCAAATTAATCCATCGTTTATATGATTACTGCACTCCATATCATAAACAGCGATTCGGGAATTTATATGCCGTGGTAAATACCATGGGAGATAATGAGCTAAATTCCTTTGCTGAATTTATAGATAGAGTGGAACGTGTATTTGAACTTGTGGAGGGAAAACGAGAAAGCCGACAGGTTGAACTGCAGGAGAAGATCAAATACTCGAGGGAATACATGGAAGAAGTAAAATCACGAATTTTTGAAGAGTTGTTACTTCGTTGCGTTCAGTATCGCAGTGAATTGGAGCCTGATCATGATAGTTGATAACGTATCACGGCGCAATCATAAGGAACTGCTGGACATGTTTTTGAAGCATGAGCAGGAAATACGGCGTAATGATCCGGCGCTTTTTTGGCAGCTGATCGAGCGATTGACAGCCCAATCGAACATAAATAACAGCCCTGGGAAACCGGGGCTTTTTTATGGCTTTTCTCTTTGCTAAGTTAACCCAAACCGTAAACCGAAATATATGACAGATTTGATGAAAACGTTCAATACCCGCCTTCCTGATGAAGTGATCGAACAGATTCAGGCTACCGCCTGGCATAAGCGAACCACCATCCAAAACGTGGTTCAAACCGCACTTGAAGAATTTTTTAAGGACAGAGAACAGGAAACTGAAACGGCCGTGGAAGCTTTTCGGAATAAAGACAATGGTCTTTGATATGAGTGAAAAAGATTTTTATAAAGGGATCCACCCGGAAGATGTTGAGCGGTTTAGAGTAGCTTCCGAGAATGCCAGAAAAAGTATTATCAATTTTGGCAACAGCTTGAAGCCTGCAGCGGATAATGTTATTAAGGCAGCTCATACATTTAAAGAGCTATCTTATCGTATGATGGAGGCCAAATACAAAGAGCAACACGGTGATTTGCCTGATGTTTCGCCGGAATCAATAAGGTGGATGGTCCGAAAGTGGTATGATGAACAGCAGTACGAACCGGATGATTGCGAATAGGGATAGATAAAATTTTTTGGTGGAACATGCAGAATCTATTGAAAAGCTGATTAATGACCGAAGCACTCAACGAGTTTGAGGAGCAGCACCCAGAAGTTATAAAAGAGATCCGGCAGCTTGCACGGCTGGCCGATCCTGCCGGATTTGAAGCGGAATATTTGCGAAGCTTTCGCAGATACCATCCGATCCGGCCCCACACCACGAACGAGGCAGCACCCATTCCCCGATAACTCCACTGATATAAGGCAGTATATCAGCTTGCCATTTTTAAAGGGCTTAAAACGTAAATTTCAAGAATGCTATCATCCACCGGCGCCGGAGATCGGCCGGGAGAATCGAAATTTAAAAGGCTCTTATTCCAGAGTTGGCCGGTTTTTGGAATATAGAAAGGATCTGGCGGTTTTGATGTGGTACCGCCGGAAACAGTGGAAACTGAAAGGTAAAACCCAGAGGGCAACTGTCAGAGAAAGACAGATACAAATATTCTATACGGATCACGGGAATATGTCATAAATACTTTTTCGGTGAGCTACACGAACCAACTCAAGAACATCGGTTTTTAAGTATAAACCGATTCTGTAATCTCCAGCCCGTAACCGGTACGCATCCTTTTCTCCCTTAATCGCCTTCAAGTTGGTAATTTTATCCGGCGATGGGGCTTTTTCCATTTTCAGAATGGCTTTTTTAATCTTTTCTCGAGTGGCCTTATCTTTAATTTTAGATAAATCTTTTGTGAATGCTTTGTGAAAGCGGACAATCATTCTGCATCTAATATACTCATAACCTCTTCCCTGGTAGCATATTCACTTCCTTTTACCTCTCTCATTAACATAGCCATACCTATATCTTCCATCTCTTCTTCGGTAAGACTTCTGTTTTCAATTCCCATTTTGTTGGCAAGCTGCTGGATAAGACGGGTTTCCTTGCGGTTTTTGGTTTTCAGAATAATTGTATCCATTTCATTATCATTGGTTCTTAATGGTTCTTAATGGTAACGAAATATAGCCCTCCAGATTGTTGTTTCAAAATCCGGGAACCCATCGAAAGCCCCGGCGCTGTGAGAAGAAAAAATAACATGTAATAACCGTTGTTATTAAAACTTCCCTTGTAACTGCCTTGTAACCGAAATTAAATTTCAGAAATTTGCACAAAAAAATAAAGCCTTTGAAACATCATAAATCGTTGTTTTCCAAAGGCTTTAAAAGAGAGCGGGAAAGGGGATTCGAACCCCCGACCCCCACCTTGGCAAGGTGGTGCTCTACCACTGAGCTATTCCCGCAATTCAACAAATAACATCAAACTGTGTGTCACAGTCAAGACTTAAAATATAAAACGTTTTACAGCTCCTTTTCAACACTATTTTTGAATTTTCTTTAAAACATTGGGGGATGTAATTCTTTGACGGATAGTTTCATCATCGGGAATTTCCGGCCTGTCGCGGTATCGGTCTACCACACAAATAAATCCAAGCGGTTTGCCTTTATCAGCATGAAATTGATGTATCGTGTTTGGTGCAATGTAAATCACATCCTGAACGTCAAGTTCATGAATGTTGTTTTCAAGAATCAGAGTTCCTTCACCCCGGATAATTACTACACTGTGCGGATGACGGTGAGTTTCAAGCGAAGAATAGCCGCCTGGTTTAATTTCAAAATAGCGGGTTTGAAAGTTAAGTTCCGGTGCATCATCTCCCAGCAAGGAATATCTTTGAATATCCTTAAAGTTTTGAGTGTCTGTTTTATACTCCTTTCTCTCCACACCTTTCCACTTGAAACCGTCTGATTTGATTACTTTTGATTTATTTTCCATAATTTTCCAATAATTGTTGGAATTCCCTTGCAGCACTTTCAATTCCACTTTTTTGGTTATAGAGGCTGCCGCCAATTAATAAAATGATATCATTTCCGTAGCTGTCCATCCATTCTTTAACTGTCTCCAGCTTAATGCCACCTGCAGGCACCGGAAATGTCGGCTTGAAACTACAGAAATGGCCACGCATCTGTCTGTTTAACTGATGGCATTGCTCAACAGAAAAGGGAAATCTGCCTCCTGTGTTCGGATAAATCACTGCATCAGCACCAAATGCACGCCAGATTTTTCCGTAAAATAATTCCGGTGAAAATCCATGATTTGCCTGAATATATGATCCAGAAAAAGCTGGATGTGCCATCACTGGAATCTCTTTCAGGGATGCTATTGACAGCAGGCTTTCAAGTCCGGTAAGCTGTGGACAAACCAACACTCCGTCTGCTCCCAATTCAACTGCTTTTTCGAAGCGTTCAATCAGATTCTGCGGTGATGTTGTAATATTTGGAAAATAGAGGCTCTTTTTACCTGATTGCTGCTCTCCACGCCGAACTGCTTTGGTACATAGCGATACACGTTCTTCGAACGTTGCACTTTGCTGATTGGTTAAACCGTGGTCATCTTTTATAATATCAATTCCGCCTTTGGAAAAAAGAAATGCCCGATCGGCAAGTTCTTCCGCCGAAAGCCCGACCGGCTTCAGAGCAGTGCTGCTGATGGCACGTTTCATGGCACCACAGGAATTCCTGATACCTTCAATACCAAATGAGGGCCCATTCAGAAGTTCATTAAAAATATTATCAGAAACGTCTGAAATTACAATTCCGTTAAGCAGAGAGATATTACCAAAAAGAACGTTCAAAAACTGAGTGGGATCATCTCCAACGACAGACATAGGGTATGAAATTCGGGCTTTCCACTTATTCTCTCCAAACTGTTCAACAGGAGAAAATTCGGGCAGAGAAGATCTTGCTTCAGGAGGAACCAGTTCCAATGAAATTTCTACTGATTGTTCAGTACCGATTTTACGCACAAAATTCTCAGCTTTTGCCTGATCACCGGCTTCTATTTGATACACAATAGTAAAGCGCGTATCGGTTTTCATGGCAATATTTCAGCGTACAATGGTCTCAGATCGTTTTGGGCCGGTAGAAACAATTTTAAATGGAACTCCGGTAAACTCTTCTATAAAACGAATATATACCCTGGCTTTTTCAGGTAGATTTTCATAGGTGGAAATATTCCGGGTTGAGGTATTCCATCCCGTAAATGTTTTGTATACAGGTATTACGTCATCAAGTTCATCACAATCAGCCGGGAAAACATCCGTTTTTTCACCATTAAGCTCGTAGTGAGTACATACTTTTATAGTTTCAAAATCGTCGAGGACATCGAGCTTGGTTAGTGTTAGTTCATTCATTCCATTAAGACGGATGGCGTAGTTCAGAGCAACAAGATCCAGCCATCCGCATCTCCGTGGACGTCCCGTTGTTGCGCCAAACTCCTGGCCGTTTTTTCGAAGTTTTTCCCCTGATTCATCATTCAACTCGGTTGGAAAAGGCCCGTTTCCAACTCTTGTGCAGTACGCTTTGGTAATTCCCATAGCATTGGTTATAGCCAACGGAGGAATACCGCTGCCAGTGCAGGCGCCCCCTGCTGTAGGTGATGATGAAGTTACATAAGGGTAAGTGCCATGATCTACATCAAGGAGGCTTCCCTGGGCACCTTCAAGAAGTATCGCCTCATTATTCTGAAGTGCTTTATGTAGTAATTCAGTTGTGTTACAAATATATGGTTTTATAGTTTCAACCGAAGCCTCCAGATCTTCAATCATTTTTTCAGCGTTGATTGGATCTTCATTGTATACATTTTCCAGTGCGATATTGATATCATTCAGGTTCTTCCTGATTTTTTCTTCCAGACGTTCTCTATCCATCAGGTCAATCAACCGGATACCGATTCTGGAGACTTTACTCACATATGCGGGTCCGATTCCGCGACCTGTGGTACCGATTGCATCACTCCCGCGGCTTTTTTCTTTTACATTATCGAGCACTTTGTGATAAGGAAGGATCAGGTGGGCAGAACTGCTGATAAAGAGCCGATTCTTTAAATCAACACCGAGAGCCTCTACTTCTTCGAGTTCTTCAACAAGTGCAATCGGGTCAATAACAACACCGTTTCCAATCACACATTTTGAGTTGCCATTAAACATTCCTGAAGGGATCAGATGGAGAACGATAGTTGTATCATCAAATTTAAGAGTGTGGCCAGCATTGGCCCCCCCCTGGTAACGAACCACATAATCTGAATCTGCACTTAGCAGATCTACCACCTTTCCTTTTCCTTCATCGCCCCACTGGGCACCAATAACAATTCGTACAGCCATATATTTCAAAAAAAAGGAGGTGTTTAGCACACCTCCGAATAAAATTAGTTAAAAATAGTTTATTCCGTCTGACGGATGTTAAGTTCTCAGTAAACCTGGCTAATTTATAAGCCTGAACCGTCTGACCATTCTCGTGCTCTGTTATAAGAAATAGTTACGATTTTTCTTTGTAAGACTCAATCGCTTCATCAACAGATTTATAGTGCTTGAAAACAGTAATGAGTTTTGTAACGATGAGCAGGCTTTCAATTTTATCACTTGCGTTTGCAATCCTTAGATCGCCTCCTGCCTTTCGCATGGTAGTAAGAGCGCCAATTAACATGCCCAGTCCTGAAGAATTCATGAACTTTACTTTTCCGAGATTAACAACTACGTTCTTTTTGTCATTCTCAATCAGTTCATGAATTTTTTCATTCAGGCTGACGGCATCCGGCCCGCCCATTACATTTCCTTTAAATTCAATGATTACGCTGTTATAGCGTTCAGAAACATTAAAACTCATTGGCTTTCGGTGATTTATTTGATTTTACTTGGTTTTAGCTTTTGCAATTGCTCGTTTCTGAATCTCAACAACAAGCGCACTTGCAATAAAAAGAGAACTGTAAGTTCCTAAAATTACTCCTATTACAAGGGCAAATGCAAAGCCTTTCAATACTTCCCCGCCAAAGATAAACAGCACACTTACCACAAACAAGGTGGTTACCGAAGTAACTACTGTACGACTGAGGGTATCGTTCAGGCTTTTGTTAATCATATCCTTGAAGTTCATCGTTTTGTAAATGATCGAATTTTCACGGATTCGGTCGAACACTACTACGGTATCGTTCAGGGAATATCCCACAATGGTTAGAAATGCGGCAATCAGTGCCTGATTAATACTTACATCAAATGGTGCTATTTCTGCCATAATGGTGAAAATACCGAGTACAATCAATACATCGTGTGCAAGTGCTGCAATTGCACCGGCTGAAAACCACCACCCTTTAAAACGGATAAAGATGTAGATAAAAACTACTGCCAGGGCAAAAATAATAGAATACATCGCTCCCCGCCTTAGATCTTCTGCAAATCTTGGCCCCACGAGATCTGTTTTCTGGACAGTTACCGTATTGCCCGGATAGAGCTGAGCAAAGTTTTCAAGAATCAGCTCACGTGTGGCTGTTACATCTTCTTCACTGTCAACACGGAAAAGAATTTCTCTGCTGGAGCCAAACAGCTTTATTTCAGGAACGGTGCCAAGCGGCCCAGCCAGCTCTGTACGTATTTCTACTACATCAACCGGTTCTTCGAATTCAAAAACGAACTCTTGGCCGCCCCTGAAGTCAATACCATAATTGAGCCCCATCACTAAAATTCCCACAATAGATACGATAATCATCGTACCTGAAAAGAAGTATGCTTTTTGCTGGGCTTTAATAAAATCGAAATTTGGAGATTCAAACCATCTCATAATGTAATCCTCATTTATATTCTTAAAATATTGAAATTTTATCCGAAGCTCACTGCGGATGTTTTCTCACGGGTAAGGTAATCTACAATAACCCGGGTAATCACAATCGCGCTGAAGAGTGAAGCTACAATACCTGCCATCAGTGTAACGGCAAAGCCTTTGATTGGCCCCATACCGAAGCTGTAGAGGATCACTGCCACAAAGAATGTGGTAACATTGGCGTCAATAATCGCACTCATTGCATTGGCATAGCCATTGTCAATGGCAGCGCGCAGTGTTTTACCTCCCCGCAATTCTTCACGTATTCGGTCAAATATAAGTACGTTCGCATCAACAGCCATACCGATGGTCAATACAATACCAGCAATGCCCGGTAATGTGAGTGTGGCCTGGAATCCGGCCAGAATACCGAGGATGAAGATGATGTTGAACATCAATGCCAGATCGGCAATACCCCCTCCCGTTCGGTAGTAAACAATCATAAAGATAGCCACCACTCCCAGTCCGAACATAATAGAATAAAGTCCCGCACGAATTGATGCCTCCCCAAGTGAAGCTCCTACAGTACGTTCCTCAATAATTTCAAGTGGTGCGGGAAGTGCACCCGACATCAGGATGTTTACAAGATCTTCTGCCGCGCGTACTCCGCCAAGTCCCGATATGGAAGATCGTCCATTGTTAATTTGTGAACGAACTGTAGGATAGGAATAGACATTGCCATCAAGCACAATCGCAACAGGTCGTCCAATGTTGGCGCCTGTAATTCGCGCCCATCGCCTTGCTCCCTCAGAATCCATTGTCATTGATACTTCAGGGGCATTGGTTGTTGGATCAAAAGCCACACGGGCCTCGGAAATAACATCACCAGTCAGTTCAATCTGGCTTCGTACGGCAATCAGCTCATATAAACCTATCCCATTATCAGAGGCAAAAGGAGTTGCACCCCACAACAGCGTGGTGTTTCGCGGAATAAGATTTCGTACATCTTCATGTTCAAGAATCCGGTTTACATCTGCTGTATCTCTTTCTGCTGCATATCCAAACACGTATTCGTTTGAGCCACGAAGTTCAAAGATCTCGAGAAGATTTTTAATACTGCTTTCATCTTCTTCATCCTGTTCGTAATTACTGAAAAATTCAGAGACTTGCTGCTTGGCAGAATTGATTTCTTCTGTTTCCGGTGTGAGTCTGAATTCGAGTCGTGCAGTTCCCCGAAGAAGATCTCTTACTCGTTCTTCATCATCAACTCCAGGAAGTTCTACTACAATTCGATTACCTCCCTGTTGTAATATAGAAGGCTCGGTTACACCGAAACGGTCAACCCGGGAGCGGATAATGTCAATAGCACGCTCCACTGCAGAGGTCTGTTGATTGCGCAGATAGGTTGTGATCTCGGAGTTAGTGGATGTTCGGGTTATGTTTGCAGAGTCAGACCGGTAATAACGGCTAAGCATAGCATCCGAATCGCGACGTTCAAATTCAGCTACAAATTCATCGATGAAATCGGTGTTGTTATCGATAGATGTTTGCCTGGCTGCCTGGATGACTTCTTCGAGATATTCATCAGCAAAATCACCAGCAAGCTCAAGGATAAGCTGAGGGCTGCCTACTTCGAGAGTAACATACATACCACCTTGGAGGTCCAGCCCAAGTGAAAGAGAGCGTTCTCTGAGATTTTGTAATTTCGCCATATTTTCACTTTCGTACTGAACTCTTTCAGTTTCAGTCATACTGTTCATATGTCTCTGTTCCAGATTCCACTGTATAGTGGGAAACAGGTAATAAATTGTCAGCCCAAGAAACAGGACGATACAACCTATTTTAAATCCGTTATTCTGCTTTTTCATAGTTACAGTTAATTAGGTATTAATATTTTTAAAATTTAAAAAGGTGTTTTATAAAAACACGCAAAAAGAAGGGACCGGGAAAAGAAAAAGAGATTGCTGTTCATCCTGGAACAGTGTTGTCTTTATGACTTAATTCCTCCATAGAGGCAATTATCAGACTGTACATACAGTATGAGATATAAGCCATAATTTCTTTTCCGAAAGGAAAAGCTACGGAGCATTAATACTAATTCCACTTATCAAAGGGATGAGTGATCGCCCCGAAACAGTATCTAAAACAGGTTCAACAAAACCGGGGTAGAATTTGATCAGGTGATCCGTTTTTTGACTGGATAGTACAGATGTAAAATTATTTGTGGAAAGCCATTTGTAAAAAGGCTGAGAAATATCAGGTAAAATGGCATTAGTACCTGCTTTTTGAGTTTGAAATACATTCCACTGACCAAGCAGCCAGGAAGAAACCTGCTGATTTTTATTATTGTCGGGTAAGGCAAGGTTAATTCTAAAATCATCTTTATGATTGGCTACCAGCTCTGATGCCTGCTCAATAAGTATCCAAAAATTACCGGATTTTTCCGGTAACTCACGGATGGAGTTTCTCAGCTTAATTTCATTTTCATCACCTGATGCAACCACATTATGGCTTAACCACTGTGTAAATGCAGTTTTTTGAGCCTGGCTCGAAAATGGAAGAATCATGTGAGCCAAAATACCGGTCATCAAAACCGAAATGGTGAGAGACCTAAAGATATGTGAAAAGCTTTTTTTCATCAGATCAGTAAAAATAGGGAGAAAGCAGAGTGTTGACAAACATTTTTTATAATGATTTCTCCCTAAACGTATTTCATTCAGAAAGCTTATATATACATCTTTTTTTTATTCTGCCCAACCTTTTGTTAATACATGACAATATCAACAATTTCTGATTTTTACGGATGAATATTCCAAAGAAAGGAATTGAAGGTTAATCTGCATATTTCACAGATATATCAAATGTAATGTATCTGATTGAAATTTATTTCTTTAAGATTCAAAATGACGTCTTTGAAATCCCTATGAGCTGTCGAGACTGCATTTTGCGACATTTTAACCTTAACTATGCTGATTTTAAAATGGCACTCTGTCGTATGAAGCCATTGAGAGCCTGCGTGTAAAGTACTTCACCTTCACTGTGAAGCTTTCCTGGTCCTCGAATTTTCAGCGTACTGCTCAGCTTAGCAAGGACTTGCTAATGAAAAAAATCTCTTATTGAAAAATCCGGTTTAGTCGGAGAGCCGATCGAGAATAATAATTGTAGTGGCAGTAGCACCCAGTACCGAGGTTACCACCCCAAGCCAGTCAACAAATGATGGTCTGCGCAGAACTTCAAGGCTAATTATATCATCGTTTCTTAAGGGATAGTCTCTGAGTTCTGCCGGGAAAGGTTCATTATATCTGAATGTATATGTTTCAGATGTTTCCGAACCGTTTTCGGAATTGTACCGTGATATCGTTACTTCCAGGCGCACCTTACTCCAGTCCAGTCTCTGCCCGGCCCTATTGGCAGTCATTGGCCCTCTTGCATATGAGATCAATTCATGAACAGTAGTGTTTCTTGGTATTATGTACCTTCCCGGAGCACTAACATCACCCCAAACTGTAAGTGTATCAGCGAGCTGACCAGACTCAGCAATCCGTACAAACCCTTCGGAGAGACGAAAAACCTGTGAACCACCAGCCTGAGCTTTTAAGGTTTCATAGACAGGAAAGAATAAAAAAAGAATTCCAAGAGTAATGGCCAAATGCTTTTTCATAGAGGAGTAACAGCTATAAAATAATCGTGGTTTCTGGTTAAGTGGGCAGATGATAAATAATTGAATTCGAATTTACCAGATATCAATAAAAAAGATTACGCTTTTTCCTGGTATTCTTCATATGCGTCGTAACTATCGTAAGTATAATCGTTGTAGTAATAATCGGCACTTTTCTTATGATGATAGCAGGTTATTAATGAGCCGATAACATTCGCGTTTATTCTTTTCAAATTTTCAATCGTATGAAAAAGCTCATTCATTTCAGTATATTCAAATCGGGTAACAAGTACGACACCGTCTGCAATTTTCATCATTGAAGCAGCATCGGTTATTACACCATAAGGTGGAGTATCCAGAATTATATGATCATACTTTTCTTTTACTCTGCTGATTAAATCTTTCATCTTTTTACTTTGTAATACAGCAGATGGATTTCCAATACTTCTCCCGGAAGTAATTAGGTGAACACCCGGAGCAACTGTTGGCTTTATGGCGATTGAAAGAGGCCTGTCATCATAGAAAAGCTCTACCAATCCCGGTTCCCGAGCTTCACCTAACATTTTGTGCAGAGTTGGCCTTCTGAGATCAGTGTCAATTATAAGCACTTTTTTGCCGGATTCTGCGAGAGTTACCGCGAGGTTAATTGAAACAGTTGATTTACCCTCTCCTTTTTTCGGGCTAGTTACAACTATTGTTTTAAAATCCAGATCCGGATCAGAATAGATGATATTATTGTGAAGCCGCCGATATGCTTCAGCAACTGGAGAAATTGTATCCACCAAAACCGTCAATGAGGTCATGATTTTACGGCCATCAATCTCAACAAACTTATTTCCATTAAACTTTTTCTTAATCTGTTCGGTTTTGTCCGGGATCAACGCCATTACAGGGTAGCCGGTGTGTGCCAATTTTTGGGCTCCATCTATCCTTCGATTCATAACCTCCTTACCAAACACAAAACCAACACTCAATGCACCGCCAAGCATAAATCCAATGAGTATCATCATCGTTCTATTAGGTCCGGATGGTACACCAGGAACGGGGGCCATATCTAATAATCTTCCTGATCCATATTGAGTCTGTTCCCACAACTGAGTTTGTGTAAACTGTTCAGAAATGACACCAAAAAGTTGTTCATTTACTTTTGCATCTCGCTGTAATCTTGCCAGTTCAATCATATTATCGGGTAAATTATCGAGAAACTGGTTCTCTCTGGCGATTCTGCTATCAAGTACTTCTTCCTGAGCATCCATTTGAGACTCTTCAATCCGTAGCTCAATCAGATTACTTCGTAGTTGAATAATACGGCCGGTGATACCACCATCTCCCTGATTTAAAAATCCTACATACTGGTCAGAATCTTCACCTATCAGGTCTGCAGCCATACGATTAATCTCTCTTTTCAGGGTCTCAATTTCTTCTTCAATCTGTACAAATTGAGGTTCATCCTGAGGATTGTTTCTAAGTGATGGATTTCTCTGTAAAAATAAAAGACGCTCAGCTTCCCGCTCTGCAAGCCTGTATTGTGCACGTTCCATCGTAGAGCTGATATTATCAGCAAATTGTTCAGCTAAACCTGGCCGAATCTGTTCAAGCTGATCTTCATATGCCTGAATGGATGAATTTACTGCTACTCTCTGCACCTGAACCTGCTGTAGTTGAGACTCCAATTCTGCAAGCCGGCTGATTGCAGCTTCGGTCTGTCCGTCAACCTGAACAATACTGGTTCGGCTCATATAGTCTCTGAGAGCTTCTTCTGAAGCCGTAAGATTACGGCTTGCTTCTTCTTTTTCATCTTCAAGAAATCGCAGTGCTTCAGTAGCTGCAGTGCGTTTTTGTCTTGCAGAAACCTCCGTATAAGTTTCCATCGTGATATTTACAAGTTCACTGGCTTCCTGAGGAGAACGACTATTATAACTGATTCTCAAAATATCAGTCTCGTTATCAATTCTGTTAACCTGCATAGAATTTCGTATTCTTGAAGCTACAGCACCACGACTCACCATCGTTGAATCTTCAGGATATTCGAAATATAAAATGGGGAATCGCAAGCCGTTATCCATAACTTCTTTTTGGATGATCTTATCGGCAATTTCTTCTGCAATCATACGGGATTTGAATACCTCAATTTCATTTACAAGCCGGCTTCCCGCTCCAACTCCGAAAGAAGATGTAAGCATACTGGAAAGATCAGAACCTGCCCATGTATATCTATTCCTCTCTTCCTGAATTAAAATAGTGCCTGAACTTTGGTATTCGGATGGTAAAGAATAGGCGTAAAAACCTGCACCAAGAGTACAAATCAGTGTGATAACCAGTGCCCACCATTTATATCGAAGAACAATATTGAACAGATACTTGAGGTCCAGCTCATCACTTTGTCCCCGATGTACGTCTTTTACGATTTCTCCCTGATAGTATTCACCATTATAACTTTTCTTTCCATAACCGTTAGAAGAATTATTGGCGTTTGAAGCAAAAGGGTTATTGCTGGAATCGTTACTCATCTGATGTTTATTTTAAACTCTTCATTTTTTATAAATAATCAAATAATTAAAATTATTTGACTTAGAAAAGGGGTCGAAGTTAGCTAAATTTTAGCCTTATTTTTAATTTCTATATGTGAACATATTTTGCCTATTTAAGTAAAAAGATATATTGAATAAAAGCAAATAAATATTAATTTTTTTTAATAATCTTAAGGCAAATGTTCGTCAACAAGGCTCATTTCCCTGAATTCCCTGTTTTTATTTAATAAATCTGAATATGTTCCGGCTCCAATAATTTCAGATTGTTTCATCATATATATTGTATCGCAATTTTTCACAGTTGTAAGTCGGTGCGCAATCATTATAATGGTTTTTTCACCTTTAAGTTTTTCGATTGCTTTAATTACATTTCTCTCAGTTATGTTGTCTAGTGCAGATGTTGCTTCATCCATTATCAGCAACTGTGGATTATTATAGAGTGCTCTTGCAATTCCAATTCTCTGGCGCTGACCACCCGAGAGCCGGATGCCACGCTCACCCACAATCGTTTCTTCCCTGAGCTCCAGTGAATTTATGAGTTCCCTGAGCTGAGCAGCATCAATTGCTGTTGCCAGCTGATTTTCATCAATTTCATCATCTTCAAGGCCAAAGCAGATATTTTTGCGGATAGTATCATCGAGGAGATAAATATGCTGGGGAATATATCCGATATTTTTTTGCCAGTTATTCAGGTTTTTAAAAATATTTTTCCCATCTGAAAATACACCACCACTATCGGGTTCAAGAAGTCCCAAAATCAGATCTGCTATGGTAGTTTTACCTGAACCTGACGGACCGACAAATGCAACCGCACTATTCTTTGGAATTCGCAATGAAACATTTTCCACGGCCGGAATTTCTGAGTCTGGATAGGTAAAGCTTAGATTTTTAAGTTCGATATCTCTTTCAATTACAAAAGATTTCTTGTTTTTACTTAATGAAACTCCAGTAGATTGTGAATCTTTATAAAATTTTCGGCTTTCAAGTTTTATCAGGTCATTATAAATCGTATTTATGGAATGCAGGTGGTAACGGAAGTGGTTCACCTGCTCCATTATCGTATTAATAGATGGTTTTAGCTTTATAACTGCGGCACCGAAAAGTGCTATAATCGGCACAATTGATGTAACTTCGCGTTCTTGTAAAACCATCACGACTGCGATGAAAAGCACACCACTTAGTGCCAGCATCTCAACGATTTGCCTCGGCACAGATCTGAGAATTTTACTCCATAAATCGTAAAAACGAATTTTATCAGCGTGATGATTGAACTCTCGTAAAAAAAAATTTTCTCTTTTTAGTACTTTTGCATCTTTAAAACCACCCAGTCCCTCAAGCAGCGATTTCATCATAAAATTACGGTGGCTTAATGCCTCATTACCATAACGCAGAATACTCTTTTTCGTAAGCTCCAAAAAGAGGATAGAAAATCCGCCAAAAAGCAGAATACCTACACCGGCAATGAATGGTTCCGTATAAATTAATGCCGAAACAATTAGTAGTGTCATGAGACTGTGGAGGGTAATTGTCATAATTGGTTTAAGAGCACCGTCGAGTATACTGCCAGCCTCATTACTTATGTTTCGTACCAATTCAGAAGAGTTCCGCCCTAAAAAAAACATATATGGTGAATGCATATATGCTTTGAAAAGCCTGTTTTTAAGAAACAGTTTCCTGTTTAACATAAACTTTTCATTTGTATAGTCATAAAATAACATGAACAGGTTTTTAACAAGGAAGATCAAAAACAAAGCAATTGAACCAAAAAGTGCCAATTCCGCCTGAGTTGTAATATTCAGTGAGACAAGAATATCACCCAAGACTGGCAGGTTAAGTACCTGATCGGCATCAAGGACTGCAATTACAAAGATCGGAACCATGCCAACACCCAAAAGTGCCAAAACAGAGGCTACAACCATCATCAAAAACAGAATAGCAATTTTATAGTAATCTCCGTCTGGTAAGAGATCAAATATTTTTTTAAATGATTCTTTCATGGTTTCGATGACGGTTAAAGATAAGTGCGTTACTTCTGCAATATCTTAGAATAATCAAGATTCTGCCTGTCTTAAAATTTTATATCCGTTTTTTACTAATGTTTTTTCTTTTTTAAAAAGCTCAATATCTGCCTGCACCATGTCGTCAATCAGACTTTCCAGATTGTGAGAAGGCTTCCAGCCAAGTTTTTTCTTAGCTTTTTCGGCATCACCTATTAATAAATCTACTTCTGTAGGCCGGAAATATCTTGGGTCTACTCTAATAACTACATCTCCTACTTTTTTAGAAAAGCCATTTTCCAGGGAAGCGTATCCGTTTTTATCAATTTTTTTGATAATACCAACTTCTTCGTTGTTTTTTCCTTCAAACCTGAGAGAAATACCAACTCTATTAAATGAATGGCGAATAAAATCCCTAACAGTTGTAGTCTTCCCGGTTGCTATCACAAAATCTTCTGGTTCTTCCTGCTGAAGCATAAGCCACATTGCTTCCACATAATCTTTTGCATGGCCCCAATCGCGTCTGGAGTCCATATTACCTATGTGAAGCTCATCTTGTAAACCAAGAGCTATTTTTGCCGCAGCTCGTGTTATTTTTCTGGTTACAAATGTTTCACCTCTTCTTGGCGATTCATGATTAAACAAAATGCCGTTACAAGCAAACATGTTATAGGCTTCTCTGTAATTTACCGTAATCCAATAAGCATAGATCTTAGCCACTGCATAGGGTGAGCGCGGATAAAACGGAGTTTTTTCGGACTGAGGCACTTCCTGGATAAGCCCGTAGAGTTCTGATGTAGAAGCCTGATAAATTTTTGTGGTCTTTTCCATTCCAAGTAAACGTACGGCTTCGAGGATACGCAATGTGCCAAGCCCATCGGCATTAGCTGTATATTCCGGGGTTTCAAAGCTAACCTTTACATGGCTCATAGCGGCAAGGTTATAAATTTCGTCAGGCTTCGTATCCTGTATGATTCGGGTAATATTCATCGAATCAGTCATATCTCCATAGTGCAGAATCAAATTTCTATTTTCAGTGTGGGGGTCTTCGTAAATATGGTCGATACGATCTGTATTAAATAAACTGGCTCTCCTCTTAATACCGTGAACGGTATACCCTTTTTCAAGTAATAATTCTGCGAGATATGAGCCATCCTGGCCTGTGATTCCTGTAATAAGAGCGGTTTTGTTACTCATGAAGCTGATCTTGATATTTATAAAAGGTGAAAATGAACCTTACAGCGAGATTAGTAAATTCAAACGGAAAAAAAATCAGAGTTAATAAAGTCTATCGAGAACCTTTAAACAGTTAAATTACAGATTGTTGCTCTTTTAAAAAAAAGTATTAATTATTTATCTCTCAAACAGTTTTTATCTTTTTTCCTCTTAATAAAAATATAAAACCACTTACCTGTTTTTCTATAATAATTAATAGGTTCTACTGGAAACCTTGTGGGTAGAGGTCTAACTTGCCAAAGTAAAACAAGATGGCTGTGCGGAAATTATCATAATTTCGATAGCCTTTTGAAATGGACTTTACCTGCTGAATTTTGGAGTTCACCTGTTCGGCTCTG
>JAFIFB010000089.1 GCA_020832285.1 Balneolaceae bacterium
AACCTTGGAAGTCGCCTGTAAAGCACCAGGGGGCAGGTTGGATAAATATACCCGTTTCGATTCAAACTTGCCCAAGGTCTAAAAACCTTGCCAACTATTTCTAAATCCCTATTTTATCGTTTTCTTACAGACACTATGTAGCTGCACATCGATATCCGATGGCCAGATGGGCAATATGTCCGCAACCATTATTTATTCCTCCTCTCAGGGATATTCTGCTGGATAAAACCGGTCGGTTAAATGTAAGGCGTGTTGCAGAACCGCAATGTGGAACTATGGAAATTGATGTTGACGGAACTGCGCAGGGAATGTGGGTATTGGATGGCCACGATGTTACACTGACTGCCGAAAATTTTGATAAATTTTTTGCGCTCGCCCCCGACGATATTCAACCCGAAAAGTATCATATCCTTGTTACTGCACATCCCTCTTTCAAGTTGCCCAATGATCAGTATCATATCTATCGATTTCCGTTAGAAGAGAGTGGTCGGGTAAACCGGCGATTTTCCGAGCTTGAAGGGGATGGAACCGTGCATTGTTACATTCCGGAATTTTACCAGGAGATTAGTTTTTTCATGGCTTATGGTGCGGATAACAAAGTATCCATCGAGAGAATAAATCATGCTACAGGGGATAGCCCATGCCATTCATTGAGTGCTGATTCATGGGAGTTATCAGGGGAAGAGATTATTCTGATGCGATAGGTTAATTTTTCAGGATCGGTTAAATAATTCCTGAAAAACGGTTTAGCATTTATTCTTGTAGTTTAACTTTGAAAGGATCACCATGCCAACAGATAAGTTATCTCAAATTGCTGCTTACAGACTGTTTTTACAAAAGCAGTATACCTCGGCACATGAGCCAATCAGAGTGCAGTAATTTATATGTTTTCACCGAGAAATAGTGATTTCAGTGAAGCGAAATAACATGTGCGATTTTTAGGATTTTACTTTTATTCCGAACTCAGGTAACCCAAATAGATCTTCTCTGTTTGATATTTCGGGAGTCTTAAAAAATTGCCAAAGTCAGGATTGTGGTATAAGTGGTAAAGTTCGGTAGTAATTCCTGTTGATTTATTTCCTCTCTTTTAGTCTTAATACGTATGTATAAGCGAACAGTATTCAATCATTGAAAAACCTGAGGATCTAAAATGAAAAAAGGAAATACATCTATTGCAGATGCGGTATTTAATTGTCTGCCCGCAGAAACAAAAAATGCCCTTACAGTGGTAAGCCAGATAAGCCTTCCGGTACACGACAAGTGCAGTTTTGACAGTCAGCTCGACCAGATGTCTCAAAAAGCGGATGAGCCAACCCGCAGAATAATAATGAATCTCAAAAGTGGTTTCACAGCCAGAGATTTTCCTATTCTATCACTGAGTAACGCTGTTGAAAAATTGTGGGTTAATTTCAGACCGATACCGCGCCCAATACCGAGACCCATCTGGCCTGAATTTGAATTACCTGGTGATATCAGGGAAAGGCCTTCGGTATGTTCAGTTTATCAAAATACATTTTATGATAATCCGGGTGCGGCAAACTGTGCCTGCAGTGCTTACGGAGATGCTCTTTCCCAGGGATTAACCGAATACCAGGCTATTATTATCGGTATGCAAGCCGGTAACTATTTCAGAATTACCGGAGAATGCTGATAAAATAGTTAGAAGTGAGAGATGAATGCCTTTGGCACGGGTTTCCTTTCTCGGGAATCGCTGTGCTCGGTGCTTACGAAACTTCAGGATTGACACGACACCAATATGGAAACTCTCTTTTCGGTATTTGCCATTTATCTTACAAATTCAACCAACTTCTCAAAATTTAATTGAGCTTGATTGGGGAAGTTACTTTCGAGTGATAGTTGATGTTTGCAGTATTTCTGTCTTTTTCAGTTTGCCAAAGCTGATTATGGATTTTCCAACAGAGTGGTTCATTGCAAATGTTGAAGGGTTCCAAATCCACGATGCTCAACCCCGAATTACTCACGAATTAGTGTTAAAAAATGATCTGCTGATTTATTACTAATGATTTAAAGCGCTTCCGTGAGAATTGGTTCAAATTTATCAATCAAATTCTGTATTTGTCTGTTCAGCCATCAAGAAAATTTTGTTTGCCATAGCCTCCATCCGCCGGGTTCCGGAGTGTGTAGGGCCGAAGGTGTCTGTGTAGGCAGAAAGTGCCAGGGCTGCATAAGTGTGAGCATCCTGGTTTTTTCTGTTGTGTAAAAATTCAGTGTATGAGAAAAGTAGCTGGGGCCAGGCCAGCCCTTTTTGATACTCGTCGTTATTTCCCAGCGTAATAGCTTCTTTAAACACTTCAAGGGCATCATCCTGCCTGCCCAGTTCTGCCAGAGCCCTGGCACGATATTCTAATGCTGAAATGATTGCATCTGTATTTGCGTGATCTAAATTGTTATAGATATTGAGTGCTTTATCGGCATAAGTCAGAGCCTCGTCGGGGCGATTTTCATCAAGACGAATATCAGCAAAAAGGCGCATTACAGTTGCAATCATTGTATGATCAGGCCCCAGTATTTTAAGATATTGGTCATATGCTGTCTGTGCCATCGTTTCGGCTTCATAAAATCGGCCCAATCGACTGAGAGGCCGGGCAATATTTGCTGAAATAATTCCAAAACGGATGTCATCTGCACCAAAAAGTTCTGCATTAATATCACGCGATTTTGAGTAGTGGTGTATGGCACGTTCCCACTCCTCCGAATGCCGGTAAGCCAGTCCCAGATTGTTATGAACAGAAGCAACCCGGTTATTCAGCCCATCAGGGTAGGTTTCCCCGTAGATCTCTAATGCTTCTTGCAACAGCTCTATGGCTTTGCCAAGCTGACCTGTATTGATGAGATTTATAGATAAATTATTCCGAATTATGGCGCGCTGAGTATCACCAGGAATATCTGCGTAGATTATATCTGCCAGTTCCATCGCTTCTGTACGGTGCTCAACAGCTGATTTGTGATCTCCATAATATGCACGAATTGCAGCGAGGTTGTTGTGCATATTCATGCGCCAGCTTGGTGCTTCTTCGAGTGTTATGTTTAGATTTAATGCTTCTGTGAAATAGATTTCGGCATTTCCATGTTCCTGTTTGGCCACAAGTGCTCTGCCCATACTGTCCAGATATCGGTAGAGGGTTTCCGGCTCAAGATAATCCTCCTTTCGTGCAAGGATCAATGCCTCTTCAGCATGATTGACTGATTCAGCCAGATGCCCCATTTCACTCAATAAAAATGTGAGATTCCGTGAAACAGATGAGTGAAGTTTGCCTGGTTTCAACCCTTTTGATGCTAACAAATCCTCAGCTTTTTTAAGGCTTTCAAGGGCTTTGTCATTATCTCCGGTTTGCTGATCTGTTAATGCAATCGTCTGCAGTGCTTTTATTTCTGTTTCAAATTCTCCAATCGTATTGGCCAGTTCGAGTCCTTCCTCCAACAACTGACGCGCAGTTTCGTTTTCACCAATCCGACGGTTCAGATTTCCCAATATAACCAGCATGTCGGATCGCATAGCAGGATTTCCGTCGAAAGCATTTCCAATACGCAGAGCACCATTGGTAAGCAGATCGCGTGCTGTGGGTATTTCTCCCCGTGCGATGTCAGGGTCGTTAGCATTGAACAGCTCTATCAAAAAATCAGTAACCTGTTCTGCTTTATTAGCCTCTGTTACGGCACGGTCTCGTTCCTGAAGTGCAATAGCTTGCTGGTGAAGCAATGCCAAAAATAATCCTGTAATGATAATCAATACAGCTGCTGTAATGGCAACTCCCGTCTTATGCCTGCTCACAAATTTTTGTATGCGATAGATTCTGGTTGCAGGCCGGGCAATTACCGGCAAACCTGAAAAATACCTGTCGATATCATCATTAAATTCTTGAACGGTACCATACCGTTTTTCCGGTTCTTTTCGCAGTGCTTTCAGGCAGATGGTCTCCAGGTCACCCCTAAGTTTTTCCGCAGAAAATGGGAGGTTATGCTGCCTTGCAGAAGGTTTAGGTGGGTCAGCCTCTTGAATCATACGCTCGGCTTCAGCCAAACTTTTGCCAGACAGGTCAAAGGGACGCTGATCGGTGAGTAGTTCATACAAGATAACTCCCAGGCTGTAAATGTCAGCACTGGTTGTTATTGCACCTAAACTAAACTGTTCCGGAGCAGCATACTCAGGTGTAAGCAGCCTTTTTTCTGTTTGGGTAACAGCCACACTCTCATGATCATCCCGTAATAACTTGGAAATCCCAAAATCAAGCAGTTTGACGATACCATCACCTGTTATGAGGATATTAGATGGCTTAAGGTCGCGGTGTACTACCAGGTTCCGGTGAGCGTAGATTACTGCACTGCAAATTTGCTGAAATAATTTTAAGCGCTCGTGGAGTGTGAGGCGATTTTGGCGGCAAAATGAATGCAATGATACTCCCTCCACAAGTTCCATCACCATGTAGGGCCAGCCTTCGGGAGTTACACCACCATCAAACACCCGGGCTATATTATTGTGTTGGAGATTGGCAAGAATCTGGCGCTCAATCCGCAGGCGGCTTATCTGTTCCTCTCGGTTCAGGCCAAAAGGCTGGATGATTTTAATAGCAACTTCCTGGTCAAATTCATCATCGGTTCTACGGGCTTTATACACCACACTCATGCCGCCACGACCTATCTCTTCCATGATTTCGTACCGGTCGGGATTTACTATACCTAAACGGACATCATTGGCGATTTCACTGATGGCCAATTCAGGCAATATCAAACCGTTAATTCCGAATTCTAAAAAATCCGGTGTCTTATTTTCAGCTTCAATTAATAGCTCTACCTCTCTTCGTATCTCATCATCGCAAACCTCTTTTTTGAGGTAACCCTTCCAATGATTCTGGTCAAGCTCAAGAAGGCTGTCCAGTACAACTTCAACGCGTTTCCATGTTTTTCTGTCCATGGAGTAAGAAGTTATTTATTTAAGTTAAAGGCATATTGTTGATTTACTGATTATTCAAGTATGCCGGGATTCTTGTTTTGATTCATTAACTCTTTTGAAAGCCACATTTTAGCTTTTCGCCAGTCGTTCCGTATGGTTCGGTCTGTTACGCCGAGGTATGATGCAATCTCTTCATCTTTCATAGAGATAAAAAATTTGCATTCTACCACGGTGGAAAGGCGATCGTTAAGGGTGCTTAATTTTCCGAGTGCAGAATCAAGATCCAAAAGCTCTTCACCAGTTGATGGTTCAGTAGCACCATGATGCGTGCCGAGTGTTTCGTTATGCTGGCCGCCGCCACGCTTCTCTGCACTTTTTTTGCGGTAATGGTCAACCAAAATCTGGCGCATCATCCTTGCACAGAGAGCAAAAAAGTGATTCCTGTTTTCGAAATTGAGCTTGCCATGGTTAAATAATTTAATATATGCTTCATGTACAAGAGCAGTGGTGTGCATGGTTTTCATATTTCCATATCCCAAAAGCTTTTGGTGAGCCATATTTTTAAGCTCCTGGTAGGCAAGTTCAAAAAGCTTGTCAGAAGCGGTTTGATCGCCATCACCAGCACTTTTTAGCAAAAGGGTAAGCGTTTCCTGATCGTATTGAGTTTCCATTCTCCAGGATTAAAATAATTCAAATCTAAATAAAGCCAATAAAGAATTTAAGTCAATACGTTTGTTAGTTTTGAAAAAAAATGTTTTCCCATCGGACAGGTCATGTTTTGTGTGCCTCCCCTGCGAAGTTTTAACGTAGTGGACAGCGTAGCAAGTGCTTGCTCACAGCCAAACTTCACTTCGCAGGATAAAAGAGGAGCCTGGTGAGTAATACAGGTAGCAGAGAAATGCCCAGTCAAAGTTTTCTGATGATATCTTTCAGCTCATCAGTAGAATTAAAGAATTTCAGATTTTCTCCTTGTCTCTCCTTCAGGCAGCCTTTTCGTGGTAGAATGATCGTTTTATCATAACTCTCGGCAAGGGGCACTCCACCTGAGGACAGAACTTCCCGATAGTTGAATAAAACAAAATCCGCGGCATTCATAAACTCAGGTACATGATCTTCCTTGATAAACTGGGGAATCAGTACGATGTTCTCTTTTTTTCTCGCCAGCTTCCGAACTTTTTTGTACAACTTCATCTGCCCTTTTTTTACCGGTCCTACAATAATCAGTTTTTTTTGGATGGGTTCATCCAGGAACATTTCACAAACTTTGTCGGTCTGTTTATATGAACTGATGTGGCCGAACATTAGAAAAAGCCGGTCATTCACTTTCAATTTCACATTGTAACGTTGATTAATTGCTTCGAGAGCCGCCACTCTTGGCATGAGTTGAGGCGGATATCCGGGATGGGGCCAAACCCGCATTTTTTTTTCATGCACCCCAAAAAAAGTACTGATCTCAGCTGCTGCTGCTTCGCATTCGATTTGCAGCAGATCCGCTTTTCTGGCAAGCCATCTTCGCCCGTGAAAATTCACCCATTCCATTCGGCAGTCCATCGGCATCTTGTTGTGAACCGACCAGATCAGTTTTCCTCCGAGTGCTTTGTACAGAAATATGCAGAATAGTTTGTAAATGTAGGCAAAGATCGAAAAAAAGCCAGTACATTCAATCCAGTGATAATTAAGTATACTGCGTTTCCCGAAAAGCTGAGTGAAGACAAACTTGAGATGGCCTGGAGTCGTTACACCGTTTATCTTGTAGACTTTTGAGCTGAAAAGCTCTCTGTAGAAGAGATAGAGGTAATCCGATTTTTTATAAGCGTATCGAATAGGAGGGTTCACATACAAAGTGCATGGTTCTTCCCCGTTTAATTCAGTGAAAAGATCTTCGAGTTTTTCTGGCTTCTTCATGATGAATAGAAATCAAAAATAATACTGGAGGCCAAAAGAGTGAACCGTACCGAACCCGGTTGAAAATGGCACAATGGCGTAATTGATTCGAACCGGCTCAATGGCCATACCCAATCCAAAGCTAATTGGGCGTTCGGTAGCCCCGAATCGATAACCTCCCTGAATGTAAAAAAGTTCTGCAATGTCTGCATTCAAGGCGACACTGATAAATCCTTCATCTGGATCATGAACGTTGTAATCACTTGTTGGATTATCTTCTATCGGTTTGCTCCAGTCGGCATAAAGCGATAGCAGCACGGGCAGGTCATTGGCTCCGGGGGTTACAAACTCAATTAAATCAGCCGAAAGTCCTGCATTAATCGTTGCAGGGAGTGTCGTTGAGATCTCATCCAGACTTTCCATATTTCCCAGGTTTTTTACAGCAAAAGCAGTCCGCAGCCTCCGGTCTAAAAATTCAGCTGTAATACCTCCGCTCAGGGCATAACCGTTTGCTCGGTGCTGAAAGATTTCCTCTCGAAGATATTGACCTGTGGCACCTATCGAAAACGGCCCGAATTTGTAAGCGGCAGCACCGGCAATCGATAAATATCCTATCGAAAATTCACCTGCAGAATCACCGGGCCCGCTGAATGCGAGAAAGCCGTCGGATGTGGAATTATAAACTCCCAAAGCAAATGCCGATCGGTTTCGGCGAAAATTAACAGCGGCAAACTGGTTGTAAACATCAGCAATCCAAAGTGTATAGCTCAAATCCAGGCTCGATACCTCTTCCAAAACAAGGAGTGATGGATTTGTATAAATCGCCGATGGCCCTGTGGTTACTGCTGTTGACGCTTCGGAAATGGATAGCAGACGTGAAGAAGGGCCAATATTAAGAAAATCGAGTCCGCTGCCGGTATCTTGTGCGGTCAGATCAGCGGCAAAAAACAGGATGATAAGTACAAAAATCGGTCGTTTCATAAACTAAGTTCAGATATTCAGCCGGATGGCAAACACATGCATGGTTGAAAGTTGGGATGGTTCTCTCATAATTGCATAGTCTATGGAAGGAGAAAACCTGTCGTATGGTAAATGTAGAGAAAATCCGGCACTCGGTTGAAGTTGATTTTCATCACCCGGTTGATTCAGTTGCAGTCCGCCCCGAAGAGTGATTCGTTCGTGAATAAGATAGCGGGTACCCATTCTCGCAAACCGGGTGGAGGAGGAGATCACTTTCCGGACCATCCGTTCGCCTGCACCGTTTTGATCCGAAACGAGCCGATTGATTTCTGATCGCTGAAGCCGTGTTTCGAAATCAAAACTGATCAGCCATAACTCAGAAAATTGGTATGATGTACCTGCAATCAATCTTGTTGGGAAATCGTAATTTCGGGGGGCAGTATCGGTTCCGTAAAGGCCGGATGAATCAACCGAATAGGAGGAGAGAAGGTCTTTCACAGCAAAAGCGAATGCCCAACCGGAGAGCGGCTTTATATATAACCCTGCATCAAGGCCGATGCTGCTGCTGTTGGGTATTTCATCATGCAGGTTTGCCAGGTTATATTTGATGCCGATTCCGCCCCAAAACCTCTCTGAAAACCGAAGCCCAAAATTTCCGATAACCTGGTACTCGCTGGTATTTAGCATTCCAGTGTGATAGCCGCTTGAACTTCGTCCGTCAATATCGCTTACCCTTGCGTTGATCAGGCTGACGGAAAATCCAGCAGAAGGAGGGAGCTGAAAATGAGATGTGAGCATATGGAGCTGCCGGTCGAATTGAAGGGCAGCGGTACCCAGATCAAACTGAATACCGTCGGCCGATACTGCGGCAAGGGCGGGATTGTAATAACCGTAACTTCCTTCATGATGAACAGCCGTCATTGTGTTGCCCATTGCCATCCCTCTTGGTGAAAAGCCCATTCGGGAAAAAGAGCCGGCAAATCCGCCGCTTTGTGCAAGCAGATCTGGTACCCAGAAAAAGAGTGAACAAAGTGATATAGCTGCAGTGATGATATATTTTTGAATACGCATCAATCCAAAAGTATAATTTTTCCGTTGATGAATCCCTCGTTCGTCTCGATGGAGTAGAAGTAAGTTCCGGCAGCGATAGTTCGTCCCGATTCATCAGTACCATCCCAGGTAGTTTCATACGAGCCTGCTTCAGGGACGGGGGCAACTTCAAGGGTTTGCACCCGGTTCATTCCAAAATCAAAAATCCGAATGGTGGCCGGGCCGGGGTTCTGCATCCCGAATTTAATGCGAACGGAAGCGTGGAGTGTGGGAGAAAACGGATTGGGATAAGCGTAGGATTCCACGTTCGGTGCATCGGGCTGGTAAATATTGCCTCCCGACAGCGGTAAATCCACCCGGAGAATGCGCCATGTTTCGCCACTATCTTGTGTCCCGGCAATACCGTCATCTGTACCCACCCAGAGATATTCATTGGTGGATGCCACAGCATAGTACCGTGCACCTTTTTTGATGAAACTGTTAGGGCTGAAAATCTGATCCAGCAGGCTCCAGGAATCACCGTCATCGTGCGATATATAGAGCCCGTTATCCGCGGCAGCGAAGATAGATCCGTCAAAAAAACCGACATCATTTACGCGGATACCCTCCAAAAAATGACTGAACGTTTCTCCACCGTCATCGGTGTAAACAAGGCCAAAATCATCCCGGTTTTCAGGGTCAGCCCGCCAGTTGGTCATCCAGACACGCCCAAGATTTTTTTGCTCACGAATTTTTATGATCCAGTTTGCCAAAAGTCCGTCATCAATACCGGGCTGAAATGAAAAACGCTGCCATTCAATTTTATCAGCAGGGGCGGATAGGGCATTTTCGGAAATGTTGACACCTGCTGCTGTTCCTACCCAAACGCGACTATCACTGTCAATCAATAGTCCGAATCCGAGTAAATTAGTGTCAAACCTGGGATCGTAGCGGTTTACTGTTTCCCCTTCTGATGTTTGCGAAAACCACTGATAGCTCTTTTCCGGTGAAAGTTCATTTTCGAAGGAGGGAGGCAGAATGATTCGTTCCCACGACTGTCCGTTATTGCGGCTTCGCAGCAGGCCTGATGCCCAGTGCACGGCCAGAAGCGTATCACCAGAGAAGTCCACTTCATAAGGGGGAGATTGTTCCGGTACGGTGATCCGTGTACGAATATAGGTCTCTCCACCATACTGGAATTCAACATCGCAGGGCGGCCCGATTGAATTTCCGTCACATCCGGCGTTTGAGGACGGCCGTTCATCCAGCAGAAAAGGAATGAAATCCCAGGTATCTCCGTTGTTGAATGACTGATAATAGCCCATTGCTGCATTGGTGCTCTCCCCTCCGGCGGTTGAGGTGAAACCCAGTCCGGCAAATATCTGGTCTCCTTCAACTGAGAGTGAAAATACACGTCCTCTTCCGGTAAAGATACTGTCGGCCGTTTCAGGCACGTAGATCTGACCCTTGTTTTCAAAATAAGCGTTTAAACCGGGAGCTGTCCATACAGCTCCGGGAGTGGTTTCCAGCGATGATGTGGAGTTTTGCTGAATAGTGGAGTGGCGGTCATCAACAGGACCAAATGTCTGAGCGTGGCTTTGTTTTATTCCGAATGCAAAGAAAAGAATGGCCAAAAACAGATGATTTGAGATGTCACTTCTCATTTAGAAGGAGTTTAGCAAACGGAGTATGTTCTGTTGTTTATCTGGCGGGTCTGTGTTCAGCAGAAGTATAGCCATTTTAGAGGCCATCAGTAAATGATAACTTCAATATTATTGTAATAAAGCGTTGTATTTCCTTCGAAACCACTGTCAGTTCCGATTATCAGCCAGAGAATACCCTCTTCATTGGCAGTTGCCTCAAACGGCTCGGAGTTGTCTCTGTCAATCAGTTTGTATTCAAAATCAGACCCACCGTGTCCTATATGGCCAAGGAGTATCATATCATCTCCGTCCACTATCTGGTTGCCTTTATCGATATTCATTTGATAATATCCGGCATCGGTTTGATCCATCTCAACAATGACCGGAACTGGTTCAAAAGAGACAGCCCCAGCTTTCAAAAAGACACTGGAACCGGGCGAACCGCCAATGCCGAATGAGTCTTCCGGCGCGTTTGAGGCAAGCTGGATGTGGAATTCGATCTGGTAGGTTTTGTTGGGAGTGAGGCCCCTTACACGATGCTTAATAAACATAAAAAGGTCGTCACTGCGGTTATCCCCACCAATCTGCAGGGCATATTGAGTTGTATCAAGAGGTGCAGGTAAGTGAGTTCTCCGGAAATTAAGATTATAAAAATTTTCCTGTCCCACTGGATAGTCGGAGAACCCGGCGGTCCAGCCGTGGGTGTCTCTGTTAAAGCGCTCATTAATGACAGTTATATCATCATCATTTGAAAAATTGCACCCCGTCAAAAAGATAATAAAGCCAAGGAGTATCCCAGTGTACTTCATAAAGATTTTTTTAATTCGATCAGGAGAACGGAACTCTCCGAGTCCAATGATACGGCAATCCGGGCAATTGTAAAAAGGGAGGCCAACCTGTTAATCTGATTTTTGTTTGATTATTACACTTTTTTATGCATGATAAAAATCAAACTTGTTTTGTGTTAAAGTGTTTAATGTTGTCTTATTCTGATTCTTTTTTTGGTTGTTTTTTGTCGGGTGGATGATAATTCATAATAAATGATAAGATTATAGGGCGTATGTATTTATACTATTTATTCAAAATACGAAAGATGTGGAAAATATTATTTATCGTGAAATCAAGAATATTTAATAACATAGAATATTTTTTCAAAAATGTCGGAACACAGACTGCCTGAATAAATTTAAGGGAATAACCTGGATGTTTCACCAAGATCCCAAATATGCCTTATAAAGTAATATATATCAAATATTTACACTTTTATTGACATGTTTGCTGTGAGATAAACAGGCTAACCCCAAATCAAAAACAGATGTTATGTTATTCAAGAAATATCTAACAATACCAATATCAATTATCATTTTTTCTATTGTTCTTTTTACTGCCTGTTCAGACAATGGTGCGACTGCTGTTGATGTAGAATCAGGTGCAGTCATTAACGGTTCGGTGGAGAACGGAACCACTCAGGACAAATCGATGAGCAGTGAATCTGAGGCAGAAGAAACAACCGTTTGGGCAGCCAGTGTTACATCAAACGGT
Source organism: Balneolaceae bacterium (assembly GCA_020832285.1). GTDB lineage: Bacteria > Bacteroidota > Rhodothermia > Balneolales > Balneolaceae > Rhodohalobacter. The sequence goes on from JAFIFB010000089.1 coordinate 11,971, forward strand.
TCAATTGAAAAAATAAGCGAGACAGAAACTGAAGTGGATGCATCCGGTGAATTTTCACTTACTGTGGATGCCAACACAGCTAATCATCTGGCAATTGTTGCAGAAAGCGGCGGAGTGGAACTGAAGGGTTTTATTTCCGGACAGATTGAAAACGGACAGTCTTATACACTGAAGCCAATCAATATTCAATCTACGGCTGAAACAGAGGTGTTTGCAAGAATTGTAGCAGACGGCAAAACTGATATTGTCCATAAATCAGATATTGATGTATTCATTTCTTCAAGTGCAGGTGCAGAAATTTATTCAAACAGTTCGGCTATCGCAGATCTTTCGGCGGCCGTTAAAAATTCTGCTGAGGCCAGAACGGGTTTTTTTGCTGAATTTGAAAGTGATGCCAGTGCTAAAATGGATCAATATTTTGAACTGATGACGGGCCTACAGTTTGATTATGAATCTGAGCTGAGCAGTTCAACTTCAACAGATGCCCGCGAAGCCGCATTTGAAGGATTTGTGGAAGCGAAAGCAAATGCATATACCGAAGCAGAATTCGAGCTCGTCAATATTACCAAATTCCTCCACATGCAGAAGGAAGTAGCTCAAAACAGCATGGAATCTGTTTCTTCTTCGGTGCGAAATGAAGTCAGAAATTCAACGTCTATCATGGCTGCTATTGCACTTGATACTGCTGTTCAAGCCCGTGCTGAAACTGCTGGTATGTCTGGCTCAACGATTTCTGCAATTGCTGATGCCGGTTCTACACTGCGAGCAAATGTAAGCGGAAGCGGTGGAGCAGAAGGTGAAATCAATGCCGCATTTGAAACCTATCATGAAGAAGTACGCTCTGCGATGGAAAACGATTCTTCGGTTGAAGGCACTATTTTGATTGCTATTGATACAGAGATCAACGCTGCAGGTGGTCCAGGGATACTGTTCGAGACAGCTATTTCCGGACTGATAAGTGCTCAGTCTCTGAATGATATATATGCCGAATTTGGATCGAGTGTGAGAAATTCGGTTGAAGTTCAAAGCGAACTCCTCGGAGACGTAGATGCTGAAGCTGTTGCAGATATCCTGATTCTGATAAATCTGTTTTGAAATCAGTGTAAAACATCAATCGGTGAAACAGAGACCGACTGGATAAACAAGCCCGGAGCCTGACAGTTCCGGGTTTTTTTATACCCAATAGACCGCAACTTTTCGAAAGTTGGGCTCTGTTTTATGGTTCTTACTGATGGAAATAGTAGTAATTCCATTCAACTATTTTTGTGAATAATGCAGGGTAGAAATTTCCGTAAAAAAGAAAAGGAGCCCCCGGTCAGAGAGACTCCTTTTTGATTTAGCAATCTAAAAGATGGACATAGCTTGCCCATCCGATCTTATAAAGCAATCGCGGGTTACATGGAATAGGGTTTAATCCATGATTTTTCGCAAAAAAGCAGGCTGTTCCGTATCCCGTTTGTCGATACGTTCGGTGCGGTTGTTCAGCAGCGTTTTGTCGCTGCTTGCTTTTCGCTGTTCCTTTACCGAATCTGAAAACTCCTCTTCTCCTTCCATCTCATCATCCTCGTCGATGGTTCTCATATACTTGAGATTTCTGCGGTGGATTGCCGGAGAATCGAGCGATTTGAGGTTTTTTTCACCCTTGTAATAAGGTCCGTCTGTTCGATTTTTACGGCTGGCAATTTCGCTGGCTTTCGGAAGTTCGAATGATGTTTTTGGTTTTTTCCTTATCGATTCGGACTGATTATTGGGAGCCACTTTAGCCTGAGACCGGTTTTCGCTTAATTCAAATCCAGTAGCAATAACTGTAACCCTAAGTTCTTCATCGAACGACTCATCGAGAACCGTACCAAGAATTATTTCGGCATCTTCACCCGCTTCCTGCTGGATTATACTTGTAGCCGTAGTGGTTTCACGCATTCCAAGGTTTGATCCGGCCGAGATATTTACCAGTACATTTCGTGCTCCCCGAATGCTCACTCCATCGAGCAGGGGTGAGTTGATCGCTTCGCGTGCAGCAATCTCGGCCCTGTCGGGGCCACTGGCTGTGGCCGATCCCATAATTGCGGCACCCCCATCGATCATGGTGGTTCGGACATCGGCAAAATCGAGGTTAATAAGTCCTGGCATTAGAATCAGATCAGAGATGCCACGGGTGGCGTTGTACAGAACTTCATTGGCGTTTTCGAAAGCCTCCATCAGCGACGTGTTTTCGTCTGAAATATCAAGCAGGCGTTCATTGGGGATTACAATGACTGTATCACAGTTTTTCTTGAGTTCGGTGATGCCCTCGAGGGCGTATCGCATTCTCACTTTACCTTCGCAATGGAAGGGGGTGGTTACGATTCCAACAGTTAATATTCCTTTACGTTTGGCTATTCCGGCTACTACGGGGGCTCCCCCGGTTCCGGTTCCGCCGCCCATTCCGGCTGTGATGAAAATCATATCGGCCGAGTCAACGGCTTCATCAAGTTCGTGACGGTTTTCCTCCACGGCTTCACGGCCAATTTCCGGGCGTGCACCTGCTCCAAGCCCTGAGGTTAAGTTTGCACCTACCTGAATGGCGATATCTGCCGAGTTGCTTTTCAGCGCCTGTGCGTCTGTATTCAGTGCGATATATTCCACACTGTCCAGTCCTTTACGGATCATATTGTTGATGGCATTTCCTCCGCCACCGCCAACTCCGATCACTTTGATTTTCGCATTATCCTGACCTTTTTCGTCAAAGCTAAAGCGTGATGTTACGTATTCCATGGTTAACTCCGTTTGTGATTGCTGTTTTCTTCTTGTCTGTAGATTGCTGTTTGTTTTTATCTTGGTCGTTTTCCACCCTTGCTGAGGGTTTTTCGTACTGTTTAAAGTTCTTTGAACCAGCTCTTCATGCGTTCAGTGATGCTGCTCATTACTTTTTCCACACCGGTTCCTTTTGATGATGATGGAACCATCGTTTGGTTTTCAAGCCCATCGGCTTTCAGGGCGTGAAGAACAAGTCCCACACTGGTTGCGTATATCGGGCTGTTTACCTCCTCAATCAAACCACCGGCCAATCCGAGCGGCCGGCCGATTTTAGCATCCATTCCCAGGACTTCATTTGCCAGCGGACAGATATTTTTGATGAGTGAACCGCCACCGGTGATGACAATTCCGGCACTGAGCGAATCGGCATAACCGCTGCGTTTCACTTCAATGGCCACTATTTCCAGAATTTCTTCCATACGAGCCTGGATGATTTTGGCAAGAATGCTTTTTGTGATCTCTTTTGGCGGCCGTCCGGCAATACCGGGAATAGTGATCGATTCGTCTTCTTCGATCATATCCACAAAACATTCGCCATGGTTGTGTTTCAGTTTCTGTGCCTGATCGTCAAGAACACTCAGTCCCAGTTTGATGTCATCGGTAACTTTTTTACCTGCGATGGCGATCACTGCAGTGTGGCGGATGGTGCTTTCCTGGAAAACGGCGAGATCCGTTGTCCCGCCGCCGATATCAACGAGCACCACTCCGGCCTCTTTCTCTTCATCATCGAGAACAGCATAAGAAGAGGCAAGGGGTTCCAGAATGATATCGGCCACCTGGTATCCTGCACGTTCTACACATCTGTAGAGATTTTTTGCAGCAGAAACCAGCCCGGTAATGATGTGGACTTCCGCTTCCATTCTCATACCGCTCATTCCCACCGGATCATTGATGCCGTCCTGGCCGTCCACTACAAATTCCTGGGGTATCACATGCAAAATTTGCTGATCGGGTGGAAGCATAATCTGCTGGCAATCCTTCAAAATCCGCTCTACATCCTGTACAGTGATTTCTTTCTCTTTGTTGTTGATAGTGATCACACCCTTGCTGCGAATGCTTCGGATATGGTCGCCTGCAATGCCCACATTTACCGAATTCACCACAATACCAGAAGCCAGTTCAGCCTGCTGAATAGCTGTTTTTATAGCGTTTACCGTTTTATCGATATTGACAACCACACCGCGGTTCAGCCCTTCACTCGGCGCTTTACCCACTCCCAAAATGTGGATACGGTCCTGTTCATTGATAGATGCCACCACAGCACAAACCTTGGTTGTGCCGATATCAAGTCCTACTACAATTCGTTCGTTTTCGTGTTCCATAAGCTTACCTGGCTTGTTTAGTTTGCTAAATATTTGAAATTCTATAAGTTTCGTGTTACAATTTGATCTCTGTACCGCAGATCAACCGTACTGAAAGAGTGAATTCCCTTCTGAGTAACAACTTCGGTGTAAAACGCTTCCCAATGCCGTATTTTCCGGTCAAAATCATCCTGCCCGAAAATCAGTTTAACGCCATTCTCTGCCGTAAGTGCTACCACGCCTTCACTCTCGTTCCAGGCCACTTCGCTGATTGTAATCCACCCGATGACATTTGATTTGGCCTCTGTAAGAAATTTTTCGACCTGCCGGAATGCATCAGAACGGAGTGTGTCGGACACGGGATTGGCAGGAAAACCGTAAAGCAAGGGAACATCCCGTACATTTTCGGGAATCACCGGCAGTTTGATACCACCACTGCTCACATAGACCCGGTCTGATCCGTCCACCAGCAAGGCGATCGGTTCACGCTCATGTACACGGAAAGTCAGAACACCTCGCAGGCTCATATTCACAGAGACATCCTCTATATAAGGCAGGCTTTGAAGCCCGGAGATGATTTCAGGCAGGTTCAGACTGTCGGCAAGAATCCCTTCCGGAAGCTCTACAGAATCTGCAAGTTCCTGTTCAGAGGTGAACTTATTACCGGTGAACCGCACATCATGAATGGTCGTGTTTTTTTCGAGATGGATCCCGGCATAGACAGCTCCCGCAACCAATCCAAGGCACAGAATCATCCAGATGATGGCAGTACCTTTTTTTCGGCGCGGTTTTTTCCTGTTATGTTTTTTCTTTTTAAACAATTCAGTTTTTGTTTATCAGTTCTACAAATTTTTCACCGTATCGGTAGATGTCTCCGGCACCCATCGTAATGATGATATCACCTGTTTTTGTAATTTCTTTCAGTTTTTCAGGCAGGTCGTTTTTGTCTTTCACATAATGCACATCCTTGTGACCGTAATTTTTGGCTGTATCAGCAATCAGGGCTCCGGTCACTCCTTCAATCGGTTTTTCGCGCGACGGGTAGATGTTGGTCACTACCAGTACTTCGGCATCAAAAAAGGAGAGGCCGAATTCTTTGTACATTTGCTGGGTTCGTGAGTATAGGTGCGGCTGAAACACAGCAATAATCCGTCTTTCAGGCCAGCCTTTCCGTGCGGCTTCTATGGTGGCCTGTACTTCGGTGGGGTGATGTGCGTAATCATCAATGACAATCAGTTCATCGGTATTGAGCTTGTGCTGGAACCGGCGGAATACACCTTCAAAGCGTTCAAGACCCGATTTAATTTTGTCAAACGGAATTCCCAGTTCAAGCCCGACTGCAACAGAACCCAGTGCATTTTTGACATTATGATCACCCGGTGCATTCAGTTCAATCTCTCCGAGAGATTCTTCCCCAAAGAGCACGGTAAATTTGCTGAAAAAGGTATTCTGAGAGATATTCACAGCCCGTACCTGCGCCTGCGGATTGTAACCGTAACTGATGGTACGCTTTTTAATCTTCGGAAGTATACTTCTCACCTCTGGGTTGTCCAGGCAAACCACCACGGCGCCATAAAAAGGCACCTTGTTGGCAAATTCCACAAAGGCATCTTTCACATCGTCGATATCTTTGTAGATGTCAAGGTGTTCCGCTTCGATGTTGGTTATTACTACAAGCGAAGGTGAGAGGCGCAGGAATGTACGGTCGTATTCATCGGCTTCTACGATGATGATATCACCCTTACCTACCACAGCGTTGGTTTTGTCGAAACTGTGAACCCGGCCTCCCACAATAATAGTAGGGTCGAAACTGCCATCCTGAACCACATGGCCGGTCATAGTCGTTGTAGTGGTTTTTCCGTGCGTGCCAGCAATCCCGATTCCATACTTCATCCGCATCAGCTCTGCAAGCATCTCCGATCGCTTAATGACGGGAATATTCCGGGCCATCGCTTCACTGGTTTCTTCATTTTCTTTCGCTTTTACCGCACTGGTGTATACCACAACATCGGCTCCTTCAATATTATCCGGGTTGTGATCTTTATAAATAGTGGCACCCAGTTTTTTGAGCCGCCGGGTAGTTTCCGATTCACTCTGGTCGGAACCGGACACTTTGTACCCGCGAAGCAGAAGAATTTCGGCCATTCCGCTCATGCCAATCCCGCCGATGCCCACCATGTGAATGTGGCGGGTACGTCCGAATACGGGTTGTGTTTGAATTTTTTTACTGCTCATTTTGATGTTGCTTCACATAGGTTAAAATTTCACGGACGATCTGTACTGCTGCATCGGGTTTGGCGAGATTAAGCATCGTTTCAGACATCGCACCAAGCCGTTCAGAATCAAAAATCAAATTGTTGATAATTGGTATAAATTCGTCGGCAAGGTTTTCTTCTTTTAATAATATGGCTGCTCCCGCGCTGGTCAGTGAACGGGCATTTTTTTCCTGATGATTTCCGGCAACATTGGGCGATGGTATCAGGATTGCCGGCTGCCCGATATTCATCAGTTCGCTGCATGTTCCGGCGCCTGCACGTGTTACCACCAGATCTGCAGCACCGTATGCCGGGGGCATATCATCAATAAACTTTACCAGCCGCAGATTCGAATAGTTATTTGTGTTGATTCTTCTGATGAGTCCGTCGTAATAACTTTCACCGCACTGCCAGATGAGTTGAAGATTCATTTCGTTGTGCAGTTCATCCAGAGCCAAAACCATCCGCTCGTTAATAGCCCTTGCACCACCGCTTCCCCCCAATACCAGGAGAACCGGTTTGTCGTCTGAAAAGCCAAAAACTTTCAGTGCAGCCGGGCGATCGGTTTTCTGAAGTGTACTCCGAACGGGATTTCCGGTCAGCCGAACTTTATCTTTCGGAAAGTGGGTTTCGGCATCATCAAAAGCGGTAAAAATGAGTGAGGCATGTTTGCTGAGCATCCGGTTGGTTACTCCGGGAAAACTATTCTGCTCCTGGAGAACCAGCGGTATACCCAACTTTACAGCCATCCACCCGATGGGCCCGGAAGCAAATCCGCCGCAAGCAATTACAAGATCGGCTCTGAAAGACCTGAGAATAAAAAAGCTTTGAATAATGCTGACCAGCAGTTTCAGCGGAAAAAGCAGATTCTGGATGGTGAGCCGACGGTGCAGGCCGCTGATCCAGATACTTCTGATTTCATAACCATATTTGGGCACCGTTTGCCACTCCATGCGATCGCGGGTACCTACAAAAAGCAGATCCATTTCCGGATTTTGCGCTACAAATGCATCGGCAATTGCGATAGCCGGGTACACATGACCACCCGTACCACCGGCCGCCATGAGAACCCTTGAAGGATTCACGGCGGCGGTGAGGGTGTCTGTAGATGATATGTTCTTTGTTGCGGTTGCGATCATCCGTTATAAAATCGTTCCTTCGGGTTGAAGTTGTATTTAGAAATATTCAGCAGAACGCCCATCATCATACCGGCAAAAAGCATGCTTGTGCCGCCATAGCTTATAAACGGCATTGGCAGGCCGGTTACCGGAAAAAGGCCGGTAGCCACAGCTGCGTTTACAAAACCGTAGAGTGTGATCATGAGTGTAGCACCCAGGGCCATCAGTGTGCCGAGTACATCGGGTGCAAGACGGGCAACCACGGCAATGCCGCGATATAATATCAGGGTGAAAAGGAAAATAACAGCGGCTGAGCCGATCAGCCCATACTCTTCGGCAATGATGGCAAAAATAAAATCGTTGTAGGGTGCCGGAAGAAAATCGCGCTGGGTACTTTTACCAACCCCAACTCCAAAAAGCTGGCCCTGTGCAATTGCAATATGTGCCTGCTGAGCCTGATATCCGCTGGTCGATTCAAACCGGGTGTTATTCAGTTCCGTAACCTGAGCGACGTATTGTGTAATCCGGCTCTGGCGTTGCTCGGATGTCATCACAAAAGAAGCACCCCCAATCAGACCGATAAGAATAAGCCCAAAAAGCTGAGGAGCACTGATACGACCCACAAACATCATCAGCAGGCAGATGCTCATCAACACGGCTGCACTGCTGAAATCCTCGACGGCAATCAGGGAACAGGTGATTGAAATCCAGAATAGAATAGGCAGAAATGCCCGCTTTAAGTCTTTGATATATTCTTGTTTTTCATGAAGAAGGACAGCCACGTGAATGATCAGTGAAATGGCGGCAAACGACGATGGCTGAAATGAAATAATTCCAACAGATAGAGATCTCCGTGCACCGAATTGAAACTCACCGTAGAAAATAACAGCGATCAAAAGAACCCAGCTCAGCACCATAGCCAGGCGGCTGAAACGTGCCAGCACACTGTAATTGACTTTGGAGAAAAAGACCATCACCAAAAATGCAATACCCATTTTAAGGATATGGCTGGTTACGAGTGTGCCAGCAGTGGTGCCATGAGTTTGGGCAAAGAAAGCAATTGAAGAGAAAACAGCCAGCGATCCGAATACCATCAGCATAATGATGGTCACGAACAGAAACTGGTCACTTCCCTTTTTGGGAACTTCCAGCTCATCCTGCGTAGTGCCAAAAATGGAACCTACTTTGCTATTTGGTGTGGTGTAGTACAAGTTTGGTTTCGGGTTTCGGGTTTCGGGTCTCCTTAGCCAAGGCTACGAAGACTGAAGTTTCGGATTATAAAAAAATGTTATGGCGCAAGCGTCCTGCTTGTGCCTTTTATTTGTGTCTCAATACTCAATACTCATCTCAACCTCACAAATCGAGTACAGCCTGTTTAAAAACATTGCCTCTGTCTTCAAAATTTTCAAACATATCAAACGAGGAACAGGCGGGGCTCAGCAATACAATTTCACCCCGTTTGGCACTATTCCGGGCTTTTTTTACGGCTTCTTTCAGGCTTTCTGCTTCAATCATGTTTGGAACAACGTCTTCAAGCTGCTGTTTGATCAAAGGCCTCGCTTCGCCAATGGCTATAATGGTGTGAACATTTTCGCGGATTCGCTGTTCGAGTTTGGAGTAATCGTTTCCCTTGTCACGTCCGCCCAGAATCAGTACCATCGGGGTGTTAAAACTGCCAAGCGCATACCAGACCGCGTTCACATTGGTTGCTTTGCTGTCGTTGATGTATCTTACACCTTCATAGTTTCTCACAAATTCAAGACGATGGGCAACACCTTCAAAGGTTTTCAGGCTTTCACGGATATACTCATTTTTGATCTCCGAAGCGCGAGCTGCAAGTGCTGTAGCCATACCGTTTTGGAGATTGTGCCGTCCTGTTAATCCAATTTCTCCGATCTGCATAAGCTGTTCTTCCTCATTATTGATTTTTAAAATCAGATTGCCATTACGCACAAATGCACCGTTAGAGACTTCACCTTCACTTGAAAAAGCAAGCAATTGAGGTGTGTTTTCTCCCTCGGCAAGATGTTCTGCATGGGCAGAAAGAATGGGATCATCAAAATTATAGATGAACCAGTCTGATGCGATCTGATTTTTAGTTAGGTTGAGTTTGGATGCTGCATAGAGATTAAAATTCTGATGATAACGGTCGAGATGATCCGGGGTGATGTTTAAAATGATACCGGTATATGGATGGAAAGTATCGATATGGTCAAGCTGAAAACTGCTGATTTCGAGCAGAGCCGTCTGATCCGGGGATGAACTCTCTGCATGGTCTGAAAAAGCCGTACCGATATTTCCTGCCAGAAAGTGATCTCTTCCGGCCAGTTTCCAGGTGTGAGCCAGCCAGTTTACTACAGATGTTTTTCCATTGCTGCCGGTAACGGCCACAATGGGCGAGCGGTTAAACCAGCTTGCCACTTCTACTTCGGAAAACAGTTCACGGCCGCTTTCCATATAATTTTTTGCGATGGATGAATCTGACGGAACACCGGGGCTGAGTACAAGAAATTCCCCGTTCATCGCACGCTCCGAATGTTGATTTTCCTCTAATCCGATCTCTTCGGAAGTGAGCAGTTTTTTGTTTTCTTCAGATATAGAACCGAAATCTGATACAAACGGAACCGCTCCGCTGCGTTTCAGTAAACGTGCCACGGCCACTCCGCTCCGGGCGGCACCGGCAACCACGATATGTTTACCTATGAGATCTCTCATCGCAGTTTGAGGGTTAAGAGGCTTAAAATTCCAAGTAATATGGCGATGATCCAGAAGCGTACTACGATCTTCGATTCAGGCCAGCCCTGTTTTTCAAAATGGTGATGAATCGGAGCCATAAGGAAAATTCGCTGCCCTTCTCCAAATTTTTTACGTGTGTATTTAAACCACGAAGTCTGGATGATAACCGAGAGTGCTTCAACCACAAAAATTCCACAGATAATAGGGAGCAGAAGCTCTTTGTGGATCATTACAGCAAGGGCACCAAGTGCTCCGCCGAGGGCAAGCGAGCCGGTATCACCCATGAACACCGATGCGGGATAGGCGTTATACCAGAGAAAACCGAGACAGGCCCCAACAAGTGAGGCGGCAAATATGGTCAGTTCACCGGCTCCCGGCAGATACATAATGTTCAAAAACGCTGAAAAGTCAACACGGCCAGAGACATAGGCAAAAATTCCCAGAATTACGCCAGCAATTGCAGATGTACCAGAGAGAAGCCCATCAAGCCCGTCGGTAAGATTTGCGGCATTGCTAACACCGGTGATGATAAAAATGACTACCGGGATGAACACCAGCCAGCCGTACTCATCACCAAAAAATGCGTAATCGATATTAACCTCCTTGAGGAATGGGACAGTAGTAAGGGTATTATACTCTTCGAATGCAGGCCAGAAGTAGAGAGTAACGCCAAGAACGGTTCCAACCAGTACCTGACCGATAATTTTAAACCATCCGTGAAGACCGGATTTGTCTTTTCGAACAACTTTAATATAATCATCAACAAAGCCTACACCACCCAGTACAAGTACCACAAATATGATCATCCAGGTATAAATACTGTCCATGCGCATCCATAGTAAGGCAGGTATCACCGTCGCCAGAATGATGATGACACCTCCCATCGTTGGCGTATCCGCTTTACTCAGATGCGATTTTAGTCCGATATCATCACGGATATTCTCTTTCAGCTGCATTCGTTTGAGCCATTGGATGATCTTTTTTCCAATTATCAGGCTGATAATGAGTGCTGTAGCTGAGGCAAAGGCTGTTCGCGTTGTGATAAAATCGAACGCTCCGAATCCCGGGGGGCTGATGGTCTGATTAATCCATGATAGCAGTTCGTATAACATCAGTTCACCTCCTCTTTTTCGGGGTGATTGTTGATTGCCATAAGTGCATCACGGGCAATTTCACGGTCATCAAAATGAATTCGTTTTCCGTTGATTTCCTGATAGGTTTCATGTCCTTTACCTGCAATCAGCACCATGCTTTTCTTCCCGGCCTGCTTAATTGCAGTACGGATGGCTTTTTCACGTGAAGTAATTGCCTGAACGGCTTCAGGTTTACTAAATCCTGTCATGATGTCGCGTATGATGGCTTCAGGAACTTCGGTTCTGGGATTATCGGACGTGACAATGATTTTGTCACCATATTTTTCCGCGATTTTTGCCATTTCGGGGCGCTTTTTTTTGTCGCGATCGCCTCCGCATCCAAAGACAATAGTGAGCCGCTGGCCACGGGTTTTGAGCTCTTTGAGGGTTGAAGCTACGTTTTCGAGTGCGTTGGGAGTATGTGCATAATCCACAAAAACCATTGGTTCCTGGCCAATTCGCTCCGGATCATTGACTCGCTCCATGCGGCCGGCTGCTCCGTTGCATTCAGGGAGAATTCCGGTCACGCGGGTTCCATCCAGTCCAAGGGCCGTGCAGATGAGTAAAGCTTCTGTCACATTATATGCGTTGAACCGCCCAACGAGTGGTGTAGTAAATTCGGTTTCGTCAAGGGAGATGGTCATTCCGGATGCATCAGATGAGAGGATGACGGCGCTCAGCAATCCTTTGTCTTCGAAACTGAAACTGATCATTTTAGCCGGGGTTGAATCAACCATCCAGAGGCCTTTGGGGTCATCGGCATTGGTGATGGCCCAACACTTGTTATCCAGTGAGGTAAACAATTTCTTTTTGGCCGATGCATACTCAGCCATCGATTCGTGATAGTCCAGGTGATCGTGGCTCAGGTTGGTAAATACGGCCACATCAAATGGAATACCCAAAACCCGGCTTTGATCGAGGGCGTGTGATGAGACTTCCATTACAAGATATTCGCTTCCCGCTTCAGCCATCTGTTTCATATCGGCTGCAATTTCAATGGGGTCGGCTGTAGTGAGACGGCTTTTGTAAACATTCTCATTCACACGCTTTTCTACCGTTCCAAGGAGTGATGTCTTAAAGTTGAGTTTGGTGAGTATTTGCCACAGGAGGGTTGCAACGGTGGTCTTGCCATTTGTTCCGGTGATACCGATTATGGTAAGTTTTTTGGCCGGTTCACCTGCCATTTTTTGTGCAAGTGGCCCTAAAAGTGTCCGGGTATTTTTAACAATGAGGATGGCAATACCCGGAACGGGAGATAGTTCTTGTTCCGAAATGATAACTGAAGCTCCGCGATGCACTGCTTCATGGATGAAATTGTGCCCATCGGAACGCAGCCCTTTTACGGCAATAAAAATATCGCCATTTTGGACTTCACGCGAATCCTGGCAAAGTTTACCGATAGCACCTGGTTTTTCTCCAAGTACAGAAACAGGATTACAAAATTCTATGATCTCTTCAAACTTCATTAATTCGATACGATTGAACTTACCTGGTTAATGGGCCTTGCTTTACCTCGAACGCTGACTGTCCGCCCTTTTTGCATAAGGTCTCCGGCGCGGGGAAATTGTGTGTAAATCGTGCCGGATCCCACTGTTTCGATGTTCAGGCCGCGGCTCATCAGCAGATGTGTGGCCTGTCTCATGTTGAAATGTGTCAAATCAGGTATCCGGGTGTATCCTTCTGGGATAGAATCATCGGTATCAACACCGAGAGTAAGCCTTATAGGCGTATTGGGTGACATGATTTCACCCGGTGCGGGACTCTGTTCCAAAACGGCAGTACCATTTCCTTCTACAGTGAAGGGTATTCCACTTCGTTTCAACAGGGCAGATGCCTGGCTGCTGTTCAGGCCTTGAAGCCGGGGAATGACCACAGTTCTTTCTTCAGCAATGGTATCAGAGTCAGGTGTGCGCTGAATGTTGTTTCCGAGAGAAGAGACCCGTGTGGCAATTTCCTTAAAAACGGATCCAGATGTGAACCCTCCGAAAATACTGGTTCGTGGTTCATCCAGTATGACCAGAATTACATATTCGGGATCATCAACAGGGAAAAATCCTACAAAAGATGCCCGGTACCTGGTTTGATACCGCCCATCGATATATTTTTGAGCCGTACCGGTTTTTCCGGCAATTCGCAGGCCGTCAATGGATGCCCAGCTTGCAGTCCCTGAATCAGACACAACTTGCTCGAAAACGGGCATAAGTCTTTCAATAGTCTGTTTTTTGGCGACCTGTCTCACTTTTTGCGGTTTTTTCTGCTTTTTGATATTTCCATATTCATCGGTTACCCGGTCAACCACGTAAGGTTTCATCATGGCACCGCCATTTGCAAAAGCTGCATAAGCCTGGATGAGCTGGATGGGTGTAACCTGAACTTCATACCCGATCGACATCCACGGAAGGGTTACACGGCTCCATTCATAAGGGCGCTGAAGCCGGCCTCCCCGCTCACCGGGCAAGTCGATTCTCGTGGGTGTGCCAAAGCCCAGGTTTCGTGCATATTGATAAAAGACATCTGGTTCAAGTCTCATTGCAATTTCTGAAGTGGCGATGTTCGACGATCTTGCTATCACATCAGAAAAGTAAAGGTCACCTAGAGGATTGTGATCGCGCATGGCCTGTCCATGGATCATTCTGGAGCCATTTTCAGGAGTTTCAAAAATTTCATCGAACCGAACTGCATTCTGTTCTACAGCAGCAATAGCTGTAGCCAGCTTAAATGTGGAGCCCGGCTCAATCATATCTGATACCGCAAAATTTCTGCGGTTTTCATTTTGGACAGAAGCAGGAGAATTCGGGTTAAATGTGGGATAATTGGCCAGAGCTTTGATGGCACCGGTTTTGGGATTCATCACAATGGCCGTACCCTGTTTGGCACGGTGGTTCTGAATTCCAACCTCCAGTTCCTCTTCCACAATTGCCTGTATTTGAGCATTGATGGTAGTATGAAGAGAATGTCCCTGTTGGGGAAGTTTACGGGGAGCTCCCACATATGCAAAAACCTGGTTAAGGCGGTCCTTCCGGACTTGCTGAAGGCCATCATTCCCCTTTAACAGGTCGTTGTAACGTGCTTCAAGGCCTTCCATGCCTGTAAGGTTATGATTTACAAAACCGAGCAGATGTGCGGCAAGTGAGCCGAAACTGTAATTACGCCGGTACTGCTCTTCCAGGATAAGGCCGCGGATGTTAAGTTCATTGAGGTCTTCGTAGGTCTGAACCGGAACACTTCGTTCAAGGACTACATATTTAGATTGAGCTGAAGCCTGCCTGATGCGATTACGGTAATACTGAGCCGTACGCCCTGTATGACTGCTGAGTGTTGAAGCTATATTCTCGATTTGAGAGGGATCATCAATCGAGTGCGGATCGATGGCAACTTGATAGATTACTGTGTTTGCAGCAAGAATAGAGCCGTTTGTATCATAGATATAACCGCGTTCGGCCGGTATCGAAATGTAATCGATGGCCTGGGAGCTCCAGAGTTCACGGAAGCCGTCTCCTTCAACCAGGTTTACCCGCAACATTTGCAGAAGAATTCCGGCAGGGAGAAGCAAAAGCAATCCCAAAAGCAAAAACATACGGCCCATAATGGAGCTGCGTTCTTTCATACTGCTTTATGTAGCTATTTGGTGATATAGATAATTTGGTCTGCGGGTCCTGCATTTACGAATCCCTGGCTGCGGGCTTGCTGGTAGATCTCTTTGGGCCCGGTCATTCTGTCGTAAACCAGTCTCTGTTCGTGGTACAGGCGCTTTGCCTTGTTATACTCGTTTTCGAGCTGATTCACTTCCATTAAGGCCTGTTGTGTGCTAAACACATGGCCGATATAAAAAATCCCGCAAATTCCGATCAAAAAACTTGCGAGCACAACCTTCCAGGGGGTAAAAGCCGGAAGTTTGTTTTTTTTGGTCTGTTGGTCTGTAATGCGTCTGCCATGGGGTGAAGCAGCGCCGTCTGTATGTAAGTTCTTTGAAAACAAACTTCTTTTTTTGTTTTCGGAGGGTTTTCCGCCTGAAATTCCCTGGAACCTGGTTTTTGAATGGGATTTGACAAACATTACCCCTCCGTCGCTTTTTCTGCCACTCGCAGCTTGGCGCTTCTGGCAGCAGGGTTGGCCTCTGTCTCTTCATCAGAGGGAGTGATAATCTGTTTGGTAATCACTTTAATAGGATTGATCGGATTGCCGAAAAAATCTTTTTCCACGGTTCCTTCAAAATTCCCGCTCTTAAAAAAGTTTTTTACAATCCGGTCTTCAAGTGAGTGGTACGAAATGGCTACGATCCGCCCGCCGGTTTTCAAAAGTTCAAGTGAATCCTGCAATCCTTCTTTCAACACATCCAGTTCACGGTTTACTTCAATACGGATGGCCTGAAATACTCTTGCAACTGATTTGATAATATGAGGGCCATAGAGTACGCTTTCAATTGCATCGCGTAGCTGGAGAGTCGTTTCAACAGGGCGCTTTTCGATAATCGATTTTGCAATCTGCCGGCTCAGCCGTTCTTCACCGTAGTGGAAAATGATGTCACGCAGCTTTTCATAATCGTAGTTGTTTACAACCTCATAAGCCGAAACTCCGCTTAGTTCACTCATTCGCATATCCAGCGGGCCATCGTGCTGAAAACTGAATCCGCGTTCCGGCGCTTTGATCTGGTGTGTTGAAATACCCAGATCGAACAGTACACCAGACACTTTTCCGTGATACTTTTTGGGAATAATGGTTGATAGATGGCCGAAGTTACCTGTTATGGGTTCAAAACGCGGGTCATTACCAATTTTTTCCGAGGCAGCCTGGTGGGCTTCAGTATCCTGGTCCACACCCATCAGAATGGCAGTTTTTTCCAGTTGATTCAATATTTTTATACTGTGCCCGCCTCCGCCAAGAGTAGCATCAATATAAATTCCCGATTTGTCTGTAATTAGGAATTCAACAGAAACATCGAGTAACACGGGGGTATGTGGATGATATTCAGCCATAATCTCAAAGTTCATGTTTCGGTTCATCTCCCATAACCTGTTCAAAAAGTTCCTGGTATGCTTCGAAATCGAGTTCGTTATCAATTTCTTCGAGTTTGCCGGGCGACCAGATTTCAATACGGTCGCCGCTTCCGATGAATATGGCAGATGAATTAATATCAGACCACTCCATCAGGTGGGAGGGTAGTGAGATACGGTTTTGTTTATCTAATGCCAGATCTTCTGCATATCTTAAAAAATTACGGATTACTGTACGTCCGTTTTTCCTGAAACTGTTTATGCTGGCAAGTTTATCTTCTACAGCTTCCCACTGATCTTGTGGATATAAGTAGAGGCAGGGTTCGAGGCCGCGAAGAATTGTGAATCGGTCGTTAGCATCGGGGTTGACGAGTTTGCGCAGTTTGGCAGGGAAAGCAACACGGCCTTTATTGTCTACACTGTGTTCATATTGCCCTTTGAAACTTGGCACGAGAGATCTCTGAATTTTGATTGCTAAATGTATTGGATAGCAGGTATTGATAAAGATACGGTCAATTTCCCCACTATCTCCCACTTCTCCCCACAATGTACCCCAAAGCCCCCTATTTTGTCAAGAGGAAAATGTAGTAATTAAAACAACCGTTTATTTTTAAAGCTGTACCATCAAAAATGTACTTTAAAATGGCTTCAGGATGGATTTATTGCTCATAGTGACAGGGGTGGAGGAAAGTGGGAGGACCTGAAGCGATGAACTGTGTAATCAATGAAAAGAAGCTTCCGGGGTGTGAAATGAAAGCAAAGTTACTGTTTTTTTAATCATCATGCAGGGCAAGAATGGATTTAAACACGGTTGTTGATTCGAATGAGTCAGGTATTTGTCAAAGGTTTTTCAGAGTGAAGTTTTCAACAAACGACCACCGGTATTGGTCAGCTGAGAGTTGGCTGTGTAGTTTCAAAATTGGATCTGATGCGTAAAATCTTTGCTGAGCAAGTTTGATTAATTTGGCTGTCCTGCAAAGCATTTCAGTCCCTCGATGTTTCTAGCCCGCATTTCTCACCAAGAAATATGGTTGTGGGCAAGCCATTTCAGAGACAACATAGCCCACGGGCAATTTCACTTCGTGGGAATCGCTTACGCTCGGAGCGCAGTATCTGACAGGGTGTTTTTGGGCAATCGTCGAAATTGCAGGCTAAGGCATTAATAATCAAATTGATAGATTTATTCATAATTTTTTCAGTGAGAAATGCGGCTAGGCAGAAGTGGCTCTGAACACAACTAACCCGGTTGTCTTGACATGAGATTTTTGATCTGATTTCATATAGTGTTCAACATTAAACCCAATTCCCAGCCTGGACAAGTTCACATCTTTCTGAGCTTAATAACATTTTAGACCGATATGATCTGATATTCTTCTAAATTTCGTGATAATAGACAAAATGGAGATCTGTCAATTTCCAAAAGCACATAAACCATAAAAATTGAATTATAAAACTAACGTATTTTACTTAATAAAATGAAAAAACTAATCATTGTACTAAGCACAGCAGCACTAATAGTTTTGGGATTTAACGATGTTGAAGCGCAGGATACCCGTTTTGGGCTGAAGGGTGGCTTATCACTTTACTCTATAACCGATAGTTTTGGTGAATTTGAAGAAACCTCAAATAGAAATCTCGGTTTTGCAGCTGGTATTTTTGTGGAAAAGCCATTCACGGATATTTTTTCACTTCAGGTGGAGGGTCTTTTTGTTCAAAAGGGTGGTGAGTATGAAGACAGCGAATTCGGAGATGAAATCATCACGCTTTCCTATGTGGATGTTCCTGTTTTACTGAAGGTGAATATCCCGCTTGATGGAAATGCTTCTCCGTATGTGTATGGTGGAGGATTTGTAGGCTATCTTGTGGATGCATCGGCCGAGGAGGATGGCGCAAGCTTTGATATAGATGAATTTACAAAGGATATAAACTACGGTTTGTCTTTTGGAGCTGGTGTTTCCTTTGGTGCGTTTAATATTGATATCCGCTATGACCTTGGGCTTGCAGATATTTATGATGAAGGAGATCTTTTAGATGACATGGGAGAATGGGGAGACTTCTTTGGCCTTAGTGATATAAAAGCAACAACAAGCGGGTTAATGTTTACCGCCGGTATTTCATTCTAAAGAATCATTTCAGTACTGCTCTTACAAAAGCCCTCTTTTTTTGATGTGAAAGAGGGCTTTTTTGTATCTGTTTTACAAAGAAAGAAACTTAAAGAGATTTCTGTAACTCTTTCATTAAAAACACTTGTATTCACAATTCATAGATTTTATTACAACCAATATGCATTTAATTTATAGGTCTGTAAATAGTGTAACAATTTATATGTATTCTGTAATAATAATCAAGTAAATATCATTTATTTTTTCTATAGCAATAAATAAAAAGAAATCAAGAGAGAAAGCATTTGGAAGACAGGGATTGAGCACCTGTCTTCCTTTTGCTTTTCATTATTCAAGTTATCAGTTTCGCTCACAAATAAATATTTATAATAATTTGCAAAAAATCATCTAAAACCCATCTATTAAGGAATTCATGAAGAAAATACTAACAATACTTTGCATAGCTGGTTTGTTTGCATTTACAGTGAGTGAAACTCAGGCACAGGATACCCGGTTTGGAATCAAAGGCGGCTTGTCATTTTATAAAGTTGCAGGAGATTTTTCAATTGATTTTATGGGTTCATCGTTATCTGAATCTTTTGACACAGGAACCAAAATGGGTTTCCACGGCGGTATTTTCATGGAAAAACCCCTAAATCAGTTCTTGTCGATACAGCCTGAGGTAAACTTTATGCAAAAAGGAAGCAGAGAATCAGACGATTTTGGTGACGATATTGATTCGTTTTTTGGTGCCTTCGAAGATGATGGTGTAACAATGAGCTATATTGATGTACCCTTGCTGCTGAAAGTAAATATTCCTCTCGGAGACAACCTGACTCCATTTTTATCTGCCGGCGGATATCTTGGTTATCTTTTAGGTGCCGAAGTTGAGTTCGAAGGATCTACTGAGGATATCAGCAATGATGTAAAAGACATAAGTTATGGCCTGCTTTTCGGTGCAGGAGTAAATTTTGGGTTTATTTTTCTTGAAGCTCGTTACGACTATGGAATGTCAAACCTGTTTGAAAACGATCTGTTTACGAGTGGTGAATTTAACAACAACTTCAATGGTGATTTTGGAATCGATGTTAACTTAAGAAACAGGGGCATTAGCCTGGCTGTCGGCTTTAATTTTTAAAAAAGTAAAATCTGTTTTAAACCTCCTTTTGATACATTTCATTGGGAGGTTTTTTTTGTTGAAATTTTCTTATTCAACTATTACTGTTATCACTTAATACGTATAGTTTAGATTGTATAGAAAGATGATTTTATATCATTATAGTGATAAAGAATTCTACTAAATAAAATTGATAGATTTATTAATATTTCGCTTCGCGTACAAAAAATGAGCACTTCGTGGGAACAGCTTACGCTCGGAGCACAGCAACATCAGAAGGGGGTTTTTATGTTCCACAAATAATGTATAGCTGTTTAGATCAAAATAATACCAGCCTGAACCAGCGATTATTATCATTAAAAATTAGAAAGTTATTAATAATCAATAAATAACTTGCTTTTTATCCTGAAATCCAATCAATTGAATGGTAAGTTGCTTTATAAGAATTTTATATGTTTTCGAAGGCTGGTTTTAAAAGTAGAAGCAGATCTCATTTCAAAAAGGGAAAATCATCAAAATTTAAAGACACGGGGTAAAAATTATGAAAACAAAAATATATATCCTGCTTTTGGTAATGGGAGCGTTTCTTTTTTGTAACACGATAAGTCTCTATGCCCAAAATGAAATAAGAGTGGGTTTGAAAGGCGGGATATCGGCATATAAAGGCAATATTGATTTTTCCGGTTTTGAGATGAATACGGAGTATAACAATGGCATTCTCGCCGGATTATTTGTTAATTTTGCAATCCATCACTTTGTTTCTCTGCAGCCGGAACTGCTTTATGTTCAGAAAAATACAGGAGATACCAATGGGCTGTTGAATGATTCAGATACTGTGGAATCGGCTTTTGCATATATCGATCTGCCGGTTCTGCTGAAATTGAAAATTCCGGTGAATCAAGCGTTTTCTCCGTTTCTTACAGCCGGACCCTATATCGGATATCTGCTGGAAGCGGAAGATACAATCAACGGGGTTACGGAGGATGTGAGTGAATTTATGAAAGATATTAACTTTGGCCTTCTATTTGGAGCAGGAGTGGCACTGGGCCGTTTTCATCTTGAAGCGAGGTATGACCTGGGAGTTTCTAACACTATTGATGAGGATTCAATTTTTAATGGGAGCAATGGCGGGGCGGACTTCCTGGATGATGTGAGCGCGAATGCAAAGTTGCGTGGATTCCAGTTTTCAGCGGGAATTTCGTTCTGATCGTCCTGAGTATTTTGTTCTTAGTATACAAATACGAAATTGGACCTTCGAGATGATGATCAGCCACGAATCAGCACTCCGCACTGTTTGGTGTTCGCTGAACTCGCTAATGAACGCCGTTTTTTTCAGACATTGAGATGGTTTGTGGTCATTCAAGTGTAGGTATCAATTACCAAAAACAAGTGAGACTGTAACTTAACCCGTAACACTGGTTGGGTGTGACCATGACTGCTGTGACAAGAAATTCTTCTAATTCAAAGCAGTCAAGCCGCAGGGTAATCGTTGATTTCAGTCCACCCGTTATCAGTGTCGGATACTTAGGATATCTGCCAGTACTCCGGCAGCAGTAACCTCTTTACCGGCACCAGGCCCCTGGATTACCAGCGGCTGATCGAAGTATCGACGGCTTTTTATTCGAATGAGATTGTTAGTTCCGTTCAGCTGGCCGATGGCGGATGATGTTGGAACCGACTCGATTCCAACTTTAATTTTACCGTTTTTAAGACTTCCGGTATATCGGAGCGTTTCGCCTTTTTCTGCAGCCTTTGCACGTTTCTTTTCCCAGATTTCATCGTATTGGTTCAACTCTTCCAGGAAAGTTGCGGAATCCACATCTTTAAGTTGTTCCGGGATCAGCGATTCAACATCAAGTTCATCACGTTCGATTTTCAAACCGCAAATGCGTGCAAGAATCAGGAATTTTCGGGCTACATCTTCTCCGGATAGATCGTCTCTGGGATCGGGTTCGGCGTAACCAAGCCTTCGCGCTTTAATGACCGATTTACTGAAACTATTGCCTTTGTCAAGTTCAGAGAAAAGGTAGGTCATGGTCCCGGAAACCACACCACTCAACTCCAGGATTTCATCCCCTGTAAATTGCAGGTTTTTGATAGCATAGATGATCGGGAGGCCGGCGCCCACATTGGTTTCGTAAAGAAATTCCACGCCATTTTTTCCAGCTGTATAGTGCAGCGTATTGAAATCTTCCTGGCTTTGGGTATTGGCCAGTTTACTCGGGGTAACTACATGAATTTTATTTTCAAGCAGTTGAGGGTAGAGCCGGGCAACGTCGGCATCGCCGGTGGCATCTATAAAAACTACTGATCGCTCAGGATAGGAGGCGAGTTTATCGATGATAGCCTCCCAGTTCTTATTGGGGCCGCGAAGTAAGTCATTCAGGGAATATTCACTCTGGCTGCGATCGTACCACAGTACGTGCCGGGCATTGCATACGCCAAGAACACGCAGTGATTTACCTGATCCGTTCCGTGTTACCTGTTTCAGTAATGTGCTGCCCACAGCACCAACTCCTGCTATAAATAATTTCTTCACTTTTGGGGCCTGCTCTGTTTCTGGCTGTTTTATGGCTTTTAATTGTGTCATGTTAATGTATAGCTGTGTTGTTTTTCAGTAAATGTCTGGATAATCTTTGTCAATTGCTCAAACTCTATGAGGAATGCGTCGTGGCCGTAAGGAGACTGTACTTCGCTGTACTCACCGTTAGAAAGTAGTTTGGCAAGCTCCTTTTGTTCGTAAACCGGATAAAGGTGGTCGGAATCTACCCCAATCACATTAACGGGAATCTTTACTTGCTTCAGAACTTCTTCAAAAGTTCCCCTTTCACGTGATACATCATGCGTATCCATCGCTTCGGTTAAAAGTATGTAGGAATGGGCATCAAAACGTTCGGCAAGTTTTTTTCCTTGATAGTTCAGGTACGATTCTACCTGAAAAAGATCTTTTTTATTTTCCTGTTCATTTCTGCCGAACCTGGATTCATAATTTTTTGGAGTTCTATATGTGATCATGGCCATCATCCGTGCAGCGGCAAGTCCGCCATCAGGCCCGTCCTTTCTGTTGTAATTACCACCATTCCATTTGGGGTCATTCACAATGGCTGTCCTCTGTGCATGACTAATGCCGATTGCCCAGGCGCTGTGAGCTTTGCCCATTGCCATAAGCACGGCCGATTGAATTCGCGGGTCCATGATTGAAAATTCGAGTGCCTGCATGCCGCCAAGAGATCCCCCCAAAACCAGCTCAATCCCCTTGATTCCGAGCCGGTCCAAAACCAATTGTTGAAAACGGACCATGTCCCTCACGGTAAGAGAAGGAAAATCATTTAGATAGGGTTTTTCGGTTTCGGGATTTACAGACCAGGGGCCCACCGATCCGTACGGACTGCCCGGTACGTTGATACAGATGATAAAGTTTTTTTCGGGATCGCAAACATTCCCCTTACCAAAAATTCCGGGAAACCACTCATCAGCGGCGGCGTGGCCCGTAAGTGCATGGCAAATCAGAATTACATTATTCTTCTCCTTGTTCAGCTTTCCCCAGGTTTTGTAAGCTGCTTCAGGACGTTTGAAAATAAAACCGGATTCGGTTATAAATGGATCGTCTAATGTAACTTTTGTAATTCCTTCGTTCATTCTTTTTTGTTTTTAAAAAAAACCTGCCGGAAGCGATGAACAACACTACCGGCAGAGATTTTTTCAGTACGGTGTAAAGTGCACACTGCCATTCAATTCCACCGGATTTTTTATAATATCCAGCACAGGACAGCGGGTTACAGATAGTTTTTCAAGCGTTTTGAGCTTTTCGGTGTCGGTTTCATTGGTTTCGATTGTGGTTTTATAAGAAACCGTTTCAAAACCGGCACGAGCATCTGACAGGTTGAGAAAACCGTGCAGATTCAAGTCGCCTTCAACTTCTACGTTTACTGATTTCAGATCGATGTCCAGAACGGTAGCATACGCTTTAATAACAATTTCCTGGCATGCTGCAAAAGCACCCAGTACATATTCAACCGGGTTGGGACCTTTATCAGTTCCGCCCAGTTCTGCCGGTTCATCAGAAACGAATTCAAAATTCCGGATGTTTACATCGGTCAAAAAACCGTTTTCGAGTTTTGATTTGGCCCGGAATGTGGCGTCTGCCTGTTTCGGATCTTTTTGGATATTTGAAATCAGATTTAGAATAGCTTCTTTAAGCTGTTCATCATTTGTGGAAATAAGGGTTTCTGCTGTACTCATAACTTTGTATTTTACGCTTTCGTGAGATGTATGATGGGCCATTGGCTCTTCATACTGTTAATGGTAGCAGAACTCTGGGGGGAGTTCTGCTATTTTTTTGGATTCAGGTTTAGCTGCAATGCAGCGATACATGTTTGATATCGGGGTTTGCCGAACCTGCATAGTTGGTTTGCAGGCGTTTTGTTAGCCTCACCGTATCTTTCGCCAGATTCTCAAGCCGCCTGTAAGCAAGAGTCTCAACCACTTTTCCTTTCAGAGAATCATTGGGACTCAAATCAAATAGGTTTTTGAATGCACCAGAAAAAGTACCTCTGTTGATCGGCGAGTCTGCAAACAGTGCATTGAATTCTTTGATTTTGTTGATTATCCGGAGCGTATCCCCGATATAAAAATCGGGGCTCCGTCCATCATAAAAAACAAAATCATACTCAGAAATCGGAACGATTTCGATTTCTATCTCTTCGTATTGCTCTTTGGTAAAATCAAGAGTTTTCTGTTTAGCAATCTCCTTTTTAGAGAGTTTGCTAAAACTGCCTGAAATTCCTGCAATTTGTATACTCATGCCGACTCATTATTTTCAGGCAGTAACACCTGTTTTTTTGAACGCTTGTTCAAAATCACCGATGATATCATCGATGTGTTCGATTCCTACAGATACCCGGATCAAATCCTCCTTTACACCGCTCGCCGCCTGCTCCGCTTCATTCAGCTGCTGGTGGGTGGTTGAGGCTGGATGGATTACCAAAGTTTTGGCATCGCCCACATTCGCCAGGTGGCTCGAAAGTTCCACATTATCAATAAAGCTTCGGGCTGCATCATATCCGCCCTTCACTCCGAAGGTGAAAACAGAGCCAAAATGGCCGTTACGTAAATATTTTTTGCCATTTTCATGGTGTGGATGATCAGGCAGGCCTGTGAAATCCACCCAAGTTACATGCTCGCTATCTTTCAGCCAGTTGGCTAGTTTCAGGGCATTTTCATTATGGCGTTCAATTCTGAGAGAAAGTGTTTCCAGCCCCTGAAGCAACAGGAAGCTGTTGAACGGTGACAAAGCCGGGCCAATATCCCGAAGTCCGTCCACACGTGCCCGAATTGCGAAAGCGATGTTTCCGAAGGGTCCTTCATCTCCAAATACTTCCCAGAAATTTAGTCCATGATAGGATGGAGAAGGATCGGTAAACAGCGGATACCTGCCGTTGCCCCAATTGAAATTACCAGCATCCACAATTACTCCGCCAATGCTGTTGCCGTGTCCGCCAATCCATTTTGTGGCAGACTGAACCACTACATTTGCACCATGATCAATGGGACGGACGACTGCACCGGCAGCTCCGAATGTGTTATCCACAACAAGAGCCACACCGTGTTTTTTTGCAACAGCCGAAATTCCTTCAAAATCAGGTACATTTCCACGCGGATTTCCGATCGATTCAACATAGAGAGCTTTGGTATTGTCATCAATAAGTTTTTCAAACGAATCTGGATCGTCATTTTCAGTAAACTTTACATTTACTCCCAAACGCGGCAGTGTTACCTTAAACTGGTTGTAGGTACCACCGTATAGATTTTGAGTGGAAATGATATTATCGCCCGCTTTGGCAAGTGTGGAAACAGCAATAAACTGTGCTGCCTGGCCCGATGCCGTTGCTACAGCTGCAACCCCGCCTTCCAGAGCGGCAATCCGCTTCTCAAATACATCGGTGGTGGGGTTCATGATACGTGTATAAATATTGCCAAAATCTTTTAATGCAAATAGAGTGGCAGCATGCTCAGTATCATCAAATTGATACGATGTGGTTTGATAAATAGGTACAGCTCTTGACCCCGTTGTAGGATCGGGTTCTTGCCCAGCGTGCAGTTGCAGGGTTTCGAACTTGTAGTTTTTATCTTCTCCGTTTGTGCTCATGTTGGTATGGATTGATTAATTGATGGTTAAATTGCAAGTTTTTTGAAAAATTTCAGGCTCTTCCGGTGGATTTTTTGAATCACGGATCAAAAACTGGTGGTCAACTTTTATGCAACGGTTCTGAATCATGAAAATCCCGGCTTGTTTTGCTCTTTCTGATTGCTGGGGATGAGTACCAGTTCCAAGCTGTAACCATATCGCCTTCGGATTTATTTCCAGGGCCTGATCCACTACCAGGTGTACATAATCCGGCTTAATAAAGACATCCACGGCATCCACTTTTTCAGGGATAGAAACAAGGTCGGGATAAGCTTTTTGCCCCAGTATTTCATCTGCTTCCGGATTTACGGGTATGATATTGTAACCTGCATTTTGCAAATACCTGCCCACGTAGTGGCTGTCTTTATGTTTGTTCCGGGAAATTCCCACGATTGCAATGGTTTTTATTTCTTTCAGTAAGTTTTCAATGTGGTCTGTCTCCTGAGACAATTCGAGAGTCGACCTCATTTTATTATCGTACCATGTATTAAAAGTTGTTCGCAATAGCTCAATAATTTAATTCTGAGTTTCACTAAAGTTTTTGTGAAACAAAAAAAGCCTCTTCCAAAAATCCCGTGGGAAAGATTTTCAGAAGAGGCTCTGTTTTAAGAACATTGCCTGTCCATCTCATCTTTCCCGATCCCGCAAATTTAAAATTGCCGGGATGGGCAGGATTTAGCACCTGACAACCCGGCATTTCTGACGGATCCGGTTGCTAAGGTTTCTCAGGGCCTGTCCCTCCACCTTTCTGGATAAGAGTTCATTTTTTTAAAGAACAAAAACCGAAAAGCCGGATAACAAAAAAGCCCTGCTGGAGACCAGAGGGCTTTGTAAAAATTCCTTGAAAATTAGTACACCCTCCGCATCATGCGCTGCAACGCATACACATCATACAGAGACAACAAGAAATATTTTTATCTGAACTTTTCATAGAAGTAATGATAACACTCTTTATAGGAACCATGCAAGCATTTTTTAAAAAATAATGAAACCGCTATTTCAGATTAAGAAGTTTAAAATAATCAGTAAGGTAAACGCAATTTTCTTTAAATTCAAAAATAACAACACTAAAAGTCAGATAGAGTATTTGAGAATCGGGATGATTCTGTTTCAGATTATTCTGAATTCATTTAATATTTTAATCAATCTATCAGATAGAATTTAATGGAATAGCGGAGAACCATGAAAGACAAAAGACCTGTTGTAATTTCTTGTTTTTTATTTTTTTTAATTGCCTGCACAACGGATTCCGAGCCGGATGATGATCCCATACCCCCGGTTGATGATGAACTGCCAATTGTACTTCCCGACGGTTTTTTCTCCGAAGTTTATGCCTCACAATTAGATGGGCCGACATCGATCGAATTTCCACCTGACGGGAGCAACCGACTTTTTCTAAATGAACTTGCAACAGGACATATCTGGATATTTGAAGATGGGGAACGACTGGAAGAGCCATTCTTCAACCTGCAGGATTTCTATCCGGATTCATTTCCGTTCAGCGGATCACGGGGATTGATCGGGCTGGAATTTCATCCCGATTATCAAAACAACGGTTGGCTATACATCACATACGCATTGCCGGGCGAAGAGGGAGAATCTGGTTATGTGGCAAGAATAACCGATGAGAATAACAGGTCTGCAGATTTTACAGAAATACTCTCAGATTTGCCAAGTGAGCAGGGGCATCAGGTTCAAAATGTGAGGTTCTTGCCCGATGGAATGCTCTATCTGTCTGTAGGCGATGCATATCGGCCAGAGCTGGTCCAGGAGGTCAGTGAAAAACATGGCAAAGTATTGAGATTTACAGAAAGTGGTGATATTCCCGCTGATAATCCGTTCGGAGCAGACAGCTATGTTTACGCATTGGGTTTCAGGAATGCATTCGATTTGGCCTTTGGTGATAATGGAGAGCTTGTAATGAGCGATAACGGAGATGTGGGGATGGACACTTTCAGACAGGTTGAACCGGGATCAAACCACGGCTGGCCGATCGCTGAAGGTTTTCATGGGAAACCTGATTATTCTGAACCCTTGTATGTTTGGGAGGATGCCGTTGTACCCACTGGCCTGCACAGGTATTTGGGCAATCAATTTCCATCGCAATATCACGGAGCACTATTACAGGTTCTGTTTGGAGTCGTGAATGATGGACCCGATCCTATAGGTAAGCGTATTCAAATTGTGGAAAAAGAAGGCTCCGGAGTGAATACCTCTGTTTCATTTTCCGATTTTGCTGTTTTTGAATTCGAAGGGAATGCGAACCCGATTGATATTGCAGAAGGACCGGACGGCAGCCTGTATGTGAGTGATTATTTTCAGGGAAAAATTTTCAGAATTTTTTATCGCGGGAATTGAGAATAAATGATTTAAAATGAGAGGCAGATCACATTTTTTTCCCTTATCACTGATTGCGCCTGATGCCGCTCTTTAAATCCTTCAATTACAGCATTAATCGGTTCGGATTTGTTGTCATCGATAGTATAATAATGAGTGATTACTTTGCCGGGCTCTTTTATGATAACACCTTCGGGATCTTTCCATTGCCCGTAGGAATCAAAAACGGTGAAGCCTTCGGGGAAGTGGGGTGTTACCACATCCTCAAGGTAGCTTTGCCAGTCGCTGGCAGAAATGGTCCCATTCGGAGAGGAGAGCCCAAAATAAAGAGTTACCTGATGAAAAGGTTCCAGGCCGTCCGGGCATTCCATAGCAGGTTGTTCTGAACAGGAATGGATTGTTAGGAAGAGGGAGAAAAAAAGGGAGAACAGAATTTTTCCGGAGAATTGAGACAGCACGTAGAGAGCTTTTTTCTTCATCACTTAATAACCGAGGTTTCGGACCCAGTTCTCTTTTTCACGCCACTTTTCCCGTACTTTCACATGCAGTTCAAGGAATACTTTTTTTCCGATAAATTCTTCAATCGATTCACGCGATTTAATACCCAGCTCTTTGATAGCAGCGCCGCCTTTTCCAATTAACATGCCTTTCTGAGACTTCCGGTTCACGATAATATCGGCGCTAATTCGGTCGATCTCTTCTTCTGTTTCATAAGAAATTACATCAACCGTACAGGAGTAGGGAATCTCTTCATGAAATTGTAAAAAAAGCTGTTCACGAATTAGTTCCGATACAAAAAATCGGACCGGATGCTCACTCAAATCCTCTTTGGGATAATAGGGCGGGCCGGGCAGTAACTGGCTGCGGATTCCTTCAAGCAATTCGTCCATTCCATCCCCGCGAATGGCAGATACGTAATGAACGGCCTTGAACCTGAGTTTCTCTTCAATCGAAGCCACCTTTTGTTTGGCTGCCTTCTCATCGATGCTGTCGATTTTGTTAACCACCAGAAAGATCGGTTTGTTGATGGTCCGGAGCAGCTCAATCACTTCATCGGTGGGATAGGTGTCGGTTGGATCAAAGATGAGCAATATCAGGTCACCATCGGCACGTGCTCGTTCGACGGTTTTCATCATTGCTTTTTGCAGTTCGTACTTCGGTGTGATGACTCCGGGGGTATCAAGGAAAATGATTTGGGTGTGGTCATCCGAGAAGATACCCACAACCTGATGCCGCGTAGTTTGAGGTTTATGTGTGGTGATGGAGATCTTACTGCCAAGAATACGATTCATCAGCGTGGATTTGCCCGCATTTGGCTTTCCAATGATGGCAACATAACCGGACTTATGTGGTTTTTCAGTCAAAATTCAGTATTTATAGAAGTTTAAAAAAAGTGGAAATTCTTCGATTGTTCTGGAGACTTACCCGTCGTTTTTTCTTTGATACGACACAAGTATAACAGTCAACGAATGATTTATAGAAAAAGTGAATAGTTTTAATGATTATGAAAATTTCAGGTTGACTCAACTGATGAATTGTGCGCTATTTTGTAGTTGAATATAAGTACGCGTTTAGCGGTTCGAATCAAACGCCTTGCCCACAACCAAATTTCTTGGTGAGAAATGCGGTCTAAACAGGTACTAATATAAAATTAACGTCTTTTCATAATTTCCAGATAGGCCTTCACCGTTCGTTCCAGACCCCAGAACAGAGACTGTGAAACCAGTGCATGGCCGATACTGATATCCTGAAGATGCGGCACGGAATTGATCAATACCGGAAGGTTATTTAGGTTTAATCCGTGGCCGGCATTTACTGTCATCCCGAGTTCATGAATTTGCTCGGCACCTTTCTGCAATCGTTCCAGTTCGTGCAGTTGTTCACTTTTGGATGTTGCGTTGGCGAAATTTCCGGTGTGCAGTTCTACAGCATCGGTTCCAAGTTTGGCAGCCAGTTCAATATCTTCGGGGTTCGGATCCAGAAACAGGCTCATCAGAATTCCGGTATCTTTAAAAGCCGGGAAAACCCGCTGTTCAAAATCATCATACACGACCTTCATATTCAGGCCGCCTTCGGTAGTTAATTCTTCTCGTCCTTCGGGAACAAGAGTACACAGTTCGGGCTTTACCTCTTTGCAAATCCGGATCATCTCATCGGTTGCGGCCATCTCGAAATCGAGAATACCCTGAACACTTTTTTTCAGTTCATACACATCCTCATCGCGGATGTGGCGGCGGTCACCACGAAGATGGAAAACGATACCGGCAGCTCCGGCATCTTCGCAAATTTTGGCGGCTTCAATCGGGCTGGGGAAACCTTCGCCCCGGGCGTTGCGAAGAGTGGCAACATGATCGATATTTACAAGTAACTGCATGAAAGATTTTTGTTTGAGATCAGGAATTATTCAAAAAAACAAAGAATCCGGACTTGATTCAATAATCAAAGAAGTTTATCGTAATATATTCAAGCCGGGACGGCATTGTCTCCGAAGATACAACAATCATCTGCAAAAGTTTAACAAGTGAACAGTTCATTTCTGTTACATTTTCTTCTTTTTGGTTTGATAGCTGCCCTGCTTTCAGGATGTGGTGTGTACAGAACCGGTAGTCAGGCACCGGCGGGAAGCACAGACCGCCCGCCCATGATGACAGTTGTGACGGATGAGGCAGTCAGCTCCGTTCAGCAGCAGCTCAACTCTGCCCATAATGAATGGCAGGGAACACCCTACAGGCTTGGTGGCAGCAGTCAGAATGGAGTAGATTGCTCGGCTTTTACACAAATCGTATTTCGCGACTTTTTTGAACTAAACCTTCCCCGTCATACAAGTGAACAGATACAGGCCGGTACCGGAATCCGGCGAAGTGCCATTCAACCGGGCGACCTGATTTTTTTTAGAACATCGCGCGGTGTGCTGCATGTTGGTATTGCGATGGGTGGGGGAGATTTTCTTCACGCTTCACTTTCTTCCGGTGTGATGATCTCAAATATCAGCCAGAGTTACTGGGCAGGGCGATATCTGGGAGCGCGGAGAGTATTTTAACTCTTGTCAAATCCACCATCGTCCAAGGCCTCTCATGGTAAATATGCGGGCAAAAAGGGAAGTAAACGGTTTCCGCAACATCAGTTTCACACCATTTTTCATCACCGGGCCAGAGGTTTCCCTGCGACCCAGCCACATGTTGATCTCAGCACGTTTGGCCACCTGCCGGGCAACTTTTCTTCTATCACTGGAATATCTTTGAAACAATTGAGGTTGATCTTCCGGCGATTTTATAGCTCTGCCGATTGTTTCTGCACACGCCTCCGCATCTAACCAGCCCAGGTTCATGCCTTGCCCGCCAATAGGGCTCACCACATGGGCAGCATCACCAGCGAGCAATACATTGCCGGAGTGAAAGCTTCTTGCCAGGAAATGCTGAACACCAAATGAGCTCATCATCACATTTTTCATCCCTGAAAGCGAGTGACCGATGCGCTGTTCAATGAGATTCGCCAGCTGGCCGGAACCAGGTTTTTCTATATAGTTTTCAGTTTTAACCACCCAGCGTCTCAATTCCCCGGGCAGGGGAAACGATTCAATCAGTCCGTCGCGATGCAGGTACACAGCAGCATCCGTTCCGAAAGAAGTGTTGTCGCTGAAATCACCCATAACATAACAGTCGGGGTATGGGCTGCCGTCAAATGGTATATTCAGGTGATTTCGAACAAAACTGTTTTTCCCGTCGCACCCCACAAGAATGGACGAGGTAAGTGAATGCTGTTTGCCGTCTTTGCTGAATGTAACCGTGACCGAATCGTTTTCAATAGTAAAATCGAGCAGCTCAGCTTCCCGGATAAGTGCACGCTCATCAAGTGACCAGAGCCGGTTTCCAAGAAGCGTTTCGGTTTTCCACTGCGGGAGAGCCAGAATGTAGCGGTAGGGCGGCGGACAATCATCAAAACGAATTGTGCCGATTTTCTCCCGGTTCCAGAAGGCGATGCCGCGTTTAATTTTCAGGCCCTCTTCGAGAAATTGTTCTGCAAATCCGGCTTCATCAAACAGCTCCAGCGAAACCGGATGGATGCCGAGAGATTTTGAGTGGCGATCCGGTTCCATTCGTTTTTCGAGTACACGGCAGGTGAAACCTCTCTGAATGAGCCGTCCGGCCAGGTAAAGCCCGACCGGGCCACCGCCCGCTATGATAATGTCAACCGGAGATGAGCTCATTCGTGATCAGTTTTGAATTCAGCCAGCAGCCGGAAAGGAATTTGCCGGTTTACCTGCCAGCCGTTCGGAAGTTCCTGTTCAAGTTCCTTTTTTTTGTAACTTCGACGGATAGAGGTCAGTCCGTCTTCTGTGATGAAGCTGTTTTTGAAAAGGAACGGAGCGATTGTTTTAAAAGCGGCATAACCGATCGGGTTTCTTTCGATGTCATTAAAAATGACACGTTTTTTCACCAGAATTCTCGCATCCCGGCAGATTTGATTCAATTGTTCTGCTGAAAGATGATGGACCAAATGATTGGAGATCACGATGTCGAATTTCAAATTTTCGTCGGCCAGGTTTTGGGATGAAGTTTTCATAAAACGAACATTCTCCGGCACCTGCACTTCAGACAAAAACTGGTGAGCACGTTCATTCGGATCGATGCCGGTAAACTGCACATCAAAACTGTCTTTTGAACATAACTCACAAAGATGAAGAATGATGTCACCTCCCCCGCAACCGATGTCCAATATGGACGCTTTGCCGCCGTTTCTCAGGATCTCTGGTTTGATACGGGAACTATAGATTTGTTTCCACCCCGATAGAAGGCGGTTAATTTTGCTGAACTGGCGGTACGTGTTAAAAAGCAGATCGCGGTCGCAGGCGGGATCATCCATTCGCTCGGTAAGGAGGTTATTTCGTTCAGGGAAGAATGGGTCCATAATAGTGGATGGATGAGTTGGAGCGACGGCAGAATATTTGGCAATATACAAAACAGCGGATGAATTTTATCCGTTGTTCGTTGTAAGGAGTGCGGCTTCCAGTGTGAGTCCCGGGCCGAAAGCCATCGCGAGAGTCCGGTTTTTGGGCTTGGAGTGGGGCCGGTTCAGGAATTCCTTCAGTACAAAAAGTATGGTGGCACTGCTCATATTTCCGAAATCGGAGAGTACTTTTCGGGAAGCACTCAGGGTGTCATCGGACAGAGACAGAGTTTTTTCGACTTTGTCCAGAATTGCCCGTCCGCCGGGGTGTACCGCCCATAGGTCGATCTGATCCTGGTTCAAGCCGAAAGGTTTAAGTACCGGTTTTAAAAAAGATTCGAGCCCTTCGCTGAGCAGCTCAGGGATGTAGTTCGAAAGCACCATGTTGAAACCGTTATCTCCGATAGACCAAGCCATATCTCCGGCTCCCTTTTCTGTGATGGAAGAGGCAAATCCATCGATCTGATAGGCGTGATTTTCTGGTTCTCGGCTGCTAACGATGGCCCCGGCGCCTCCGTCGGCAAATACGGATGCCGAAAGAAGATTATCCATCCTGGGATGAGCCTGGAAGTGAATGGTGCAAAGTTCAACCGAAACAATCATTACGCTGGCTTCGGGATTGGCGCGACAGATCTGGTCGGCCAGTTTGAGAGCTGGAATGGAGGCGTAACATCCCATAAATCCAAGGTGGTAACGCTCAATTGAGGGGGCCATCCCGATGGATTTAATGATATCAAAATCAGGTCCCGGAGCATAAAATCCAGTGCATGAAACGGTGATCAGGTGAGTAATGTCTTCTGCCCGAAATACAGAATTGACAATGAGTTCCCGGGCAGTTCTAATAAACAGTTTTCGTCCTTCGCGGATATAGGTATCATTGCGGCTGCGGGTGCCTGGTGATGAACCCTGCCCGTTGAAAAAAAGTGAGTGAGAACTATCGGACTGAAAATCGTCTACCACAGAATAGCGTGTTTCGATTCCCGATCTGGAGTAAAGGTGATGGATTATTCGTTTGTCCCGATCACTGCCCTGCACTATTTTTTTCATTTGATCCCTGATCTCCTCTTGCCTGTAAAGGTGATCGGGAACAACGGTTTCGATCTGATGAATGTAGGAAGAAGGCATGATATGGCAAAGGTTTACTGAATGGTATGTTCATTGAAAATCTGATCGGTTGCAAAATCGTTCAGTCCGGCAATAAAAACAGTGATATTGAAAATAAAAACCAAAAACTCTATTGAAATTTATTAATGCAAGTGAGATCAGAAATTTGTATCTGACTTTAAAAATGGTTATAAACAAAACGGTTTGCTAACAATTCTGAATTTCTATTATGGCTCAACAGAACAGTGTTCGCAAGGAAAGATTTGCAACTAAATGGGGACTGATTTTAAGTGTGTTGGGTATTGCTGTTGGAACCGGAAATATTTGGCGGTTTCCAAGAATTGCCGCACAGAATGCCGGGGATGACGGTGCCGGTGCTTTTCTTATTGCATGGGTAACTTTTCTGTTCATCTGGTCCATACCGCTGATTATTGCCGAGTATGGAATCGGCAGAAATGGCCGGAGGGGTGTTGTCGGTTCATTTATAAAAATGGCGGGCGAACGGTTTGCCTGGATGGGGTCTTTTATAGGGTTTGTGGCTACGGCCATTATGTTTTATTACAGTGTTGTAGCCGGATGGTGCGCTTACTATCTGATTGAGTCGATCATCAATGTACTTCCGGCGACGGTAGAAGAGGCCGATATGGTCTGGTCAGGATTTCAAAGTTCCACCCTTCCCTCTATCTTTCATGCCCTGATGATATTTATGGGGGGACTTGTGATTTTGAAGGGTGTGAAGAGCATCGAGAGGATCAACATGATTTTGATCCCGTCGCTGCTGCTGGTCCTGGTTGTTTCGCTCATCAAGGCGATTTCACTACCCGGAAGCGGTGCGGGTATTGCATACCTGTTTACACCCGATTGGTCTACGCTTAAAGAACCAAGTCTCTGGCTGGAGGCACTCACACAAAACGCTTGGGATACGGGCGCAGCATGGGGGCTGATTTTGACCTACGGAGCCTATATGCGAAGCCGCGATGATATTACCATCAGTGCTTTTCAAACCGGCATTGGGAATAATCTCGTCTCGCTCATGGCGGCTGTAATTATATTTTCCACCGTTTTTGGCATGCTCGGTTCACAGATGAGTGACCGCGAAATTCTGGAAGTGATGCAAACATCCGGACCTGCCTCCACCGGGCTGACCTTTATGTGGATGCCTCAGCTTTTTAGCGGGATGGCCGGGGGTAAGATTTTTGCCATTCTTTTTTTCCTGGGATTGACCTTTGCCGCATTCAGTTCGCTGATATCGATGATTGAACTGGCCACTAAAGTATTCGTGGATATGGGCATAACCCGCACCAAAGCCACTATTGCAGTTTGCACAGCCGGATTTCTGTTTGGCCTTCCTTCGGCGATTTCACTCAATATATTTGCCAACCAGGATTTTGTCTGGGGAGTTGGCTTGATGGTTTCCGGCGGATTTATTTCATTTGCCGTTATCACCTTTGGCGCTGAAAAGTTTCGTAAAACACTTGTAAACACTAAAGAGAGCAAAGTGAAACTGGGTAAATGGTGGACATTCATCCTGAAATATGTAATTCCGGTAGAAGTGGTAACGCTGCTTGTTTGGTGGATTTATCTGAGCGCCACAGCTTTTGCACCTGACACATGGTACAATCCGCTTAGCCCGTTTTCTGTAGCAACCGTGTTTTTACAGTGGGCAGTTGTAATGGTACTCTTTAAAATCTACAATCGGAAAATTGTACAAAAAACCATTTTGAACTGAGTGTTTTGACCAGGGTTTAAATATCAATTCATTGCCATGAAAAACCCGCAGAGTGACTCCATTAAAAAAATCATCGACCTGAGTTCGATTAAAAAAGTCATTTATGTACTTCAATAGTCCCTTCCTTTGCGTTCGTGTTTAACAGTTCGAATCAAACAACCTGGCAGCCTTCACCGGATCTGTCAGCGTTGTGAGCAAAAATAAATCTCTTTAACGCTGATGCTGAAGCATCGGGAGAGAGACACCGGGCACGAAGTCAGGTCGCTAAACAGATACTCCTTAACGAAGGAGGGGATCACCATTATTACAATTTAAAGTCGAACTCAGGTATCATATAATAAAAAATAGAGGCGTTAATTTGTCTATTTACCCACTTTCTTCTCAATATTTTTCAGTGTTTGATGGATTTCCTGCAGAAGCGGCAATAGTTCGTGGTCTTCCTCATTTGTGGCCGGGGCGGAAGCCGGGCCGGAGTGCTTATCGGTAATTTCATCCCTCTGATCGAGCACCATTTCCCTGAATTTGCGGGCTTCTATAATTCCGGTCAGAGACATATCGGCGGTTCCCTGCATGGTTTGCCCGGCGGTTTCTACTTGCAGATAACTCAGTCCGAAATATCGAAGTACCGGACCTTCCTTAAAGGTGAGATCCTGTATTTTGTCCAGCGGAATGGTTCGTTCGGTTTGAAACCAGACTCCTTTTTTAAAATGCAGTGCCCGTGTAGTAAGCTCACAATAAAGCGAATCGAAATAGCGGTTGATATATATTTTAGCAAAAATCAGCCAGAAAGGCAGCAGAATAATCCCAATCACTGAAATAGTCAGAATTATAATTCCACCGGTATAAGAGTAAGT
Organism: Balneolaceae bacterium; assembly: GCA_020832285.1. Taxonomy (GTDB): domain Bacteria; phylum Bacteroidota; class Rhodothermia; order Balneolales; family Balneolaceae; genus Rhodohalobacter. The sequence continues at coordinate 48,681 of JAFIFB010000089.1, forward strand.
CTTTAGTCGCGGGTCAAATTTAGCATCGAAGAGTTTACGTGCTCTCCGGTTATTGGGTGTGCTATCCATCTAAAGTTTATTGTTTTGATTTTGTTAAAGCCTCAGTTCGATTCATAATCAATTTTATTTATTCAGTATGAAGTCTTCCGCCGGCTGGCGGAGAGATATAGAGGGGTGTCCATCCATTTTTTAACATTTTGATGAACATCCACCTTGATCCCCCTATTTTGCCAAAGGCATCCCGATGGGGCTAAGGGGGACTTTTAAAGGCATCATTTAAGAATCGAACTCAGGATTAAAGCAAGTACGGATGAAGGTACGCAGAGCAGAAGAAAAATCTTGAAAAGTTATAACAGAATGAAGCATCAACCCGGCTGCAGCTGCTGTGGTTCTGAAGTGAGCCTGCCTCCGCGAACAGTTGCCCCAATGACCAGTGCTGCACTTATGACTACAAAATTTTTAAAAATATATTGGCCTTCAATGGTTAACACGAATGGTATCTGAGCGAAAACCAGTTCGGGAAAAATAAAAATCGGACTCATCGTACCGCCCATCTGAACAAGCAGTAAAAAAATGGTGAGTCGTAAATATGTTCCTGAAATCAGCAGTAACCCAATCATCACTTCAAACAGGGCCAGAAACAGGAGGCTAATATGTGCGGGAATGAGATTAAATGTTAATACTTCGATGGTTGATAAAGCCAGATGCTCGGCCGGACTGAGCTCAGGAATAAACTTCAGGCCGCCAAACCAAATGAAAATCACCCCGACACTGTATCTCAGAACGTTGATTCCGTGTTTTGCCATCCATCGTGTTACTAGCGGATCAACAAATGAGAAAATCTTCATAATTTCCAGAATAAGATAATATTCAGGCCGGTCATTACTCCGCAAAGAGATTCTTTTGCAGGTATGCCAGACCAAACCATTTCATTTTGAAAGAAAAGGGTTTGGTGTGAGTATCAAATGAAGAAAAAGTATTACTGAAAAATTTTTACAGAATTCTGGATAGAAACTGAAAACTTTGAGATTAGTATCTCATTGTTCAGATACAGCTTCATATTTACTGACAAAATGCAGGGCAGCAGAATTCATGCAGTACCGAAGGCCGGTAGGGCGTGGTCCGTCGTCGAATACATGCCCGAGATGTGAATCGCAGCGGCTGCATACAATTTCAGTGCGTACCATGAAGAAACTTCGGTCCTCTTTTTCATCCACAGCATCTTCATGGATGGGTTTCCAGAAACTCGGCCATCCTGTGCGGCTGTTGTATTTGGTGTCGGAGTGGAAGAGGGACTGGCCGCATCCTTTGCAAACGTAAATTCCATCTTCATAAAAGCTGTTATATTTATTCACAAAAGGAATTTCGGTTCCCTTGTTACGCAAAACACGGTATTCCTCGTTTGATAGCCGGTTTCGCCATTCCTCTTCGGTGCGAACCACTTTCTCCTGGTTGTCTGAGTCGGCCATAGCTTGTTCGTAGGTTATTTGGTTAAGAAGATGTTTATGATCTTCCTGGGATACAACCTGGCTCTGTCCGTCTGACTGGCAGGCTGCAAGTATAAAGATTACCCAGAAACTGAGCAGAACTGTAATTTTTGATTGCATAATTCCAAATTAGGTAGAGATAGAAACAAAACGATTAGATCAGGCATTCATTTCAAAAAGAAAAATCAAATATCAAACAGGAACCGGGCAAAAAACATATGAGAGTCAATACCGGGGTTTTCCAGGCTTTGATTTCCGTTGGATAGGTGGTGTATTTTATATCCTACCTGAAGTGCATAGTTATCCGATGTCTGGATATGATATCCCAGGCCTGCATCGAGTAAATAGTTAAATCGGCTTCCGAGATGATTTGGGAAATGAATGTTTGTCATAATCATACCAGCCGATATTGTAAAAAAAGGTGTATGCCGCTGCTGCGAAAATGGAACTTTGATAATGAGTGGAGCCAGGCCAAAACCGGTGCGGCTCTCTTTAGGACCACTGATACCATTGCTTGGAAATCGGATCCAACCGGTCAGGATCACCCCGCTGCCAACTTGCATTTCAGTTCTTCCCAAAGAAATGGAAGTGTGGTTGAACTCCGCATTAATATAAAATTGCCGGGTATTTTGAATCGTGCCCCAGGCTTTAAAAGAAGTGGGCGAATATGCCACAGAAATGCCAATTTGATCAGATTCACCCGATCTTTGAGCTTCGGCTAATTGACTTGCAATCAGGCAAAGAATTACGGTTGTGCAGATTCGTAGTAACATCACACAAACCAACGGAGGTTTATTTGTTTTGTTTTGTCTGAAGGTGTACGTGATAGGCCACCCCCCAAATAAACAGCCAGGCTGTTCCTGTTAAGTAAAAAGTTCCGTAAAACAGAAATGCCACATTTAAAAAGTATAGAAAATGATACATCCAAACTGGAGCTTCCGATACTTTCCTTTTTGTGATTGCTTGAAAATCCTTGCTGAAAAGAGAAATAAGCCGGGCAATGACCATCAAGCCAGTGTAGATATACAAGACGTATTCTAATAGTGTTGCTTCATCAAAAAAAACAACAATAGCTACAACAAGAGTGGCTATTAAATCTACGGTAATGTGTTTAAGCCACTGCATTTCGTTAAAGAAAAGAGTTAATCAGAAAGAAAATAACCCGAATCGGACTTAACACTTACTGTATCTGAATAACTTCTTTAGCCTGAAGTCCTTTTTCACCATCTGCAAGCGTAAACTCTACTTTTTCCCCTTCGGTAAGTTTACGAAAGCCATCGCTCTGAATTTCAGAATAGTGAACAAAAACGTCTTCACCACCTTCTCTTGTGATAAATCCGTAACCTTTGCCATTATGAAACCATTTAACAGTTCCTACTTCACGGTTTTCCATAATAAAAATCCCAACTAAGTTCCCATTGATAGTTCGCAACAGCCTGATTCCATTACTATTTGAATAAAATCAAAACCATCTTGCGCTAAGATACTTCGCAGGAATGTTTTAAGCAATAAAACTTACAAAATCAACAAAAACGTTTGTTTATTTCAATAATTATGTATCTAAAACAAGGAATTGTAATTTCTTTGAAGGGTTTGCAAAACCAATTAGCAGAGTTTGAACACGGTTTTTGTCCAGTTTTCTGAGTTTATAAACCTTAAGGTGATTATTGAATCTGACTCAGCAAATATTTAATAAAGCGAACACAAAATTTCCTGTTCTGATGATTTTAAAACAGATCCATCCTCAGTCCCGCACGGATGCTTCGGACACTTCCCGGTTCAAAATAGCGGCCGAAAGCATTGTTTATTGCAACAGATGTGTTATAACGGGTATTCAGGATATTTGAAACTGCGACGAATGGCTGAATTTTCCAATTACCTGCGTTGAGTACTGTAAAAGACCATCGGCTGTTAAGTAACAAATAGGAATCGTTGACAGCTTCATTGGCACTGTCTGCAAAGTATTCACTTATCCATTCGGTATCTGCACTGATTGTGTGGCTGCCGGCATGAAGAGAAAGTACTGAACCAAACCTGTGTGGAGCAACACCGGGGAGCTTGTTACCTTCAAAAGTTGATCCCATATCGTATTCACCCCCGGAGAATTGAGCGTTGATCCAGGTGTACATTAGCTCCAGTGACAAGAATTCAACCGGATGAAAACGGAAATGGGTTTCAATACCAAAATGTTCTGCATCTCCGCCGTTACTGAAAATTGCCTGACCATCAATTTCTTGTTCCTGGATAATCTGATTACTAACAAACTGTGCGAATCCAGTGATATCAAATTCCAGATTTAGCGCAGGGTACAAACCGCGAAAGCCGCTTTCGAAACCCAGCGCCCGTTCGGGGTTCAGGTCGGGATTAAAGCCGGGCAGTAAATTACCATCGGGACCCAGCCTGTTTTTGAATTCGGTTGTAGTGGGAGATTCGAACGAAGAGCTGAAGTTAGCAAACCACCGGGTGTTCCCGAAGTTGTAGTTTAAACCAACGCTCGGGTTCATAGTTGTGAAAGTGCGACTACTTTCGTCGTTTTCGATGAAATCATCCACAGAAAAAACCATCCGGTCACCACGCAGGCCTAAACTTACAGAGAGTCGGTTCAAATCAAAAACTGCTTTTGCGAAGAGTGCCTGGCTGCGAACATTATCGATCTGATTGATAATAATTTCATCTCCGCGACTTCCTTGCTGATTGTTGAATTGCTGTCTGTCATCATGCTGCCAGTTCATTTCACCTCCAACCTGAAGACTAAATGGCAGATCGTTAAAATCGTAGGTCGTACGCGTGCCTCCAGCCAGTCTGTCAACAGTAATATAAGGCCCGGGAAGCGGGTTGGTTAAATCGCGATAGGTACCGTGTGCCAGTACAGAGAGAAGCCCGCTCTCAAAATTGTGGATATACCGGGCTGATCCCATCATCTGATGGAACTCTTTACCGGCACGAACATTTTCATTAAAAGGCCAGGCCATGGAAGGATTTTCTTCAGCATCTTCCCTCGAGAGTGAACCAGGATGCTCTGCAAATGGCATTCCTGAGTATGTAAGCCTCACTACTGCACTCGAGTTTTCACCAGGTTCAAACCCGGCGGAGATACCTCCTCTGATAAGTTGAGCAGCACTGTAATCGCGGTAACCGTCAGTATCAAAATAGGAACCGTAGGCATTCCATCGCACACCACCGATGTTATCGTGCCATCGAAGTTCCTGCTTCATGGTATTGAAGGAACCCATATAACCGCGATAAAACAATTTTGGAGAGTCAGCCGGGGGCTGGGTTCTCATGTACAAAACACCACCACTGCTGTTTCCCCAGAATGTAGCCGAAGGCCCCCTTAACAATTCAAGGGATTGCACCATGGCTGGATCTACCATATTCATCACCGATTGACCATCGGCGACAGTAAGCGGAATATCATCCAGAATAACTTGTATTCCCCGCACACCAAACTGAGAGCGCCAGCCCATACCGCGAACGGTCATGCGTTCACCAAGAGCGTGGTTTTCGCGATTACTGATCCAGACACCGGGAAGTGTAAAGGTGAGTTCATCCATGGTTGCAGCTGGCCGTGCGGTAATATCAGCCTCGCTTCGCGTTACATAACTAACCGACAGAGGCGCCCGCCCGATTGTCACGGATGAATGAGTTGCTTCAATCCGAATCTCATCCAGTTCTATGGAAAGAGTATCGTTTTCTGCGGTTTGAGCGTTGCTATTCCAGAATACTGCGAATATCAGAATAAATAGAGAACAACTTTTTGGGAGAAACTTACGTATTGTTGATTTCATGAATACTTCATTTATTTGAAGCGAAGTGACTTGTTTTTGGGTAAGGCAGAATATTTGTATTGAAATGTAATGAATTTTCAGGTTTCATGAACCTTACTATGGTAAATGTGAATGAAATATCTGTTCTGTAAAGGATAAACAGAAATCTGTTGATGAGACGTTCGAACAAAAATTTATTTTTTTTACACTTTGAATGGTTGGTTCTTGCGGCAGGACTTTTATCTGTCGCAATGCTTAATCCTCTTGTTACATCGGAATCGATCTGTGTCATTGACAGAGTTGGGCTGGGATTTTGTCCGGGGTGCGGATTGGGGCGTTCAGTTGCGTTTCTGTTCAGAGGGGATTTGTGGTCTTCCATGCAGATGCATCCGGCCGGTATTCCTGCAGTTGGTATTATTTTGGGAAGAATCGTCACCATTTTCTATCGAAACTATAACATCAAAAAAGAAACAAATCATGAAAAAAATATTTGAACTTCTGCCTGAACTGGAAGGGGACGAATCTCAATATATCAGCCGGATTATTGAAGAAATGCCGGATGAGAAAGCAAAAATTTTCTCGAATATTTACAGGTCGAGGCGGCGAGATCCTATCTTACTGCTAATTCTGGCGCTGATCGGATTATTTGGCGTAGCGGGTATTCACCGGTTTTTTGTAGGCCATATCGGCATGGGCATTTTATATCTTGTAACAGCCGGCCTCTGTTTTATTGGTACAATTGTGGATATGATTAACTACAAGAATTTTGCATTTGAATACAATCGCAAAGTAGCTCAGGAGATTCTTAAAGATTTTGATACATAAGATCAAAAATGCCTACCCAAAAAGAAATTATCTGGGTTACCATTAAGATCGAACTTGATAATAACCTTTTTGAACATCCTCAGATGGTGATTACCGAAAAGGGTCTTGACTTCATTCATGCGCCGTAGTTACAACTTCTGAATTGAGCTCGACCTGACCAGGTGAGTAGAGAGTGTCAAGTATTGAGATTTTTCTGGTAATTGAAAATTAATTTGGTACAAAGAAAAAAGAAACAGACCTTTATCAGCAATCAGCAATCAGCAATCAGCAATCAGCAATCAGCAATCAGCAATCAGCAATCAGCAATCAGTCAGATCCTTAAAAAAGGATTACTTCAATCAATCATTTTATCCTTAAAGCCGAAATAACATATTAATACGAATCAGATTATTCCGGCTGAAGTGATTCAATTTGCCGGATATTGCTTTCGAGAAGCTCATCTGAGATTGTGTGGTCGCTTAGTTTGCCGGTAAAATAATCTTCGTACGCCAGCATATCCACAAAACCGTGGCCGCAAAGATTGAAAAGTATGGTTTTTTCAGTTCCTTCTTCCTTCGCCTGGTTTGCCTCCCGGATTACCTGTGCAACGGCGTGTGTGGCTTCCGGTGCGGAAATAATTCCTTCAGCTTTAGCAAAAAGCACTCCGGCTTCAAAACACTCCAGTTGTTGCAGGGCCACTGCTTCAATCAGCTCGTCTTTCAATAATTGGCTGCAAAGTACGCTGGCTCCGTGGTATCTCAGGCCGCCGGCGTGTATAGCTGCCGGTTTGAAATTATGGCCGAGTGTGTACATCGGCAGAAGGGGAGTGTAACCGGCAGAATCCCCGTGATCGTACATAAATTTACCCTTTGTCAGTTTTGGGCAGGAGGCTGGTTCAACAGCAACAAAACGTGTGGTCTTGCCATCGGTTAGATTGTTTTTGATAAAAGGGAAGGAGATTCCTGCAAAGTTTGATCCGCCTCCAAGAGGGGCTACAACTACATCAGGATAATCACCCGCATACTCAAGTTGTTTTATGGTTTCCTGCCCGATAATCGTTTGGTGAAGAAGAACATGATTCAGAACTGAACCGAGAGAATATTTGGTCTGTTCATCCATAACGGCTCTTTCAATAGCTTCAGAAATGGCAATACCGAGGCTTCCGCTCGTTTCAGGGTCTTCAGCTAAAATATTTCTACCGGCCTGGGTCCGGTCACTGGGTGACGGAAACACTTCAGCACCAAATGTGTTCATCATCACTTTTCGGTAGGGTTTTTGGTCGTAGCTGATCCGAACCATATAGACCTCACAATTGAGGCCAAACTGTGAACAGGCAAAAGCGAGAGCGGTTCCCCATTGCCCGGCCCCGGTTTCTGTGGTGATGTTTTTTACGCCTTCCTGCTTGTTATAATACGCCTGAGGAACGGCGGTATTGGGTTTGTGAGATCCGCTCGGGCTAACACCCTCATATTTATAGTAAATTTTTGCGGGCGTATCGAGCATTTTTTCAAGGCCGGTAGCACGGAAGAGAGGGGCCGGCCTCCATAATTTATATATCTCTCTTACCTGATCAGGGATTTCGATGTATTGCTCAGCAGAAACTTCCTGCTGGATTAAACCCATGGGAAAGATCGGACTCAGATCGTCGGGACCTGCGGGCTGACCGGTTTTGGGATTCAGGGGCGGCCGGGGTTTGTTCGGCATGTCCGCCACAATATTGTACCAGTGAGTTGGGATATCCGATTCATTCAGTAAGATTTTCTTGTCCATTAGCGCAGGCCGGTTTGAAGTTGGTGTTGTTTTTTTACTGTGAGCAGATGTTGGGAATGATAATAGAATACCTGAATCAAAACCAAAGAATTTTTATGTTAATTGCTTAATTACAACCAATTTTCTCATATTTTTTGAATGAGAGAAGTACAGGTGAAACTTAAGGTAAAGCCGGAATTCATCTGTAATTCTATTTGTTTTCAGCTTATGAATAAAATAATAGATTGGGATGAAAAGGTGATAAGTGTTACCTTTTTTCACATCTTTAAAAAGAGATTGAATTGCAATTTTTTACTAACTAAATCATGAAAGGTATTACTTCACTCGAAAAAAAGTTGTCTGGATTAGAGGAAAAGCTTAAAAAATATCGGGAAGTGTTGCTTGCGAATCTGGTGATGATCGGTGAGATTCCGGCACCCACTTCCGATGAAAACCGCAGGGTTAAATTTATCCTGAACCGGTTTGATGAAGCCGGTCTGACAGACTCTTCCATAGATGGATCTGGAAACGGAATTGGGGTTCTCTCGGGCAAGGATAACAGCGAAGCTATTCTGATCAATGCACACGCTGATACTATTTTTTCTGCTAAAATCGATCACACAATGCAGGTTTCGAGTAACAGTATTACCGGCCCTGGCGTGGCAGATAACAGCCTGGGCCTGGCTGCACTTGTAACATTACCCTATATCCTGGAAAATATGGAGGTTGAACTAAACCGGGACCTTGTTCTGCTGGCCGGTGTTAAAAGCCTTGGCAGGGGTAATCTCGAGGGGATCCATTTCTTTTTAGACAACAATCCATTCACAATCAAAGGAGCCATCTGTATTGAAGGGATGCAGCTCGGCCGGCTCAGCTATTCTTCTATCGGAATGCTCCGGGGAGAGATTACCTGCCGTGTACCCGAAAGTTACGATTGGTCGCGGTTTGGCGATGCCAGTGCTATTCTTACACTGAACGAAGTGATAAACAAAATTAATGATATTCATCTGCCTAAACGCCCGAGAACAAGTATTGTGATGGGATCTATTGTGGGAGGAACCTCTTTCAATACCATCGCGCGAGATGCCACACTTGGCTTTGAGGTCCGATCGGAATCACAAGAAGTTGTGGAGCGGGCAGGTGAAACTATTAATGATATCGTTCTGGAGGTATCATCAAAAACCGGCGACCAGGTAGAGCTGGATATTTTTGCTAAACGGACCCCCGGCGGAATTCCTTATTCCCATCCGCTTACCAAGTGTGCCCGCTCGGTAATGGAAACACTTGATATTGAACCGCGTCTTGCACCCAGTACATCGGAACTTTCTGCACTGATCGACAAAAATATTCCCGCCCTTACTCTTGGTTTAACCATGGGCGAACGAACTTCAAAAACAAACGAAACCATACAGATTGAGCCGATTTATAAAGGGTTGGCTCAGCTTATCGGAACAATTTTAGCTGTAGACGGAGGATATTGTGAGTAATCTTCAATCCTGGATCGACAAAAACACCTATCATCATTCGGAATTTTGGGACCTTATGAAACTGGTTGAGGCCAAAAAGAAAAAGAATCTGACCATCTCTCTGTGTCTGCCCACTCTCAATGAGGAGAAAACCATCGGCAAGGAGATTATTATATTCCGGTCGGAACTGATGGAACGCTATCCACTAATCGATGAGATCGCTGTAATTGACTCCGGTTCAGAAGATAACACGCTTGAGGTAGCGAGAAATTATGGAGCAGATACCTATCTTGCTTCTGATATTTTACCGAATCTGGAACCCAAAAGAGGCAAAGGCGAAAATCTCTGGAAAGCCATTTACCAGTTAAAGGGTGATATCATTGTATATGTGGATGCAGATATAAGCAACATTCATCCCCGGTTTGTATACGGGCTGGTAGCCCCGCTGATCCACCGCGAAGAGGTAAAATATGTGAAGGCATTTTATGATCGTCCACTTGCATTTTCTGGTAACGTAAGAGCCTCAGGCGGCGGACGGGTTACCGAGATTTTAGTTCGACCTCTCTTTTCTCTCTTTTTTCCCGATCTTACAGCGATGATTCAGCCGCTTTCGGGTGAGTATGCCGTACGGCGTGAAGTTCTCGAACAGATCGCATTTCCTATCGGCTACGGAGTGGAAACATCGCACCTGATTGATGTCTATCACAAATATGGCCTTGAGGCTTTTGCTCAGACAGATCTCGATAAACGAGTTCACGAAAACAAGCCCACGCAGGCACTTGGTAAAATGGCTTTTGGTATTTTACAGACTTTCATCAAAAGGGCCAGGGCACTTGGTGTGATCGAGAAAGCCGAGCATGAAACTATTCTGCGCCAGTTTCAGGCGCGGCAGGATCAGTATGAACAGAACCTGATTGAGATTGTGGAAGAAGAGCGTCCGCCAATGATTGAGATTGAGGAGTACCGGAAGAAATTTAAGAAATAAGCCTCCGGTTCACATAAATTCCGGGCTTGCGTGTGAGTATGGAAGGGAAAACGAAATCTTTACATCATGGAATTAACGGATCTGCACAAACGATTTATCGATCTTTCAAATCCACTTGAACCACAAGAGACAGGAACCATTCCAAGGCTCAGGAAACTTGCCGGAATCCGCCTTCTCGCATATGATTTTTACGGAACACTTTTTCTTTCCGGAGTGGGTGACATCGGCGTAGATGATGGCAGTTTTGATGCTGATATTCTGATCGAAACATTTGAAAATTCAGGGATAAAGATCAAAAATAACGAAGCGGGATCAGAAGGTTTTCTGACGTACAATCAAATTGTTAAGGGGATGATTGAAGGGCTTAGAGAACAGGGTGTCGAATATCCAGAGCCCGATATCCGTGAAGTTTGGACAGCCGTTCTAAAAAAAATGGAAGCGGATGATCTGATTGAATACGACAAAAGCAAGCCGGTTTCGGAACGGCTCTCTGTGGAGTTTGAGGCACGAATGAACCCTGTTTGGCCGGTTCCCGGTGTGGTTGAGACACTTCACTATTTTAAAAAGGAAGGCTTTCCTCAGGGAATTATTTCCAATTCACAGTTTTATACACCTGTCGTGCTGGAGGCTCTCACCGGGCAGACACTTACCGAACTGGGTTTTTCTGATGAAATCCTGCACTGGTCGTTCGAGGAAATGCGTAAAAAACCGGGACTTACCTTTTATAAAAATTTCATCGAAAAACTGTACCGATTCGATCATTCCATACGTCCGGAAAATGTTCTCTATATTGGAAATGACATGCTGAAGGATGTGTATCCTGCCCATGAGGTGGGAATGAAAACAGCACTTTTCGCCGGTGATAAACGCTCTCTGAAATGGAGACGGGATGATGATCGCTGCAAAAATCTGGTACCCGATCTTGTCATAACAAAACTTCCTCAGTTGAAAAAGTGCGTGTGAAGGAGAGTTTTTCTGAGAATGAAAGGAGAGAACAACCGGCGATGCTCACTGTACTACGTGAAACGAAATGTGGATCAGCCTGACATTTAGTCTGACAATTTATACTTGATACAGCATTAGTTGTTTTCCGGTATCTGGTCGGAATTTATCTGGGTAAGAATGATCAGTGAAGTTTCTTCAGGCAGATAGTCTTTAGGAGTTTTATCGGCTACTCTTTGGAAAGAATAGTAACCAAAACGGGTAGCTCCGTAGGTTTCCACAATCTCTCCATTAGGGTCTATTGTTATTGGGCGTTTGTTTAGCTGCAAATAAGAGGTTTGTACTCGTGCAGGACCTCGGGTGACCGTTTGATTCCAGCGGGGGTAGCGTGAATCCTCTCCCTGTTCTGTATAGATAATTTCAAGTCGGCCGGGGAAGTTGAGAACAAAAAATCGTTCATCTCCCGCCTCCTGAATAATACGTTCGGGATTTGTCCTGAAGGTATTTCGTCTGTAATCACCATGAACGCTCTGTCTTTGGCTATAGAGTAAAAAACCTTCAGCAGAAAGCCGGTGATCCATCAGGGAAAGGAAGAAATGGCGAAGGGATCCTTCAAACGCATTTTCCCGGTTTTCCTTCCAATAGGCAGCTTGTGTGGAGTCAGCAGGGGGCAATTCCACGAAATGGCGGTCTCCTGTCCATCGTGTGCGAGATCCGGAGTGGAAAAATTCATCGAGATAATAGGTGATCCGGTATCCCAGGGCGCGGTTTTCTATTTGCAGTGGTGCCAGAGCCTCAGCGGTAAACCGACCCCACCAGCGAGACTCAAACCTTAATACTTCGGGGTTGATAATGGTGGTAGAATCTGACAGGGTGGACTCTCCTAAAAAGAGGCGTTTAAAACGGTCTAAGTGACGCTCCCAGCGATTGTCAAGGTTTCCTGCATAAATTTCGTCCAATTCATAGACTACCGGTTTCAGTCGTTTGTAAATATTTTTTTGGTCACCGGCTCTGAATATCATGTCAACCGGGTCCCTTTCATACCCAATGATAGAAATAACCAACCGATGAGAGCCCGCAGGTATCCTGTTAAGCTGAAAGCGGCCGGAAGGATTGGTAACTGTACCGATTTGAGTTCCCGATAAAAACACATGAGCACCACGTAAAGGTTCACCGGTTTCGGCATCTACAACTCTTCCCTCGAGGAAAGCTGGCATTACTGACTGGGCGCTCAAAATGCAGGGATACGCTGCCAGGCATATCACAAAAAGAAGATAGGTTGTGAGGTAACTGCGCATGTGAACCTCCAGGCCGCATTGTGTGCGGAGATTGATTTACAGTACTTACAATTTAAAGTTGATTTGGAAAATATCAAGTAAAAAGTTTGTGAACTTTATACTGATCCTGGAATGGGGTAAGGCTTTGGGCAGGTAAATATTGTGATATCGACCTTAGTTCAGTGCTTGTGATATTCGAAATGTGTGAGATTAGATTATGCACACTGCGTGCGTGCCGACACTCTTTTTTTTCATTGCCTGTGTCTTTCTGGAATGTCATAATGTTTGAATGAATATTGGAAAACGACGTCGGATGCTCGTTTTGAAACGTCATGGATCAAACGTTGTGACCTGATTGCTGGTGAGATGTCATTAGTGAATCCATTTCATTTTTAGTTTTACAGTAAACCTTTGAAGTGGATTTTGCCTGTTATGATTTGGAGTTGGGAATTTGTTGCTAAAAAATTAGAGCAGATAATCGCGACTCTGGCCGCAAAGTGAACCCACAGGATTGGAGCCCGGTATAATACCAGTGACAGATTGGTTTCTGTCTTTTCTGAAATAGTGTTGCCCTGCTTTTTGGGCAAGATTAGGGGCTGCCAGTGACTCTAAGGTTCGCTGAGCAAACAATCTTTATTTCAAGAGACTGCTATCCGTGAATCAATTCATTTCTCTGTGAAGCCACCTGTGAATCGGGAAGGTTCCTCGTTTTTTTCATAACTGAGAGTGATTTGTAGCCTTATTGAGAGTCATCTTTTAATTGCTTTTAATATATAAACCTTTTGATCTTTTTTGGAAATTTATTTAGTTCTACTACTATTTATTCGCAATAAAACATTGTTCACTACAAATTACTCGTAATAAAAAGGCGTTTGCTGATCTTCCTGGCACCAATTTACTCGCAATAACACTACAAATCACTCTTAATAAGGCTACAATTTACTCGCAATAAGGCACTTTCTCCTTGTACACACGGGACACCGAATATGAAAATAAGATTGAAATAACCCGGGATATACCGGGAAAATATACCGGGTCACTTTAGGGATATGTGATTGGAATCGTACAAATAAATTATACATATTAGGTGTGACTCTAAGCGAAGCACTGCAGAAGCGCACCTTTACCCTGAGTCACCAGGCGGGGAAGATATTCTATCTTTTATACCAAAAGGCCGATAGCCTACCGGCCTTACTTTTTTACTGCTACTCTTCTTTTTTAATACCAAACCATCTTTTTTAGAGGGTTCGAAAATTGAACATAACTCATCTTCTTTCGATTATGTGAGAGAGCAGGGGAGGGGCGTTCTTTTGAAAATCATATAACAAAGCATTATTTGGGGGGCTATATCCCTATCAGAGATTTTTTTCACTTTTTTTGGAAGGAGTTCCGGTTTTTTGGTTCATAGATGTAGTAAAAGTGATGATGAAAAGTGCGAGCACACTTTTCGTTTATTCTTGGCAACAATCATATTTATTTGTGCTTTTCATCCCGATCTTGGGATTTGAGCACTTGTGGGTGGAGCCATTATCCAGATACAGGGCACAAAAGAATAAGATCTATATTTTTTTTCCATATGAGTAAATAAAATACCCCAGGTGCTCTGATATCTGATAAACTGAACAATCGGTACGCAGTTACAGGATATTCATGATTGAACAGAATACATAATGATCAAAGGCCATACTTCATTGTATGAAATATTGTTCATTAGCAGCGTTAAATGCCATTAATGAATAAAATATCATACATACTATTGTAAGTTGTTTTGTATATTGTGTATGGTTTATCATCCATTAACTCCTAAAATGGCCGTTATGAATGAATTATCGTACAAAAATTGGTCAGCAATGAGTGATAAGGCGTTGATTGAACAGTTCGGTGCTTTTGTAAAACATCATCGCTTGCGGCAAAACAAAACCCAGCAGAGTGTAGCTGAAGAAGCTGGAATCAGCCGTTCCACTCTAAGCCTTCTTGAACGGGGCGAAACGGTTACGATTCTGACGTTCATTCAGGTTCTTCGGGTGCTGGATCAATTGCACATCATGGATGTTTTCCGGATTGAAGAATCGATCAGCCCGATAGCACTTGCCAAATTAGAGAAGGAGAAAAGACAAAGAGCAGGCAAACAAAGGCCAGAGAACCCGGAAAAAAGTGAGTGGTAGCTATGAAAACCGCATTTGTGCATATATGGGATGAGTTAGTGGGCGCTGTTGCGTGGGATGATACCAGAGGCCTTGCGAGTTTTGAATATGATGAGGCATTTAAACAAAAAGGCTGGGACCTGTCTCCTGTAAAAATGCCGATCGCAAGCGGGGTCAATATATTTTCTTTTCCTGAGCTGCAAAAAAAAGCGAACACGGAGTTTGACTGCTTTAAGGGTTTGCCGGGAATGCTGGCCGATACGCTACCCGATAAATACGGGAATCAATTAATCAATCACTGGCTGGCCAGGCACGGCCGTCCGGAGAACAGTATGAACCCGGTTGAAACACTCTGCTTTATCGGAACAAGGGGGATGGGAGCACTGGAGTTTGAGCCGGCAACACTGAGCAACACCAAAAATACATTTGATGTGGAGGTAAACAGCCTGGTGGAAATTGCGCAGAAGATACTGAGCAAACGAGAGCAGTTCAATACGAACCTGCAGGAGCAGGATGAACAAGCCATTCGAAACATCCTGAAAATTGGCACTTCTGCCGGTGGGGCAAGGCCAAAAGCTGTAATTGCATACAATGAAAAGACTGGCCAGGTAAAATCCGGACAGGCAAAAGCACCGAAAGGATTTGAACACTGGCTTATTAAACTGGATGGCGTCAGCGATGTTCAGCTTGGTGAAACATCAGGCTATGGGCTTGTAGAATACGCTTACTATCTGATGGCTCAAGAATGCGAAATAAAGATGATGCCATCAACACTGTTTGAAGAGAATGACCGGGCACACTTTATGACCAAACGTTTCGACAGGGAGGGGGGGTACACAAAGCATCACAATCAAACCCATTGTGCCATAAAACATTATGATTATAACGATGTACGAAGTTATAGTTATGAGCAGCTTTTTCAGACGATGCGCGAACTGAAATTAACGTACCCGGAGGCAGAACAGATGTTCAGAAGAATGGTTTTCAATGTATTGTCACGAAATTGTGATGATCACACAAAAAACTTCTCCTTTCGCATGAAAAAAGATGAGAGATGGGAGCTGGCCCCTGCATACGATTTATGCCACTCATACCGGCCCGATAGTGATTGGGTAAGCCAGCATGCGCTCAGCATCAACGGAAAACGCACCGGGATTAGCCGCAGCGATCTGCTCACTGTGGCCGAATCAGTAAATATCAAGAAAGCAGGGGCCATCATCGATCAGATACAATCAGTGGTAAACAGATGGCCGGGATTCGCAGAATCCGTATCTGTAAAACCGGATCTGAGAGATGCAATTTCAAGAACGCTGGTTTCTTTGTAACAGCAGGTATCTAACCACGAATTGATTTTATTGAAGGTGCTATGCAGAAAGTGTCTCGGCTTATTTAGAAGTACAGTTTTACCAAATCCTCTCCACGCTATCCGCAAATACCTCTTAAAACAGTGGATTAAAATTCAATCCAGTCTTTTCTTCTATGTATCGTACAGATGTAAGGTATGGTTCAAGAGGCTCGGTTTGATTATGAGTCTCGACAGTGCGAGGTTTGCTCGATCTTTATAGCCAATGAACCCATAGCCAGGAAAAATAAAAAAGCCGCGCATTTAGGGCTTCACACTGGCTATTTTTTAAATGTTTTGGACAGATGTGTAGGGATATAGTATATATAAAGGCGGTATTAAAATGCATGTGAACCTGGATGAGGCCACCATGATTACCAATAACCTGGAATGGTCAGCCGCAACCATCGCTGAGCTATACAAAAGACGTTGGCAGGTCGAGATTTTCTTTAAGCTGATCAAGCAAAACCTGCAGATAAAGACGTTTTTGGGCACGAGCGAAAACGCCTGTAAGTCTCAGATTTACATTGCAATGATCGCATACTTTCTGTGTCAATATCAGAAAATGTTCGGACAGGAGTGATTTCAAGAGGAGAATTAATTGCTCTTTTCCAGTACTTTTTGGTATTTCACTCCTGTTTTGTGAACCCGGTTCAATCCGTTAAAGGCAGCAATTTTGTAAGCCTCGGAATAAGTGGGATAATTGAGAACCCGTTCAATAAAGTATTTTATTGTTCCATTGTGTGCCATCACGGACTGGCCTAAATGGATAATTTCAGCGGCATTCTCGCCAAGAATGTGTACGCCAATCAGCTTCAGGTTGTCTGTTCGGAAAACGAGTTTCAGGATACCGTCGGTTTCATGATTCAGATCGGCACGGGTAAGATTTTCGTAATAAGCGCGGCCTACGGTTACATCAATATGCAACTCAATTCCTTGCTGTACAGTTAGCCCGATTCCAGATATATATGGAATTGAGTATATACCATAGGCAAGATTATCATCGGCCATAAATTAA
>JAFIFB010000091.1 GCA_020832285.1 Balneolaceae bacterium
AACCTTGGAAGTCGCCTGTAAAGCACCAGGGGGCAGGTTGGATAAATATACCCGTTTCGATTCAAACTTGCCCAAGGTCTAAAAACCTTGCCAACTATTTCTAAATCCCTATTTTATCGTTTTCTTACAGACACTATGTAGACAAGATCCTCGATATTGCGTCAGAATATCCGAATGTTATGTTCAATATCTCAAATGAGAGCCGGGCACACCTGGACTGGAGCCGGTACTGGGCGGCATATATCGGTGAGCGTCTGCAAGACGATATTTTAATCGGAGAAATGCCATCAACCAATCGTCGTGACGGAGGAGGGGAGTGTGAACATGAATTTAGTCCGTTAACCCTTTCAACAGAACCTGGGTATTCATATGTGGATATAGCACAAGGTGTTTCGGGTCATGAGTTCGGCGCAGCCCGTGAACAGGCCATTGGCGGTGGGCAGCGCATGCAGGAGTATCGCCGTGCGATGAGTGATGCCGGAACCGAGCGTCCCCTGATTGTCTCAAAAGATTATACCAGGGGGCCGGATGGCGGAGATATTGTTTTGTGGAGCCGGTTCATCGGTGGAGCGGCAGCTGCACGATTTCACCGGCTCGGGGAGAATCATGGCCCGGAGATCAGCGATTTTCAGCACGATGCTGTAAGACGACTGGGGAAATTTATTGCCCGGGTTCCATTCTGGGAAATGCATCCTGCACCGAATCTTTTGGTAGAGCTGTCCGAAGCGGCTGATGCAAATGTTCTGGCATCAGATAGTGGACATATTATAATTCAATTACTCGATGGATCCCGGGATGAGAGCCTGTCGGTATATCTTGAACCCGGAAATTGGTCTGTAGAATGGATTGACCCATCGCGTGGAGATGTGATTGACGAATATGAAGTTACAGTAAATACCAAGCCCTATAAGATTGAGATTCCCATAGAGATGGATCACCTGGTTATTAATATCAAGCCATAAACCTGCCTGTCGAGATTTATAAAAAAATACAAGTTTGGCATCGGACGCTATTTGAGAGAATATACTCTGAAGTTGCGATAATCACCCTGATAAAGATTGTTCTGTTGCCGGAACCCCATTTTCCCGCCCGTATCAATCATTGGTCCGCCTACAGTGCCGTCATCAAAATATCTGAAAGATTCCTTTCCATTAAATAAAAGCCTGATTGCGCCCTGATTTTGCTCCAATCGAATAACATTCCATTCTCCGGGTTGACTGACTGAAGAAAGGTCATGGCCCTCTGTCAGCAAATTCATGCCATAGTTTTTTCTAAGATTCGCTGTTTGCCGGCCCCGTGCTATATAAGATGTATGATAGCAATTGAGGGCGCCGGTTGTGAAATCAGTCATTATTTCGCCTTTTCTTTGAGGAAGGCTGGGGTCAAATATGTCTTCTCCATTTCGACCTTTTGCAGCCCAAATAATGATAGCCAGTCCCAGTTCACCAGGTTCAGCGTAACGAAACTCCCACTCAAATGCCACATTTGCAGGAAAATCACGATTTAGCCAGAAATTGAAATGTCCGTCACTATCTCGTGGAACAGTGAATATTTCAGAGCGAAGACTAAGGTATCCATTGCCACATTCTGCGATTCCTTTTCCTTCCATGACCCAGTCTTCAGACATTTCTACTTCCCATTCCTCCTGTTGTTGACAACTAAAAGAATTTTCATAAATCAGCGTTTCGATTGGCTTATTTGCGTCTTTCTCTGTTCCGTCAAACATTATTTGAAATTGGTCCGAGAGGTCCGACTTCTCATAGCCGGGGATATCGCTACTTAGTTGTTCATAGGTCCAAAACATTGCACTCAGAATGGCAAAAAAAATGAATGTGGAAAAATACAATTTCATTATCCAACCTCAGTCTGCTGTAAAATGGTTATCCATACAGGCAATGGCATAATTTCAATTATTGATAGATACATAAAATCAGCATTAATCTGTAGTGTCTTTTTTTAGGTAAATAATTAGATAGCCCTTTAAAAAGGCAAAATAGCAAAAGGTATTAAAAACAGACTTAACCAGAAATGGTCTCGTGATTTCTCGGCTTGTTTTAATTTAGATTTATAATGAAGTAGTATTTTTAACACCTAAAAGTCCCAAGTAAGTACAGAGAAAAAAGAATAAGTTCACCCCAATTACTCCTGAATTTACCGATTCCTGTCTGACCAATTATACGGGACTGATCCCGTTGTTAGATATTCTGTTGGATAAACTGGTCTTCGGGTGAACACTGGCGCAGCATCTGGGCCTGGACGGGCCAATTGATGAGAACACGCTGGCCTGCCGGCTTATAGAGGCGGGCTATAAACAGTCCGATCAACTCGGACGGGTGACCAGGCAGTTGGCCGGGCGGGTACACCCCAGCTTATGGCTACCTGGTTAAGGTCAAACTGAAGAGCTTAAATAAGCTGCGGGTTTTCTCCGGTAATGGTTTCATAATTTAGAACCTTGAACCTTTCGCTTCAAGGTGCTCCCAGGGTGCACTCGGTAAAGATCCTAACCTTCCCTCCTTCTCCTGGTCTGCGTGTAAAAAATACGTGCACACACTCATGACTTGCTCAAAATGTGCAGTTATACTGAAAATGAGGTGAATCATCAGAAAGAAACTTCAACATAGATAAACAACACGATGAATAAGACCCAAATCAAACAACCAATAGTCAAAACCAATGTGCATCGGGCCGGGCCCGATGATGCCGGTGAAGCGATCGATACGATTGTGCTGGCGTTTTCTGTTGACCCACAGCTGAGATGGCTCTGGCCGGAAGCCGATGCATATCTTGCATACTCACCACAATTTTTTGAAACGTTTGGCGGTAACGCATTTAAAAGCGACACGGCTTTTTATACACGGGATTTTTCAGGTGTAAGTCTTTGGCATCCACCGGGAGTCCATCCCAATGAAGAGAGCCTTCTGTCACTTCTTGAAACTGCCGTTCCAACCTCCAAACTACCAATCGTATTGGAGGTACTTGAGCTGATGAACCACTATCAGCCGGATGAACCTCACTGGCACTTGCCACTTATCGGTGTTGATCCACCAAAGCAGGGATCCGGTTATGGTTCACAATTGCTGCAACATACATTGGAAAAGATCGATCGCCTGGGAGAAACCGCCTATCTGGAGAATACAAATCCCGTCAATACACCACTCTACGAACGCTACGGTTTTGAGATGATTGGAATGATTCAAGTCGATGGGGCACCTCCTCTTTTCCCGATGATTAGATATTCAGACTAAAATTTCTAAATCGAACTCATTTTAAATCAATAAGGAGAAAACAATGAACCAAGAAATGAGCGAACAGATTGATAAAAAAAAGATTTCAACTGCGGATATACAAAAACTACTGGATAAAGTCGCCATCAAAGAGCTTTGGTACAACAATTGTTATCTCATAGACCAGGGTGAAGTGGATAGTGTCATGGAAACATTTACGGAGGATGCGGTGATGAACACCGGTGCTTTTGGTAATGCCGAAGGCCGTGATGCAATCCGGGAGATGCTGGAGGAGTTACTTGCCGAAGAACTACACTTTACCAGGCATATGGTCCACATGCCTCTTATTGAAATTGATGGTGATAAAGCTATCGGCAAATGGTACCTGGATTGCCCGTCGATAGCCGGCAATGGTGAAGCGGTATGGACACAGGGAACGTATAAGCATACGTTTCGCCGGAAGAATGGAGAGTGGAAGATTGACAAATTTACGTTTGAAGCCAGCTACGTCACACCGTACGACAAGGGATGGGCAAAAGAAAGATTCATAGTCGAAAACAACGGATAAATCAAAAGACAAAAACGATCTAAGATAAAGGAGAACATTATGAGAAATATAAATCAAACAGACATACAAACGTTGTTGGACAAAAATGCAATTGAGGAGCTTGTGTATCAATGGGATTATCTCACAGATGAACGGATCGGGTCGGATGAATTGATCGATTCCTTTTGCACCAATGATGTTATTTATGATGCCGGCCCCCTCGGCCGAACTGAAGGTAAAGAAGCGTTTATAGAGGCCGCCCGGGAGATTTTCGACAAGGAGCTGCTCTTTACACGACACATGCGCCACAACCCGATTATTGATGTGGATGGTGATGAGGCAACCGGAAAGTGGTATGCCGACATCCCTTCGATTACAGGTAATGGCAAAGCCGTCTGGATACAGGGCACCTACGAACTGGGGTTCCGGCGTGTAAATGGCAATTGGAAGATCTCGAAATACACCTTTGAGTTTTCCTACATGACCGACTTCGCCAAGGGATGGGTCAAGGAGCCTTTCATTGAAGGTGTGCCCGGTGAGCTTAACTGGCAGCCTGAAAGTATCGAACAGTGAGCATCTTGAAAATTTAGATTTGAAATAGTAAACAAGATTTAAAATCAAATAAGTCAGAGGTATAACCATGTTAGAATTAAGTCTGGATGAATTGAAGAATACCGCAACCAATTATGAAAAACTGATGGTACCCGCACTATTTGTAAGCTGGGCAGAGCGCGTTCTGGATGAAGCCGGTGTAGAACCGGGAGACCGGATTCTGGATGTGGCATGCGGAACCGGAATTGTTGCCCGAATCGCAATAAAACGCACAGGAAGCAATGGCACGTCCGTGACGGGACTTGACCCCAATCCCGGAATGCTGGCAGTTGCTGAAAGTAAAATGTCTACAACCGAATGGAAGGAAGGAGTAGCCGAAGAGATCCCATTCGAAGATGAATCGTTCGATGTTGTAGTCAGTCAATTCGGACTTATGTTTTTCCAGGATAAGTCTGAAGCTCTTCGTGAAATGGTTCGTGTCTTGGCTCCCGGTGGTCGGCTTGTCGTGGCAGTATTTGATTCCCTTGACAACAACCCCGGATACCGAGCGATGACAGAGATCTTTGCACAAGTCGCCGGTGAAGAGGTGGCAGATGCCCTAAGGGGACCGTTTTCACTTGGGGATACCGAAAAGCTGAAAGAATTGTGCTCTAAAAGCGGATTATCATCGGCCAAAGTTACTACTCACAGCGGTAAAGCAAGCTTTCCCGATGTCCTCACGATGGTACTTGCCGATGTGAAGGGCTGGTTTCCCCTGGCTGGGATTCACCTTACGGATGAACAGATAGAGGAGATTGTTCAACAGCTTGAATCGGACCTTCAAGAATATATTTCATCAGACGAACGACTGGAATTCCCGATGCCGGCTCATTTTATCAAAGCATCAAAATAAACAGATTTGTTTCTGATCACTTGATAAACTTTTCAAGTTTTCATCAAAAAATTAATCCTAAATCAAAAAGAGAACAATGAACATTCATCAAGAAAAATTTATCAGAAAAAAAACGAAATTATCATTAATGATTATGGCTGTTGTCTTAATCATGCTCGGGTCATTAGCCTTCAGTGAAGAACGAAACCAAGACCCACCCGGGGTATCTGAATGGAATCTTATTGCCGATCAGATCGTAATTAAGGGTGGATATGGTCCTGCACCTGCATACTGGGCAATGGCCATCGTTCAGACCTCGGTGTACGAGGCGGTCAATTCGATTTCAGGAAACGATTCTGAGCCGGATGCATCGGTCGAAGCGGCAATCGCGGCGGCTAATCATACTGCCCTCTCAGCACTTGTACCTGCAATGGAGGAGATGATTGAAAGTCTCTACCAGAAAGTATTGGCAAAGATCGGATCTGGCCCGGATAAGAATGCCGGTATTAAAGCGGGGCAAAAAGCCGCGGAGGAGATTCTCGCTGAGAGAGCTGATTTGGGTGAAGCCGCTGAAGAGGCCTATCGACCATACACCTCTCCTGGAAATTATGTTCCAACAACTATTCCGGCAGGCCCACAATGGTTCAAGCGTGATCTCTGGCTGATGGATGATCCAGACCAATTCAGGCCTGATGGACCGCCTGAACTCTCCAGTGAAGAGTGGGCAAGTAATCTTAACGAAGTGAAAGCGTATGGCGGCAAGAATAGTGATCAGCGAAACTCAGAACAGACAGAGATTGCCCGCTTCTGGGAAAAAACTCACCCTTTCATCTATCACGGCCTGGTTCGTTCTTTTACCGGTCAGTCCGGACGTAATGTGTTGCAAGATGCCCGTCTCTTTGCGGCAGCAACACAGGCCATGGACGATGCGCTAACCGCCATCATGGATGCCAAGTATGAATATCATTTCTGGCGGCCTATAACGGCAATTCGCAATGCGGATCAAGATGGTAATGAAGCAACGGATCGCGATCCGGAATGGACTTCGTTGATTGAAGCACCGATGCACCCCGAATATCCTTGCGCACACTGTGTACTTGCAGGCGCTCTCGGGACGGTGCTCGAAGCGGAGATAGGAACCGATGATGTCACCCTTAAAACATCCAGTAAAACTGCCGATGGTGAAGATAGAAGTTATGAAACGGTTCAGGAGTTTATGGAGGAGGTTGAGCAAGCTCGTATTTATGGTGGCGTGCACTATCGCATCTCAAATGAAACCGGAACTGAAATGGGCATTGAGGTAGGAGAGCTGGCTGTATTGAAAATTCTAAAGGAATCAGAGTGACATTCAGATCCCGGATAACGGACCAAAATTGATAGAAATCATTTATTTTTTTAGTTTTACGAAGTGGGTACATCCCCAAAAGATCTATTCACAATTGGACAGTAAACTGAATCTGTGAACACGAAAAACCAATCCGACAAACAGACATCAAACCAATTTAAAAGGAGGTATAACCATGAGTAAAACAATCAAATTTCAAGAACGTTGGAAATCGGACTTTCCTGACGCCCGAATTGAAGAGTCGACACCTATACACAAGCCAGATAGGATTGTCAATCGAAGCAGCTGTAGGTTAAGACGAGGAGTTACCTGCCGCATTTCGCAGATTCTTGTTTTGATAATGGTAACTGTTCTGGTATCTGCGTGCAACGACGAGGGTATACTGGATCCAGTGAGCGAGGAGGTACAGGAAACTGATACACAAAGCATCACACCAACATTTATTCAGAATAATGCAGGCAGCTCAGCGCTTGCCGATGAACTGAATGATGTGCGCAAAGCGACACAAAAGTATAAGGACGTTACAAAAGCCCTTGACGACGGCTACGAACCGGTCAACTACGTTCCAGGGATGGGCTTTCATTTTGTTAATCAAGCTTTGTTCGCAGAGGACCATGAAGCCGATCCTGTAGATGGAATTGAGAAGCCCCCCTTTCTCGTCTATTACACCACCGGAAACTTCAACCCGGGTGACGTTACAGATGAGGATGGCAATGTCACAGAAGAGTCTACTGATTGGCTCGAATACCTTCGTCTTGGGGCCGTCGAATATGCCCATGCAGGAGACGCGGGCGAACCTTTTCCTGCCGGTGCTAATCCCGCAAACTACTTTTCCGATGAAGAATCACCTCGTAACCTGAAAGTTACCGAAGAAGAGGGGTGGGACCCGATCCCCGATGCTGAAGGCAATATAGCTTTTACCGCTCTCCATGTCTGGGTGCACCGCGGCAATCCGAATGGTGTGTTCGCTCCATTTAACCCCACTATAGACTAAATCCATCATTATTTAGCTGTAAGACATCGCTCGGCACACCATCGGGTGATGCTTTGCAGATGGTAAAAATCGTAATAAGAGTTGAACTCACTTGAATGCGGGAGGAGCATTCAGGTTTCGACGGCATTTAAAAAGCTGTTGGATCTGATCCCTGGTCACGTTTTTTTATCCGATCAGCATGGATTGCAATTCAAGCTTTCTTTACCTGTAATTCTGAAACCAAAATAATTACGATGAAATTACCACCCGGCCATGATGCCTGGGTTGAGGGCGATGAGCCTGTTCTCGCAATTGACATCCAGGTAAAAAGATGATGAACTAACCATGGTCTTTTTTTACGCTTAAGGAGGTTTATGAATAGACACACTTATGGAGTCGTTCATGATCGCACCTCTAAAGAATTGGGAAATAAAATCGGCATTGCGATGAGTGAGCTGGCTATATAATAATATCTGAAATATTATGATATAAACTTCAGGGTTATTGCCGGTTCGTTATATGATAAAGAGATCCCATCTTTTCGGCTTATTATTATACAGAGAGCATGAAAAATTTTCAAGAGGTACAAATGACAGCTCGGTTCGGTTGTATATCTGCAGGTAATCAAACCATTTACTCTAAATATATTTATTACCGTTTTTGGATGAAGCAGCTGAAACAGATTAATAAGATTTAGAAGGAATGAATTAGAATCACATTTTGAAAGCCTCTTGAAAGTAGAATACCTGCAGACCATTCTATACCTGAACAACGCTTGTCAAAATGATAAAAGAAAACTGGAATTTCAGCTATTGTAAATAAACAGAGGTTTTCCTTTATCAGAACAATAACTTGTAAAAAGAGAAGAGAACTATGAGTAACTCCAAAAACGACAACGAGTCCCGGCGAGGTCATCGTCGCGAACGTGAGCGAACACGGGTTCCGGCCCGCAGAGGAGGTGAGGACCAAAACAGGCCGGGAAGAACCATTATTCGTGACCACCGGAACCGGGAACCCTCCCCGAGGGTCGCTGACATCGACTGGCAGCCAACTGTACTTACCCCGGTTTTTTACGGAGTTGCCGAATTTGCGAATGAACCTCATTTACCTGGCGAACTTCACGTTTTCTATCCAAGTCTTGACGGAGCGGTTGCCGGAGCGAAACTTCTCACTGCACCTGAACGATATCCATTAATCATATTCCTTCATGGAAATTGCAATGAGCCTGCCCACTATAAACGCTGGTACCGACTACCTGCTGCGCTCGCCCGGTCCGGCTACATTGTAGCCGTCCCCGATCTGCCGAACATTCGGGAAGGCAATCCTCCCTGGGACGAAGATAACAATGATCATCAACTTGTAATCTTAACCCTTAGCTGGCTTCGTAATCGTTCTGAGTTCAGTGATTCGCTGACTTCGCGGGAAATCGGAATTATAGGGCACTCCTTTGGCGCACTTCTGGGTGGCGATATGGTGCGCCGGATCCGGGGAAGCCGAGTGACTCACCGATACCCGTACATGTCGCTCAGTGGGGTCTGGCGCCAATGGCGGGAGTTTCCGTTCGATGAACTGCTCACACCCTCATTATTCGCATGGGGCACTGCAGCTGACCCGGGATCCGAAATCTATGCCCAGTTGATCACACCGGAGGGGAATGATGTTCTTTGGAATCAGATCCCGGCACCAAAACACTATCTAGAGTTCAATGGCACACATCACTGGGACTGGCTTCCGGCAGGAACCGAAAGTTCCTGTGGCTTGACGGATGAGAGAGGGCCTTGTGATCTGGCCATGCCTCTGGCAGCAGACTTCGCCTGCACCTTCTTCAATCGCTATTTACCGCCCCCCGGGACTGACGTTGCGGAAAAGATAGGAGACAACCTGGTTGCCCCTCCGCTTGATCTCAACAAGGAGCAGGAATTTTTCGCGGGTGGTCATCTCGTGGGAATGACAAGCGTCAATGATCGTGCCGGGTGCGCGGTATCACATAACTGGGAACTGTCCCGGGGCGGTTCGGACAAAATCAGGCTTGGTCCGTAAACCATATGCAGGATCAGCAGATTATGGGCCCCTTCAGTGTTCAATGTAACCGTATTAAGAACCCTTTTTGGTCTGATAAAGGTAGATTATACGCCAAAATCACAGAAAACAAACAACCTTTTGTTAATTGCATGAAAGAACTGAAAGAACGCAACGCACTTTTAACCGGAGCATCGAGAGGCCTGGGTGTTCACATAGCCCGCGCACTTGCAAAGGAAGGTGTGAATCTGGCGCTCACCGCCCGATCCGTTGATGCACTTGAACAGTTACGGGAAGAGGTCATTTCACACAACATAAAAGCAGTTGCCATTCCGGCTGACCTGTCTGATACAGAGCAGGTTACGACCCTTGAAGATAAGGTTGAGGACAAACTTGGCCCGATAGATATCCTTATCAATAATGCGGGGATTGAATGGGCCACACCATTCAGGAATTATTCACCTCAGGAACTTCAAAAAATGATACAGGTGAATTTTACAGCACCGATGCTTCTCACTCGTTTCGTTCTCCCGGGAATGCTTGATCGCGGCCGTGGACATATCGTAAATATGTCGTCTCTCGCCGGGAAAGCCGGTTTCCCATACCAAACTCCTTACGCCTCAACTAAGGCGGGTTTGGTCATGTTCACAAACTCGCTTCGAATGGAGCTTGATGACACGCCGGTTGGGGTGTCGGTGATCTGCCCCGGATTTGTTGCTGAGGACGGGATGTATGCCGAGATGGAGAAAAGAGCCGGCCCCGCACCCCGGCTTCTGAAACCAACAACTCCAGATAAAGTAGCCTCTGCCGTAATTAAAGCGATCAAAAAGGATAAGGCCGAGATCCTCGTGAGCGCACTTCCAGTACGGCCGGCATTTATTATTCAGGAAATCTTTCCCGGAATTAAAAACACTCTCAATAAAGTATTAGGAGCTACCGCTTATGCAGAGAAAATCTCTGATCGGCAATCGGAGTGAGATCGTTCATAAACACTACTCTGAACTTGAAACAGAGAGTTCATTTTTCATTCTCAGCAGGTGGCCTAATGATCTGAAATTCGCAATATTTCACAGACATTGATGCGATAAGTACACTTTTTCGGCTTTTTACTATATAACCGCATAATACAGAATCAGCCCAAAGAAAAAACCTATGGCAGACTCAAAAAAACTCAAAATATCCCACGAACGGGTTAAAAAACTGTTAACGATCAAGCCGGAAAAAGGGCAGTACACTACCACAACCAAAGTGCGGGTGCGCGACGGAACTACCTGTGATGTGAAACACAAACACTGGACATTTACCGCTGATGTTGGTGAGATGGATGGCGGTAACGATGCCGGTCCGGGTCCAAGTGTTTTACAGCGTGGTGCGCTTGGAAGTTGTCTGGCCATCGGGTACGTGAAATGGGCTGCGGTTTTGGATGTACCTATTGATAGCATTGAAGTAGATGTGGAAGCCGATGTCGACGCCCGCGGTACCTATGGCCTGGATGAAGTTGAGCCGGGATATAAGGGACTGAGTTATAAAGTTTACATTAACAGCCCGGCTTCAGAAGAGGAGGTCATGAAGGTGATTGAAGAAGCCGACAAACACAGCCCATTGCTTGCGGATTTTTTGAATCCGGTAAAGGTGGATAGGGAGGTAAAAATAGTTAATAGGCAGAAGGCAAAAGTGAAAAATCCCTCATATGCTAAAGCTTCGGAGGGCAAGTAAGCTGTAGACCTGTCAGCGTTCGGAAGATCCTGACAGTGTCTGGTTTTAACGGGCAAATTTTAAATCAACGGCATTCTTGAAACCGGACTTTGGCAGGATTCACTCCCAAAAAGCATGGGAGCGAAACTCGGCCAGGTCCTGTATAATCTCACGACTCTATACTCATGACTAAAATCTAAGACAAAATGGAACCAAGATTACAACGACGTGTACAGCGCTACGGCTGGGATAAAGCCGCTAAATATTATGATGATTCCTGGAAACAACAATTAAAACCTGCTCAGGATAAACTTCTGGAAATGGCCGCTCTTAAACCTGGAGAAAAAGTATTGGAAACTTCCTGCGGGACCGGACTTATTACTATCCGTGCGGCAAAACAGATCCAACCCGATGGACAGCTGATTGCTACAGATATTTCTGACAAGATGGTTGAAATATCAGAAGAACTGGCAAAACAATACCAGCTATCTAATATAACCCTCAAACGTATGGATGCTGAGAACCTTGACCTTGAGGACGACCAGTTTGATGCCGCAATCTGTGGACTTGGATTGATGTATTTTCCAAATCCCGTGCAGGGACTGAAAGAGATGTACCGGGTTCTAAAACCCGGAGGAAGAGCAGCGGTTGTAATTTGGGGAGAACGAAAAAATTGCGGCTGGGCTGATATTTTTTCGATTGTGGATAAACGGGTAGCTTCTGAAGTATGCCCAATGTTCTTTCAGCAAGGAACCGGTGATACTCTCGAATCATCAATGAAAACCTCTGGATTTGAGCAGATCCAAACACACCGATTTAGTAGAAAAATAACCTTTTCATCACCTGAAATGGCTGTTACAGCTGCATTTGCCGGTGGCCCTGTAGCTCTTGCCTATCGGAAGTTTGATGAGGAAACAAAAGAATCAGCACATAAAGAGTATCTGGATTCCATTTCAGAATTCAGACAAAACGGCGAATATGATATACCGGGGGAGTTTGTAGTCACCCTGGGTTTAAAACACTGATTATCATTCCCTTTTATGAAAGATGAGCAGGAAATCCGTCATTAATATTTAATTATTTTTAATATAGTCAAGGAGATAATATGAAAAGAACAAACTTTGAACCCGCAAAACACGCATTCAGATTTGAAAATACGTTTGAAAACCAGGTGAAAGTATTCGGGCTTAGCAGTATTCCGTGGATAGGCAGCGCTTTTGAAATGGAAACAAATGGACTCTGCGGAGGAATGGCGTTTTCTGCCCTCGATTACTACCACTCGAACCGTCCAACACCTGATGTTACTTCACCCAACTCAATGCTGAGAGAATATCTGCTGAAACGTCAGTTAGATAGTTTCAAATACAGAGATAGCTGGAGGTTTTACAGATGGACCCGAAGAAGTAACAGCACTATTGTTCCCAAAACACTGGAGAATGAAATTCCAAAAGCCAAGAAGTCCATAGACAGTGGAAACCCGGTAGTACTTGGCCTGGTAGGAGCAACCAGAGTCAGAGATATTGGCGATGACAATCACCAGGTAGTCTGTTACGGATATAGTGAAGACTCGTCTGGAAAAACAACACTCTACGTATATGACCCCAACTGTCCGCCAAGCGGAAATTTTTCTGGTGAGCTGGAACTCATTCCATTTACTCACGAAAGTTCCGGCGGTGGTGGTGGATCAGACAATCCTGGAGATCCATCCGGGCCTGTCCAGAACCTTTCAGTTACCTCAGACTCACCGGAATATAACCGGTTCAGGATTAAACGTTCCGATGCAGGAAAAAACGACTCCATCTGGAGGGGCTTTTTTGTACAACGCTACAGTAAGAGATCGAATCCACCTGTCATCAGGAGTTCAGATCGTGATGACCAGCGCAGAACGGTCCGGGATCACCGAAATGAGAAAAGAAGAGATCATCGCGACCGGGACAGCGGACCGCGGGTCCGGGATCATCGTAAAGAAGGTTCCGAAAATAGTGGAACTGTCAGGCGGGACCACAGAAATCAAAATACCGGCAGCGTGAATCCAAATCCAAATACCAGAGATCACCGTCAGAAAAATTAAAGCCTGATATTTCCTGTTGCCGTGTCATCGGATGAGTCGATCCGGGATCATCCCAATCATTTAAATGATATCATTATTTGATAAGCTCGTCCGATGACTTGCCCGTCATTTTATCTTAGACACTACACTATCGTAAGAATCTGGTGACTTATAATCGTTATGGATTGCTGAGAAAAAAATATCTTGGTGATCTATCCTGGACAGTAGAATAAAACAGAACTGATCACCTGCTTTCAACCCACTTTATACCTTCGGGGCTTCATCTTCATCATCTTCATTCACAACACGAGTAATCGCTGCAATTTTACCATCATCATCGAGACGCATAATCCGAACACCCTGCGTATTCCGGCCCATTGTCCGGATTCCTTTGCACTGCATACGGATTACTTTTCCACGTTCGGTAATCACCATCAGATCATCAGCGTCAGACACTTCTTTCAGGGCAATAAGGTTGCCGGTTTTTGGCGTCACCTTCAGCGTAATAACTCCTTTACCGCCCCGGCTCTGCTCTCTGTAATCATCCACAAGAGAGCGTTTGCCATATCCGTTTTCAGATATGGCCAAGACAGTAGCTTCGTGTGTATTTTTAATGACGACCATGTCCACAAGCTCATCACCTTTGCCAAGATTCATTCCCCTGACGCCTGATGTATTTCGACCCATGTCGCGAACATCACTTTCGTGGAAGCGAATGGCACGGCCTTTTTTATTAGCCAAAATAATATTGCTTTCGCCATCGGTTAATGCAGCACCCAGCAGGCTGTCGTCATCACGGATGTTGATTGCAATAATTCCATCACGGCGCGGACGGCTGTAAGCTTCGAGTGTGGTTTTTTTCACCTGTCCCTGCTTAGTTGCCATAATAATGGAATGACTGTTGATATACTCCTCATCTTCCAGAGTTTTTACAGGTACAAATGTCTTGATACTGTCATCTTTTTGAATGTCAATCATGTTGACAATTGCACGGCCTCTCGACAGTCGTGAACCTTCCGGAATCTCATAAACCTTCAGCCAGTAACAGTTTCCTTTTTCGGTAAAAAAGAGAATATAATTGTGGTTTGTTGCTACGAACAGATGTTCCACATACTCATCATCGCGGGTGGTGGTGCCTTTCATGCCCTTGCCTCCTCTTCGCTGGCGTCGATATCCGCTCACCGGCATTCGTTTGATGAATCCTTTATTCGAAATCGTAACCACAACATCCTCATCAGCGATCATATCTTCGATACTGAAATCTTCTGCTGAATATACAATCTGTGTTCGCCTTTCATCACCGTATCGGCCTTTCAGTTCCAGAAGTTCCTCTTTGATGATTTCGTTTTGCCTTTCACGATTCGATAATATTTTTCTGTACTCAGCAATTTTATCTACTATATCGCGGTACTCCTGATCTACTTTTTCCCTTTCAAGACCGGTAAGTTTTTGAAGACGCATATCCAGAATGGCTTTGGCCTGGATGTCGGTCAGAGCAAACTTTCTTCGAAGTTCATTATTTGCTTCCTGAGGGTTACTTGAAGCACGAATGGTTTTAATCACTTCATCGAGGTTATCGAGAGCTATTTTCAGTCCCTCTAAAATATGTGCCCGTGACTCGGCCTGATCCAGGTCATAAATAGTCCGGCGAATTATAACCTCTACCCTGTGTT
The DNA here is from genome assembly GCA_020832285.1 of Balneolaceae bacterium. Taxonomy (GTDB): domain Bacteria; phylum Bacteroidota; class Rhodothermia; order Balneolales; family Balneolaceae; genus Rhodohalobacter. Next base: position 14,950 of record JAFIFB010000091.1, read on the forward strand.
CAATAAACCGTTCAATCAGCTCTTTAAGTGCCATTACCTTTGGCCGCCCTTTCACCAGGGCAAGGTTTATAACACCAAATGTTTGCTGCATTTGAGTGTACTTGTATAGCTGGTTCAGCACTATCCCGGCATTGGCAGATCTCTTCAGAATAATTACAATTCGCATACCGTCACGATCCGATTCATCCCGAATCTCCGATATCTCGGTAATCTTCTCATTATTTACCAGGTCCGCAATTTTTTCGATCAGTGTTGCTTTGTTTACCTGGTATGGTATTTCAGTTACAACAATTTGCTCACGGTTATTTCGCAGTTCTTCAACATTAGCCCTGGCACGCATGGTAATTTTTCCGCGGCCGGTGGCATAAGCTTCCTTCACCCCTTCATATCCATAAATAATACCGCCTGTTGGAAAATCCGGAGCGGTGATATGCTTCATCAGTTCCTTAACTTCTATTTCAGGATTTTCAATATAGGCGATGGTTCCATCAACTACTTCCGTTAAGTTATGAGGCGGCATGTTTGTTGCCATTCCCACGGCAATCCCGGATGCTCCGTTCAGTAGCAAATTTGGGAGCATGGATGGCAAAACGGTTGGCTCGGTAAGCGTGTCATCAAAGTTGTACTGGTAATCTACTGTCTCCTTGTTGATATCTGTAAGAAGTTCCTCGGCAATGCGCTGCATCCGAACCTCCGTATAACGCATAGCCGCTGCGGAGTCACCATCAACTGAACCAAAGTTACCCTGTCCGTCTACCAGCGGATATCTCAGCGAGAATTCCTGTACCATCCGAACAATAGCATCATACACAGAACTGTCACCATGCGGGTGATACTTACCTAAGACTTCACCGACTATACGTGCACTTTTTTTGTAATTACGGTTATGAAGCATTCCCAGGTCACTCATTCCGTAAAGCACTCTTCTGTGAACCGGCTTCAGGCCATCACGAACATCAGGAAGAGCACGTGATACAATAACCGACATCGAATAATCGATGTAAGATGATTGCATCTCGTCTTCAATAGTAATAGGAATAATTTTTTCTCTGGCCATATCAAATAGTATTGAGCAGTAAGTCTTGTGTTATGATATTAAAATGAATGTCTGTGTGATACATAGATAGAAGGCAAATAGAGAAACTGTGGCAATCACTGATTTCACTTTTGCTCCTGATCATGCTTTTCACTTCTAACTTTTAGATATCAAGTTGTGCGTATTTTGAATTTTTTTCGATGAATTCCCGCCTTGGTTCCACATCACCTCCCATGAGAGTAGAAAACATTTTGTCAGCAGCAGCTGCATTTTCTATGGTAACTTGCTGCAATGTTCGGGTTTCGGGATCCATTGTGGTCTCCCAAAGCTGTTCCGGGTTCATTTCACCCAAACCTTTGTAGCGTGAAACATCATACTTCTTCTTCGACTTTCTCAAGTCGCGTATAATTTTATCGCGGGTATCATCATCCCAGGCGTAATCTATTTTACCCCGGGTTGATGTAATTCTGTAGAGGGGAGGAGTGGCTATATATATGAAACCTCCATCAACAAGCGGATGCATATAGCGATAGAAAAAGGTTAGAAGCAGAGTACGAATGTGCGAGCCATCAACATCGGCATCGGTCATGATGATGATTTTATGATAGCGTAATTTCTCTAATTCGAACTCCTCTTCGTGGCCAACACTGGTTCCCAGTGCGGTAATCATGGCCTGTATCTCTTTATTTTCGAGAATTTTGTTGATTTTGGCTTTCTCTACGTTCAGGATTTTGCCCCTGAGCGGAAGAATCGCCTGAAAACTTCGGTTCCGGCCCATTTTTGCTGAGCCACCGGCAGAATCGCCCTCCACCAGGTAAATTTCACTGTGTTCAGGATCTTTTATGGAGCAATCTGCCAGTTTTCCCGGTAGTCCGCCGCCACTCATCACACTTTTACGCTGGATAAGCTGCCGTGCTTTACGGGCAGCTGCCCTTGCTTCAGCGGCAATGACCACTTTTTCGAGAATTTTTTTAGCAATTTTAGGATTTTGCTCAAGAAACTCATTCAACTTATCATACAGAATCACTTCTACTGCACTTTGTACTTCTGAGTTGCCCAGTTTTGTTTTGGTCTGCCCTTCGAATTGAGGTTCGGCAACTTTAACACTCAGCACACACGTCATCCCTTCTCGAAAATCCTCGCCAGATACTGTTATTTTACTGTTCGATTTGATGATATTATTTTTTTCAGCATAGTTTTTAAAACAGCGTGTTAATGCACGTCTGAACCCTGAAATGTGTGTCCCACCTTCTCTCGTGTTGATATTATTAACATAGGAGTGCACATTTTCGGTGTAACTGTCATTGTACTGCATGGCAAGCTCAACCGGCACATTATCAATCTCTCCTTCAATATAAATGGGCTCATCCATCAAAGATTGACGAGTTTCATCGAGGTAGCTAACAAAATCTTTAACACCGCCTGCATAATGAAATGTGACACTGCTTTCCTCATCCTCTTCGGCTCGTTCATCAAAAATATCAACCGTAATTTGCGGATTCAAAAAAGCGAGTTCACGCATCCGGTCGGCAATTATATCAAATTTAAACTCAGTTGTTTGAGTAAAAATTTCAGGATCGGGTTTAAACCGTATTTTAGTTCCTCTCTCTTTGGTCTTTCCCGTCTCTTTCAGCGGAACTTTGGTAGCCCCCCTTTCGAACTCCATTACATATATATTTCCATCTCTGTGAATTTCTGCACTGAAAAATATAGAAAGTGCATTGACACAGCTAACACCAACACCATGTAAACCACCGGAAACTTTATAAGAATCTTTATCAAATTTTCCGCCAGCATGAAGTTTGGTAAGTACAACTTCAACAGCAGGCAGATTTAGTTTTGGATGCATATCCACCGGAATACCGCGCCCGTTATCAGAAATCGTAATTGAACCGTCTTTATGAACGGTAACTTTTATATAATCACAATAGCCGGCAAGGGCTTCATCAATGGAATTATCCACCACTTCATTAATAAGATGATGAAGGCCGCGCTGGGCTGTGTCGCCAATGTACATGGAGGGGCGCTTGCGCACAGCTTCCAGTCCCTCTAAAACCTGAATATTCGACGCTTTGTAGTCAGATCCTTTTTTTGAAGTCATAAATGGGGTTGAGTAATATTACAGATAGCCTCTTAGACGCTTAAAAATAGCGCTAAATAGCGCAATTTCAAAAAAATAATGATTTTTGATGGCACTTGATGAGATCGCGAAACCTACTTTATTTTCAGCAAAAGGCGGGGTTGACAAAAAATCTGAAATAAGCTAACTGAAATATAGAAATTCTCAAAATGATATTAAGGTACTTTTTTTACTTTTTTTCGGCACCACAGAACCGTAATCACCCTTTTCATCAGTGTCCATAGACCGGGAAATCAACCCGGAAAATTGTGTGGCGATCTTCCAGGCCAAGCACCTGGTTCAGTTAAGCTGTTTCTGCCCTTTATTATTCGCGACAATATACAGTTAATATAAGTACAAATATTTCGCTTTTTCCCATCATCAACTTCAAAATGAATGTTATGAAAAGGTGTATGGTTCCTAGAAGCAATTCTTCTCTCCTCACCCAATCATAAAAACACCCCTTAAATTCAAAGCAAATCAAATTAAAAAAATTATCCACACTGATGTTGATAATTCTCAGAAATACCCGTATCATTCAAGACTCTGCATCATTTGAAACTTACTGTTATAAAAAGTCTGTGTAATGTTTGAAGATTTGTCTTCTAAAATAGAATCAGCTGTACAGTCCCTGAAAGGGCAATCCCGTATCACCGATGTGAATATCGCTGAAACCGTTCGCGAAATTCGCCGCGCTCTCCTTGATGCAGATGTGAACCTCGAAGTAGCCCGTAAGTTCACCAACGATATCAAAGAAACTGTAATGGGTTCTGATGTTCTGACCAGCGTAAACCCCGGTCAGCAATTCACCAAAATCGTTTATGACGAAATGGTGAAAATTCTCGGTGAGGAACGATCGGATCTTTCTGTTGCGCACACCCCTCCCACTGTTATTTTAATTGCTGGTTTGCAGGGTTCGGGAAAAACAACCTTTGCAGCCAAACTTGCTCGATACCTTAAAAAAGAAAATAACCGCAATCCCATTCTTGCTGCGGCTGATGTATACCGCCCGGCTGCTATCAATCAGTTAAAAACACTTGCCGGTGAAATTGAAGTCCCGGTCTACTCTATAGAGCAAAAAGATGCAGTACGTGTTGCCAAAGAAGCTGTTTCGATGGCTAAAAGTCTGGCGCTCGATACCGTTATAATTGATACAGCCGGCCGCATGCACGTTGATGAAAAGATGATGGATGAAGTTGCGGAAATCAAAAAGGCGGTAAACCCCGACGAAATTCTTTTTGTGGTGGATGCCATGACCGGCCAGGATGCCGTTAATACTGCAAAAGCATTCAACGAAACGATCAATTTCGATGGAGTAGTGCTCTCTAAAATGGATGGCGATACCCGCGGTGGTGCAGCTCTTTCGATTCGATCGGTTGTTCAAAAGCCAATTAAATTTATGAGCACCGGTGAGAAACTGGATGCTCTTTCCCCCTTCTACCCCGATCGCCTTGCCCAGCGGATTCTTGGAATGGGCGATGTTGTTTCCCTGGTTGAAAAAGCCCAAAAAGAATTTGATGAAAAACAGGCTGAACAACTGCAGAAAAAGATCCGCTCTGACAAGTTTGACCTTGAGGATTTTTACGAGCAGATTCAGAAAATTAAAAAAATGGGCAGTATCTCAGACTTGGTAGGGATGATTCCCGGTGCCAATAAGGCTGTACAAGATGCCGATCTGAGTGAAGATACATTTAAACCGATTGAAGCCATTATCAGCTCGATGACTCCGGAGGAGCGGCAAAACCCTGACCTTTTAAATGGAAGCCGACGCCGCAGAATTGCGAAAGGATCCGGAACAACTGTAAGGGAAATTAACGAACTCATCAAACAATTTACCCAGATGAAAAAGATGATGAAGACAATGGGTAAAATGAACCAGATGGGCCGGGCTATGGAAGGGCTTAAAAATTTACCCTTTGGAAAATAGCCCATTGATTGTTTGAAATTTTAATACAGGTATTTCAAATAGCCAGTTTTTAAAATTTTTCTATTTCAATTAATACTGAAACTTAAAGAACATAAAAAACCTAAAATAACACAGGACTAAACAATTGATTAAATTACGATTACAAAGAAGAGGAAGAAAGAAGAGGCCGTATTATCATATAGTAGTAGCCGACAGCCGCTCCCCTCGTGACGGCCGCATTATTGAAAGACTGGGACGTTTTGACAACGTAAGTGAAAGTAAAGAGCTTACCTACGATGAAGAACGTGTGATTCACTGGCTAAAAATTGGTGCACAACCCAGCAATACGGTTCGCAATATTCTCCAGAAAGAGGGAGTTCTTTACAAAATGCACCTGATGAGATGGGGAAAAACTGATGAAGAAATTGAAGCTGCACTGAACGAGTGGAAAACAGAACGAGAAGCAAAAGACGGTGAAAAAGTTATTAGCCGTAAAGTTCAGCAAAAAGAGCAGCTGAAATCAGAAGAGAAAGAATTTAAGAAGCAAGTAGAAGAAAAAGCTGCTGCCGCTGCTAAAGAACTCGAAAAGAAAAAAGCAGAAGAAGCCAAAGCCAAAGAGGAGGCTGAAGCCAAAGCAGCTGCAGAAAAGAAGGAAGCTGCTCAGCAAGCTGCTGATGAAACAAAAGCCAAGGCAGAGCCAGAAGCTGAAGAAAAGAAAGAAGTGAAAGCCGAAGAGCCCGCAGCAAAAACCGAGGCTCCTGCTGAAGAAAAAGCGGAACCGAAAAAAGAGAAATCTGCCGAGATAAAATCTGAAAAGGAAAAAGCAGAAAAGCAGGAAGAACCCGAAGCAAAAGAAGAAGTCAAAGCTGAGGAAGCTCCCGCTGAAGAAGTAAAGGAAGAGTCAAAAGCTGAAGTAAAGAAAGAAGAAGAAAAAGAAGAGCCAAAGGCCGAAGTAAAGAAAGAAGAAGAAAAAACTGAGGCTGCCGCCTCTGCTCTTTCGACAGATATGAATGCAAACGAGGCTATCGAACACATCAAAAACACACCGATTGCAGAACTGAAAGGTTTTGTACCTGAAGGTGAAGACCGTGTTACCGTTCAGCGAGCCTGGGAAGCTAAACAAGAAGAATAATCTGATAAACGGCCGGTTATGGTACAATCCGTTGAAAACCGGTTTGTTGAAATTGGCCGAATCGGCAGGCCGCGCGGACTTGAAGGCGTTGTCCGCTTTATGCCGAATGAACATTTTACTGATGGTTTATTCGACCGGGTTGATTTTTTTTATATGAAAAACAACCGTTCGGATCTTGTACCCGCACGGATTGAAAATATCCACGTGGAGAACAAACGAAACCAGCAGTCGTTCTTTGTAAAATTTGATATGATTGCCAACCGTACCGATGCGGAATCTGCAATGAACCGTGCACTTTTTATGGATCGGAGATTTCTTGAAGATACAAGCCCTAAACCTGAAGATTTTACCGATCTGTTTGGTTACACCCTCTGGTTTAATGAAAAAGTGTTTGGTACTGTGCTCGGGATGATGGAAAATCCCGCTCATCCTATCCTTGAAGTGAAACACGGAAAGGGTGCCATACTTGTTCCGGTTGCAGAGGAGTTCGTGGAACAAATTGATCACGAAAATCAGGTTCTCTATTGTAAAAATCTGGACCAGTTAACAGAGTAATATCTATGCTGAGAATTGATTTTATTTCTGGCGTACCGGATTTATTAAAAAGTCCGCTTGATCACAGTATTGTAGCCCGTGCCCGTGAGAAAAAAAGGGTTGATATTCACATTCACGATTTGCGTGAATATTCTACGGACAAACATCGCAAAATTGATGACTATCCGTACGGTGGCGGAGCCGGAATGGTACTTTCCCCACAGCCTGTTTTTGATTGTATCTTAAAACTGACAACCGAACGGGATTATGATGAAATCATCTTTACTGCGGCCGATGGAGTACTCTTTGAACAGAAGTATGCCAATGAACTTTCCATCAAAAAGAATATTATCTTTTTATGCGGCCATTATAAAGGTGTGGATCAGCGGGTTCGGGATGAACTAATCACCAGGGAGTTTTCTATCGGTGATTATGTGCTTTCCGGCGGTGAACTTCCCGCGATGGTTATGGCAGATGCCATCATAAGGCTGCTCCCCGGTGTTTTGGGGGATGCCGAAAGTGCGTTGACCGATTCCTTTCAGGATGATTTACTGGAAGCACCGGTATATACGCGACCATCTGAGTTTAAAGGATTGAAAGTACCCGATGTGTTGCTTTCCGGCAATCATAAAAAAGTAAAAAAATGGCGTTCTGATGCGGCACTGGAACGAACCAGACAAAGAAGACCCGATTTATACGAAAAATTTAAAAAGAAAAACTAAAGCCCAGTAACGAGGATACGATCATGGATAAAATGAAATTAGTAGAGCAAACTGTTGTAAGGGACGATATCCCGGAATTTAAGGCCGGAGATACTGTGAACGTACACTACAGGGTGCGTGAAGGGGAAAAAGAACGAATTCAGCAATATGAAGGTGTTGTGATTAACGAACGCGGAAGCGGATCTAACAAAACATTTATTGTAAGAAAGATGTCAGGAAGTATAGGCGTTGAGCGAATTTTTCCTCTCTATTCACCATCCATAGCAAAAATTGAAGTGAAAAAACGCGGTAAAGTACGTCGTTCTAAACTCTTTTACCTGCGTGAACTGCGCGGTAAAGCAGCTCGTATTAAAGAGAAGACCACAGTCAATAAGAATAATAAAAAATAGAAATTTATTCTTTCAGGGCGATGTAATCGAAAAACATCGCCTTTTTTTGTAAACTGAAGAAAATTTCCTGGCTCGATAAGAGTCTTTACACCGTATTAATTAAACCCTAATCGAGAATTACATTTTCAAATGAACATCATTTTATTTGGCCCCCCAGGTGCGGGCAAAGGAACACAGGCGGAAAAGATCGTCAATCATTTCACCATTCCCCATCTTTCTACCGGTGATATTTTTAGGGCTAACATCAAGAATGAAACTCCTCTTGGGAAAAAAGTAAAAGCAATTCTCGACAGTGGTAAACTTGTATCCGACGAAACTGTAGTTGAATTGGTTGCCGATGAACTGTCGAAAGAAAATTACGATGATGGTGTGGTACTCGACGGATTTCCGCGAACTGTTGGCCAGGCAGAAGCACTGGATCAGTTTTTATCAGAGAATGGCAGAAAAATCGATGCGTTCATAACTCTTGATGTCCCCGAAGAGGAGTTGATCAATCGTATTTTAAGCAGAGGCGAAGGGAGATCAGACGATACACCAGAGAAAATTAAAACGCGGCTGAAGGTCTATCGAGATGAAACCGAACCGGTTCTTAGCCATTATGAAAAACAGGGTGTTGTGAAAATAATTGACGGCGTAGGAAATATCGAAGAGATTTTCAATCGTATCATAACCGCTTTGAACTAACTTTTGATTTTCATTAACTGTAGTTTTGTTTCAGCCATTCCGAAGAAAAGCTACAGTTAAATTTTGCAGCATTACAATATGTTGAATTAAACTTTTAACCATTGTTTGTTATTTTTACTGGTGGATATTACAATAAACCCAATCAATTCATATTAGTGAATAATGCAGGTTAGCACTTTTCTTTCTCTTGATTAAATAGGTTTATGATTGCCGGTGTTATACCCAAAATGCTTTTCACCTTTTTAAATTGCTCCGTACTACCTTTCACCAATAATGGAACCGGATTTCTCGTGTGTGTTTTTATCGACAGATCTTCCACATTTCCGTGATCACTTGTGATAATGAGCGTATCTTTTTCCTTTATTTCCCGGATTATTTTCATCAAAAAACGGTCCAGCACTTCCAAAACCTTGTCTGCCATCATTCGGTCCTGTGCATGGCCCGCTTTATCTGTGAGGTAGTATTCATACAGAACCAGATCGAACTGATCTATCGCTTTCAATGCGCGAAGTGCAGCTTCTTCAGGCTCAATATTAGGAACATTCAGGTTCAGCATTTCCCGCCATGCATTCTGTGTTATTTCGGCCGTGATCGCTTTTCCGCTCTGAACATCTTCAAGACGGTTTAAACGGACTCCGGCTGATTTTGTCATGAGTGTTGTACAGCTCCATCTATTCCGTTTCTCTGATTTTTCGAAAAAAATATCTGGATAGGCATTGAGAAAGTGTGGAGTTAAACCTATTTCTTTAACTTTATGAAACAGACTTCTCTTCCGCAGAAGTGGTTTGATTTTAGAGTGAGGAAATGGTCCAAAATGTTTGCCAATTTTTTTTGATGCATTTTCTCCGCTAAAGAGGCTGGTTTGTCCCGTGCCGCTTTGTGGCAGCCCCTCCACACCCAGGTTTGCATCTATTTTTTTAAAAAGAGATCCATCAATTGAAATATCATCACAATCCTGGTGAATGCCATTACTTCTTGTAAAATGTGAAAAAGCATTTAGTTTTTCTGATGCAACCGGATTTTCAGAGCTGTTTAGGCCAACTCCCACACCATCCACAAAAACGAACAGTACAGCCATTATTTCTCCAGGATCAAGGTAACCGGTCCGCTGTTGATAAGCTCTACATCCATCATAGCTCCGAATTCTCCTGATTCAATTTTCAGGCCGCTCTCCTTCTTCAGTTTTTCAATCATGTAGTTATATAATGGTTCTGCTTTATCGGGCCGCGCCGCCTCTATGAAGCTGGGACGTGTTCCTTTTTTTGTATTTCCATAAAGCGTAAACTGGGAAACCACCAGAATTCCTCCATCCACATCTTTCACGGAACGGTTCATTTTACCTTCATCATCCTCAAAAATCCTGAGTTTTGGTATTTTTCGACAGCACCAATCAGCCTCTTTTTTTGTATCATCTTCGTGGATGCCTACAAGAAGTAAAAGCCCGTTTTCAATTTCACCTGTAACACTTCCGTCCACTGTAACCGTGGCATGTTTTACTCGCTGAATTACAATTCTCATCTGTGGGTAATTGTGTGGATAACCTTCCGTTTACTTGTGAACAATGACTGACTGAATAAATCACCATAATCTATCCACATCTATAAACATTTAAAAACGATTATCCACAGACTGAAAGAATAACTTTTGACGTGAAAAACTAAATCTGAAAGTATAGGTGCGATTTTTGTGTAATGTGCAAAACTAAAATTATGATCTCTTAAGTAATTGAAAATTAACAAAAAATTATTCACAAAGTTATTCACAATTCGATCAAAGTTATACAATGGTGAGGTATAAAAAAGTTATTCACATCTCCACAGCCTCTACTACTATATAACAAAAATTAATAATTTCATTTTATTCGTATTCCCCTGTGGAAAACTCCGGTTTAACCTTAAATAATACTTTTAACCATATGTATTGTAATCATCAGTATAGTTTCACATTTTAAATAATGTGATTTAAGTGTATCTGATGGAAAAATGAAGTTAAAAAAAATTCAAAGCTTGTTTTTCCATCACAGATTCATATCAGTAGCATAATGTTTGCGTAACAAATCAGGGATATTTTGCTTTATCATTAGATTGCATAAATAAAAGCAAAATTATTAAAACAGTATTGATGCAGAGTCATTCGCTTAAAAAAGATGTGATGGTAAATCACAAAAAAAACTTCTTTCCGGATCAAATTGTAGAAAAAGTTCAGCAAGGAGATAAATGTGCTTTTGCTGAAATTTATCAGGCACATTTTTACGGATTGTGTGATTTTTCATACCGTTATATAAAATCCCAGGCTGTCTGCGAGGAACTTGTTCAGGATCTTTTTCTTTATATTTGGCAAAACAGAAGAGAATGGAACCCGTCTGGAACGGTAAAATCATATCTCTACAAATCGATTAAAAACCGTTCCCTTGATTACCTCAAACATAAGAGGGTTCAGAATGAGTTTGCAAATCAACAGAGAGAAGAGATCGAATACACAACAGTAACCCAGGATAATCTAAGACTCCATAAAAGCGAGGATCAGTTAATAAAATCCATTCATCTTGCAATTGAGTCGCTGCCGGATCAAAGAAAAATGATTTTTAAAATGAGTCGAGAGGATGGACTTACCTACCGCGAAATTGCAGAAGTTATGGAGATTTCGGTAAAAACTGTAGAAACTCAGATGGGGCGATCATTAAAAACTCTTCGTGAACATTTATCAAAGTATATTCCGGGACTTGCTTTTCTTTACTCACATTTTCAGAATCTGATCTGAGAGAAATCAGACGTTGGTAGATTCACCTTTTTTCAAAAATCTTTTCCTGAAAAATAATAAAAAACTGTAGGGGTGGCCTTTTTGTCAGTCGTAGTAGTAGTAAACGTAGTGCGCTTAATCGGACAAGAATAGTACAAGTAATAAATACAAATTAATGCATAATAATAATTTAGACTATAACCAAATTGCAAGATATTTGGCAGGGGAATGTTCACCGGAAGAGGTAAGGAAAATTGAAACAAAAATGAAAACTGATAGCGGGTTTTCAAGAATAGTGAAAGAATTTGAAAAAATTTGGATCACTAAAAATTTGGATCACGGTATTGATTGGGATATGGAAGGTGTGTGGTGTAATATCCGAGAAGAGATCGATGAAGAGAGCAGGATTACACATATCAAAAAATTAAAACCCCGTTATACAAATGATAATAGAAGAGGGAGTACGGGAATGAAATGGATGATTCGCTTTGCTGCTGTTTTCCTGATTGCTGCACTTACTTCATTGTTTACGATCCTTTATATGGTTGAACCAGAGCAAGAAGAAATGAAAATCTTCAGCGAAGTTGTAACTGAAAGAGGTCAAAGGGCAACGATTAATCTTGATGATGGTTCACGTATCCGGCTGAATTCGGGCAGTAAGCTTCTTTACCCAGAAGAATTTGATAGCGAGCAGCGCTATGTGCAACTGTATGGTGAGGCTTATTTCGAAATTGCCGGAGATGAAAGGCCTTTTATCGTAAAGGCAGATGAAGCAGTGATAGAAATTTTAGGTACGGAATTTAACGTGTACGCCTACGAAGATCGTGAAGATATCAAAGTAGTCGTTGCTGAGGGAATGGTATCAGTCAGATCGGACCGGGCATCTTATGAACATTCTGCATCTCTTGGAAAGGGTGATATGGCCACACTGAAAAGGGGTAGTGAAGGGGATCTGAATGTTACACAAAATGTAAATCTCCGTCGTCATCTTGGGTGGATGCAGTATCGACTCAATTTTGACAACATCCCACTCAGCCAGGTTGCTTCAACACTACAAAGATGGTATGGAGTGGATATTGAGTTTGAAAACGACCAGCTCAGGGATAAAACATTAACAGCAGATTTTGAAGATGCAACTATCCATGAGGTAATTAGAGTTATCGAAATAGCGATTAATGTTGAGCATGAGATGAAAGGAAGAAAAATTACACTGAAATAAAAATTATAAAGAACACCAAAATCATAACTAAAAAAACAACACCACAAACGGAGAAACCATGAGTAAACCACTACAATTTTCCGAATATCGGAGTATTGCGGTATTGGCATTTGCCTTTTGTATTCTATTTACCGGATACACAAATGCCCAGGATAAAAACCTGGCTGCTGCTGAATCGATTGCCCAGGAATGGGTGAATGGAAAAAGTGCACTCCTGTACTTTGCACCAGATGAAGTAGATGATAAAAACCGAGCATCTTTAAATAAAATTATATCTCTGGACCTTCAGGATGTAACTATGGAAGAAGCTCTAAATCATATTTCTGAACTGGCAGATATTAATCTTGCTTACAGTAAAAGTATAGGAGAAGAATACTGGAATCGTTCAGTTTCAGTGAAATTTGAGCGTGCCACAGTACTTGGTGCTTTATATGCTGCTCTTGATGGTACTGATCTTTTACTCACACTCTCTCATACATCTGGTAATGGACAGCTTGTAGTTGAAAGAGATATATATGCAGAAAAAGAGAATAGTATAGCTAACGAATTAGATTTTTTTGACAGAACAATAACAGGTGTTGTTGTTGATCAGGAAACTGGTGAATCTCTTCCGGGAGTGAATGTGGTGGTACGCGGTTCTGCTGATGTAACAGGTTCAACAATCGGAACTACAACGGATGCAACAGGAAATTTTTCCGTACGCCTGCCTGATGAACTCGATACAATAGTTTTCTCATATATTGGCTACCAGACAAAAGTGGTAACAATAGGAGAAGAAACTGAATTATCGATAGAATTAATGTCAGATGTTCAAATGTTAGATGACATTGTTGTTGTTGGTTATGGAAGGCAAGAGAGAATTAATCTTACCGGAGCTGTAGATCAAGTTACCTCTCAATCACTTGAAAACCGGCCTATTCAAAACCTTACACAAGGCCTTCAGGGTGTGCTTCCGAATGTTAACATCAACATGATTGAGGGCAAGCCTATTCATTCACCGGAGATCAATATTCGAGGAGCCACATCGATTGGCCAGGGTGGGAGTGCTTTGGTTTTGATTGATGGAGTGGAAGGAGATCTCAGCATGCTCAATCCTAATGATATTGAGTCGATATCCGTGTTAAAAGATGCATCAGCATCAGCGGTTTATGGAGCAAGAGGTGCTTTTGGGGTGGTTCTTATCACAACAAAAAGACCAGAACAAGATCAGCTTTCCGTAACCTATTCAGGTAGTATGAGTGTGAATCAGCCTACAGTAAATCAAAGTCAATATGTAATTGACGGACTGGAATGGGCAAATATGTTTGTAGAATCATTTATGAACTGGGAAGGTACTTTTCCACAGGGTTCAAATAAATCTCTGCCTTTTTCCCAGGATTATCTGGCCGAGCTTGAAAGGCGTTCTGCAGATCCAAGCCTTCCAAGAACAGTCATCAATGATGATGGCAGCTATTCCTATTATCACAGTACAGATTGGTTTGGTGAGCTTTTTAAATCAAGTACATTATCGAATGACCATAATTTATCAGTTTCAGGAAGTTCTGAAAGTGTGAATTATTTAATCTCCGGTCGTGTAAGAAATCAGGAAGGATTGATTCGGTTAAGCCCTGATGATTATCAGATTTTAAATTTACGGGCAAGAGGTTCGGTTGATTTGAACGACTGGCTGCAGGTAAATAATAATTTCGAGATTTCTAACAGAACCTACTTTAACCCAATGAACTGTTGTGATGCTCAGTATGCCCAGCTGGATATTGCTCTTGAAGGATTTCCTTTATCACCATTATACAATCCCGATGGTACACTTAGCCACTCTGGTGCTTATGCTTTAGGCGGATATGCAGAAGGTCATAATGGAATCAGTTTTGAAAGAAGTGTCATTAGGAACACGGTTGGAGCAGAAGCTAATTTACTGGAAGACAGGTTAGGCATCGTTGCAGACTTTACATTCCAGCAAAGGTTAGATGAAAGAGAACAGAAGCGTGTACCAGTTCCATATAGCCGTGCTGAGGGAGTTATTGAAGAGATCGGATCTGCTACAAATTGGCTTCGGATTGATAATGGTAAAAACAATTACCTGGCTACCAATTTCTATGTAGAGTTTCAGGAGAATTTTGCTGAACGGCATAATCTCAGAACGATGGTTGGATTTAACTATGAAGAATCAGTTTCTACCAATTTAGCTGCAAGGCGAGATGGGTTGATTTTTCCGGGAGCAAGAAACATAAACCTGGCATTGGGCGATGATGTAGACACATCCGGAAGTTACCAGAAATGGGCAATCATGGGTGGTTTTTACCGTCTGAATTATATTTTTGATGACAGATACTTGTTCGAGTTTACTGGACGATATGACGGATCTTCAAAATTCCCCGAAAATGAGCAATTTGCATTTTTCCCGTCTGCTTCGATTGGTTGGAGGATTTCTCAAGAGCCATTCTGGAATGTATCAAACAATTTTATTAACCATTTACAGCTGAGAGCATCTTATGGCTCTATGGGTAATGGTAATATTAACGCTTATGTGTTTAATGAAACCTTTGGTATTAACCGATCAGGCAGAATTCTGGATGGAACCCGGCCGCGAATGACAAGCAGCCCAACTGTTTTACCCGATGGACTTACATGGGAAACGGCAACCACTATGAATCTGGGAATCAATATTGAGTTCCTGAATGGACAACTCGAGTTTACCGGTGATATTTACCAGCGGGAAACAACGGATATGTTCACGATAGCTTTAACACCACCCGCAATATTTGGTGCATCAGCTCCCAGGGGGAACTATGCAGATTTAAAAACAAATGGATGGGAAATGATCCTGAGATGGAGAGATACATTCAGACTTGCCAACAGGCCGCTGAATTATAATGTACAGTTTTCACTTGCGGACCATACAGCTGAAATAACCCGGTATAACAACCCCGATAAATTTCTGAATGATTATTATGAAGGAATGATTGTGGGAGAAATCTGGGGATACGAAACAGAAGGTTTTTTCAGGGATCAGGCAGATATCAATAACCATGCCGATCAAAGCAGATTCAGGTCTACATCTGGAGGGGTAAACCACCCTGGTGATATCAAATTCAGAGACCTTAATGGTGATGGTGTAATCAGCCCCGGAGACAATACTCTGAATAATCCCGGCGACAGAAGAGTGATCGGAAACACCACTCCAAGATATACTTTTGGTGTAAACCTCGGCGCTGAATACAGCAGCTTTTTCTTCTCAGCATTCTTCCAGGGTGTAGGAAAAAGAGATTGGTATCCATCCAATGAAGCCAACTTTTGGGGACAGTACAACCGTCCATACAATCACATCCCAAATTGGCATATGAATGATGGAATTATCTGGTCAGAAGAAAATCCCGACTCATTTTTTCCAAGATACGTATCCAGGCTTGCATCTGCCGGAGATGGTACGCTTCGCCAGGCACAAACTGGTTATTTGATGAATGCAGCCTATGTCAGGTTAAAAAACTTTCAATTGGGATATAACTTACCTCCAAATGTAGTTTCAAATCTTGGTATGAGAGCAGCCAGAGTTTATTTCTCAGGTGAAAACCTTTGGTCATGGTCTCCAATGTACCGAACAGCTGATCATCTTGATATTGAAAATCAAATTGCTCAATCAGATGAAATTGCACGGCCAAACGAAACCGTAAGGCAAGGATATAACTACCCGATTATGAGAAGTCTCACTGTTGGTGTATCCATTACATTTTAAAGGAAATTATAAAAATGACAACTATGAAAAGTTTGAAGATTTCAAAATATTTAATTTTGTCTGTTCTTGTGGTTGGATTTACTATCGCTTGTGATTTGGTAGAACAACCTCAGGATGTGGCATCTTATGGGGATGTCTTTAATGATGAAGCAGGACTGAGATTGTATACAAACTCACTATACAATATACTGCCAAGTGCAAATAACATCACACAAGGTGATGCCATGTCAGATTATGGTGCCCGGCGTGATGTTCCTCTTTTTCTCAGAGAAGGTGCTTATGGTCCGGGAACAACCAGTGGATGGAGCTGGGGGCAATTAAGGAATGTGAATTATTTCCTTGATAATAATACAAATACGGATATACCCGCATCTGTAAGAAATCACCATAATGGGATTGCCCGTTTTTTCAGGGCAATGTTTTACTTTGATAAAGTACAACGTTATGGAGATGTACCCTGGATTGATACCGCATTGGATATTGACGATCCAAAGCTGTTTGACGGCAGAGATTCCCGTGAATTGGTTATGGATAATGTTCTGGCTGACCTCAATTTTGCAATTGAAAATCTAAACCCTGGTGTAAATCAGTCCAGAACTCTTATTACAAGGGATGTAGCTCTTGCTTTGAAGTCGCGAATTGCCCTGTTCGAAGGTACATTCAGAAAATATCATGCAGATGGACCTGCCCAAGGCTTGGGGAATACAGCCAATGACTGGTTAAATGAGGCGGTAAGTGCTTCACAGGAATTGATTCAGAGCGGCCGATACAGTGTATATACAGGATCCGGAGAAAACTCCTACCAGCAATTATTTAAGACGGATTCACCAAATTCGGCTGAGGATATTCTTGTAGTTGAGCATGATATTGATTTAGATGTACTGCACTCTGCAAACTGGTGGTATACCAGTTCTACATTTGGAGTACGGCTTAGTTTTATCCGGCCATTTATCAATACCTACTTGAATATTGATGGAACTCCTTTTACTAACAGGCCAGGGTACGAAACCATGGTATTTACCGAAGAGGTTAAAGACAGGGATCTGCGATTGCAGCAAACCATCAGAACTCCCGGATACACCCGAATTGATGGAGGGCAGATTGTTCAAACTCCTCCTGCATTTTCATATGTATATACAGGCTATCATCCGCATAAATGGACACTGGATGATGTCTTCTTTGATGGTTGGACCAATAACACAAACTCTGTGGTTATTTTCAGATATGCCGAAATTCTGCTGAATTATGCTGAAGCTAAAGCTGAACTTGGCACTTTAACCAATTCAGACTGGCAGCAAACCATCGGAGCATTGAGAAGCCGTGCTGGTATAACAGGCGGAACAGACACTCTCCCTACAACAGTAGATCCGTATCTTCAGACAACCTACTTTCCGGACATTTCAGATCCTGTGATTCTTGAAGTTCGAAGAGAAAGAGGAATTGAACTTGCACTTGAAGGCCATCGGTTTTCCGATATTCTGAGATGGAAAAAAGGTGAATTGATGGAAATGGATTGGACAGGAATGTACTTGCCAGGAATTAACCAATACTATGATTTAAACGAAGATGGTACTCCAGATGTATATTTTTATGATGTGGCACCACCATCGGATCAACGTACGTCAGGTGTTATTTACATTGATGTAACTGGTTCTGACTTCAGGGTTACCGGCGGCACAAGCGGAGAGCTTCTCTGGCGGCAGGATATTCCAAAAGACTGGGAAGAGAAAAAGTACCTCTACCCTATTCCGGAATCAGACATACAGACGAATCCAAACCTCGGGCAGAATCCGGGTTGGTAAAGAATAAATGAGGCTAAATTACTCAAATCTTTTAAACAAGGGGCTCTATGTATAGCCCCTTGTTTTTTATTAAATATGCAATCATTCTCTATATTTTTTTTGGGAATGTTCTCAATTAAGAAAATTCTTGAAATATGAAATTTATAAGAATACTCATTTGTACCTCATTATTTATATATGCAGGTTTTCTGAACGCAGAAAATTCAGAAACCACGGATAATGAAAATTACGTCATCATTATCAGTATTGACGGTTTTCCTGCTGATGCACTCTGGGATGAGCGTGTACCTATTCCCACTATTCGCGATCTGGCGGAAAACGGATCCTGGTCAACTGCCATGATACCTTCTACACCAACCGTTACCTGGCCAAATCACCAATCACTGGTTACCGGAGTTCACCCTGGAAAACATGGAGTGCTTACCAACGGAATTTTTGTTAGACCTGGTCCCGGCGAACCTATCTGGCGCGATAACGACGTGGACCGTGATCAGCTTTCCGACTATCCAACTCTCTACGATGTAGCTTACCATGCAGGCCTTCGCACGGCCGAAGTAAACTGGCCGGTAACCCGAAGCACAGATACCTTTCATGATACGTTTCCTGATGCCGTAGACCCGGTTACTCACACCAACCCGCAGCTTCGTTCGGAAATGGTTCAAATGGGACTGCTTGCCGATGAGACCGAATCAGCTTTTCAGGTTGGCGGGGTATCCCGTGACTTTGTACGCACAAAAGTTGCCACTCATCTGATCCGTTCACGAACTCCCAATCTGCTTCTGTTCCACCTGCTCAATGTAGACAGTTCCCACCATCAGCATGGCAAACAATCTAACCCGGGCAATACCGCCCTGGCCTATGCCGATGCCAATGTACGCATGATTGTGGATGCGCTTAATGAGACGGGTGTATTGGATCAAACCACCATTTTTATTGTGTCTGATCACGGATTTATGAATGTAAACCGTAGAATTCAGCCCAATGTTCTTTTAAAACAACACGGACTGCTGCAAACGGATGGTAACGGTACTATTGAAAGTGGAAGAGTTCAAGTACTTTCTAACGGCGGTACTGCTATGGTCTTTTCTGCCAATCCTGAAACCAGAGAAGAGGACATTCAAAAAGCCCGCTCTTTATTCGAAGAAATGGAAGGCGTTGATCGAATCCTTGATCCTTCTCAATATGCAGAATTTGGTCTGCCAGATCCGAATGATAATCCAAATATGGGAGATTTGGTTTTAAATGCTGCTGATGGCTATTCATTCACCAATGGAGCCGGAGGAGATCAGGTAATTGTAGAACTGGACCGAACTGCCGGAACACATGGTTACTTGAATGATATTGAAAAGATGAAAACGGTATTTGTGGCTTCCGGCCGTGGTATTCAATCAGGTGTGGAACTTGAGTTAGTGGATAACCGATCCGTTGCTCCCACTGCTGCACGGCTGCTTAACGTTGAACTGGATCAGGCTGATGGGGAGATTCTGGAAATGATTCTTTACTGATCTAAATTAACCTGTATTATTTACCAGGAAATTTGGTCGTGGATAGAGCGATAATACCAATTAACTATTTATTGTGAATAATGCAGAGTAAATCTAAATCAATCAATAATAATACCTATGTCTAAACAATCCCGAAGAGATTTCATCAAAAAAAGTGCATTATCCACCTTTGCCCTGGGCGGGGGTCTGCTTGGCGGGCGCAAAGGAGGTGCATCTTCAAAAACACGGGAAGGAGAAGCCAAGAACGTCATTTTTCTCGTTTCTGACGGAATGAGTACCGGAACCATGACCATTGCCGACCTGATGAAACAGAGCCAATATGGTCAAAAAACACACTGGATGAACCTCTACGAAAATCCCGACAGGGAATTTCACCGGGGACTCATGGATATGGCAGCACTCGATTCTACTGTAACCGATTCTGCATCGGCAGCTTCCTCCTGGGGCTGCGGTCACAGAATAAATAATGGGGCAGTAAATGTAGGTCCAGATGGCGAAAATTACCGAACCATTCTGGAAATTTTCAGAGATGCCGGAAAAGCGACCGGACTTGTAACCACGACACGTATTACCCATGCAACACCTGCTGGTTTCGGTACCAATGCGGCTGCCCGCGGAATGGAAGATGAAATCGCAGAGCAATACTCAGACCGTGACTACGATCTTTTGATGGGAGGCGGTAATCGTCATTTTGACCCTGATATGCGAGAAGATGGTCAGGACCTCTACCGAAAAATGGCTGACAAAGGATATTCAATTGCACGTAACAAAACAGAAATGCAGCAGGCTGCCCGTAATAATAAATTACTGGGTATCTACTATGATTCTCACCTGCCCTATACCGTAGATCATGAAAATATTCCTGAGCTGCGGGAAAATATTCCCACTCTGGCAGAGATGACCAGTGAAGCCTTGGGCCGGCTCGAAAGCAATGAAAATGGATTTATCCTGCAAATCGAAGGTGGCCGTGTGGATCATGCAGCACATGGCAACTGCCCGTCCGGCCTGGTTTTTGACCAAATTGCTTTTGATGATGCAGCAAAAGTAGTAATGGACTACACAGAAAACCGGGATGATACACTGGTGATTCTTACCACCGATCACGGCAATGCCAATCCCGGCCTGAGTGCTCACGGTCCCGGTTACAGGGAATCTCCCGGAATGATGGAAACCTTGATGGATTATCGGCGGAGTTTTGAGTGGATGTACAATGAATTGAATTTTGAATGGTCGGAAGAATCACCCCATAATAATGTTTCTGTCGACCGTGTCCGGGAGGTGATTGAATACGCTGCTCAAACAGAGATCACCCAAAATCAGGCTGAAAAAATTCATACCGCCTTCCGGGGCGAGTTCAGGGCACCGTATGGACAACGAGCAGGAACTGGTGCCGTCATGTCTGGCGTACAGGCCAACTACAATGGTATTTATTTTATCAGTACAAGCCATACGGCCGACTATGTGGAGATCGCGGCATGGGGTCCGGGCAGCGACCAGATCCCTCCATTGGTGCGAAACACCGCTTTGTTTGATCTCATGGTCGATACAGCCGGTGTACGGGCATACGCAGAAGGGTAGCCAGCAGATTCCATCAGAAACAGCAATTATGTCAATCTGAACTCATTACTTTATCACTTGAATGGGTTCAGGTTTTTAATTTTATTTTCGATTGATTTGCTTCTAACCCGTAAATCATCTTTTTTGCTGTCTGAACATCACAAAAGCAGCCGAAATGGTACTACATGGAACATAAAAAAAATGAGAGAATCTTTATTTATCGGGCTTTTCTGAACAAAATTATAGCAGGATTGGCAATTTTAGTTTTCGTCAGCGGATGCAACGCAGAAACCGAAACCAACACCGATGTAATATCCTGCCAGGATGGACAGATGAACATTGTTCTCTACGTGAGTGATGATCACAGCCAGGATACCGGCGCGTATGGAAATCCTGTAATTCAGACTCCCAGCCTCGATGCACTTGCCAACGAGGGGGTGCTGTTTACCCATGCATTTGCCACAACGGCGAGCTGCAGCGCCAGCCGCTCTGTTATATTGTCCGGCTTGCAAAACCACCGGACTGGGCAGTATGGCCATGAACATGACTACTCACATTTCTACTCATTTGATCACATCAGAAGTGTATCCAATCTGCTTTCCGAAGTTGGATACCGAACCGCCCGATCAGGGAAATATCATGTTGCTCCCGAAGAAGTTTACCTGTTTGACGAAGCTCTGCCGGGGAGCCAGCGGAATCCGGTTGAGCTGGCTGAAGGAGCCAGGGATTTTATATCGGCCGGAAGCGATCAGCCCTTCTTTCTGTTGATGGCCACATCCGATCCGCACCGGGGCGGCGGACGAGCAGAGGAACTGCCCTATGAGCCGGACCGATTCGGCAATACTCCCGGCGGCCATGAAGGTGTGGATGAAGTTGAGTACAATCCGGCGGATGTGATTGTGCCGGAATGGCTGCCCGATAACGAAGCCACCCGTCAGGAATTAGCCCAGTACTATCAGTCGGTTTCGAGGCTGGACCAGGGTTTTGGGAGGCTCATTGATATTCTGAAAGCGTCCGGCCAATACGATAACACGGTTATTATTTACATGTCCGATCACGGAATGGCTTTTCCCGGAGCAAAAACCACTGTGTATGAACCTGGTTTGTTATCTCCGCTTATTGTACGCGATCCATGTATCGAAGCGCAGGGACATGAAAACAATGCACTGGTAAGCTGGACAGACATTACCCCTACTATTCTCGACTATGCCGGAGCGGAAGAACCCACCTACTCCCGTCATATCGGGCAGGCTGTTATTCGCGATCAGTTTCCCGAAACGCACGGACTGCACGGCCGTTCATTCAGACCCATACTGGAAGAGACCCACCCGGAAGGATGGGATCGGGTCTACGCATCCCACACATTTCACGAAATTCACATGTACTATCCAATGCGTGTCGTTCGGGACCGGGATTATAAACTGATCTGGAATAAAGCTTACGGCCTTCCCTATCCGAATGCTTCGGATTTGCAGACCTCATTCACCTGGCAGTATATGCTCGAACAGGGTCCTGATTCGATGTTCGGAGTCCGTACCGTTCGCGATTATATCCATCGCCCCGAGTTTGAACTTTTCGATATGAGGGAAGATCCCTTCGAATCCAACAACCTTGCCGAAGATCCTGACTATGAAGAGGTACTGGAGGAGTATATCTCTGAACTCAGGGAGTTTCAGCGGAAAACATCAGACCCCTGGTACATCCACTGGGTATATCGGGACGAAACTCCGGTGGTGTACGAAGATGTGGAAGAGTTTTAAACAGTGTCTAAATGAACTTCTTGTCACGTTGAGCGCATCGAAATGTAGTCGTAATGTTACTCGATAATTTTAACAGTTAATCAGATTAAATAACCTTTTAAATCATTTAAAAACGATCATGACTTCACACATGCAAATTACATTACATAATTTTATTATCGGCCTGCTTTTTTTCTTTCTGGTCTCTTGCGGAAATAATGAACAAGCTCAGCCGGAAATGGAGCGGGAAGATCAGACAACACTAACCGTAATGAGTTACAATATTCAGCACGGGCGTGGAATGGACGGGGAGATTGATCTGGAGCGGATTGCACAGGTTATTCTGGATGAAGGTGCCGATATCGTGGCCTTGCAGGAGGTGGACATGGGTGTGGAGCGTTCGGGCCGGATCGATATCGCCACAGAACTGGCGGAACTGACCGGGCTTGAGCACTATGTTTTTGGAAAAAATATCGATCATCAGGGTGGTGATTATGGAAATGCCACTTTATCCAGATTTCCAATCACTGAGTATGAGAATGTTCATTTTGAACAGATGAGTCCGGAACAGCGAGGTATTTTAACAACGCTGATAGATGTGGACGGGTTTTCATTGCTGATGATGAATACGCATCTCGCCCACAGAAGCCAGGACGAGCCCGAGCGGGTGATTTTTATTGAGGGAGCCAGGGATGAAATCATCCCGCGCTACCAGAGTGATGCTATTATTTTTATCGGTGACTTTAACGACGTACCGGGCAGTGCCACGCATGAAGCGGTGAAAGAGTATCTGACCGATGTATGGGAAGTAGTGGGTGATGGCGACGGTTTCACCATTCCGCCGGATAACCCAAACCGCCGGATCGATTATATTTTTTATGATGACGGATTAGAGCCGCTCAACGCCTGGGTGCCCGTTACAATGGCATCGGACCATCTTCCATTGGTGGCCGATTTTGTCTTAAGGAATTAACAGCAGCAATTTGTCTATCTTAAAATGTTGACTGAGACCTGGCAGGTTTTGCCCGGTATTTTAAGCATCATCAGCATAGTATGTTGAAACATGTCAGATCTTTATCCGACAATTGAGAGTTGACTTAACACTCTGTTCGTTACAGGCCGGAGTAGCGACTCATTGCACTTGATAATATGTACGGGAAGACGTACGTTAAGTATATAACGAATGAACTTAATGATGTCTCATAATGAAAACACTTACAGCAACGAAAGCCCGAAAAGAGATTTATCGCCTGATTGATGAGGCTGCTGAAACTCATGAACCCATTCAAATTACCGGTAAAAGAGCCAATGCCATTCTTATCAGTGAGGATGACTGGCGTTCTATTCAGGAAACACTGTATTTGACTTCGATATCCGGGATGGCTGATTCTATCAAAGAAGGAATGAATACTCCTCTTGAGGAAACTGATGACGAGTTGGATTGGTGAGCAATTATAGACTCGTATATACTAAGCAGGCGAAAAAAGATGCAAAGAAAGTTGCTTCTGCGGGGTTAAAGTCCAAAACCGAAGAGTTGCTTGAACTGCTTCGGGAAGACCCATTTCAAAAATATCCCCCTTTTGAAAAAATTGTTGGTGATCTGGAAGGCGCTTGCTCGAGGAGAATAAATATTCAGCATCGATTGGTTTATCAAGTCTACCGGGAAGAAAATATTGTAAAAGTAATTCGAATGTGGACTCATTATGATTAACCCGGTTTTCTCACAGTAAATATATTAAACGAAGTTAAAGTTATTGATATATAGTGCTTTGCGATCCAATTTTGGGAGCTACAAATGAATCACCCTGTTCTCCATTTTTCTGTCTGTTGAGAGTAACGTAACTTTGAGAAAAAGAATGCCGGCCATGTCATCGAAAACTATTATCAGCCTTGTTCCTTCATTAACCGAACTTCTGTTCGTTCTCGGTTTGGGAGATCGGGTCATCGGGCGAACCCGTTTTTGCACTCATCCAAAAGAGAAGATTGAAAAAATACCGGTCATCGGGGGCACCAAAAATCCCAATCTGGAGAAAATAAGAGGGCTGAATCCGGAAGTCATCATTGCCAACAAAGAGGAAAACCGTCGTGAAGATGTGGAGGAACTGCAGAGAGATTTCGAGGTGATGGTGACCGAAATCGATACCATCGAAGAAGCTCTTTTTACCATTCATGATATCGGGTGGACCTTCGGCGTACAGGAGAAAGCAAAAAAATGGATCAAATCAATTCAGAAGGAAATGGACCGTGTACCCGATGAGCCGCCCTTGACCGCCGCCTATTTTATATGGCGAGACCCCTGGATGAGCGTGGGCAATGATACATACATTCACTCGGTCATGAAACACTGGAAACTGGAAAATGTGTATTCCGATAAAGTGCGCTATCCCAAAACCACACTGTACGAACTTTCCCTCAAAAAGCCGGAACTGATTCTGCTCAGCAGTGAACCCTATCCGTTCAAGGAAAAGCACATCAAAGAAGTGAGAAGTATCTGCCGCGGTTCAAACATCGTACTGGTAAACGGAGAGTGGTTTAGCTGGTACGGATCACGCATGCAGAAGGGATTCAGAAATCTGAATATTCTCCGAAGAGCGATTTCCTGAGGTGGTGCAATCGAAAAACAAGAGCAGAAATACCCGTCATGCACACTTCACGCATCGTGTCGTCCAGGGCATAATTTTCAGCCGTCCGAATGGAATTTCATCACCACATCGCAAACACGTACCCAGCTCTCTTTTTTCAGAGCGTTCCGTAGCACGTTCCAGTTTTTGAAGGTTTCTTTTTTTATCGCGCAACGCTTTTTCGTTTATCGCCTTGTTGTTGATGGCATCCATCCGCGATAATCGTCCGATAGAGTTGTCCAGGGTAATCGGCTTAGTGAGTTCCTTCAGCTCCTCAATCTCCACTTTGGTGGAATGTATTTGACTGTCGATAATCTCTTTGAGTTCGTTTTTTTCAGCTTCAGTCATAATCTTGAGATGTTCATGGAAATCTTTACACAAACAAAATAACCAAAAGTGCATAACTGATCATCGCCAGAATTCCGGCTGCGATTGCAAGCGGTAGCTGGGTGGTTACGTGGTCCATCAGGTCGCACCCGGTGGCTAGCGAGCTGAGGATGGTGGTATCGGAGATGGGTGAGCACTGATCTCCCATCACACTGCCGCCAATTACTGCCGCAAAACAGAGCTGAAGGAAGAACACCTCCGGCACCACTGCCCATGCAAGTGGCATGGCGATGGGGAAAACCACCGCATACGTTCCCCAGGAGGTTCCTGTAGAGAAAGCGATAATCATGCAGAGCACCATCAGTACACCGGGCAGGAATGCGGGCCAGATCAGGTCACCGATCATCATCACCACGTAATCGGCCGTACCAACCGCATCGGCTACCTCTTTCAGGGTAACGGCGAGTGCGAGGATGATTGCGCCGATAGTCACACCTTTACATCCGTCGATAAATCCGTTGATAGCAACTTGCAGGCTCATTCCTTTTGCCAAAGCAATGCCAATGCCAATCAGCACTGAGAGCACAAACGCTTCAGCAATAAGCAAAGTGGGACTTTCCGAACCGAGGATAAAGTAGGTGTAGGCGTATGGGATGATGGCTACACCGAGCAGTCCGCCAATAGGCCCGAAGAAATCGATCAGACCTGGATTATAGTTTTTAGGAACCTTGCTTTGAGTGAGTTCATCGGCAGCCATCGGGGTGGCCCCTTTTCGATCCAGCAAGCCTTTGGTGCGGGATCGCTCAATGGCTTTTCTCATTTTTTTCCCCGGAACCCATGGAAGCAGTTCCAAGGCGAAAAGCAGGGTGATCAAAATCGCGAAAATAGCATAAAAGTTGTATGGAAGAGAAGAGAAGAAAAAGTTGATACCATCTGCGGGAGTTTCAAAAATGGCAACAGTTCCGATCACCAGCCCACTCACATATATAGGCCAAACATTGAAGGGAATAAGCGTGGCCGCAGGTGATGCGGTGCTATCCACCATGTAGGAGAGTTCTTCGTGAGAAACGTTGTGTTTATCGGATACCGGGCGGACAGTGGCGCCTGTCAGAACCGTACTTATGGTACCTCCCTGGTGAAAAATCAATCCCATCATCCAGGTAAAAAATTTGGCAGAACGGGGCCCTCGTACCATCAGATTACTTGCCCATACTGCGAACCTTTCAGCACCGCCGGTTCGGGTCCAGATACCGATCAATCCGCCCAATGCCCACAGATATACCAGTAAAATCAGCGCAAAACTCTCGGTGCCGATGGAAGGAATCAAAAAATGTTCCACCACGTTAACTTCACCGGCAATAACACCACCCAGACAGATACCGATAAATAGAGCACTCACCACTTCGCGGGTCCAGAAGGCCAGAAGTATCGCTACAAGCGGAGGCATAATGGACCAGAATCCATAATGGCCGTCATATTCGGGAAATAATTCATTCAGACCTGTGTAAACACCTGCAATAATCAGTGCGATGAAAGCACCCACATAAATTCTGCGGCGATTTGCCGGATCACCGAAACGGGTTTGAATGTAACCGGATTGATTGTTCATAAAAAAGTTGGTTAATCGGTTCCGGCATAAAAGACGGGATTCAGCGGAGATTGTCAACTTTTTTTCAGACAGCTATTTTTTTGAAGTGTTATAACAAATGAATTACTGCCATTAAATGAGAGGTGTCACGAAGACTCAAAGAATCACGAATATTTTAAAATATAAACCCAGCTTTATTCTCGTCTGCACAGTGCTTTCCTGGCCTGACAAATTAGAATCGAATAGCTACTTAAGCAATAAGAAGAGAAATCGATAGCTGAAAAGAGCATTCAGCAGTCGAAGAGGTAAAAAAATAAGAACAATTCACTTCAACGGGATAAGTTTGCAACGAGATTAAAAATTTCAAAGTAATATGAATGATTGCTATGTCAAACATATTCCAATGTTTTGAACAGGTGTAGATGTGAATATTCGTGGAACCGCTATCCCGCATTTCGTTTCTTGGTGAGAAATTCAGGCTATAGATTTATGATAGTAAAGAGGCAGGATAATGATTATTATTGGTGCTTGATTCAAGACGCTTCGGGAGTATTCATTTATTGAATATTCTGCAAAAACAAATTCATTCTATACCTCTTTATTTTCTATGGCCATTTGGGTAGCAATTTTATTAGGTATCATCCAGGGAATTTTCATGTTTTTTCCTGTGAGTTCCACCAGTCACCTTGCCCTGATGCAGCACTTTTTGATCAGTCGCGGAATTGAGCTGCCCGACCCCGATTCTCCTGAGATGATTCTGTTTGACCTGATTGTCCACGTGGGAACACTGGTCTCTATTGCTTGGGTATTCAAAGAGAGCCTTTCAGTTTACCTGAGAAATACGATTGCTGGTTTTCTGGAATGGTTTGGCGGTGAACAAACTCCGCGGGGAGCACTTTACCGAAAACTGACATTCCTTGGCCTCTTTTCCGTATTTGTAACGGGTGCCATCGGGTTTCCCCTCAAGTCGATGTTTGAAGCTGTATTTGCAGAGCCGCTGTTTATGAGCGGCACGCTGATTATTACTGGAATTATATTGTGGTGGACCGATTTTCTGACTCCCCGGAAAGTGGGCCTGCGGGAAATTACCATCTGGATTGCCATTGTGATCGGAGCTGCTCAGGCGCTGGCACTTCTGCCGGGGCTGAGCCGAAGCGGCATGACCATCGCTTTTGCTCTCTTTGTCGGAGTAAAGCGCCGGTGGGCTGCCGAGTACAGTTTCTTCATCGCCTTCCCTACTATCCTGGGAGCCACTCTGCTCCAGACCATTGAGGTGTTTGGATATGGAGGAACTATCACCATCGGATTTCCGGCGCTGACGGTTGGTTTTATAGTTTCTGCGATTGTGGGAATCTTTGCCCTCAAACTGGTCATTCATCTCCTCTACCGCGCACAGTTCCGTGTGTTTTCTTATTACGTTTGGGCCCTTGCTGTGGTTGTGGCCATCTCTTCATTTGCGGGTGTACTTTAGCCCGCATTTCGTTTCACGGGAATCGCTTCGCTCGGTGCTCACAGAAAAAATTATGAATAAATCTATCAATTTGATTATAAATGCCTTAGCCTACAATTTCGGTGATTGTCCCAAAAACACCCTGTCAGATGCTACGAAATTTACCCGTGGGCTGTGTTGTCTCTGAAATGCTTGCTCAACGTCCGACAGCGGTCGGACTGTTTCCGTCACCATTTTCTCCCGACTGCCGTCGGGATTGCCCACAACCAAATTTCTTGGTGAGAAATGCGGTTTAGAGAAGTATGGAGTACGGAGTATTGATTAATGACATGGTTTTGTATAGATCCATAAATAACCCACACATTCGAAATTTGCGGGAACCGTTCTGTTTCAGTAACCTTAGGCAAAATTAACCTGGTGAAATCAAATCCGATCGCCAATGCCTTTCAAAAAAGATATCACAGAATTTATCCTGTCTGAAATGGATAATTCGGATTCATCCGGCGTGTATGTAACCCGGATTCTTTCAAAAGGACAAAAACAGGGATTTCACCGAAAAGAAATCTGGACTGAGGTGGTGAGTCTGTTCAGCGATAAAGGTGCTCAAAAAAGCTGGGGCAACTGGGCATCGCTTAGTGACCGCGAGGAGATCCGTCTACGCTTGAAAGTGCTGAACGAAACCAGCACACTCGATGAAAGCCTGACCGATTTTATCCTCTTCTTTTTCCGGGCATCCGATCCGGTGCTCTACCAGCTCTCCTCTATCGTTCTGGGCCGCGAGATGGAAAACAATTCCCGGCTTAATACATATTTTGAACAGTATTGTAAAAAAAGGAATATACCTGCCGACACATCCGTCCGGCTCAACAATCAGCGGAGCCGCCGGAGAGCCCTGCTTGTTCGAGCTTCATGGCTGATAAATCGTTCAAACGGGAGTGATCCTTTCCCCCTGGATATAGAAGAAGTAAGCGGTCTGTCCGATTCCGACATCAGCATCACATTTCTTTCATGCAGCCTGTTACTGGAAGGCGGGCAGCCACGTTGCAGAGAGTACGCCGTGAAGTTGCTCAAACACCGTTTTAGCGATCAGAAACCCATCCGCGACCGGAATTTAGTAAGAAATGCCGGGATTCTGATCGTAAGACTTAAAGCACACGGGGAATTAGCCGGTGAACTGTTTCACCACTGCTTTGACTGCGCACTAAACCAGTATAACCAGGCAGACCAGCTTGCCACCAAACTTCAGTCTCTTTTTCTGCTCGATGAATTGATGGAAACATCCATTCACCTGGGGCTGGAGTTTACCGGTTTAGATGGGGGTCAAACCAGGCAGGGACGATTCAACCGGTTTTTGCAATCCCGGCTGAGCCACTGGGCGAGGGTAAATCAAAAAAAGTATGAGCCGCAAGACGATACGCAACCGGCTTACTCGATCTCTATTGTTGACCAGCTCTATCGTTCCAACATCCACGAAGAACCTGAAGAAGAATACCGCATCTTTGCCGAAAGCGTGCACAGCTTTTCTGATGCGTCGAGATGGAGAACCTTTACAGTGGAAGAGCGAACATATCGTGCCTTCTATTTGATCGACTTCTGCATCCACTCCGAATGGACGGAGCCGGAGGAGCTGCTGCTGCTTTTCATAAGCAACGGCCTCTTTAATAAACTGAAACCGATAGAATTACCAGAAAGTGATCAGCTCAAGACGGCACTCTCTACTATCATTAAACGTCTGATGGAACTGGAACCATCCCTTTCGCGCACACTGTTCGATCCACAATTGATTCATCGCCTGGCCGATCATGAACTGCTTCCCGCGCTGATTCCGACCGGATTTGATCCCGATTTTCTTCCCATCCTTGCAGATGCCGTTGAGCACCAGGTTCGCTTTCTGCTTGCCACAGATGCTGATTTTAAGCCCGATCATTACATCTACCTGCTTACCATCCGCCGTCCCGGTGCCTCCTTTTACCGCTACATGCTTGAACTTTGCAGCGATCGCGAATATAAATGCACAAACGGTGAGCTATACCCGCTTCAGCAGGTATTGAAATATCTGAACCGGGATAACACTGATAAAACGCAAAACCCAACACCGTTCTGGACTGCACTGGAGCAGCTCAGGAAAAAGCTGAAGTTGCTCAGGGATGAAACCGATCCGGTACAGCTGCTGCAAGGAATTGAGGGCGAACTGCGGGGTACAGGTGCCGAACAGCTTCGCGTAGGAATCACTCTGCACGACCTGCTCGAAATGGTTCAGCCGTCAGACCGGGCTTGGTACCGGGCCGGTTTGCCACCATTTACCACTCAAAAAGGGAATGAGATTGTGGCACGGGATCAAATACTTGCCGATGCACTGAAAACAAAAACTGCACTTCTTGATCCCAAAAACCTCAATTCCGGTTTTGAGATAGGCGAAACTGCACAGGCAATCAATAAGCAGTTGGATCAAATTCGTCAGCACATTTTACCGCTTTTGGGCCTGGCTGAGGCCGGCATGTTTGGCGGACTGCTTGACGAAAGCACGGATAAAGTACAGGAATGGGAGCAGGTCTTCAGCCAGGCATTAATAATATGGAATGAGCGGGAGCTGAAAGGATCAGATGATGTACATAATCAACTGGTAGATCTGTTACTGGAAACAGATAATTCCTCCATTCGAGAAAAACTTTTTTTTGTGATCCGCGATACACTTACTGAGGAGGCGAGTGATAAAAAGGATAGCTGGCTTCACCAATATGAGCTAACAAAATGGGCAGCCGGAGCTGCAAACAAAGTTAAAGCAGACAAGATCATTTCACCGCTTTGGGGTCAGGCACTCCAAACATTCTGGAAACAGCTTGCCGATGAAGCAATGGATCAAAATGCAGAAGCCCGCGTGGTTCAGCTTATGAAAGCTCCGGAACTTGCATCGATTCGAAAAAGGGAAGATGCCCGGCAGGTGCTTGATGAAATTAAGGTGTGGTGTCTGAACCGTTACGATGCCTATCACGCCCTTCAATGCAACCGGGAGATGAATCCGTCGTGGAATCCAGGCGCGGGAATTTTCAAAACAGCGAGGGAATACACATCACACTTTGCCCGCGTTTGGCTGGCCTTGCTGATTGGTGTGATTTTTATGTTCGATTTTGGTGATCCCTGGACTGAACTGGCCGAAATAGGCGATGTTGGAGGTGTAATTTTTGCGTTTGTATTCGGGGTGGCGGGAACATTTTTATATGTGTGGATCGATCTTCGGAAACGTACCGTTTACCTGAAGAACGATCCTTTCGGATGGATCTCAACCTTCGGACGGTTATTTCTTTTTTTGGGAGTTACCTTCATCTACACCGGTTTAATGGTGTGCCTTTTCTGGTATATGTTCTCCAGCACCGACCAGGTAGTTCACGGGGAATATGCTCCGCTACACCTCCTGTCCTGGACCGGCTTTGCTCTGTTCGTGGGTGTGTTTCTCGGATTGATTGGCAGGAATGATTAACCGATTGCTTAAGCTGATTTCAGTTTCACCATGAGTTAACTTCCTCAACCAGCCTCTTCACTCCTTCAAGTACATCGGGGCATGCATGTTTCAGAAACTTTTTTTCGTTTTTGTCAGATGGTTTATGTTCATCGTACAGACGAAGTGCGCTTGCTCCGTCGAAATCAACAAATGCCATGCGGAGGGATAAATCAGAGGCCGGACAGCCAAAAGCAGAACCGTAAAGAGATGCAATTCCGGTTCTATCCAGAAGATATTCACAAAGGCTTTTGTTATCTGTGATCGATTTTTTAGCAAGCTGTTCTCTGAATCTTCCGAAATCGGGAAACAGATAGAACCCTCCTTCCGGTTCGGGAACGCTGATTCCTGCCGAGCGCATGTTCGATGAACAGTAACGGCCCAGCATTTTCAGGATATGGCGGCATTTGTACAGGTATTCATCAATCTCGGGATTTTTTCGATAGGCTGTAACGGCTGCATATTGTACCGGAGCACATGTGGATGTGAACGTTTCGCTGGCAACAACAGACATTGATTTCAGCAGTCGATTCTGAGACTCTGGAAAAACAAAAGCACCCAGCCGCCATCCACCTGCACCGCACCACTTGCTCAGTCCGCCGCTGATAATGGTTCCTTCAGGATAATAGCGGGCTATGGAGAGATGATTATCTTCATAGTGAAGCTCACTGTAAATTTCGTCGGAAAGAAGTACAACATCATATTTTCTTGCCACTTCGGCCACCTCTTTAAGATGATTTTCGTCGAGTGTGGTTCCCGTTGGATTAGACGGATAATTGATGATTACGATGCGCGGCCGTGCATGATCTTCATGGCAATGTTTATCCAGCATTTCCGCTGAGAGCATCCAGTTGTTTTCAGCTATTGTTGGAAGCCACTGTACCTGCCTGCCCAAAATACGTGCCTGGGGTGCGTAAGACACCCAGCTTGGGATTGGGATGACCAGATCGCCGTAATAGACAAGCTGAAGCAGAAACATCAGTTCTTTGGAGCCAGGGCCGATAAGTACCTGATTATAGCTGTAGGAGCTGCCGTTTCTTTTACTGTAGTAATCGGCAATAGCCTGACGAAGCTCCGGGAGTCCTTCAACCGCGAGATAGTCTTTTTGGTGCGCGTTATCGGAGAGGGCTTTGCGAACAGGCTCTGGTACAGGAAACGGAGACTGCCCCAGCCCAAAATTATAAATCTTTTTTCCATTTTTTCGCATTTCCCGACACCTCTCATTAATGGCCAGGGTCGCAGATTTGGAAAGATTGCTTACGTTTAAGTTAAGTGAGTTGATGGATGGCATGGCTGTCTGGATGTACGTTCAGTGATGATGTCTGTCCTATGCAATTCAGTTTACTCGGATTTCTCACCAAGCTATTTTAGATTTAAAGAAGCTGAGGGGAAAATGTCGCAGAAAAACAGTCCCGACCGCTTGTTGGGATCATTTGAAAAAACCAAATTTATATCATAAAGTACTATATATCTTTATTTTAAACTTCGTATGTATATTTTCTGTGAGCACCTAGCGAAGCGATTCCCGTGAAACGAAATCTGGGTTTACCTTTTATATCGGTTATTGCAACTCTGTTTATGAATAACCAATTTGTAATGAATTATTATTCATAAACGTAATTTATTAATCATCCTCTTTCAACTAACAAAGAAAGTTTCTTGCAACTGTAAAAGAAAAGACCCCCGATGATGAAGAAACAAACCATTACCGAAGGTACTCTGCTTTGGGAACCTACGCAGAAACAGATCGAACAGGCCAACCTCACCATGTTCAAAAAATGGCTGGCGAAAGAGAAGGGAAAACATTTTAGATCGTTTGATGAGCTCTGGCAATGGTCGGCCGATGAGATCGAGGAGTTCTGGGAAATCATCTGGGAATATTTTGATATCAAAGCAGCAAAACCGTACAGATCGGTGCTTAAAAACAGAGAAATGCCGGGAGCCGAATGGTTTGAAGGAGCTGAGCTGAATTTTGTGGAGCAGGTGTTCAGGCACCGCGATTTTTCTTTTCCCGCCATTATCTCTTCTGATGAATCTCTGGAGCTGAGGGAAATTGGCTGGGAGGAACTCCATCAGAAAACGGCGGCTGTTGCTTCGGCGCTTCAAAAGCTTGGGGTGAAAAAAGGGGACCGTGTTGCAGCCTACATCAACAATATACCTGAAGCAGTCATCGCCATGCTGGCTGCCGCATCCATCGGAGCTGTCTGGTCGTGCTGTTCACCCGATTTTGGGGCCGACAGTGTCATCGACCGGTTCGGGCAGATCAAACCGAAGGTGCTCATAGCTGTTGACGGTTATCGTTACGGCGGTAAAACGTTTGACCGAATGGATCGGGTCGCCCGGCTTCAGCGTGAACTTCCCGGGCTGGAATATACGGTTTTACTTTCGGTGCTTTACAAAGAGGCGGATCTCTCCAGACTTCACAATCCGGCCGATACGGTTCTCTGGAACCATCTTGAACTCAGCGATCCCGGTGATTTCAGCATTGAACCGGTTCCGTTCAGTCACCCGCTCTGGGTGTTGTACTCATCGGGCACGACCGGCCTTCCAAAGCCAATTGTTCACGGTCATGGCGGTATGTTGCTGGAACATCTTAAATACAGGGAATTTCATGCAGATCTGAAAGAGGGAGACCGCTTTTTCTGGTTCAGCACCACCGGCTGGATGATGTGGAATGTTGTGGTAGCTTCTCTGTTAAAAAACTCAACCGCACTGCTGTATGACGGCAGTCCCGGTCATCCCGATCCCGGAGTGCTCTGGAAATTTTGCGAAAAAACCGAAGCTTCCTCTTTTGGTTCCAGCGCTGCATACCTGATCAATTGCATGAAGCAGGGACTGGAACCGGGAAAAAACTACAATCTGGAAAAGCTGAAAAGTATGGGCTCTACCGGCTCTCCCCTGCCACCTGAAGCCTTTCAGTGGGTGTATAAGCATGTAGGCAGAAACATTTGGCTTTATTCAACAAGCGGGGGAACGGATATCTGCAGCAGTTTTGTGAGCGGGAACCCGCTGCTGCCGGTTCACGCCGGGGAGATTCAGTGCCGCACTCTCGGTGCTAATGTACAGGCATTTGATGAAGATGGAGAACCATTGACGGATGAGGTCGGTGAAATGGTGATCACCGAACCGATGCCGTGCATGCCGCTCTATTTTTGGGGGGATGAGGATGGCAATCGATACCGTGAAAGCTATTTTGAGATGTTTCCCGGGATATGGCGTCACGGCGATTGGCTTAAAATTACTTCCCGCGGTTCGTGTGTCATTTACGGCCGCTCTGACGCCACGCTGAACCGGATGGGGGTTCGAATCGGTACCAGCGAGATTTACCGGGCTGTTGATCTGGAAACCCGTGTGAAAGACAGCCTGGTGGTAAGTCTGGAACAGGAAGATAATACCTGGTACATGCCGCTGTTTGTAAAGCTTGACGAGGGAGATGAAGTGAATGAGGAGCTTGAAAGGTCGATTGCTGAGAATATCCGGGAACGGATTTCACCGCGGTTTGTACCGGATGAAGTCGTGCATGTGGAGCAGATTCCGTACACTCTGAGCGGAAAGAAAATGGAAAAACCGGTTCAGCGAATCCTTCAAGGTGAACCTGCCGATAAAGCCGCCAGCCGCGATTCGATGAAA
The DNA here is from genome assembly GCA_020832285.1 of Balneolaceae bacterium. Taxonomy (GTDB): domain Bacteria; phylum Bacteroidota; class Rhodothermia; order Balneolales; family Balneolaceae; genus Rhodohalobacter. The sequence goes on from JAFIFB010000091.1 coordinate 50,875, forward strand.
AATCCCGATGCATTGGATTTTTTTGTCACATTCGCAAAAGAGCGGCTGAAGGCCCGGTAGATTTAAAAGATCTGTGGCAATAGCTGCCTATTCTGTTTGACGTTTTTTCATTTCAAGACTGACAAAATGAAAAACGTATTCGTAATTTTTGTCAGATCACGGTTGATTCAGACATCATTAAATAAGGTTTTGATGGTTTTGGCACGCTGTTTGTTTTATAAATTACAGGTATCTGAAGCAGTAAAACCTTACTGATATTACTGATCAGAACCATTCAATGTTCTTGTAATCTTATTAACTAAAATCATTGATTAAGGAGGTTATAATTATGTTGATGAGAAGAGAAAATGTCCCAACTCTTGCACGTCCCAGAATAAATACACCGCTCAGCCTTTCTACCTGGCTGGATGATATTTTTGAGGATGCTTTTCACTGGACTGAAGGTTCGTTCACTCCTGAACTGAACGTTTATGAAACAGCAAAAATGTTCGAAGTTACTGTTGAACTACCAGGTATGGACAAAAACGATTTCGACATCAGCCTGAATGACAATGTTCTGACCATCAGCGGTGAGCGAAGAGCCTACAGAAATGGTGAGGAAAACGGACGCCGTTACCACAGGGTAGAAAGCCGTTTTGGCCGCTTCAGCCGTTCACTGCCGCTGCCAAATGTGGTACATACCGACAAGATCAAAGCTCAAAATGAAAACGGTGTTCTTGTAATAACTCTGCCTAAATTAAAAGAAAAAGCAGGACGAAGAATTGAAATTTCATAGTGATTAATTGACGAAATAAATAGCATAAGCCGCCTGGGTGAGAATTCCCGGCGGCTTTTTTGCATTTACAAGCTTTTAATTAATCAAGTTCATTTAAAAAATTACAAATATATACTTGTTTAGCAGTTCGAATTAAACAACCTGAGCTCCTACCGGATCTGACAGCGTTGTGCACCACAAGTTAGATCCTTTGACGCTGATCCTGATCCATCGGAAGAAAGGCGCCTCGGGTTCAGAACCAGGAAAACACTGCCACCAGGCGCGCAGTAAGGTCGCTAAACAGATAGGCAAAATTTTTTGTCTTAGATTAAAAAAACTGATGTGAGCAAAGAAAAGCCATTTCTAATCTTTCATATCTTCCCGAAACTGTTATTCGTTGCAATTTATCGGCAGGTTCACTTTGCCTGAAACACAGCGCCTGAATCAGTGGTTTGACCTAAAATAATGCAACTGCCAAACCGCATTGAAATTGAATCTGTGCATGCTCCTTCTGATATTATGAAAGACTTATTCTATTTCCAATTATGAACCGAATCGTTTCAATAGTAACCTCGAGCCGGCCTTTTATGTTGTTGATCACAACGATCTTGCTGGCTCAAATGAAAAGTTGTCCTTCGTCTGCGGAAGAACACACCTTTGCCGAGATTATCGGCTGGGAGGTTGTCGGGGAATATCCGCACGATCCGCAGGCGTTTACCCAGGGCCTCATTTTTCGTGATGGATACTTTTATGAGAGTACGGGGCGGCGCGGTGAGTCGGATCTGCGAAAAGTGGATCCGGAGACGGGTGAGGTGATCCGGTTACACGCACTGGATGATGCCTACTTCGGGGAAGGACTTACCGAATGGAATGGACGGCTCATACAGCTTACTCTAAGCTCGGAAATCGGTTTTGTATACGATATGGAATCATTTGAAACTATTGAAACTTTTCATGTAGAAGGTGAAGCGTGGGGTCTCACAAACAATCATGAACACCTGATTATGAGTGACGGCTCTTCCTATCTACGGTACCTGGACCCCGAAACATTTCAGGAGGTACAGAAGATCAGAGTTATGGAAAACGGACAGCCCCTGCCGCGCCTCAACGAACTGGAAATGATAGACGGGTATATCTTCGCTAACGTTTTATCCGGCGACCATATCGCTATTATTGATCCTGAAACCGGAATAGTTGTTGGCCGTCTTGATCTTAAGAAACTTGCAGACCAGGTGAGAAAGGAACACACTGTAAATGTTACCAATGGCATTGCCTATGACTCAATTAACGGGCGGATTTTTGTGACCGGTAAATTATGGCCCGTCTTGTACGAAATAGCGATCGATTCTCTTCCGCCACGTCCGGTTGTTGATCATGAAAATTCCGGTGCATAGATTCATTCTGGCAGGATTATACCGTTTCGGGAATCTCTTCCATAACTTCGGCAAAGAGCTGGTGCGATTTCAGGCGCTGTTTATAGTCATAAATATAAGATGCCATCATCAATTCGTCTGCTTCAGTCTGATCGAGAAAGCTTTCAAGCTTATTTTTTAAAGTCTCTTTACCACCGATAAACGTACAGGCCAGCATCTGCTGAACGGCCATTTTCTGATGAGAGGTCCAAACACGATCCATATCATCCACGGGCGGGGGCATCGGTTTGCGATCGCCTGTAACCACTCCTGTAAACATCTGCATCATAGAAGTGGCCAGGTATTCAGCTTGTTCATCTGTATCCGCAGCGATAATATTTATAGACGGCATTATGCAGGGCTCTTTTTGTTGGGATGATGGTTTAAATCTTTCCCGGTAGATTTGGAGTGCGGACATCAATTGCTGAGGGGCAAAATGGCTGGCAAATGCGTAGGGAAGGCCGAGTTCGGCAGCAAGATATGCACTATCGGTACTGGAACCCAGAATCCAGATAGGGATTTCGGTTCCTTCACCCGGAATAGCCCTAACCTTACTGTTTCTGTTTTCCGCTGAAAGATACTGCTGAAGGAGTCTTACATTTTCGGGGAATCGATGTACTTCCCGCATACGGTCAGGCCGGATGGCGTTCGCCGTTACCTGATCTGTTCCGGGCGCGCGGCCCAATCCGAGATCAATCCGCCCGGGATAGATCGTGGCCAGGGTTCCAAAATGTTCGGCAATTACAAGCGGTGAATGATTTGGCAGCATAATTCCGCCTGAACCAACACGGATGGTTTTGGTTGCTTCCGCAACATGTCCCAGCAGCACAGAGGTTGCCGAACTGGCAATATTCTCCATGTTGTGGTGTTCAGCCATCCAGAAGCGCCTGTAACCAGATTTCTCTGTAAAAACAGCCAGCTCACGGCTCTTTTCAATGGCACTCCGGATTGTATCTCCTTCGGTAACGATGGCGAGGTCTAATACGGAAAATGGGATCTTCATATATAAGTTTATCTACTCGAATAATACAGGCACAGAGAATTTCCTTCCTAGAAAATAAAATTTATGGAAATACTCAATGAAATTAGAAGTTACCACAAATTATTTACTCTTGTTTTACAAGTATATATAAATCATATAGTTTTGTAATATTATTTATTTTCAGTGCTGTGCCTAATGTAGTGTCAATCTCAAAGTGACGGCTCAGACCTGACAGCATTCCCGGTGCTTTTCCGTCCCGACAGGCGTCGGGATGTCAGCGTCGGTAACTTAGGAAAAAGCAGATATAAGGTGTTTTCGCACATAATCCAACGCTGTCAGATCCGGTGGGTGCTGACAGGTTTTAACCAATGGTTCGTATTTGACTTAACACTAACATAAAACAACGTGTAAGTCATCGGACGAGTTTTTCGAAAAAAACCAATGAAGTTGATTGGAGTGATCCCGGATCGATTCGTCCAATGACTCTCCCATACTTTTACAGATGATAGAAAAGTAGCGGATTAGGCTGTCGTTCACATCAGTGGAAATCGTTTTATCTGTTTCTTACTGATGTTTAATGAAATTGCGTGAAAATCTCAGATAAGCCACAAAGGGATCGCTATTCGACGAGAACCATTTTGATATGTGTTTTCCGTTTACAATATCATATAAATGATAGATTTCATTTTACTTAAATGAATAATAAATGAAATTTTTAAGATCCGGCCATTGACTATTTAATTTTCTGTTTGGATTGTACGGGATTGGTTGAAATATTCTAACTATAGACATAAACAGGTTCTGATTGTCTGCAGATTGGCCTTTATAAATAATATGCCTAAAAAGAGATACAGATTCCCGCCCCGAGAAATGCGCCCGGTAACCAATGTATTGAGCGATGAAGAGGCTGTGAATACACAGATCGGGAAGGAGATCCACGAACGACTGCTCAAACATCCCGGGGAGAGTGGTGTGCACCCGCTTCAGAATGCCCATGATGCGTTTGCGGCCAGGGCCCTGCTTGCGCAAACCGCCGAAAAAACACTGGATGTTCAATACTACATCTGGAAAAATGATCTCACCGGAACACTTCTTTTTAAAGCCCTGCTCGATGCCGCTGATCGTGGTGTGCGGGTTCGCCTGCTGCTGGATGATAACGGCATCAGTGGCATGGATAAAGACCTGGCCTCATTAAATCTTCATGCCAATATCGAGGTAAGGCTTTTCAATCCGTTTTCACTGCGCACCCCGAAGTGGCTGGGATTTCTTACCAACTTTTCACTGCTCAACCGGCGCATGCACAACAAATCGTTTATTGCCGACAACCAGGCGGCCATCGTTGGCGGACGAAATATTGGTGATGAATATTTTGGAGCAGGTTCCGGCCATCTTTTTACAGACCTGGATGTATTGCTGATCGGCCCGGTAGTAAAAAAGATTTCTGATGATTTTGACAAATACTGGAACAGTTCGCCTTCCATACCGGTGGATCAAATCGTGCGAAAACCAGGAAAGCGCGGCTATGAAATTCTTATAGAGAAAACATCCCGGATTGAAAAAGATCCGGCATCATCGGGATATGTTGATGCAATCAGGAAGTCCAGTTTTGTTCAGGATCTTTTCAGCGGGGAGTTGAGGATGGAGTGGGCTGTAGCACGGCTGGTAAGCGACGATCCCGCCAAAGTACTGGGCAAATCAAGAACAGATCAAATGCTTACTCATCAGGTAAGACGAATTATCGGTTGGCCGAAACAGGAAGTGGTTTTGGTTTCTCCCTATTTTGTGCCCACGGAGGCTGGAGTGGAAGTATTCAAAGCTATGGCAGAAAGTGGTGTTGATGTTCGGATTCTGACCAACTCGCTGGATGCAACCGACGTAAAAATCGTGCACGCCGGTTATGAAAAACGCCGGGTGGCTCTGCTGAAGGCCGGTATCAAACTTTATGAAATGAAAAGGGTTGTAACAGACAGTGAGTTTCAGAAGCTTGCCGGGCCTCTGGGTACATCCGGCTCAAGCCTTCACGCCAAAACCTTTTCTGCAGACCGCCGCCGGGTTTTTGTGGGATCTTTCAATTTTGATCCACGGTCTGTAAATCTGAACACCGAAATGGGTGTTGTGGTTGAAAGCTCAGCACTTGCCAACGACATCAGCGATATATTCGGCAGCCGTGTGCCAGCTAATGCCTACGAAGTAAGGCTGAACAAAAAAGGAAAACTGACCTGGATTGAGCAGAACGAAGGCCGCAAAATCATTCACAAAAAAGAACCGGAGACAAGCTTCCTTAAACTCATTTTTATTCGCTTTCTTTCGCGGCTGCCGATCGAGTGGCTGTTGTGAAATGAGCTTGAATACCTCTTCAATTACAGTCGATCGCCAAAAATAGTGAGCAGCGGAAAGGCGATCCACCAGCCAATTGGTATCTTGACAGATGTACTGCTTGTTGCCAAATGTAAGAATCATAACCAGGTCGTTATGCTCGAGAGCTGAGTTATAATATTCCAAAGCGGTCAGACAGGCTCATTTCTGTTGCATTTCTTGCAATTCAGCTCCAGTCCCAGTTTTGACCGGCGCCCCTCTTCCGTACTCACCCACGGGCGCAGCTGCCAGGGCGGGTTATGACGCACGTGTTGCGTATGGCCGCATTTGAGGTCGGCTACCCAGTCATCGTGTTCGTCTTTGTGGAATCCGATGATGGGTTGTTTCATGTTCCGGACTGTTTCTTCACAATCTTTTCCACGTCCAGTTTCTGGATTGCACTGATCGCCGCCTCAATCGCTCCATCTGTGCACAGCCCGCTCACTGAGGCGTCACGAAAGCCATTCCTGGCAGCTTCGATACAGGCGTTTTTTACCATTTCGGCTACATCCAGTTTTGACCTTATCATACTCATTAGTGGTGTATTTTAATTAAAATTTATCTTCCATCTCCATTCTCAGCGTAAAGGATGCAGCGATTTTTCCGGCAATCTCCTTTGCGTATTCAGCACGCTCCCCTTCAAAACAGCAATCTACAGTTTCAACAAAGAGATTGTACCAGCGATGAAAATCCTCTCTTTCAATAGGTAACGGCAGATGTTGACGAAATGGTTTGCCATCGTAGCGCCCGGTTCGAAACAGCAGGTTCGACCAAAAGTCCACCATTCTTGGCAGGTGGTGATCCCATTCTACTCCCGCAAAATCGTTGAAGATATATCCGAGACGTTCATCATCCTGAACTTTTCCGTAAAAAGTGTGGACCAGGAGTTTTATATCTTCGTCGTTTCGAATGTCGGTTTTTTTCTGATCTGTCATCGAAATAATTGGTCTATTCCTTCAATTAATTGAAAAATACCTCTCCCGCCGGACACAACTGACCACCAAACCAAGGCCGGCAGAAGAGGCTGCGCGGATGCTTACTATTCTTTTCCATTCCAGGATTCAATTAGATGCTCACGCTTCTCTTCCACTTTTGCCCATTCATCTGCTTCAGGAAGTGCATCAAACGTATTATTAATAATTCTGTCCTGCCACGCTTCGGCAAGATGCTCATTAAGTAATTGATCAAAAAGTTATCAGTTTTAAAAACCACTTACAACTATTAAAACGGAATAAACCGTTTTTATTGATTTTTGTTCATTCTGTCCGTATCCTGTAAACAGTTTGAAAGCACAATTAAAATAACTGACAATGACGAAACGAACCTATATATATCTTATCGTAATTTTGGTATTTACGGTACTGGCTGCCGTGGGAATCAAAGCGATGACGACAGATCAGGCAGAACCGGGATCATCGAACGATTCAATGAGTCTGATTACAGAGACTCCTGAAGAAGGATTTCAGGTGGCTATATCACTGGCACGGAAAGGCGTAACAGAGACCCAGTCTGACAGGGAGGTTCTGTTTGAGTTGAGAGAGATCTATACCAGGGATCCGGATGCATTAATCGCTTCATCCCATGTTATTGCCGTTCATTTTCAAACGGTTGCAGCCGCAAACAACTACTGGAAAGGCAAATAATTCAAATATAAAATTATGAATACAGTAAAAACAGTTTATCAGCTTAATGCGCAGGCAACTATTGGGCAGATTGTGTCGGTGTGCAATTCTGCTGAAGGCCTGCTCCACTCAATAGGATTAAAACCCGAAAATCATCTGGATAAAACTCTTCGGCAGGTTTGTACGGAGTTGAAATGGAATGAAGAAGAAGTGCTTAAGTGGATAAAAAAGAAAAACCATGTTCTGGATGATAAATTTGAAAATGGAACTAAATTACCGGAACAAATAAAAGATTTCGGTCTTGCAGAAAAATGTGCTCATTTCTATGCCACTTACCATGATACTACTTTTGAACTACTAAATGATGTAAAGGAAATATTGCCGCGCGTTTATAAAGTGCACGGTATTCAGGATCACATGTTGAAAATTTTGGACCAGGAGTTTAAGCCCTTTAGCAATCGGCTAACACTGCATTTGAAATTTCAGCGAAACAGATTTTTCAGACAGATCCAAAAATTTGATTCTGCAAAAAATGAGGTGTCGGATGGAGTAATTCAGGGCTTAAAAAAATCGATCGATATCATCCGGGAAGATCAAACAGAACTGAACAAGAGAATGGGCAAAATAGAAACTGTCACTCACCATTTTGAGCTTCCAGAGCACGCATGCAGTACCTATCGAATTATGATGAAGAGTCTGGAATCATTGGTTAAAGAAGTAAAGGAGTTGAACCGGGACATTGAAGAGGAACTGATTCAACCGATTTCGGAAAAATTGAACTAAAAAGGGCACCCCTATGAGTGATGTAAAAAAAGAGCTTCTGGAACTGATCAAAAGAAATGGAACACTATCTGTGGATGAAGCTGTGGAGAAGACAGATCTTGCCAAAACAACACTCAGGGAGCATTTTCTGCAGATGGAGAGAGATGGAACCATACAGCGCAGCTATGTGCGGTCTGGACCGGGGCGGCCGAGTCTGCAATATAAGCTCACCGGAGATGGGCACGATCACTTTCCTTCCTACGAATCGAAAATGATGGGAGAGCTTTTAAAATTCTTGAAAAATAATGGGGAAAACGCATTGATGGAAGAGTTCTTCGAGCAGTTTTGGGAGAAAAGATTCCAAAAAGCCAAACGCCTGATGGCGGAGGCCGAACAGGAAGAGGAAGATTCATCGGTCGAAGCTTTAATGAAAATGTTGAAAGAAGAGGGATTTATGCCAGAGTATAATGAAAATAAAGTAGATGGGATCCTGTGCGTAAAGGAGTGTAACTGTCCATTTCGTGAGGTAGTGAAAGAAACTACACTTCCATGCAGGCTGGAGGCAGAATTCTATCAAAAATTGTTTGATAGAAATGTAGAACGGACGAAGTATATCGCTGAAGGAGATCACGCCTGTACGTATGAAATATCTGTGTGAACTTTTATTTATTAAAGGACTTTGAAGGACTATCTGTTTGAACTCCCCAAACTACTCTTTCATATAGGTAGCCCGGATTTCTCACCAAGAGATTTTGTTGGAAAATTTTTCGCAGAACATCACTCCTTCCCTATCCCTATGCCGTGCATTTGCGGCATATGGAAGAGTCCGAGTAGATAGGGCCAACTGTTGCCCACAGGTGGTTCTGTTCTTACCGGCCGGAAGTAAGATTAAACCTTTCCTCTGAAACAAGCCGGTTTTCCCTTCGAACATCTTCCAGCGTCGTGTTGAATGCCCAATCATTAAAACTCTCTTTCAGCCGTTTCCAGACAGGGTGAAGCGGACACGGATTGCAATCGCTGCACTGATCCCAGCCAAACACACAGGGCTGATCTTCCATGTCAAATCCCGTTGCATGTAAAACATCAATGATCCGAATCTGTTTGAGTGGTTTTTTCAGCAGAAAACCTCCCCCATGTCCTTTCTTCGACTCTATAAATCCAGCCTCTACCATTTTTCGCATAATTTTTGAGAGATAATGAGAGGGGATCTCCGTCTTTTTTGCCAGCTCTTTGGATTTAAGTGGGCCAGTCTGATCCGCAACAATAAGCCCTGCCATAGCCCTCAAAGCATATTGCGAAGTTTGATTTAAAAACATAGGTGTTGATTTTTTTGATGAAAATAATCGCTCAGAAGATAAAAAAATTATTCAATAGACTTGTAAATCCATTGAAATAATTCTATAATAGACTTCAGTATCTATTGATATCTCCAGATTAACATCACCGGATGAGGCCATGTTTCTCCTGCTGAGAAAAGCTGCAAAATTACCTCTTGAACTGCTCGCTATCCCGCTCGAAATGGCGCAACGGGATTATTCGCGTCAGTGGCTGAAGGTTGGCCTGTTCAGTTTGCTTCTTTCCGGCCTCTTTTCCCTGATCATTGTACTGGCCCGCACTCCGGGTATTGCAGGCCTCATAAACGATCCAATTTTTGCCCGGAAATCTCTCGTCCTGCATGTGGATTTTGCACTGGTTGTCTGGTTTTATGCATTTCTGGCTGCACTCTATTTCTCACTCACCCGAAGAATAAATATCTACCTTTTTTCGGCCGGGCTGAAACTGGCTTTGTTCGGGGTCTTTTTAATGATGGTTCCGGTTTTTATCCCTGGTGCTGAACCTATTCTGGCAAACTACATTCCGGTTTTGGATCACCCGCTTTTTCTTGCGGGATTGATGATTTTAGGAGCAGGATTTGTTCTCACATTCCTGAATAGTGTGGCACAAAACTCAGGCCCCATCGAGCGGGTCATGCCTTCCTATTATTCCGAACGTGCATCAGAAACGGTCCGGGCTGCCGGAATGATCGTGATGATTGCAACGGGAACCATTGTTACTTCAGCAATCATCACTCCGGAGGTATCCGGTAGAATCTTCTTTTATGAGCTGACAATGTGGGGCGGCGGCCATATTCTACAGTTTGCCAATGTTTTGGGAATGATTACTGTATGGCTGATTCTTGCAAAAAAAATTACAGGTGAAGAGGCTGTTTCGGCGAGTATAAACAGAGGGCTGATCTGGATTCTTGCCCTTCCCGCTGCTCTCTCTCCCTTGCTGATGATCCAGGGAACCACTTCACAGCTCTATTACGCCGGTTTCACCCAGCTGATGCGCTGGTTCATCTTTCCCGTGGTTACTGTTTATCTGATTCTGGTGATCCGCGCAATCTGGAAAAACAAGCGCTCGGAAAACCGATCAGGCTCGCTCTTTACCAGCCTCTGTTTCAACGGTTTTTTCGTGAGTGCACTGCTGACCGTTACCGGATTTATTCTCGGAGCAATGATCCGGGGCTCCAGCACCCTGATTCCCGCCCATTACCACGCATCCCTTGGCGGAGTTACAGTGGCTTACATGACTATGGTGTTCATTATGATGAGGGAATACGGTTATTCGGTCAAAAAGCCGAAAAACATTCGCTGGATGAACATGCAGCCCCTCCTGTTCGGGCTTGGGCAGACCATCTTTGTGGTCGGTTTTGCTTATGCCGGCCTGATGGGTATGGGACGCAAAATGTTCGGGCAGGATCAGAATATCCACACCATCGAAGCGGTCATTGGCCTGGGACTGATGAGTATCGGCGGAATACTGGCGATGGCTGGCGGCATCCTTTTCATTTATATCGTGATAAAATCATACAAAAACCGACAACAAACTGACTGATCATGGAAAAAGAAAAAATACATCCAATTCAGAAATTAATGGATAACATATGGCTGTTGTTGGCTCTCGGGCTGGCGATACCGATACTTTCCTACACCATGTGGGGACTCATCGAACTGATGAACATTCCACAAGGAACCTTACCGTAACTAAAAATTAATCCAAAGAAAAATGAGCATATTTCATCCCAAAGGAAACTGGTACCGTCCGCCAACAGGAGCTGAGCGGTTATGGGTTGGCCTGGCATTGGCCTGGTGCCTGGTCATGTCGATCACCATGCCCTGGTGGCATTTTCAGGGAAAACAAAATGCACCGCAGACTACTTATGAGGTCGATCCCAGCGCTTTTATACAGCGCGTGAATCAATTTGTTGAAACCAACCGTGTTGGTGAAATAAATAATGTTCCCATTGTCGAACCTGAACCAGGTGGTGATGCCTATCTCCTCGGCCAGATGTGGCAGTGGTATCCGGTGCTCAAACTAAAAAAAAACCAAACCTACCGGATTCATGTCTCCTCGGCCGATCTCCAGCACGGCCTGTCCATTCTGCCGATCAACATGAATATTCACGTATTACCCGGATACGACTATGTGATGGAGATTACTCCTACAACAGCGGGTGAGTTCAGCCTTATCTGCAACGAATTCTGTGGAATAGGACACCACCGGATGACCGGTAAAATTATTGTCGAAGAAACTTAAAACCTACTGAACTATGAGTACTGAAACAGTTAAAGCGGCAGCCCACCGTGTGTGCGAAACCACCGGCTTGTCGATCTTCCTGAAAGCCCAGTTTTTTGTAAAAATTAATGCGGTATTGGCGGTGATTTTCCTGCTGGTGGGAGGGATTGCGGCCCTTCTGCTGGCTCTGACACGCTGGTCGAACGTGATGCTTCTGAACGACATCTGGTATTACCGGATGATTACCCTGCATGGAGTTAATATGCTGGTGTTCTGGATCATCTTTTTTGAGATGGCCATTCTCTATTTTGCAAGTACTACGCTTCTGAATACGAAGATGTTCTCGAAAAAGCTGGCCCATGTATCGCTTGCGCTAATGGTGGCCGGTGCGGTTGTAACAAACTACATTATCCTGAAAGGCCAGGCCGATGTGATGCTGACATCCTATCCTCCGCTCGAAGCACATCCTCTTTTCTACCTGGGAATTATCCTGTTTGCAGTCGGTGCACTGCTGGTTGCTTTTAACTTTTTTGCCACCCTTTATATTGCGAAAAAGAATAAAACCTACGAAGGGTCAATGCCATTGGTGACATTCGGTGCAGCAACGGCAGCTATTATAGCAGTTGTGGCACTTCTGCACGGTGCCGCTGCACTGGTACCTACTTTCTTTTGGTCGATGGGCTGGATGGAGATGATGGATCCCGGCGTATACCGCCTGCTCTGGTGGGGTCTTGGCCATCACTCTCAGCAAATTAATGTAGCAGCGATGGTATCGGTTTGGTATTTCGTGGCAACGATAAGTACCGGTGCCAAACCGCTGAATGAAACGGTATGCCGCGGTGCGTTTATTCTTTATATCCTGTTCATCAACCTGGCGGCTGCACATCACCTTCTGGTTGATCCGGGGCTCAGCTCCGAGTGGAAAATCTGGAACACATCTTACGCGATGTACCTTGCCGTGCTCGCTTCGATGATTCACGGATACACCGTGCCCGCTTCGATGGAGGTAGCCATGCGGCGAAAAGGCTACAATAAGGGAATTTTCGGTTGGTTCGCCAAACTTCCATGGAAAGATCCGGGCTTTTCGGCCGTAGCACTATCTGCCATCATCTTTGGATTTATCGGCGGAATTACCGGTGTAACCCTTGGCACAGAGCAGATCAATATCATGGCTCATAACACACTCCGGATTCCTGGCCATTTCCATGCTACGGTAGTCGGTGGAACCACTCTTGCATTTATGGGACTCTGCTATTACCTGGTGCCGCTGATTTTCCAGAAAGATTTCTATATGAAAAAACTGGCAAGAATTCAGCCCTGGCTTTTCGGGGGCGGTATTGTGTTGATGTCGTTTGGAATGTCGTTCGCCGGAACCTATGGAGTACCACGCAGAACCTACGACAGTGATTTCGGCGGGGCAATCCTCGAAACCGGTTTTGATCCCATTGCCCATATATTCCTCGGTTTACTTGGAGTGGGCGGTGTAATCGCATTTGTCGGCCTGCTGCTGTTCCTTGTACTGATAGTGACAGCCGTCTTCTTTGGCCCGTCCATCAAAGGGCAAAAGATGCCAACCTGGCAAAGTGCCAGAGAGCAAAAAATGACAGATGACCTCATTAGTATAGGATATGAGGAAGAAGGGAAGGATTACCACATAAAAACACCCGGCACGATTGTGCTGGTACTGATCTTCCTGCTCAGTTTTGCCATTTACTATTTTGCCAATTGGGCGGCACTGGCTGATCTCTGGCATATTCGCTAAAATAAAATAAAAATCCAGCCTGCCGGGGTTCTTGTGGTATCCGCGCAAGGCCCTGGCAGGTATTTATTCATTCTAAAGAATTCATAAGAATTTTAAAAGGAATCCCGCCACCATCTAAAAAGATATAGGAGGGATCAAAAAAGAAAAACTGACTTCGGAATATCGAAAATAAATTAATCCTGAAAACAATGTTCGAACGCCTGGAAAACTATTTTATATCGTGGCGGTTTCCTGTTTTTATGCTGGCAACGCTGCTGCTCTCCTGGATCCTGATCCTGTTCATGGCATTCGTACCGGTCACCGACTCTGCCTGGGGAGCATTTGCAGAGGATTTCAAAGTGTGGTGTTTCGGCTACGATCCCGAAACCGGCAGCTTTCAGTGGATCTACATGTTCATGTTCACCATCAACCCGTTTATCCTGGCATTGGTCATCATTTTCGTTTGGCTTGAGCCGCTTAAAGAGGTGATCCGTTCACCGAAAAAGGTCAAATTTCATATAGGGATGGCAGGGATGCTGGTTTTGGCTGTCTCCGCATCATTTTTGCTGATGTATGAAGTGCCGGCCGAAGAGGATTTCAGGTTTCGGCCAGACGCCCTGAGGGTATCACTAACCCCGCCCGAATTCAACCTGATTAACCATAAAGAGGAAGAAATCAGCCTTGAAGATTACAAGGGACAGGTTGTAGTGATCACATCGGTCTATGCCTCTTGTGCGGATACCTGTCCGATGATCCTGGATCAGGTAAAACGTACCCTCGAAAGGCTCACCCCGGAGGAGCGTGAAGAAGTGGTTCTGATGGCTATTACCATGCAACCCGAAAAAGACACACCCGAATTGCTCAGCCAGATTGCAAGATTTTACCGGCTGGATGAATACAACGCACACCTGCTCACCGGCGATGTGGATTATGTGAATCATCTGCTGGACAGGCTGAATGTGAGCCGCTCGCAGCGGCCCGGTTCGGCCGACATTGACCACGCAAATCTCTTCATGTTGATCGACCGCGATGGGGCCCTCGCATTTCGGTTTACTCTGGGCGATCGCCAGGAAGAGTGGATGACGGAAGCTCTGCGCGTTTTGATCCGTGAAGATATCCCGGACAGTTTGACTGACGTTTTAAAAAGTGAGTAGGGGGTAAACTTAACATTGCGCAAGCGTAACTCTTGAGCTTCTACGATGTCTCCAGATACAAAAAATCCCATGCATTCAGCTTGACCTTCAGTCATCAACTGAAAACGATAAATATTTAAAATGGCAGAAGAATCCGGAAACCATAATGACCTTGAAGCCAAAGAGAGCTATTGGAACTGGAAGGAGTTTAAAACCAATGTGGTGAAAGCTTCCGATGCCGGACCGGATGCATCGATGCGAGGAAGGCGCTTCCTGGACGGGGCCGACCGCTGGTTTCGAAAGCTGGATGGCATCACCCATCGATTCATTCCTGAAGGATATCATCCCTTCATTCAGGCCGGTGCAATTGCAAATTTCATGTTTGCCGTGGCCGTGCTGACCGGCTTCGCCCTTCTGCTCTGGTACAGTCCGAGCGTGCACTACGCCTATGACTCTGTGGCATCCATGGCGGATAAACCCTACACAGCAGAGCTGATGAGAAGTCTTCATCGCTACAGTTCTGATGCTTTCATGCTTTTCGTGATTTTCCACGCGTTCAAAGTGTTTTTTGGGGGTCGTTTTACAGGATCACGCTGGCTGGCGTGGGTTACAGGAATTATCGGGCTAATTATTATCTGGTTTGACGGCTGGTTGGGTTACTGGCTGGTTTGGGATGAACGCGGAGCGATGATTGCTACGGCAACCGCCAAAATGGTGGATGTGCTCCCCTTTTTCGCAGAACCACTCAAAGCTTCCTTTTTGACAGACGACAGTTTCAACTCTGTACTCTTTCTGATCGTCTTTTTCCTGCACATGCTCATACCAATCGGCTTTTGCATCGCCGCCTGGCTGCATGTGTCGCGGCTAAACAAACCGATGTTTTTTACAAATTTCCGGTTTTCTATGATTTTGCTGGTATCCCTCATCGCTGTGTCTCTTCTGTTCCCCGCTGATATCGAAGGGAGGGCTGATCTGATGTCAGCACCTGAAAATGTATCAGGTGATTATTTTTATCTTCTGCCTCTCATCCTGACCGAACGTCTGCAAGGCGGTACGTTATGGCTGCTGTTTCTGAGCGGATTTCTGTTTTTGTCGGCGATGCCCTGGCTGATGAAGCGACGAAAAAAAGAGGGCAAGCCCGTTGTGGACGAGATAAAATGTACCGGATGTGAGCAATGTTTTTACGACTGTCCCTACAACGCCATTTCGATGGTTCCGCGGCAGGTAGGGAATCCAAAAAAGAGCGAATTTGTGGCGGAGATTGATCACTCCATTTGTGTTTCCTGCGGAATCTGTGTGGGTTCCTGTGATCCCGTTGCCATCGATTATCCCAATCTCTCCCCGTGGGAAATCCGGCGTAAGCTGGATCGCTGGCTTGATGAAGAGAACCGTTCGTTTGAAGGGCAGTACGTGGCATTCGTATGCGGAAACAGCGCGGGAAGTTCCCTTACAATCGACCCGGAAACGGGGCATTGCCGGGAGATGCCCGGATACCTGGTGAGCACGCTGCCCTGCGCAGGTTGGATACATCCCGTACTTATTGAACGGGCTCTGAAAAAGGGAGCGGAAGGTGTTCTGGTAATGGGATGCGAATCTGATCCCGATTTTCGTCTTGGTGCCGACTGGCTGGGTGACCGGATGGAAGGAGAACGGCATCCTGAATTTAGAAAAGACCGCTATCAGAAAGACCAAATTCTGTTTCTGAAAATGGATAAACCCGAATTCAATAAGTTCCTCAATGAAGCGCAGCAATTCAGGAGCCAAAAAAAATCCGACAATCAAAACGGTAAGAAAAATCGACCCGTTTGGAAAACGGCACTGGCTGGAGCACTCATCACAGCAATACTTGCCGCAGTGATGATCTGGCCCAGTTCTGCCGGAATTCCCCTTCCCGAGAGAGATTCCGAATTGGTGATTTCATTCCGGACAGAAGGAGCTCCGGTCTATGCCGAAGAGAGTTCGGATGAGAGTGTGCCGCGGCACATGCAGCGCGATGATGTGCAGCAGGTGGAGCGCCGTTCCGATGTGGTAGTTCGGGTATCGGCTGCAGGGGAAGTGCTTTTTGAAGATACCTTCAAGCCGAAAGGAATATTCCGTCGCGGTTACAGCAGCGGCATCATTACCATTCCGCTTGATCCGGGAAGCCATCAAATAGAAGTACAGTTCGGTGATTTTATAGATGATGAAATAGAGTGGAAACGGTCCGGCAAGCGAAAACTTCATCTTGAAACGGCAGAACGGGTGGTACTGCTCTATAACGAGCAGCAGGGTTTTCGCTGGTATGAGAGAAACCGGGCTAAGGAAGAATAAATCGGTTTGATTAGAAAATCGCACTTGAAGTTAAAAAAGGTTCTTCGTATTTGAGATTTAAACTATAACCAAATGCAGCAGAACATGAAATCGATCTTATTCTTTATTTTCATATTTACATTTCAGTTTTCACACCTGTTCGCCCAGAGTGAGGTTCCCAGGGTGGAAGTGCGCATCAATCACGTGGCCATCGCTGTAACCGACCTGCAGGAAAGCGAATTTTTTTACCAGGAGGTGATCGGTCTTGAACAAATTGAAGAGCCATTCGGTGTGGGAAGACACGCCTGGTTTGATATGGGAGCAGGCACCGAACTTCACGTAATTCTCGGGGCTGAGGAGCGCCGTGAGCGTAACCGAAACAATCATCTCTGCTTTAGTGTAAGTGATATGGATGATTTCATCGCACATATTGAAGCTCATGGTATCGAGTGGATGGATGCCGGTGGAAATGTGGGTGAACGAAATATTCGGCCCGATGGCATCCAGCAGATCTACTTTACCGACCCCGACGGCTACTGGATAGAAATAAATGATGATATGTGAGTGTTGTAAATCTGATCGGATGAACCATTAATTCCGGTTTTGAATTTGCTGATGATGTTCACCCGATGAACCTTTTAACGTGAGTCACATTTTTTTACAGCTCATAAGCCCTTAAGAATGTTGATTTTTAGTTTTATTCCATTGGTTTTTGTAGTGTATATGGAGTGCATTCATCATAATTATTCAAAAAATTAGAGAACCATGACGATAGAAAAAATAAAAGAGCAGCTCGAAACGTCCGATACACCTGTAGCAAAAGTCTTTCATGTGAGAGAAGATTTTAAAGTATTGATATTCGGTTTTAATAAGGGAATGAAACTTGAGGATCACACGGCAAAACGTCCTACCAAACTGCTGGTGATAGAGGGTGATGTTATCTATTCTCAGCAGAAAAGAGAAACACGAATGAAAAAGTTCGATGAAATTGAAATTCCACCCAATGTTCCCCATTCAGTGAGTGCACTGGACAACAGTTTTATTATATTGACGCAAGGCTGACCTGTTATGTGTGTTATCAGTCTCACTATCCCGGAAATCTAACAAAGGAGATGTATTTTTATTTGCTCTTTCTTTGAGTGTAATAGGAGGTGGTGCCGAATAAGAAGGGATCAGGTAAGTAAAGGGTCGGATCCAGTAAGAACCAAAAATATATCCCGTGAAAAGTATCAAAAAAATGGAGTGATCTGTTGAAGGAATCAAGTATTTTCTGGCGTACAATAACATGTGGTTTTATAGCCACTTTTATCATGGCAATGATCGCATTTTTGCAAGGCGGCATTGGGCTCCCGGTCATTGATGTAGGGCACATTCTGAAAGAGAGTTTTAATGAGGTTCACACAACCGCACCCTACTCCATACTTTGGGGAAATATCGCCTATTTTGTAGTGGGGATTTTACTGGCGCTCATTTGGGTCGTGTTTTTGCAACGGCTCGTTCCCGGCAACTGGCTGGTGCAGGGGATTGTATACGGCATCCTTATTTCACTGGTTGCCGCCTTGGTTGTGGCGCCCCTGGCGGCATCTGCTGCGGGTGATTCAATAGGCATGTTTTATTCTGATACATGGTATCCCGGCCTCATTCTGGTGGCTGCACTATCGATGCACCTGGGATACGGTCTTGCCCTCACACTCTGTCTTAAAATTGCCGGTGTCAATGGAGTCGAACGGCCGATTTCCAGTTGAATTGTGCTCCAATGATTTACACTCAGTAAAAAGAATTTTAATGCAAGGAAAAATTCAGTTATATGCAAATTTCTTATCATTTATGCGTCTATTTTTTCGAAAAAATACGAGATAATTGGACATGTCATCATATGACTTCATATTAAAGTCGCTAAAACATTGCTTTGTGGCCTCTAAACGCCAATTTATGAAATTAGAATTTCCAAAGTGTGTGAACTTCGACTTTTTGAGGAAGCCCTAA
>JAFIFB010000092.1 GCA_020832285.1 Balneolaceae bacterium
ACTACTGTTATGTCAAAGATAAAACGTCGGGTTAAGTCATCTGACGAGTTTTTCAAAAATATACCAATGTAGATGATTGGGATGATCCCGGAACGACTCGTCTGATGACTCTCTCACACTTTTACAGTTGACACGACACTACGTTCTAACCCGGTTTTCGCTTCATGGGAATCGCTTTGCCCGGTGCTCACAGTAAATATAATAATCAAAGTGAAGATTATTGATACATAGAGGCTATGTTATTTCGCCCCATTAAAGGATCGGGATGTCCGACTTACAGGGCTCAGTCTTCCTGATTTTTAAGAATTGTAAAAAAGAATGTACTCCCCTTTCCCGGCTCTGACTCCACCCAAATCTTTCCCTTGTGCTCTTCCACAATTTTTTTACTGATCGCCAGCCCCATTCCGGTACCAGTTGTTAATTTGTCATCCACTTTTCTGAAGAGATCAAAGATCACCGAGTGGTATTCGGGGTCTATTCCCTTTCCATTGTCAGCTACCGAAAAAAGCCATTCATCTTCTCTCTCTTCAGCATTTATAATAATTTCGGGTGAAATACCCTCTTTCCTGAATTTTAGACTATTAGATATCAAATTATTAAATAGCTGCTGTATAGGAGTTTTGTAACAAGTAATTTCAGGCATTTCGGACCAGCTTATATTTCCGCCAGCTTCCTCTAATTGTGATTGACATAACTTTTCAACTTCAACAAGCAGTTCATTGAGATCTGTCTTTTCAAATTGATTGTTGATTCTGCCGATTTTTGAATACTCCAGAAGATCATTAATTAATTGATCCATTCGTTCAGCACCGTCAACAGCATAATAAATATACTGCCTTGCCTTATCATCCAGCGTATCTCCATATTTCTGGTCTAACCGTTTCATGAAGGATCTGACCATCCGCAGGGGCTCTTTTAAATCGTGAGATACTGAATACGAAAAATGCTCAAGCTCATTGTTTTTATTCTTTAGTTGTTTGTTAAGGCGCAATATCTCCTGATTCTGTTTTGCCAATTTACGCTGAGCGTTCATTAATTCATTGTTCATTTCCGAAATCTCATCATACATATCAAGAGTTGACTCACCGTCGTTGTCATTGATTTGACTCAGTTTTTTTTCCGCACTTCGTATCTGATTTTGCTGTTCATTATTTATGAACATCATCTCATTCAGCATTTTCTGCAAAACTTTATTACCTGATACTGCAATAACCCAAACCTGGTTCTGAATACAGCTTCCGGTAAACTTCATAGGCATCGGTTCCTTTCCTTCTCTCTTTACATACAATTCACAATTAAAAACGAAATCGTTATCTAAAATCTCTTTCCAGAATTCTGCTGCTTTTTTGATACTCTCTTTATCAACAATATCACCAAATTGAATTGGGAGCCGTTCTATAGAAATCAAACCAAGATCATCAAGCAGTACATCATTGATTTGCCCCGCCCGGTTACAAACAAAACACAACCCATTCGATATATCTTTATCCACATTCATCATTTTAGTTCATCATAGCCTTTGCTTTTAATATCGCCTGGCGAGCATTCAAAGCAGTAGCATCGGCCCCCAACTTTTCTGTCAGTTCGGGAATGATACCAAAAGGATAGCCTCCTGTCATTATTTTCAGATCTTTGAAATCGGGATTATCACGAATGTTTCGGATGATGGATTCTGCCCTGTTGATGTGAACAGGAAGCGTTACAGAAATCGCTAACAGATTTGCATCGTGCTCCCGCAGTGAATGAATAAGATGTTCTTCAGGTAAATTACTACCCATGTAGTAGGTGTCCCAGCCGTCCATTTCAAAAAAATCTGATACCATTCGAATTCCAATTTCATGCAATTCTCTGGCTACAGTACACGCAATCAATTTCAGCCCGTTTTTTTTACCGGAAAATATAATAGGATACAATCGCGACATAATTAACTGTGTAGCCGCAGTGCAGTAATGCTCGAGAGCTACGGTTATCTTATTTTTCTGCCAGAGTGCCCCAACTTCATATTGTGTAGCTTGAAATATGTGCTCGTAGATATCCTCAACTGCCACGCCCTTTTCCACAAGCTGATCGATTAATAACGCGGCCTGATCGCGTTTACCTCTCAGCAAGTGATTTAAATATTGCTCTGCTTCGTCAACAAGCGGATTTCCGGGAACCAGAAACGTTTCTTCTTCAGGATCAAGGTTTTCCAGATGCTCCGCTCCTTTTTCCAAAAATAATTCTGCCATGGCAGATTCATCAGCAGAAAAATTCCGGGATATCACTTCCTTTATATATTGAATATTGTGCACCAGGTCATCGATCGGGATATTCCGGGCTTCCAGCATATTAAAGGCCCATTCAAGGTAGTGATTAAAGAGTTCCTGGCTGTCTATCTGTAACGCTTCAATTAAATAATTTAGATGATATATGGCATCTTCACGGCACTTTTCCCTGCCTTTTTCTCCATACTTTTTATCCAGCTCCGGGTGGTTTTTAAAGTGAAGGCTTGTGATTTTTTCAGCAAATTCTCTTTTTTTTGCTGTTAACTGCCGGATTATTAATTCATTTTGATTATTCATGATTCAAATGGTATTTACTTAAGGTAATATACTTGAAGTAAAGGTAGATTGCTGTAAACGCCATAATTAATCAGATTTTAGAATTGTAAAATAAAAGGCACTCCCTTTACCTTCTTCTGACTCCACCCATATTCTGCCTCCATGCTCTTCAACAATTTTCTTGCAGGCTGCCAAACCAATTCCAGTACCACTGTACTCCTCATTCCTGTGTAAGCGCTGAAAAATGTCGAAAATTTTCTCATGATATTCTGATGGTATTCCAATACCATTATCTTTAACATAAAATATCCAGTGGCTTTCAGATTCTTCAGCCCCTATTTTTATTTTCGGCTTCACAGATTCTGCATGGTAAATAAGTGCATTCTGTATTAGATTTCGAAATAATTGATGCATGGGTGATTTGGCAGCATAAACCTCAGGCAAACTCCCTGTGATTATTTCAGCCCCTTTCTCTTGAATCAGTTTTCTGTTTAGCGCAAGAGTGTTCTCTAATACTTCTTGCATATTCACCAGTTTCAGTTCTTCACTTGCAGAGTCAATACGTGAGTATTCAAACAAATCCAGAATTACCTGTTTCATGCGCCGTGCGCCATCGGTTGCATAATAAATGTATTGCTTTCCCTTGTCATCAAGCAGATCACCATATTTTTTTTCAAGCAGAGAAAGGAAGCTGGTAATCATTCGTAATGGTTCCTGCAAGTCGTGCGAGGTCACATATGCAAACTGCTCCAGTTCATTATTCGATTGCAATAATTGTTTTGAGTACTCTTCCAGCTTCCTGTTTGAACTTTCCAATTCACTGGTTTTTTGGTCAACCAGCTTCTGAAGCCGTCTGGGTACATTTGCCATATACCATAAAAAAAGACCCAAAATTAACGACAGTATAAGCCCGGTGGCAGAAAAGAGCAGTCCCGTTTGTAAATGAACCGGCGCATTTAGTAATACCTGTATTTCCCAGTTCCCAAGAGGCACAAAGGCTGTTGCATATACCCCGCGGTTAAAAAGATTTCTCTCCTCAAAAAAAACAATTGGCAAATCAATATCAGATACTTTTGAAATTTGATACGTATAGGTTTCATTTGATCCCGAGCTATCTGTCCCTAACGCATTAATTATCGTTTCGTACCTAATTACAACTGCTGAAAATCCCCAATATTCATCATCTATCACGATAGGATAACGCCCAACCACGCCGCGGCCTCCCTGTATCAAATCAAACGGGCCTTCAAAGTAGAGATCGCCCCTTTCAAGTGCGAGCATAGCTTCCCGTCGGTGTGTTGAATTCTCAAGTACGGCGTACCCAATGGTTGGTTCATGGCCTTCCAGAGGATATGTACTTATGATTGTATTTCCCTGCACATATTGAATCGCATCAATAAAGTCATTCAGTTCAAGGAGTTCTCTGGCAATTTCATCAAAATGGTTACCGAGAAGATCATTTCTAATCAGATAAGCAAGCATTTTAGTAGCCGTGACACTGTGGTTTAAAGACTCTTCAAGCTGATTTTTTAAACCTATAACTTCCTGTTCAACCTGTAAAACTTCTTTCTCTTTTTGTGCCTGATATATCAGGTATGCAATGTATTGAGTAATAAATAGTGACAGCAAAAAAACCAATACCGGTAGTTTTTGTTGGATAGTCCATGATCTGATTTTTATCTTTTTCATCTTCTCGTCTTAGGGAGTGTAAATTTAAATACCGAGCCTTTATTCACTTCTGATTCTACCCAGATCTTGCCGCCATGTTCTTCCACTATTTTCTTGCAAATCGCCAGACCCATCCCGGTTCCCGGATACTCCTCTTTTGTGTGCAATCTATTGAATAGCATAAAGATTTTATCAAAGAATTTTTTTTCTATTCCAATTCCATTATCGATTACAGCAAAATCCCAATAATTCTGGTCTTCCATTGAAGTTATTTTAATTTCAGGATCCTTTTTACCATCTTGATATTTCAGAGCGTTTGAAATCAGGTTTCTAAATAGCATGTTAATGGAAACAGGTACCGCATTAATTACAGGAAGGCTATTAAACTGAATGATTTCTGTTGAATCTCCTGAATGAGCTATTTCATTTTTTATAAGTTCATTCAACATTTCATTCAGGTCAATATTTTCTATATTTGTATGTATTCGCCCTACTCTTGAATATTCAAGCAAATCATCTATTAATGTACCTAATCTTTTAGCACCGTCTACAGAAAAATGTATATATTTCCGGGCACGTTCATCGAGTTTTCCCTGATACCTTTTCTCCAACAGATTTAAAAATCCCTGAATCATACGCAGCGGCTCTTTCAAATCATGTGAAGCAGCATAAGCGAATTGCTCAAGCTCTTTGCTTTTCTCTTCAAGCAAAGCAAGAGACTCCTCAAGTTCCTTTTTACTCTTATTTAACTCAATCTCAGCTTCAGTTCTTTTTTTAAAGGCTGACTGTAACCCATCAAATAATCGCGGAATCAATACAACCGAAACAGCCGATAAAAAAATTAAATTTAACGAAACAGCAATCCAGCTATCCAGCCCGTATTGAGAAACTATCGGGCTTCTGCCGAAATCATAGTAGATAAACAGAGCGAAGAGAGTACAAACTATACTATTTATAATCAGGCTTATAACACCGTATTTAAACTCAAAAATTAGTGAGATAAATACAGTTAAGGCAAGCAGGTATAATAAACCGGGGCCAAACGAACCCAAATCATAGAGCAGTACAATGGATACAAAGTAGAGACTTGCACATAACAGTTTCTTTCTGAAATTTAGTGTTAGAATTGAGCTGAATGCAATAAATCCCAAACTGAGTACCACAACAAAATCGGCAAACAACAGCAAATAAAATTCTGTAGTAATTGCCATATATACTCCCGGTATAATAGCAATAACACTAAGCGGAACGATAAAGAGTACTGTGGCTGCAAAAAGCTGATTTCTCCAATAGGCCAGTTCTGTATCTGCCAAATTTGGGTCAGTACAATTGCGTTTCACAAGTCGCTTATATTTTCGCCAAAAAAATATCATTTAAAATCTTATTCCGTTGACTTGGCAATTGTAAAATAAAACGTACTCCCCTTCCCTTCTTCCGACTCCAGCCATATCTCACCCCCGTGCATCTCTACAATTTTTTTGCAGATAGCCAGCCCTACACCAGTCCCGCTGTATTCATCTTTATGGTGCAGCCTTTGAAAAATATTAAAAATTTTCTCTTTGTACTCTTCTTTGATCCCGATTCCGTTGTCTTTTACCGAAAACCCCCAGTGAGTTTCGGTTTCTATACTTGAAATTTTAACATTGGGCATATGATCATTTTCATGATATTTCAGCGCATTGTTCATAAGGTTCTGAAACAGTTGCTGCAACGGTCCCCTGGCCGCAAATACTACAGGCATGTTCTCCCAGGTTACAGTTGCGCCTTTCTCTTCAATTAATTTATGATGAAGTGATTTTATGTTTTCCAGAATTTCATTGATATCCACTTCGCTTTTTTCCATATCAATCCGGCCAACCCGCGAAAATTCGAGCAGATCCAGAATAATCTGCCTCATTCGCCGGGCTCCGTCTGTTGCAAAATAGATATACTTTTTCCCTTTCTCATCCAGCACATCCTCATACTTTCGTTCAAGCTGGGCAAGAAAACTGGTTATCATCCGAAGCGGCTCCTGCAAGTCGTGCGAAGCGACAAAAGCAAACTGCTCCAGTTCTTCGTTCGAACGGGCCAGTTCCTTTGCCTGTACTTTCAAAGATTGGTTCAGATCTTTCAGCTTCTCTTCTGCCTGTTTTCTTTCGGTAATATCTTTGAAAAACACTGAAATTCCATTTTGGGATGGATACACATTCACATCAAACCACCTGCCAATGGGTTTATAATAGTCCTCAAACTTCAGTGGTATTCGTTCTTTAAGTGCCTTGTTGTATTGTTGATAAGATTTTTGTGCAAGATTTTTATCGAATACATCCCATAAGTACTGGTTCAACACCTTCTCTTTTGTAGTGAGAAGAAGCTCTTCTGCCTGGTTATTCCAGTATTCAACAATTAAATTATTATCAACAGCAAAAAAACCATCCCCGATACTTTCCAGAATTCTGTTTTTCTCATTCAGAAGTTTCTTGCGATCGTTCTCTATATGATTTCTTTCAATGGCAACTGCAAGATTAGAAGTGATGGTTTTTAGCGTACGAATCTCTTCTTCACTCCACTTTGTCTCCTCCGTACAGTTGTCAAATCCTACAAATCCGTAAAAAACTCCCTGTACATTCACCGGTATAGCGAGAAAGGTTTTAATATCCTGATCTTCCATCACATACCGTGTAGTGGTACCCTCATCTACCTTGCTTAATGATGTCATACTTTGATGACCATTTATCATTGGATCAACAAGTTCTGGCACCTCTTTGAACGGAATTTCTTCAAGATCGGGGTTATTCATTTGCGGAGTGATTCCCTCTCTGCACCACTCCAGTTTCTGAGTGGTATATCCCTCCCCTGTTACCGGATCAAACCGGTTTTCAAAATAGTAAACTCTGTCTGACCGAACCGCTTCACCGATCATTTCAAGATGATTTTTCAACGCTTCAAACCAATCTGAATAGTCCAGCAGTGATGCATTCAGGCTTGCAATTACATTGATATGCCTGTTTCTTTCTTCGAGTTCTAATTCAGTAACTTTTCTGAGATGAATATCCTGGAAACTGCCATAAATCCGTACGCATTTTCCGTCAACCATTTCAGACTGCCCGATACAGCGTATCCACTTTTCATTTCCTTTTGCCGTATTGGATAAAAGCTCAAGGTCATATGGTTCTCCATCATTGATTGCTTTCTCTACGGCATTCTGGATCAGCACTTTACTTTCGGGAGTGTAAAATTCAAATCCGCCGGTCAGTGCAGGATTGTAGTCCTCGCCCACCTCAAGAATTTCTTTGGTCATGTCCGACCAGTACATTTCGTTGTCATTCTTTCGAAGATCCAGTTCCCAGCTGCCTATTTTTGCTAATCGATTAGCCTGGTCAAGTAGTTCTTCCAGCTCTTTTTGTTCTGTTATATCTTTTGCTACGCTGTATGCAACTGCTTCTTCAAAAAATACTTTGTACGACCAGGATAACCAGATCACTTGCCCTGATTTTTTTATAAATCTGTTTTCAAAATATGATTTATATTCTCCACTGTTTGCGCTCTCATACTCCTGTATCGTTCTCTCACGGTCTTCAGGGTGAACAAATTCAATAAATGGCGTGGTAAGTAACTCTTCTTTTGAATACCCTAAAATTTCACAAAAAGCCGGATTCAATTTCTTCAAATAACCATCAAATCCTGCTACTATAATCCCGTCAGGGGCTGAATCAAATATCCTTGAAAGCTCTTCTTCCAGTTGTTTCCGGTTTATCTCTGACACAAGCTGAACAGCCAACTCCCTGAAAATAGGTGAATAATAGGGCTCTGTTTTCAGATCCTCCTTTACTGCAAGAACCAGCACTCCTGTTACATCTTTACCATCGATTACAGGATATGAAAATCCCGTTTTTAACCCGGAGTTTTTGGCCAGTTTATTTCGGAGGAAGGTTTTCCGATTATCCAGGTTTCTCCAAAATAACGGCTTATTCTTTTTCCAGGTATTGCCTGGTAATCCCATACCTTTATTAAATACTAAAGCTTCCCCTGGATCTGTGTGAAATTCTTCAGATACACCGGGTGAATAATGATTTGCAAGTAGTTGTAACTGTTTCTTGTCCCGATCTGTCATCCAAAATTCAGCAAGATCGAATTTTTTCAATTCAATGATATGATTGATTGTCTTCTGTAATGCACCTTTCAGATCATCGGCCTCATTAAATGCAAAACTAACATTAGCGGCCAATGATTTTTGATACTCTCTGATTTTTTGGTCTGTAATATCCTCCATAGCACCGATCACCCGGGCAGGTTTCCCGGAATCATCACGTATAACGATCGCTTTATCTTTTACAAACGCATAGCTTCCGTTCTCTTTTTTGAACCTGTACTCCTGATCCCAGGAATTCTCCGGGCCATTCATCAACTTTTCTACAGCGGGCCCGATTTTTTCCAGATCTTCCGGATGGATTTTATTCATCCATTTATCCATCCCCGGCTCAAGCTGTTCTATATCGTACCCAAAAAGAGTTTTGAAACCTTCTCCCCAGAAGAGTTTACCAGTTGCTGGTACAAAATCCCAAACCGCGTCGGAGGTGGCCTTTGTTACATATTCATACCGGGTGTTACTTTCCTTTAAATTTTCCCTGGCCTCAACCTGATGTGTTACATCCATTCCAAAAGCAAGAATTCCCTCAATTTTACCATCAACATCGCGATTTGGTATATAAACAAAATCATAAAATCTTCGTACCGGGCCTTGTCCTTTTGATACTTCAACATAAACCTCCATTTCCTTTATCTCAAAAGGCTTGCCCGTCTTGTATACGTCATCCAGTATCTCTATAAAGCCCTGCTCCACAAGTTCCGGGAAAGCTTCTTTAGCTTTTTTACCACGTAATTCATCCTCTGACCGCCCCGTCACCTGGCAAAAAACAGGATTAGCCAAAATATTACGATGTTCTGGCCCCTCCATCATCGAAACAAATGCCGGCATTTTTTTGAATAGCCTTTCATAGCGCTTTCTTTCACCAGTAATAATTTCCTCTGTCTTAATTCTCTCTGTTGCATCTTTCGCCACACAATACATCAGTTTGTCATCTTTATCCCAGCGGGCCGACCAGATGATCGGCACAACAGAACCATCTTTTCTCCGGTATCGATTTTCAAAATTGGTAACATTCACACCACTCATTATCTCTTCAGCAATCTTATTGGTCTTCTCAATATCATCAGGATGTACGAGATCGAAGTAGGCTTTTCCTTCAAGCTCTTCCGGCTCATATCCCCAAATCTTTGAAGATGCTTTACTGACTTTTACGAATTTGCCCTCATTATCTATTGTACAAATGACGTCAAGTGATTGATCAAGCACCCTGATCAATTCATTTTCGGCTGCTATCCTTTCTGATATATCACTTATGGAACCGACAAGCTGATAACATATACCTTCTTCGTCAAAAAGTGGTGTAACACTTACAATACCCGTTTTCGTACCGTTTTTTAAATGAATGGTTTCTTCCCAACGCAGATTTTTGCCTGAGGCAACCGCTTCACTGTATTTACTCTTTACGAAAGAAATATTTTCCGGGGGAACAACATCCTCCAGTTTTTTTCCGATTACCTCATCTTGTTGTTTACCAAGGTTTTTGAGAAATTGATTATTAACCCTCAAAAACCGGTACGCTTCATTTTTTTCAATTGAGAGTGTAAAAATAGCATCACTGATGGTGTCGAAAATCAGAGTCAACTCCTTTTCATTCTTGTGTTGAAGTGTTTCAGCTTTCTTTTCTGCTGTAATATCAATCACAATGGTATCCCAAACCACTCGTCCGTTTTTGTTGCTTATCGGGTTACCCATTCCTCTCAGCCAGCGCATTGTACCATCCGGATGGTGATACCGGTATTCAGATACCCATTTTGTGTTTTTTTCAGAAGACTCTTTCATAGACTGAACCACATCCTCTACATCATCCTCGTGAATATTCTTCCATCCAAGGCTCCCATCTTCAAAAATCTCATCTGGATTGAAACCCAAAACCTGCTTCACTCCACCACTAACGTACTGCATTTTTTCAAATCCGTCGTAATCTGTTACATATCGATATAACACACCGGGTACATTGTTCATCACTCCTTTCAGGTTCTCTTGCCCGTCCTTAGTCTCAAATATATCAATCAGCACCATACTGGCCATTTTACTGCCGTCAGGACCTTCAAAAACTGAGGTTGAAAACTCGCACCAAAATTTCTCACCATTTTTTCGCACTCCAATCAATTCACCGGAGGCGCTGCCTTTTTCATCTCTCTCCATCAATTTTTCCGACAACCCCGGTGAATACCGATCGATAATACCCTGTCTCCCAATCTTTCTAAGCTCCTCTTCGGAATAACCGAACATTCGGCATGCGGCTCTGTTTGCTTCCAGAATGGTTCCATCTGGACGAGTAATGAAAAACGCCGTAATAGAGTTTTCAAACAATGCCTGATATTTTTTAGTTATTGCCATTTACAGTTGCCTTCATCTTATGTTTATTTACAATAACCCCTGACTGAGGCCGCACGAACACGATACAAAATCTGAACATCAATGTTTGCAGGACGTTTTGGCTGGATGGGTTTCGATGCTGGATAACAATAATCGAAAAATCACTCAACTCATCAGGCAGATGGGACAGAAATTCCTGAAGTGCTTTAAGGCCACCGGCAGACGCTCCTATGACAATAAAATGCGAAGGCTTCTCATCTTTTTTTCCAGATATTGAATCTTCTTGCCCCGACATTTTCTTTTCTAAAGACATATACTGCAGTAATTGAACTTTCTGAAATTTATGCATAGAGATCCCACTGAAAGAGTTAAACCATCCACATTTTTCCCCGTTGTATGTAGAAAAGAACGTAAAATTTCTGCCAAAATAAAAGATTTTCAGACAGAGACATCTGCAATGTATTTTTAAGTAAATTCAATATTTACCTGTAAACCATTATCAGAGATACCGTTAATAATGACTAGAATCGTAAATTGAGGTATGTTTTTAGAAAAACCTGGTAATTGGAAGGCGACTTCGAATAATTTTTTAGGAAGGAATGACAAGTTTTCAGTCCGGTAACCACTCATCAGCAGATAAATTACCGGTAATTTTTCCACATTATTTTATGGGTATAAATTGTTTTTTATGCTGTGGGCAGCTCAGAAAGTTTCATCCAAAATTCTTCAATCATTTGCACGGCCTCAAAAAAAGAATCCGCATCATCGGGTTTGGTTATGTAACAGTTTGCATGATTTTTATAGCAGGTTACAATGTCTTGATGTGATGAAGACGTACTGAACATGATCACGGGTATGTGTGAGTAATTCTGGTCAGATTTAATATCTTTCAGCACTTCAAACCCATTTTTTTTAGGAATGTTGATGTCGAGTATTATCAGGTCCGGATTTTCTGTTTCGATAAATTCACCCTCTTTCTCCAAAAACCGAACGGCTTTTTCTCCATCTCTCACCACACTGATTTTAGCAGATATACTGGTATCTTCTAAAGCTTCTTTCATCAAAAGAATGTCCCCTTCATTGTCTTCGACCAATAAAATGTGAACGTTGTTTACTTCCATATTAACAATTAACCTATTTTGGTATTGTAAAATAAAATGTGCTTCCTATACCCGGCTGCGATTCAATCCAGATCTCGCCTCCGTGCCGCTGCACCGCTTTCTTGCAAATAGCTAACCCAATACCTGTTCCTTCAAACTCTTCGAAATTGTGCAGGCGCTGAAATATTTCAAAAATTTTTTCGTGGTAGGCAGGATCTATTCCAATACCATTATCCCGAACTGAAAATAACCATTGTTTATCAGTTTCTTCAGCAGATAAATTAATTTTGGGAGGCTGCCCTTCCTGATGATACTTCAATGCATTAACAATCAGGTTCCTGAACAATTGCCTGATTGATGGCTTATAACCTTGTATTACAGGTAATTCGTTTACATTTATCACAGCATATAACTCTTCAACCATTCGTCTGTTCTGTGAAAGTACCTCATTTACAATTTCGTTTAAATCAATGGTCGTTTTTTTATTCTCATCAGCTCCCATCTTCGAGAACTCAAGAAGATCCAGAATTACCTGTCTCATTCGTTTTGCGCCACTTTTCGCATAATAAATGTACCGGCGGGCTTTTTCATCCAACTGTTCGCCGTACTTTTTTTCGAGCTGTGTTAAAAAGCTCGTAATCATACGAAGCGGCTCCTGCAGGTCGTGTGAGGTTACAAAAGCAAACTGCTCCAGCTCATTATTTGAACGTGTCAGCTCTGCTGTCCGCTTTTGAAGACTGGTATTGAGCTCCTCCAGTTTTTTTAAATTTTCAATTCGCTCTGTCGCAAGTACAAGGTTTGAGATTATCGACTCCAGCAGCAATTTTTCTTCCTTCAGAAAAGGGCCGATATCTAATTTAGGTTTCGGTTTAGTGTAGCTTACCGTTATGCTGAGGCTGTGTTTGTCTGATACATCTTTTTTACAACGAAGAGTCCAGTCGGTTTCAACAAATCCTTTGGTTTGCCAGATTTTGTCACCGTATTTAATAGACGCTACAGTAATATCCGGGTATTGCCATCCTTCTGGAATAATTTCAACGGCCCTGGCAAGAAGATCATCTGTTTCAGTTTTTAAATTACACAGTTTTGAAATCTCATAAAGACACTGTTGCTCTTTTACACGTTCATGAAAATTTTTCAATACTCTCATGCTCTCCAGTTCGGTCATTTTTTTCTTATGAATATCCTGTGTAGCCCCGAAAATCCGAATAGTGGCACCATCTTTCATTTTTGATTTCCCGGTTACACGAACCCAGCGTTTATTTCCCTTTTCAGTAATTATCTGAAGCTCAACATCAAAAGCCTCACCGGTATTAATGGCATTTTGTACTACTTCTCTGATTTTCTCCCGGTCTTCACCTTCTTTATAAAACAGAATAGCTGACTCCAGGTCGGGTTCATAATCCGGTGAAACTTCATGTATCTCTTTAATCATATCTGACCAGTAGAAAGTGTTTTTTTGCAAGTCCACTTCCCAGCTTCCTACTCTGGCAATCTTTTGTGTTTCATCCCGCAGTCTTTCCAGTTTTTTGTTCTGTTCATAAGTACTTCCTTGTTTATCTCTGGAAAGATCTTCATAGAAGGTTAGTAAAGTCAATCTGCTGCTTTTAGAATCATTAATGGGGGTCAGAATCACCTTAAAAGTTTTTTCACCAAACCACTCTGAATTTCGATCCTGGAAAATATATCTCCGGGAAGAAACCTGAACCTCCTTTCCCTTCTGAAATACATTTTTCAATGCATTAAGTAGATCGGATAACCCATTTTTACCGGATTCAGAAATATGGTCCGATAATGATTCACCGATAACTTCATCAACTTTTTTACCGGTTATCTTCAAAAAAGCTTCATTGGCAAATATCAGCTCGAAATCCGACCTGCTTCCTCTTACAAGAATTGCAGGAAATGGCAATGACCAAATAATTTTCTGTGTAAATTTAACCTCATTCATGTAAAAAAATCATCAATAGATAGTACGCCATTAAATTGATTATAAAGTTAATACAGATAAACAACAATGAGTTGATTAGTTTTAACTATATATACATCAAAAGAACCATCAAAAAATGATGTAAAATTTACTCAACGCATTGTCAAAAAGTTTACTCCAAGTGTTATTCACTACCACACAGTACTCGATTTGAAACTTATCTGTGGCTTGTGTTGTCCCGAAAATGGTTCTGCTACGTTAATAAATGCAAAGAATTATCTTGCTTAATTTGCCCACCCTTACAAAGATGCCGCAGATTGATAGCCCGGCTTGTAATTTCCAGAAAATACTTTTTCTGATCTATAGTATATCTCTCAAAAAAAATTTAATCAGCAAAGTACTGATTTGCTAAAGGTTTGTAGTTCAATCACCTGCATGATATTCTCTCACAACAATTTGATAACAATTTAATCACCTATTGGTAATACCACCGATACGTTTTGATAATAAAAACAGCGTTTATTGGATAAAAACATCATCTGCATAACATGATAAAAAGACCTGTTGATATTGTTGTCATATCCGATGTCCACCTCGGCACTGTTGGTTGCCATGCGCTTGAACTGCTACAGTACCTCAACTCCATCGATCCCAAAATCATTATCCTGAATGGCGACTTTGTGGATGTATGGAATTTTAAAAAGTACTACTGGCCGGAAGCTCACATGATGGTACTCCGTACTCTTCTTACCATGATGACCAACGGCACCGACATCTACTACCTAACCGGAAACCACGACGAAGTACTTCGCAAAGTTTCCAGCCTTCAGCTTGGCCCGCTTTTCATCAGAGATAAACTGGTACTGGAACTGAACGGAGAAAAGGTCTGGATTTTCCACGGAGATATTTTCGATATCACCATGAAGCACAGCAAATGGATAGCTAAAATCGGAAGCCAGGGATATGAAATGCTCATACTGCTCAACCGAGTAATCAACCGGCTTTCAGTTAAGATGGGGAAAGGCAAAATATCGCTTTCAAAGAAAATTAAAGAGAGTGTTAAAAAAGCAGTGAAATTTATTGATGATTTTGAAACAACTGCAATGGAGATCGCCATCGATCAGAGTTACCAATATGTGATATGCGGTCATATACATCAACCCAAAATACGCGGTTTTGAAAATGAGAAAGGCTCAGTCATTTACATGAATTCGGGAGACTGGGTTGAAAACCTGACAGCCCTTGAGTATAACGAAGGCGAGTGGAACATGTTTAAATATCGCGAGGAAGATTTTGTCGATAGAAAACGACCTGAAAAATTGATACGCAACAAAACCAAAACCGAAGTAACTATCAAATGAAAATCTTATACGGAATCCAGGGAACCGGCCATGGGCATATCAGCCGGGCAAGGGAGATACTGCCGCTTTTGGCTGAGAAAGCCGATGTGGATGTGTTGATCAGCGGGTACAACTGCCGCATGAATCTTGATGGAGTAAAGGTAAATCACAAACGTGGAATCAGTCTTGCGTACGATTCAAACGGAAGTGTTTCGTACCTCAAAACAGCACTTTCTATCAAGCCGGTTACATTTTTACAGGATGTTCACTCACTGGATGTTAAATCATATGATCTCGTTGTATCCGATTATGAACCAGTTTCAGCATGGGCATCAGCCGGAAGCCGGGTCCCTTCTATAGCTCTCAGCCATCAGGCATCTTTTCTGTCAAACCGCACCCCCCGGCCGAAACACAAATCACTGCTTGCGGAACAGATCCTGAAGAATTTTGCCCCGTGCAGTCATTCCGTCGGTTTTCATTTCCGGCGTTATGATTCTTTTATCCAACCTCCGATTGTACGTCAAGAGGTTTTAGATATGGAGTCTGGCATCGGCAGCCATGTCACTGTATACCTGCCTGCATTTGACCATGAACAACTGGTTTCGCACTTTATGAAACTATCCAAAACAGAATGGCATATTTTTTCTCCAAGTTGCACCGAAGTGTATGTAGAAAAAAATATTATTGTAAATCCGGTTGCTAACCTTCCTTTTCTTAAAAGCCTGAAAACAAGTAAGGGAGTGATCACAAGTGCCGGATTTGAAACCTGTGCAGAAGCCATGTTTCTTGGAAAAAAACTAATGGTCATACCTATTCGCAATCAGTATGAACAGCTTTGTAATGCAGCTGCACTCAAACAACTTGGCATACACGTAATCAAAAAACTTGACGGTTCATTTGATTATCAGGTCCGGGATTGGATAGAAAATGCATCGGTTGTACACCTGCCGGAGGTTGCTGATACCGACCGGCTGACTACAAAAATTGTTCGCTTCGCCCGAAAACTAAGAAAAAAAGAGACCCAGTTTGTAAATACTGCTGCTAATTTCTGAGCCTCATTCTAAGGCTGGTAAATATTTTTCTTCAAGGATTTTAAGATGATGGATTTCGTGCCCGGCAATGATGTATCCAAGAGCACGAACTGTAAAATTGACTTCGTTCACGATTCCATTTTTCAGCATTTCTGCCATGGTGAAGCTTCTAAACAGTGAGAGTGTGGCTGTTCGTGTTGCCTGGTAGTGCTCTTTCAGTACGTTAACTGAGTATCTTTTAAATTCTGCAGTTTTCACATAAGCGTCATGATCGTATCCCGGCAAAGGATTTCTCTCTCCTCTCGCCAAAGCCAATGTACGGTAACAGAAAATTCGCTCCGTGTCAGTAATATGGCCAATTACATCCTTAACCGACCATTTCCCATCGCTATAGCTGTATTCCGCCTGATCTTCGGTGAGAGTACCCATCAAAAGCAACATCTCATTTTCATTCGTTTTCAAAAGATCAAAAAGATCCTTCCCATTGCTGTAACGAATGTATCCTTCGTAAAAGCTGCCATATTCACTTTTTTCAATAGTCATCTGATAAACGATAAATTATCCTTAATAGTAAAAAAAGACTTTGAAATTATCAGTTCGTGTTTTGCGAATAAATAAACGTCACTTCTATCCCCTGATTTTTCCCAAAAACCCAGCCCTTCGGAGTTTTCCTGATCTTCGAAGCTTTAGCGCAGTAGATAACGTAGTGGGCAGCGCAGCAGGTAACTTAGTAGAGCAGGGCAACACTATTTCAGAAGTGACAGTTGTCCACTTTTATATAGAGTTATTATTTCGATCATTGCGGACCCTCCCTAAATCCCTCCCTATTCCACTGGAAAAGCACCATCGGAACAAGGAGGGACTTTTTAATCTAGTGTTATGTCAAAGATAAAACGTCGGATTAAGTCATCTGACGAGTTTGTCAAAAAATATACCAATGTAGATGATTGGGATGATCCCGGATCGACTCGTCTGATGACTCTCTCACACTTTTACAGTTGACACGACACTAGTAAATGGTCCATAAACCCTGCAAAAAGTCACCCCTTCCTTGTGCCGTGCATTTGCGGCATAGGGAAGGGGCCGGGGGATGGGTCCGAGTGAATAAGGCTAAAACAATCTGTCACTGGCATGGACAGAGTGGCAACGAAGGAACGAATCCGAGAACGGTTTTTTAAAATAGCATCCCAAATTCATTCGTCCTTGTTCCGCATTTCTAATCAAGAGATTTATTCAACGGAGTGTGATTTCACAGTCGTTTCCGAGACTTTTTTATCGTTAGAGTAAGAAGTTGATTTGTATGGCATCATCACACCATCCTGTTCCGTCCACTCTTCAGACACCAGTTTTACTGTTACACGCTCACCCTGCTGCGGATCGAACTGACGATACGTGGTAATTGCAGGAAGTGCTGTATCGGGATCAAGATAGAGGTTCAGTGTGATTTCATCTACGATCCTCACATGAGCATAGGTTTCACCGTCGATCTCTTCCATTCCGGTAAATTCAGCCTGAAGGCCTTCCCGGTTCAGAGAAAGGTAAACGTGGTTGCGATAATATTCGGCCATCACCTGTTCTTTCTGTTCAGCAGGCATCGGCATTTCGTTACCCCCCATCATCATTTTGCCTTCGCCATCCACCAGTTCCATTGTAATCTCTCCCATCGGTGCATTCACAACAGAAATCAATTTCTCCTCATCGAAGTTGATGGTCTGCTTCAGGCCAAGCACCATTTCTCCCTGCGGGGTTTGAACCGTGTTATCGGCCTCAAAAATCAGATCTCCCGAAATGCCACCACCAGGAAGTACGGCAGCAGCCATTCTGTCGAGCCATTCTCGGCCAGCTTCTGCATCCCCTGCCACCTCTTCTTCATCATCGGGTTCCGGAATGGAAATATCGATTTCATTCACTTCGCCAAACTGCTCGAGCTGATCCCCAATCTCTCCTCCGTGGCCCACAACAAGAATCTGAAGGGCATCGGGCCGCAGGTACCTCTGAGCCACTTCCTGCACATCTTCCACGGTAACAGCCTGAATTTCTTCCACAAGGCGGTCGAAAGAATCGGGATCAAGCCCGGCGTAATCAAGACTCATTCGTTCATTTAGGACACTTGCACGGCTGTCATACTCAAAAACCAGGGAGTTCAGAAACCGGTCGATTGTATCATTCAACTCCTGTTGTGAAACCATTTCATCCTGCAGGCGTCTCACCTGTTCCAGGATTGCGTTTATAGACTCTGCAGTTGTTTCACTGGCGGTTCGCACACCGGTGTAGAACATTCCCGGGAAAAAATTCCCGCTGCCATACTGGCCAAATACGCTGTATGCCAGGCCCATCTGGCTGCGGACAATCCGCATCAGCCGCCCGGAAAATCCATCACTAAGTACGCGGTTCATGACCTGAATTTTGGCATAATCGGGATTGTCCCTCGTCCCGCCAATGTGTCCCATCATCACAAAGCTCTGGTTCACATCGCGTTTGTCTACAAAATTGATGGTATGTGCAAATTCATAATCCACCTCAGGAAATTCAAGTTCAATTCGCTCACCTGCGGGTATTTCACTGAAGGCATCTATCAGTTTTTGTTTGATCTCATGCGTATCAAAATCTCCAACCAGGCCCACCATCATATTCTGGCCTACGAAAGACTTTTCATGAAGATCCACAATGTCTTCACGTGTGATGTTATCAACCGTTGCATACTCTGTATTTCGGGCATACACCGATTCAGCTCCATAAATCAGCTTCTGAAACTCCCGAATTCCCACCTGGAATGTATCGTCATTGCGACGGCTGATGCTGCTTTTCAGCTGAGTTTTGGCAAGATTGATCCGGTTTTCCGGGAATGCCGGATTTTTCAGCAGATCTATAAAGATCGGGAGCAGCTCATCGAAGTCATCTTTCAGCACACTCATAGTTGCAGAACCCGATGTCAGGCCGATGCTGGTTTCCATACGAGCCGCAAGATCCTCAAGCAGTTCGTTCAGATCG
Organism: Balneolaceae bacterium; assembly: GCA_020832285.1. Classification (GTDB taxonomy): domain Bacteria; phylum Bacteroidota; class Rhodothermia; order Balneolales; family Balneolaceae; genus Rhodohalobacter. Next base: position 19,049 of record JAFIFB010000092.1, read on the forward strand.
TCGCCGGAAATAGATGTAGTGCCGCCAGTTCTCATCACAGTTCCTGTTACAGAATTGAGGCCTGCTTTTTCATTAGGAACGAGAAAACCTCCCGTTCGCACCTGAACCCTCAGGTTGATCAGCGGCAGTTCGTCATCTTCCACCAAATAAAATTTGATGCCGTTATCCAGTTCAAACATTTCTATGTCCGGCCGGTCGAAGCTGTTCAGCGGCGGATACTCGATTTCATCCCAGCTTCGCTGGGCATCAGCAATTTGAATAAATGATAGTGACAAAAACAGGAATAGGGTTATTATCTTTTTCATGATGATTCTATTTTAATTTCTTAATGAGCTTCGCTTACCTCATCATCCGCATCTACATTTACAATTTTTCCGACGGTACGTCTTTCTTTCACAAGATATTGCTCCGCAACCCGCTGCAGGTCTTCCAGTGTTACATTTTGAAGTTCATCAATATAAGTAAACAGACGTCTCCAGTCGCCCTGTTGACCCTGGATCCGGGCCAGCCGCATAGCAAGGCCCATATTGGAATTAAGACTTCGCACCAGACTCGCTCTTGCATTTGTAATAGCCCGGTCGAGTTCCTGCTGTGTGATGTCTCCTTCTTTTACTTTTTCAAACTCTTCGTAGATCGCCTCTTCTATTTCATCCAGCCCTATTCCCTGATTCGGCAGCGCAAATGTAATAAAAAGGGAAGGATATTTTGAACCCGGAAATCCTGTTGCTGTTTGTACAGCAAGGGCCTTTTCCTCATCTTGTACAAGCCTTCGGTACATTCGGGAGGTTCGGCCATCGGACAAAATAGATGATAGAAGTTCGAGAGCGGGCCAGTCTTCGTGTGTCTGGCTTTCGGTATGGTAGCCAAGCATCAGAATGGGCTGGGTTTCTTCTTCAATGACAAACCTTCGCTCCCCTCTTTGCCCCGGTTCAATGGTTTTAACCGTAGGTGCCTCATGAGTTGATTCGATTCCGCCAAAATAAATTTCTGCAAGTTCTCGCATTTCATCCGGGTCCACATCCCCAACGATGGCGAAGGTGAAATTTTCGTTTGTGTAGTAGGTTTCGAAAAAATTACGGGTATCTTCGATGGTGGTCGCTGTAATATCGGATGGCCAGCCAATCAAACTTCTGCCGTATGGATGAGCGGTAAATGCAATACTTAAAAACTCTTCCCTGAGTCTGCCGAAGGGATCCGAGTCCACACCGGATCGCCTCTCTTCGCGGATTACATCTTTCTCTTCATAAAATTCGCGAAAAACGGGATTCTGAAACCGGTCTGATTCCAGGCTGAACCATAACTCGGCCTTATTCTGAGGGAGACTGTAGAAATAATCGGTAAAATCATATCCGGTCCTTGCATTCAGGCCGGTGGCTCCCTCCCGGCTGATAATTTCATCAAACTCGTTTGTTACCACATATTCGCTGGCTTTCTCCTTATATCTCTCAAAATCTTCCCAGTGTTGCTCCATTTTATCCTCATCGGGCTGGGGGCGGTACTTTTCGTTCAGCCAGGCACGGTAGGCCTCATCCATACGGTCGATGTATTCCTGCTCCTCTTCCCAATTAGTGGTACCTACGGTTTTAGAACCTTTGAAAACCATGTGCTCAAAAATGTGGGCTATTCCAGTATGTCCGGCTGGTTCATCCACACCACCCACATTTACAAACGTCACAAAGCTGGCTACAGGAGCAACTGTTCTCTCTACGATAATAAAATGCAATCCATTGTCGAGAGTGAATTCAGTAACATTCTCTTCGAAAGCTTCAAGATTTTGAGAAAAGATTGCCACAGGAAGTAAAAGCAGTGCAATCAATATCCCCAAAACCGGTTTCTTGCTGAACTTCATATTGAGTGAATTAGTGGTTTTGGTTTACAGTTTTGTGTTTACGTGCTGGGTTTGTATAAGATTCACAAAACTTTCGCTTGGTTTTATCCAACGAAACTTCAGGGGTGGATAATGCAATCTTCCTTAAAAAAATACAAGTCTGATTCATATTGCTTTCCAAAATATTTTCAACAAGTTGGCAAAAAAATACCCCGGTTTGCGGGGTATTTTTTTGTATTTATTTAATTATCCGAAAGAGTATTGGTTTTACAATCACCCTTTACTTTACTTCGAATTCTTCTTCTTCCGGCCGGATGGTGATTACCGGTTTTTTCACGTACTGTGCTACTTTTTCAGCGGTTGAACCGAGAATCAAATGCGCGAAACCGCTATGGCCATGTGTGGCCATGATCACTATGTCTGCATGTTCTGATGCATACTCTTCGATTTCGTAATGAGCCGAAACACCCTTCTCGATTTTCGTGAACAATTGAACCGAACGGCTATTCTCTCCATCAGTGATGGTCACTTCATCTTCAAACGTTACACCGGTTCTTACAACATGCATATTTTCAATTTTTCGTTTATCCAGATACCTGTTCACCCGCTCAATGAGCCCTTCATAAATTGAGACGGCTTCTCCTTTTGCAGGATTCCTCGGAATTTCTTCGGAGATACTTCCATACAGCTCTATTACGTGGAATAAGGTAATATCAGCCCCGAAAGCGTCTGCCAGGGAAACGGTAAGAGGAAATGCACTAAGTGACAGTTCGGACGTATCGGTGGTCATCATTATGTTTTTTACCTTGTTCTTGTCAAACCGGCTGTCCACTGAAAACACAGGCACCCTGGATTTTCGAATCACTCTCTCGGTGGTACTGCCACGTATAAATTTCGATTCATCTTTGCCTCTGGCTCCCATTAAAATCAGATCGTAATCATTTTTTGAGGCATACTCAACAATAGCTTCAGCAGGCCTGCGGTCGATTTTCACCTTATAACTTCCCTTGTTAATATCCTTGAGATACTGATCCATCGCCTTTTTTAGTTTCAGCTCAGACTCATCGATAATTTTGGGATAGATATCTTTGTTCATATCAAGAGGAACACCCAGTTTTTTGATGCTCTCATTAAGATAAGTAAGGGTGGGAATTACATGTATAAAGTCAATAACACCTCCGAAGGTATCGGCAATACTTTGAGCAACAGAATATGAAACTTCGGCTCCCTTTGAGAAATCTGTCGGTACTAATATTTTCTTAAGTTTAATCATGATCGTATTCACCCTTTTTAGATTAATGGTTCTACTTCATTATACGGAAATTGCAGAGATTTCTTGAATCTTTTGGTACAACAATTGTTAATTCTTTTTTTCAATTGAACAGTGAAATTGTCATACATTTCACTCTTTGGTGGCTTTTTGAGCTGCTCTTCTGAGTCTGTCATACGGCCTGAAGAATTGAAACCAGGGCAGTTTTTATGAATTTTTAGCCAGAAAAGGTCTGAAATAATCACCTTATGGTTTTATGATTTTTTCCGCAAATAAGAGATGCCTATAATCATCAATAAACCAATAATCATACCTGTAATCCCCCCCCTTGTGTTGGCCTCCCGTTCTTCTCCCGCCGGTTCAAGCCAAGGAATAAATGGCTCACTCGAAATAATGTTTCTGGACACAGCTTCAACCTGAACATGATCTGCTCCGGAACCTTCTACCTCAATATATCCGCTGATTCGCTTAAATCGGGGTGCGTTGGGAGCCTCTTCCTGTTCCATTAACCCCTGTACGACAGGATCATCAGCAGACAATACCTGCACATCTCTTACCGTATCTTCATACTGCCTTTCCTGGAATGGCCAGATAACGTAGAGTGAACCTGCAAGAAAGCCGACCAGTACGACAATGGTAATAGTGTGAAAATTCTTCAGCAGCCAGGATAAAACTCTCGAAAACAGCGCCAGTCCAAAAACTGCCCCGATTGCAAATGGAATAATGTTTATAATCGCCTCAAATGTGTGTGCTGATCCGATGAGGCCAAGCTGAGTCAGAATGTAATCGTATTTTCCAAGAATCAGCAAAATGTACGATCCCGAAATTCCCGGCAAAATCATGGCTGTTATGGCGATGGAACCAGTCAGCATTACAAACCAGAAGTTTTGGGGAGTATCAGCCGGGACCAATGTTACCACCCAAAAACCAAAGAGTGTTCCCGCAAGCAGGGGTATGATCAGTTTCCGGCTTCTGTTCTGAGGTTCGATTTCAGCCATCAACAATACAATGGAGCCCAGAATTAATCCAAAAAACAGCCCGTATACGATTTCGGGATGAGTAAACATGTAAACCTGAAGCGGGACCACTCTTGTAAAAAACATGATAGCCAGAGCTATCCCAGATACAAGCAGAAGTATAAATTTCCAGTGAACATAGCTGAAAAGATCTTTCAGCCTGAAGGTAAACACGCTTACTATTGCCCTGGAATTTACACTCTTGATGGCAAAAATAAGACGGTCATAAATACCGGTGATGAGGGCCATCGTACCGCCGCTTACACCCGGTACAATATCGGCTGAACCCATCAAAAATCCCTTAATCATCAGATAGGGAGCTTCACGCCACTGGGTAATGTCTCCGTTTAACTCTTCGGGTATTTTATTTTTTTCAGACAAAGCCTTTGATTAACGATTTATCCGGAAGATTTACACCTGAACTATTAAAAATTACTATTGAATAAATTATAAAGTAAATAATAACAATTGTTTATATTAAATTATAATCTAAATTTAATTTCAAGAATTCTTAACTGCGATATTTTTTCGAATAATTCAGGTACAATCAAACTCCGGATTGATTATAACTGGTAACTGCATCCTGAGGATACGATTTTACAGCCTGTAAAAATGAGTAAGTTGCGATTGAACTGCAAACCAAAATGATGGTAATTATCGCTTGGGAAACCGCATAATTACCCGAAAAAACAGAGTCTGTCAGCCAGCCCGTCAGAGGCGGACCCAAACCAAATCCGGCGATACTAATTACAAAAAGATAAACTCCACCTGCCAATGCACGCTGATGAGATTGCACGAAATATTGAATAAGCGCAGCACCCACTCCGTTGTAAGAAGATGAAATCAAAACACCCGTTCCGATCAAAAGAAATGCAGTTTCCACATTTTGACTGAAAAGTCCGGCCAGAAAAAACGGAATGCCGCCCAAAGCTGCTATAATACCCATCCAGAAACGATTTGCAGGATTTTTCCGGGCAAGCAGGTCAGCAATGCGTCCCGACAATATAACAGTCCCCGCAACACCAAACATGAACCATCCAAACCGGGAAATGTATTCCGGGGAACTAAAAACATCATTAAAAACATTTCCAACAAATGCCAGGATTGTGTATCCGGTACAGGCAAGGCAGGAAAATCCGATCAGGTGCCACCGGATTGTCGGTTTTTTGATCATCAGCCGGATCTCATCGAACATATTTGGCTGGACCTGATCCTTTTTCTTTTTCCGTTCCGGTTCCCGCAGGTACCACCACGCTAATGGCGCCAGCAGCATACCGGGAAGCCCGACTGTCACCATCGCAATTCGCCAGTCGTAAAGCTGAGATACCGTTCCCCCAACAAGAAACGAAATTCCGATACCTATAAATATTCCGCTGGCATAAAAGGAAAAAATGGTAGCTCTTTTTTTCGGGGAAAACTGATCGGCCAGATAAGAGTAGACCGCAGGACTTAGCATCGCCTGGCTCAACCCAACAAACAGACGTGCGGTTACAAGAAATGTGAAAGACGCCGCAAATCCACTGATCAGTGTCATAAAACTCCAGGTAAACAGACCCAGACAGATCATCAGTTTTCGGGATGTACGGTCGGCAAGACGGCCCATTGGGATTCCTGCAAGTGCATAGATGAACGAAAACGCCGGTCCGTAGAGCAGACCAATCTGAAAATTGCTCAGCAACAGAGAGTCACGGATTTGTGTACCCAGTACAGCAACAATTTGCCTGTCAACAAAACTGAGAATGTAGATCAGAGTAAATAAAAATACTGTTCCGTATGCCAGCTTTTTATTCATATGAGGTGATGAAATGTTTCTTCCTCGTTTTTTGCTTTTTCTGGCCGTTTAAAAAGAGTGATCATAATTTACTGATTTGAGGCAATCATAACGTAGCAGACTATCTGTACTGCTAATTGATACTTGCAGTATCGTTAGTGGTTAATTGGTTTAATCATTACTCGTTATTCGTTCAAGAAAATGCTTTTTTACTGATCTGAAGTTTAACGAACAATGAATAACCAATCTCTTAACCTCCACTATTCACCATGACTCTCTTTTATCCCGCGAAGGTACAATCTTGACTGGTATAATAACTGTGTGACTCTGCAAAACAATAATGACCTTTCCCTAATTTTGTCCAAAAAGTAAGGCAACACTTTTTCAGAAGTGACAGAAATCCACTTTTATATAGAGTTGTAATTTCGATCATTACGGACCCACCCTTGCCAAAGGCATCCCGTTGGGGAAATCCCTCCCTATTCCGCTGGAAAACGTCACCCCTTCCATGTGCCGTGCATTTGCGGCATAGGAGCCTGTCCGGCTGCCGACGGAAAGGGGCCGGGGGATGGGTCCGAGTGGATAGCGCTAAAACCATCTGTCAACGGTAGCCCGTAATCTTGCCCAAAAAAGCAGGGCAAAATTAGCGGCTCGAACTGACGGTTATTTTGTCGGCTAAACACGCTCTTTTTTAATAATAATTAAATCAATACAAGCCAGCCAGTGGTCTCGAAGAGTCCAGAAGACCGTCGAGCATTTCATCCAGTCGCTTCACTTCAGCTCTGTATTCATCCATAAACTCATCCCCAAGGCCTTCATCAGGCGGAAAGTCGTAGGTAACAGAATTTATTGGAGTGTTATTTTTATAAAGCCTGTAACAGAGGTGAGGCCCGGTGGCAAGTCCGGTCTGTCCGACATAACCGATTACCTGGCCCTGTTGTACACGAACACCGGGCCGGATACCGGAAGCGAAACGGCTCATGTGCAGATATGCGGTTCGATACACACTATTGTGGCGTATTTGTACAATATTCCCATTTCCGCCGCGATGTTGTGCTTCTGTTACAACACCATCACCTGCAGCGAGAATCGGTGTGCCTGTTGGGGCAGCATAATCGGTTCCGTAGTGTGGGCGTCGCTGGTTCAAGATGGGGTGCATTCTGTTGTGGGAAAAACCGGAACTGATACGAGGGTTATATTCAAACGGTACTCTCATCATCGCCCGCCGCATACTGTTGCCTTCTTCATCATAGTACCCGCCTTGTTCGCCATTATGGAAGAAATAGGCACGAAGTACATTTCCGCGATGTTCAAACTCGGCAGCTTTAATCTGCCCGATACCAATATATTCGTCGTTCACATAGCGATTTTCATAAACAGCCCTGAACTGGTCTCCTGACCTGAGCCCATAAAAATCAACTGTCCAGGCATATATATTTGCGAGTTCAACCACAAGCCGCTGCGAAACTCCCTGGCTGCTGATCGCATTAGCCAAAGAACTGCGGATGGTGCCTGAAACTGTGGCAATTTGAGTATCAACCGGAATAGTCCCGTTTTCAACGGTAATTTCATCACCCCAGGTAATGGTAGTGTATTCTTGTGCCGACCGGTGCCATATAAATGCCGAAGCTCCGTTTTCGTCTTTATACACCCGGTATTTTTGCCCGGGCCGCATCCTGTTGAGGCTTACTTTTCCGCTTGCCTCCTGCTGGATATAGTGAATGGTTTCGCGTGTAACACCGTGCCTGCTGAGAATTATATAGAGCGATTCATTTCGCTGTATCCGTTCTTCAACAACATCATATTCGTCCAGAACCATGCCGTACGTATCCACTGCAGGGAGAGCGGGAATTTCGTAAAATTCATCAATCGTAACCAAGTTGGTTTCAGAAATTTTGACTTGTTGATTACCGGAAGTTATAATGAGGACAGCAATTACAGTTAGTAGGATAGCAAAGGCAATCAGTTTTTTGAGCATCTGATGTTAAATGGTTAGTAAGTTATAGCCTGTATCTGCTTATAGAGCAATGTAGATGATGCGAAAAAATAAAACAAAACATCATTATATCATAATCAAACAAAAGATTTTTTACAAGAAAACCGGTTAAGAATTCGTTTTTGCTTTTCTTATCTTACAAAACTTGTTTTAAAACTTATACTACTGCTGCAATATTCACCAGTCACCAGAAAATTTGGTTGTGTGCAAACGATACATCCAATCAACTATTAAGGGTGAAAAATGCAGGCTATAACCAATGCAACAGACAGGCAATATCAGATATCCCGGATTGAAGTTTTTTAAACATTTCACTTGTACTTTATTTTTCATTATTACGGCGCTGTCTTCGAATATCTCTGCTCAGAGTATTCACACTTATGTTGACAGAGACTCACTTCAGGTTGGAGATCGGTTTACCTACACGATTGTTTTTGATGGAGTGTACGATGCCATCAGTTTTCCTGTTGAGGATGACTTCGAAAACGAATTTGACATGATTTCCCGGGAGAGGTATCAGGTAACAGAGCGCCGCGACAGCCTGGTTTACACGCTTCAGTTTTTCGGCGTTGAAAATTCAACTATCGGCCGAAAAGAAATTCATCTTGAACACGAGGGTACCGATACTACACTTTACACAACACCGGTACCACTTTTCTTCAAAACCATACTTGCTGAAGGAGATGAGGAATTTCGCCCCCTGAAACCGATTTTCGACTTTGCCAGAAACTGGTGGCCTTACATTCTTGCTGCTTTGCTTTTTGCTGTAGCCGCCTTTCTTTTCTACCGGTGGTACACAAGACGAGAACCTGAACCAGAAACCGAACCAGCCCCATTACCAGATCCTTTCCGCAACCCTCTGGATGATCTCAAAAAAGAGATTGAAAAACTTGCTGATGTACAATCTCTGCATACAGAAGAGGAGTTTGAAACGTTTTATGTTCGTTTAGGTGATGCAATTCGACTCTACCTGAAACGTATTTATGAATTCCCCGCCCTGGAAATGACCACCAGGGAAATCAACGAGGAACTTCAAAAGGAACTGGCTCCGTCTGAAATTATAACAATTACAAGAAAGGTTCTGAATGAAGCCGATATTGTGAAATTTGCCAATTTCCACCCCGGAACAGAAGAAGCTGCTTCTGTTTATAAACGGGCAAAACAATTTATTGAAACTGCCGAGGTTGTGAACTACGAACAGATTAAATATATGAAGTACAGGTATGAAGTAGATCACGGTATCATCAAAGACAACACTATAACTGAAACCTCAAAAAAAGAGAACGTTTAAGATGACTTGGGCGAATCCGGAATTTTTCTGGCTTCTTATACTGATACCGCTGTTTATCGCATATCGGTTCTGGATCTATTTTTCCCGTAAAAATGCGGCTCTCACATTTTCTTCTGTCATGCCCCTGAAAAACCTTCCGGGTAACTACAGGGCCATTTTGGTTTGGGCTACACCTCTTTTCTATATTGCTGCATATGTTTTCATGATTGTGGCCATGGCCCGACCTCAACTGCAAAATACATCAGTAGAGCGTAATGCCGAAGGGATCGACATCATGATCAGCATCGATATCTCTTCTTCTATGCTGGCCGAAGATATTGAACCCAATCGCCTGATTGCCGCCAAAGAAGTGGCTTCCGAATTCATTAAACAAAGAGAAACCGACCGGATCGGAATTAATGTATTTGCCCGGGAAAGTTTTACCGTGGTTCCGCCCACGCTCGATCATACCCTCGTTCAAAACATGCTCGCAACAGTTGATCTGGGCATGGTACGTGACGGAACTGCAATCGGAATGGGAATTGCAACATCAATCAACCGGCTCCGGGACAGTAATGCCGATAGCAAAGTCATCATTCTGCTGACTGACGGAATGAACAACGCTGGTGAAATTGACCCGATTACTGCTGGTGAAATGGCCGCCACAATGGGAATACGTGTATATACTCTCGGAATTGGATCAAGGGGAACGGCCCCCTATCCTGTTGACGATCCCATTTTTGGACGCCGCTATCAAAACGTTCAGGTTCATATAGATGAAGATATGCTGATCCAGATAGCTGAACAGACCGGAGGCCAGTACTGGCGTGCAACTGATCTTGAAGAACTGATCGAAGTATATCAGGAAATCGACCGCCTTGAACAGACTGAAATCGAAGAAATTATTTACGTGGATTACCAGGACCGATACCCCGCGTATCTTCTTACGGGGCTGGGTTTTTTGGCACTGGCCTTCCTGAATGAACGCATTTTTACACGGTCACCGCTTTTTTAAACCTGTGTCATTCACAAAAAAGAATTAACTGGCTTTATTACATTGATCATCAATAATTTACATCAAATAAATTTTGTGATGAATAATGCAGTTCAAGCCTTACATAAACATCTTTCCTGACTAGATATCACTCATTTTTTATGCTTACTGACATTTCATCGGCTATTCTCAAGCAAATTCCTGCACATGAGCTTCTGGCCCTGCTTGATAGCAAAAAAAATATCCATCTGAAAGGACTGACCGGTTCTTCACCATTTTTTTTGCTCGCTGACCTCTACTCCAGGGGAACCACGCTCCTCTACGTAGCTAAAGACTTTGAACGCGCGGCATCTGTCGCTTCCGATTTTGAACAGCTTGGAACTGCCGAAGTGTACCTTTTTCCACCTACCCGACGTAAACCTTACGATAGTGAGAAAGTTGTGGATATGTCGGTCATGGTTCAGCGTTCAGAAGTACTGGAAAAGCTGAACGACGGCAAAGCATCTGTCATCGTTGCATCAGTCGATGCCATCACCGAAAAACTGATTCCCGCCGATAAATTTCATCAATCTTCTATTGAACTGAAGCGGAACGATCAGATTCCTCCAAAGAAGCTTGCTGAAAAGTTAACTGATCAGGGCTACACCTCCACCAAATTTGTGGACGAACCGGGGGAATTTGCCATCCGGGGTGGTATTTTTGATGTGTTCCCATTTTCTGGTGAATACCCTGTACGGATTGAATTTTTTGGTGATGAAATCGAATCGATACGGGAATTTGATCCCGATTCCCAGCGCTCTATCGCTTTTCTGGATGAGACGCGCCTGGTGCCCAATGCAGGATTTTCCGAAAACGGGCACAAAGAGCCCATCACATCTTACATTCCTCAAGATACTTTGATGGTACTCGAAAACGCTGATTTACTCAGTGAAGAGATCGGACAGTTTTATCAAAAGGCAGAAGAGTATTTTCAGGAACGGAAAAAAGAGGAAATTGCACCGCCATCATTTCACTTTCTTTCACCGGATGAATGGTCCGCTTCCCTTGAAAGGTATCGGTTAATCACCCTCGGCAGCTTCAATTCATCCGTTCAGCATGATGCAGATTATTCGGCGACCACCTCTCCTCATCCCTCTTTCAACGGAAGTTTTAAGCTGCTGCGTGAATTTATCAAGACTGAGACGGCCAAAGGAAAAAGAACGTTCATCCTCACAGATCATGAAACGCAAAAAGAAAGGTTTGAAGAGTTGCTGGGTGAACCATCCGATCTATTCGACTATTTTGTGATCATCCAGAACCTGCACGAAGGATTTTTGCTTCCGGATCAGAATATCAATGTGCTAACCGACCACCAGATCTTCAACCGCTACCACCGGCCTCGAATCAAACGGAAGCGGGTTCGCGGAGGCATCTCCTTCAAAGAACTGAAAGACCTGAATATCGGCGATTACGTAGTTCACGTGGATTACGGTATCGGGAAATTTGCCGGGTTCAAAAAAATTGAAGTGCGCAACAGCGTTCAGGAAGCTGCCGTTATCAAATATCAGGGCGACTCTATTTTGTACGTGAATGTTACCAGCCTTCACAAACTGCAAAAATATTCTGGCAAAGAGGGTAAACAGCCACGCATCACAAAGCTCGGCTCGGGCGAGTGGGCACGGAAAAAGGCATCGACCAAGAAAAAAGTTAAAGATATTGCCAAAGACCTGATTGAGCTCTATGCCAGGCGAAAAGCACAAAAAGCGTTTGAGTTCGACCCCGATAATTCCTGGCAGACCGAAATGGAAGCCCGGTTTGAATTTGAAGAGACACCCGATCAGATGTCGGCTATCCGGTCAGTCAAAAGCGATATGGAATCCCACCAGCCCATGGACCGGCTTATATGTGGAGATGTAGGTTTTGGGAAAACCGAGGTAGCAGTCCGCGCTGCATTCAAGGCAGTGATGAACCAAAAACAGGTGGCCGTCCTGGTACCCACAACCATCCTGGCCGACCAGCACTTTAAAACCTTCAGCGAACGAATGAAAGATTTCCCCGTTGAAGTGGATGTGATCTCCCGGTTCCGTTCCAAAGCCGAGCAGACAAAAATTCTCGAAAACCTGGCTGAAGGTAAAACCGATATTTTAATCGGTACACATCGAATTATCTCGAAAGATGTGAAGTTTAAAGATCTTGGCCTGCTGGTAATAGACGAGGAACAGCGCTTTGGCGTGACTATGAAAGAGAAATTAAAAGGATTTCGTGCCACACTGGATGTACTCACACTAACCGCGACACCGATCCCGCGAACCCTTCAGTTTTCACTAATGGGAGCCCGTGATCTCAGCATTATTAACACACCCCCGCCTAACCGGCAGCCGGTATACACCGAAATTCACAGTTTTGATTCGGAGCTGATTCGAGATGCGATAATCCAGGAAACTTCGCGTGGAGGACAGGTTTTTTTCATCCACAACCGAGTAAAAAACATTGAAGAGATCAGCGGCATGATTCATGACCTGGTGCCCGACACCCGGGTGCGGCATGCTCACGGCCAGATGCCTGCATCACAACTCGGAAAAATTATACGCGATTTTTACACTAACAAGTTTGATGTACTTGTATCCACCAATATCGTGGAAAACGGTATCGATATTTCAAATGCAAACACCATCATCATCAACAACGCTAATAATTTTGGGCTTTCCGAACTTCATCAGCTCCGCGGACGTGTGGGCCGTTCAAACCGAAAAGCGTTCTGTTATCTGATCACATCCCCCGTCAACACACTCTCACCCGAAGCCCGGAAAAGACTTACCGCGCTTGAAGAATTTTCCGATCTCGGCTCCGGATTTAATATAGCCATGCGCGACCTCGATATCCGGGGGGCTGGAGATATTCTGGGCGCAGAACAGAGTGGTTACATCTCCGACATCGGGTTTGAATTGTACACTAAAATCCTGGATGATGCTGTACGTGAGCTGAAAGAGACAGAATACAAGTCGATGTTCAAAAACGAACCAAAAGAGGTCGACTTCCCGGAAACCAAAGTAGAATTTGATCACTCTGCCTACCTCGACAACAATTATGTACAGGACAGCGTGGAGAGACTGAATCTTTACCGCAAGCTTTCTGAAGCCAATTCGCCGCAACAGATTGAAGAGTGGCGCGAAGAACTCACCGACCGCTTCGGTGAACTGCCGGAGAGCGGCATGAACCTCTTAAAAGCAGCTCTGTTGAAATATTTTGGTTCCCGGCTCTTTCTGAAAAAGATTACAGTGCGTGCCGACCGGATGTGGCTTGCCTGCCCTGAAAATAACACTAAAACCGGTACCCACTTTTATGATGAAGGCCTCTTCCAGCAGCTTCTGAACCGCATTCAATCTAACGCCAGCTTTCCTTATCAGGTGGTTCAGAAAAATGATGCTGTTACGTTTGTCATTAATAATATTGCTGGAGTGGATGATGCGATCCGATACGTTCGTGAAATACAGGCCGAAACGGTTGAGAAAGCAGAGACCCTTGCATGAAACAGTCGTTTCAAAAAGCCGTTGAGCTGATTCGTGCAGGCAATGTAGTTGCCGTGCCTACAGAAACCGTTTATGGCCTGGCAGCAGATGCATTCAACATCACTGCTGTTAAAAAAACGTTTGAGATAAAAGGCCGTCCGCCCGATAATCCGCTGATTGTACACATCAGCCACATCTCTCAGCTCGAAATGCTTGCTGAAGAAATTCCCGAAACAGCACTCAAACTTGCCAATGCATTCTGGCCGGGGCCGCTGACTATCGTTTTGAAAAAAAAGCCAATCGTGCCAGACATCGTAACCGGCGGGCTTAACACCGTAGCTGTAAGAATACCCGATCACCCGCTCACACAAAAACTGATTGAAAAAACCGGCCCGCTCACGGCACCCAGCGCCAACCGGTCTGGCCGCCCCAGTCCCACAAGGCCAGAACACATTCGCGAAGATTTTGGTGAAGAGATACACATTTTGGACGGGGGAAATTCAAAAATCGGGCTGGAATCCACTGTACTGGACCTTAGTGGTGACCATCCCACCATCCTCAGGCCGGGTTCGGTATCGGTAAAAATGATATCGGAAGTACTCGGTTTCACGATTTCACCTGAATCTACAGACCTTCCTTTAAAAAGAAAAAGTCCCGGCACTCACTACACTCATTATAAACCAGCAGCTTCAATCAGCTGGATGCCATCCGGCGTTCGTGAATTCTCACCAGATATCTACTATATCTTTCACTCAGAAATTTCAACTCCCGAAGCAGCACACATTCACTCCTATCAAAAAAACTTTGAAGGGCTTGCCCGCGACTTGTACGATCACTATCGCACGGCCGATCACCTCTCCTGCTCTCAAATTTTGATCGAATCATTACCTCCCTCCGAAAATCACCCTCTGATTTCACCTCTTAAAGACAGAATTAATCGTTCCATCGGCAGTTAAAATCACTGCTCAGAGACTGTTTTCAACTTTTTTTGTTACTTCTTAAAAAATTTTCGGAATCTGCAAACGATTTTTGAATTCTTTAATGTTTAATCATCAGGATTTAGATAAATCTAAATCGTCAGAACTTAACCCCAATTTAATTTTCAGTCATGAAATCTATAAATCTTACTAAATATCTAGCACTACTGCTCGCGGCATTTTTGTCATTCGGCATGCTTACCGCTTGTAGTGATGATGACAATGGTGTTGTTGATCCAGGTCCGGATCCCCAACCCGAAGAACCCAATCTTGCTGAAGTTGCACAAAGCGACGATAATTTCAGCATTCTTGTTAGCATTCTCGTTGATCTTGACCTCGTTGGAGCTCTTGAAGGAGAGGATGATCTGACAGTCTTCGCACCCACTAATGCAGCTTTTGATGAAATCGAAGACGCAGTAGGTGCACTTTCTGATGAGGATCTTCAAGAAATTGTTCTGTACCACATTACAGCAGGAGCGATACTGTCAAACCAGCTTGAGGCAAGCCAGGATGTAGAAATGGTGCAGGGTGAGCGCACGCTTATTCAGTCAAACAGTTCAGGTGTTACCATTAATGGCTACTCCAGTGTTGTAGAAGCAGATATTCAGGCTTCCAACGGAGTTATTCACGCTATTGATCAGGTATTACTCCCAACTGAGTATCGCGTTGCACTGATGGGACCCAGCATCGTTGAGGTTGCACAGGATGCAGGCGGATTTGAAACTCTGCTGACCCTCGCCGAACAGGCCGGACTTGTTACCACACTTCAGTTCCTGGGGCCTTTTACCACATTCGCACCAACAGATAATGCTTTTGAAAACCTCTTTCAAAATGTAGATCCTGCCACCCTCAGTGACGAACAGATCACAAATGTGTTGCTGTATCATGTATTATCCGGTGAAACATTTTCTACAGATCTTGGCCCAGAGCAGATGGTTGAAACCGTAGCAGGTGAGGAAATTTATATCACTGCAGAAAACGGCTCTGTGGCTGTTAACGGAACCTCGAATGTAGTTACAGCAGATATTGATGCTCCAACAAACGGTGTAATTCACGTTGTGGATGAAGTACTTTTACCGAATGCATTTACTCCGGTAACTGGTGTAGTTCAAAAGAACTATGAACTTGCCACACTTCTTTCACTTGTTGCAGATCGCCCGGATATCCTCGAGATGCTGAGTAATCCAAACGATGACTTCACAATATTTGCACCCAATAATGACGCTTTTTCAGATGTACTTGCTGAAAATCCCGATCTCAGTGAAAGTCAGGTTACACAGGTACTGGCCTATCACGTGCTTGCGGCCGAAGTTCTTTCAGGTAACCTGGAAGAAACTCAAACCGTTGAAACTCTTGGCGGTGAAGATATCTATGTAACCGTTGAAAATGGCAGTGTTATGATTAACAATTCTGCCAGTGTGGTTACTGCCGACCTTCAGGGCAATAATGGTGCTGTACACATTATCGATGGTGTGCTTCTGCCTAATGCTTTTACCCCGATAACCGGAATTGTAGCAAAAAACTATAATCTGTCAACTCTCCTCAGCCTGGTAGCCGATCGTCCCGATATACTTGACGCACTTTCAGGTGATGGTGAATTTACAGTATTTGCACCAACTAATGAAGCTTTCGAAGCAGCACTTGAAGCCTTCCCTGATCTTACTGATGAACAGATTACTGAAATTCTGACCTATCATGTTCTCGCAGCGGAAGTGTTATCTACCGATCTCACCGACGGCCAGACTGCCGAAACACTTCAGGGTGAAGAAATCACAGTAAGCATTAATGATGATGGTGTTCAGATCAATAACGCTAATGTAATAACTGTTGATCTTGCAGGAACAAATGGTGTGGTTCACATCATCGATGCGGTTATTCTTCCTCCAAGTTACACTGATTAATAGTCCCGTAAGTAACTGAAAAACAGACTGAAAGGCAGCTAATTTAGCTGCCTTTCTTTTTTTTAAAATTAAAAAATCACCTGACACGTTTATCTAAAACATGTTTAAAAAATGAAATCACCAGATAGATGGCTAAAAAAAGATTCTTACTTCACAATATAATATCAGCAGGTTTTATAGCTTGTTTATTAGTTTTTACAGCTTGTGAAAAAGATGAGGATGACATCACCCGCGACAAACACATCCCAGACACTGTAATTTCCACAGTCCATCCTCCAGATACCGATCTTCTGCTAACAGAGTTAGTTCTTTTTTCTGAATTTGAAGATAATAGTATTACCTGATTTTACCACGTCCACCTGTAAAGCCTGGGATTTTTTTGAACCCAGTGTGCCTTTCCCGGATATTTAATTCTCATATCAACAAGCGGCCAGAATAACCGATTATATATTCTTGCCGGCCGGATATATTCCGAAATTCCCGAAGCCTTAATAATCTCATCTCCCCTTTTAATCACCATTTCGCCCTCATACCGCCTGTAAAATGGCCCGTCATCAAGAACTGTACTTTTCTGCAGTACGGCAGACATATCATCCCCTTTAAATTCAATTTTTCTTGAGGCAGAAAGGCCAAACTTAGAAAGTTCAAGCGCTCCTTGCTCAATATTTTGGTCAGCATGTAATACCTCACCATTTTTCTCAATCAGCCAGGCACGTTTTTCCCAAGAACCGTTTTCACACATCAGGTAATAAACAAAAGAAGCACCGCTGGTATGATAGCGCCCCCAGTACCATTCATCAAAACTGTTTTTCATCGGTTCATTGCCTGTATTATGATCGTGATAGCCTATACCTGAAAATTCAATTTTTTCGTTTTGATATCCTGAAATTTCCAGGTTTCCTCTGACCTCACAAAACGGTAAAATCAGATTCCAGGTATGTTTGCTGACATTATCTGCTGTATCATTCCCTAAAGCTGAAAGATTCTTCTCCGCTCCGGAAAATGTAAGAGTTCCTTTGATGTTGTCACCATTCGGCACGGTTTGATTCAATCGTACAACATATCGAAGCTTTCCATCATTTTTTTCTCCTGAAAAAGAGTTTTTCCCTGCATAACCAGCCGGCTTTTTCTCCGAAAACTCGGCATTTTCCGCTTGGAACTCTTCAAATGAATAAAATACCGGTTCCCCTTTTTTATATACCGAAATACTGATGGCAGGAAATTTACCGGCTGCAACATTACCTTTTGAATACAGCTCCTTAATATATTTTCGTGAAAACGGATTCCCGTCATAAAAAATAATTACAATACTGTACCCGTCGGCTGAGATAGCATCAAAGTACCACCATTCGTAGCTTCCGGGCTTTGTTTTGGCAGTTCGGATGTCTTGAGAAAAATCAGAGATAATGTTCATCTGCTAACTGAATGGAAGTGAGAGGGATATCGTTTTATTTAATACTAACTGAAAATTTTACAGGATGATTTCCATTTTAACGTGGCTACTTTTTTTTGCTCTGTTTTACTTACTTGCAACGTCCATTATCCTTTTGCGGAACCGGATAGACCTGACTCCGCTTCCCGTAAATTCAGAAGGTATTCAAGATACAAAAAAACCATCTGTTTCAGTTTGCATTCCGGCACGTAATGAAGCACATAATATTGGCACGCTTCTTGAATCCCTGCGATTTCAAAACTACCATCATTTTGATGTGCATGTTCTGGATGATCACTCCGAAGATCAAACGGCCTGGATTGTACAGTCGTTCCGTGAAGAATTTTCTGTAAAACTACACCTTCACCAGGGAAAGGAACAACCTGAAGGATGGCTCGGTAAACCCTGGGCCTGCCATCAGCTTGGGAATAATGCTGATGGAGACATTCTCCTTTTTCTTGATGCTGATACAGAGCTTAAGCCCGGTTCACTTGAAGGAATAACATCGGCATTTGAACACTATCAAACGGATATGATTACGGTTTGGCCATACCAAAAAACAGAAACATTCTGGGAAAAAGCTGTGATCCCGCTCATCTACTACGCCCTTGTTACTTTGCTCCCGGCTATTTACGTATACCGTGATCCCCGGTGGATGCCTTCCTTTCTGAAAAAAAAATTCCGTCCTTTGTTTGCCGCAGCCTGCGGTCAATGTATCGCCTTCAAAAAAGAAGTTTACAATAAAATAAATGGCCATGAAGCTGTGAAAAACCAGATTGTAGAAGATGTTGAGCTGGCAAAAATAACCAGGCGTTCCGGTTTCAGGATGCGCATGTTTCATGGCGTCGGGTCGATTTCCTGCAGAATGTACCTCAACCAGAAAGAGATGTTTGAAGGCTTTCGAAAGAATTTTTTTGCAGGATTTAATCACTCACTTGCACTTTTCACCCTTGCAATGGTTTTACACCTGATAGTTTTTATTCTGCCGTTTATCACCGTTTTCTATGCGATTTTTGCAGGCCTGCCCACAATTTTCTTTCTGTCTGCCGCCTGCATTGGACTGGTTCTTCTTCACCGGCTTATTCTGGCAATGTGGTTTCGCTGGGATCCTCTGTACTCATTTGTTCACCCATTAGGAGTGTTGTGGTTCCAGCGGCTTGGCCTTATAAAAGTTGCTGATTATTTCACCCGGAGAAAAGTGTTATGGAAAGGCAGAAAAGTTTCATAAATCGAAAGAATACGTTTTTTTTTAATCATAGAGATTGCATATTGCAGTAGATGAAAGAGTTGATTTCAACATACCTGCGCTACCTGAAAGTAGAAAGAAACGCATCAGTCCACACCATTGAATCTTATAAAAATGATTTGATGCAACTACTTGAATTTTCAGCCAGCCAGTTCGATATTGTCCCGGACTCGGTCCCGGCAGAAAAAATTAACCGTATGATCATCCGTTTGTGGCTTGGTGAACTTTCAGAGAAAAAAATGGCCCGAAACTCCATTGCACGTAAAGTAGCTTGTGTTCGCTCGTTCTTTAAATTTTGTTACAAACGCGGTTATGTTGAAAAAAATCCGGCTCACCTGCTCATTATCCCCAAAAAAGAGGCACGTCTGCCAAAAACTGTCCGTGTTCAGGAAATTGAAAGGATGATGGAGATCGCCTCGGAAAATACTCCTGAAATTTTACAGGAACGGGCTATACTGGAACTTTTTTATTCTACCGGGATTCGAGTCAGTGAACTGACGAATTTGAACATTACCGATCTTGATTTGAAACATAAACAGATCTCTGTTTTTGGCAAGGGTAATAAACAGCGAGTGGTTCCTCTTGGTGAAAAGGCAATAATTGCCTGTAAAAATCATTTAGATAGCAGGGGATCGTTACTCACATCAAAAAGCAAATATGAAGACCGGAAAGCATTATTTATTGCACCAAAAGGTGGCCGTATCTACCCCCGGAAGGTTCAGCGTATCATTGAAAGTTATCTCATGAAAGTCAGTGAAATTACTCAAAAAAGCCCCCATGTATTGCGCCACAGTTTTGCAACTCATATGCTCGATGCAGGTGCTGATATCCGGCTGATCAAAGAATTTTTAGGACATTCCAATCTTTCTTCTACTCAGGTATATACTCATACAAGTGTAGAACGATTGAAAAAAGTTTACAGTAAAGCCCATCCAAGGGCAGAAAATTAATAGATAAGGAGGAAACATGAAAACCACATTCACCGCAAGACATTTCCAATCAAGCCCGGAGCTCAAAGAGTTCAGCTTGAGTGCAGTAGAAAAACTCAGTCAATTTTTTGACAAAATTATCGTCTGCGACATTGTTTTGAGACCGGGCCAGGATGATGAGAACCCATCCATTGCAGAGTTGAATGTAAAAGTTCCCAAAACACTGATAAACGTTTCTGAAGAAGCACCCACTTATGAACAGGCAATTGGCACGGCAGTTGATAACGCCATTCGGCAGTTGCGTAAATATAAAACCAAACATTACGAGTACCACTAACAAATAATATTCATGAATGAGTTATTCCCTGCTCGGCTTTTTTTACTCAAAATAGAATTGGCCGAGCGGGGGTTTATATTATAAATTTCATCCTTGGGGCCTGATCATGCCTATAAAAAACCAGGAAGCCATACCTATTCGGGAACATATTGAGGTATCCCATTTAATTGAACGCCTTAAGGAACGTCTGCAAATAGACCTTAAACCGCTGGCGGCTCCCGGCAGTGTTAAAGACAAAAAAGTTACAGAGGCGGATTTGCACCGTCCCGGGCTTGCACTGGCCGGATATGTAGAGCTTTTTACCCATCAGCGAATTCAGATAATCGGCAATACCGAAAGCAACTTTTTAAACAATCTCGACAAAGAAAAACGGCTCGAAACCTTTACCACCCTCGTCTCATTCGAAATTCCTGTAATTTTTCTGACCAACAACAATACGCTTGAAAAAGAGCTGCTGAAAAAAGCGGAGGAGAGAAAAATACCAATATTCACAACCGAACTCGAAACTACAAAATTCATGTACCTTCTCAGGGATTTCCTGGAAGATTATTTTGCTCTTCAAACGATGTTACATGGAACAATGGTTGATGTTTACGGAATTGGCATTCTGATAAGCGGCAAATCGGGACTTGGCAAAAGTGAAGTGGCTCTCGACCTGATTAAACGCGGTCACCGGCTGGTTTCAGACGATGTGGTAATGCTCACGAGAAAGCGTAACGTACTTATCTCTTCTGCCACAGAAATGAACAAACATTTTATGGAAATCCGCGGCCTTGGCATTATTGATATTATGTCGATGTTCGGAATCAGGGCCATACGTTATCAAAAACGGCTTGAAGTTGTTCTTGAGCTATCTCTTTGGGAAGACACGGAAAATATCAACCGGACGGGTCTCGATCATGACACTGTTGAGATTCTGGGTACAAACATTCCAATGATTCACCTGCCGATTACACCCGGTAAGAATATTACAGTTATCGCAGAAGTGATTGCAATGAATTACCTTCTCAAGCATTATGGCTACGATGCTGCAGAAGCATTTCAGGAAAAAATTAAAACACATATTGCTCAGAAAAAGAATCACAGTGATATGCCAAGAAGAGCTATCGAATATTTTGAGGGGGATTTTGAGTAAAGTAAAATTATTACATTTTTTGATTTTCAATTTTGAGCTGGAAAACCTAACTTAAGCCTGCTGTAGATACCTGCTCATATAAATTTTCTATGCCTGAGAAAAACCATTATTATTACGACGCTGACCAGTGTGAATTTGTACCCGTATTATACGATACCAAAAAGAAATTAGTTCATTCCCTGTCATTTTGGTTAATAAATGGTATTGTATTAGGTTGTATAGCTTTTTCCCTTCTTACCAAAAGTGTAGGTTCACCTGCTGAAATTGCTCTCAAAGATGAAAACAGAGCACTAATAGAGCAATTGAGAAATGCAGAGGTTTCCATCACAGACATTGAAACTAAACTTGATGAAATTTCTGAACTGGACAATGAGATGTATCGTTCAATTTTGGGATTAGATCATGTATCTGATGACCTCAGGCGGGTAGGCGTTGGTGGTGCAGATATCTATTCAGAATTTGATCATCACAGCCGTGAAGTTTCTGAAATTCTTCGAAGTACAGCCTCCAAATTAGACCGCCTGGAACGAAAAATAAATGTCCAAAAGATCTCCTTTAATGAAATTAAAAGCCACTATAATACCAATAAGGAAAGGCTGAGAAATGTACCCGCTATCAAACCTGTAAACGGAATTATTTTAAGTGGTTATGGCATGAGGCAACATCCTGTTCTCGGCTACAGGCGTATGCATGAAGGTGTAGACTTCCGGGCTGAAATCAATACTGAAGTATTTTCCACAGGTGACGGAGTTGTTAAGTTCGCAGGTCGAAGGGGAACATACGGTAATCTGCTGGAAATAGATCACGGCTTTGGCATCGTTACCCGCTATGCTCATTTATCGAGGTTTGAAGATGGAATTCGACCCGGTAAAAAAGTAAGCAGAGGTGATATTGTAGCATATACCGGAAATTCGGGATTGACTCAGGGACCACACCTTCATTACGAAGTTATGGTGGATGGCAAACATTCTAATCCTATCAACTACCTTATTGCTGATATAACACCAGAAGAATACCTGATGTTTAAAGAGTTTGAACAAGTTGATAATAGATTCAATCTCTCTTCATCCGAGTAGATCAGTATAAAACTTCTTTACTTTACTTACACCATACACCGTCCAACTAAACTTATGACATAAAGTTTGGGGGATGTATCAGCTGAAAAACGTTACCACTTCTCAATAAAAAGCTTATCTATTCAGCAGCGGTTCATGATCACGTTTTTTCTTCAGTTTCGCTGCATACTATTTTAAAACCTTTCTTTCGTACAGTTCGTATATATGAAAAATCGGAATGAACCCTGATTTTTTTACGCAAATAGCTGATGTACACGTTGATGTAATTTGTCTGAGTATTAAAACCAATTCCCCAAACGTTCTTTGCAAGTTCCTCCTGTGATATAATTCTGCCCTTATTTTTTATAAGATATGCAAGCAGATTAAATTCGCTGTTAGTAAGATCTACCTCACTACCACTCACATATGCCTGGCGTTCGATAAGGTCCAGTCTGATTTGCATGCATGTGAGTTCACTCTCTTCACTCGAAGAGCTTCGTCGTAAAATTGCTTCGATGCGTGCCAGTAACTCATCAATACTAAACGGTTTTGTAAGGTAATCATCTGCACCAGCATTCAGGTTTTTTACTTTCACATCAGTTTCCTGTTCTGCTGAAAGTATCAGAACCGGAGTTTTGATACCATTACTGCGAATTCCTTCACAAACATCATATCCGTTTCCATCTGGCAAACGCAAATCTAAAATGATCATATCGAAATCCTCGTTCGATGCACGCCTGCTGCCAGACTCAGCCGTATCTGCAACCTCAATATTTCCCCCATGGTGCTCAAGTGCTTTTTTTACCAAAAGCCTGACTGTCGGATCATCTTCGATAACAAGTATATCTAACCCTTCTAATTTAGCCATATATTATTTTAAGTATTTTATTGGATATGGAATCAAATAGTATTTTTATTTAGAGTTTATGTTTTGATAAACAGTAACTTCTATTAAATCTCTACATATCCGTTGGTTTTCATCCAGCTCTTTACGTTTTGTATATAACTTAAGTCCATTAAATGGCCTCCGTTCATTAACCTGAACTCAGCCGAAATGTCGTAATCCCGAAAACGTTCTATCTCTTTTTGCTGATTTCTGTAATCTACTTTTTCATCCAGTTCTCCGTGCAAAGCAAGAATATTCAAATGCCGAAGATTTTTCCAGTCTTGTTCCTGCAATATTTCGGTTTTTATTCTTGCACCAATTATAACAAGATCATTTACATGCTTCCATCGGGTGAGTCCAAAATAACCTGCTACGTATCCACCCATCGAATACCCCAGGACACAAACCCTGCTTACATCAATGAAATTGATGAGTTTATCCAAAATGTCCTGTATAAACTCAGATGTCAATTCAAGTGATTTAACAAATTGTTTTCGTTTACCGTCATACAGATACCATGCATATCCCCAGTTCGAAACCGTATTCTTCCGCCCATGGTCGTACAATGCATAAGGCCCCTGAATAAACAGGTGGTAAGCCTGTAATTCCAGAAATGGTTCACATCTCTTCATAAATTTTTTAATATTTGAACCGTAACCGTGCAAGTAAACAATAAGCGCTTTATTTACATTTTTCTTTCCCGTTTCTATGAGACGGTATGGCACTTCAATTTTAAAAGAAGTCTTGCCGGAAATTAATACATCCGGTTTCATTTGATCAAATTGCATGAACAACTAATAAATCCATTAGACAAATGCGTTTATATACATTTAATAAAAATATTTTAATATTCAACATTCTGCAAACAAAACTTTAACCTTAAAAGAAATTACTTAATAAATGTAATTTTACTTAACAAAAGATCACCTCACACTGTAAAACAGTACAGATAAATTCCATTATTAAGATTTGAAACATCAAAAAAGCACTTTTTGCACACCTGCTTAAGCAATTCCTTCAACCAATATAGCATCAAAACGTCCTGTCACTTCAATCAGTTCAAGTCTACAATAGCCGGTTCAGGAAGTTTATTTGAAAGTTGAATGGCAGAGTTTAAAGGATGCAGATAATTCTGATTGAGCGAGATACCGTTCATTTTTTATGAAAATTTCAAATCTTCATTCTTTGCAATTAAACCGAATCTGTTTTGCCCCACCAGTTATAGCTGCTTTGCTTCTTGCCAATAGTAAACTCATTCAAAGATCTCGTTGCTTCACATTTTAGTTAGAATTTTTTAATATTCAAAACCTAAGTCTGTCAAAATAGTCGTATTTGCTTCCCCGTCTGCAAAGAATAAAAAATTGAAGAAGATTGGTATTAAAAAATATATTATCTAAAAGTGCCAGAGTTCTTTAACGGTTGTTTGTAAAACCGCCAAAACTCTGCAATTATCAGTCGAAGCAGGAAAATGAGGAATATCAAAAATTGTTTTAACCTCAGTTCGATTCATAATCAATTTTATTTATTCAGTATGAATTATCCCCTAAAAAATCCTGTCCCAACCCTCGGAAGAGTGAAATAGAGGTGTGCCCATCCAGTTTTTAATATTTTGATTAACATCCCCCTTAATCCCACTTTCTAAGGGGGTCTTTTAAAGGCATCATTTAAGAATCAAACTCAGGTTTTTACATTCGTCTTTTTGAGTTAATAAATAAAGATAATGATTTTAAAGAGATTTCCAATCAATCTCAAGAAACCATCATCAGGGGTACTCCCCATTTTTTAACAGATTTTTTCTCTGTGAAATATCTGATAGACGGTCTATGTTATCGTTTGAGTCAATTTAAAATTATTATTTACAAAATAAACTGTTTTTTGTTCAACTATACGAACCCATAACTATTTAACTAAACTTACATTTATTTAGTTAAGAAAACAGTGACGTACAAGATTAAAAACGGATTGAAACCGTAGCCACTAACCCATTCTCTCCCTGATGAAGTGATGCCGGTAATAACGTTAATGTGTGCCCGTTAGATTCATTTCTTGCCCGGTTATAGGCGCTGATAGCACTGACTACACGGTTCACGACCATTAACCCTGCAATAGCAGGTAATTGATTCCTGGAACGGTCTCTGTCAGAACGGAGGCGATTATATTCTTTACGATTTTTCTCATCTGCCCAATCCCACTGGTTTTCGGAAGTTTCATCCAGAAGACGGTGCCAGTTCCGACTTCGAAGCTGAAAATCATTATATTCATAAAGGTTGACATAATCACCAACTGCCAACCGGAATGAACGGCTTTTTTCAGTAATATCCACTCCCGCTTTTAATGATGCTAATGTTATGTATTGTTTTTCGAGATTGGAAATACGTAAATGAACACCAACAAATGAAGCGATCAGAGCGGCTTCTGCCCCGAGATGAACTTTACCACGCCCCCAGTTTTCCGAATCTGTGTAATAATGTCCCCACCCGGGGATAGCCAGCGACCGGAAGAACGCCCCCCTTAGGTCGCTGCTCTGTTGAGCTGCAACAGGAGCCTGGAAACCCACAAAACAGATTATAATAACAATAACCGGTATGATTATTTGAAATCTCATTCTGTAAATGTACAAAAGAATCGCTGAGATAAGCAGAAGTTTTACTATATCCTCAAAAAAAAAGCGGCCCCAATAAATCAGAGCCGCTTTCAAGAAAATTGACCAAAAAGTAATTTACCTGTTATTCATCTTCTTTTGGAAGAAGTGCTTTCCTGGATAAGCGCAGTTTTCCGCCATGTTCAACTTTCAGGAGTTTCACGTCTATTTCATCACCTACGGAAAGAACGTCTTCCACCCGCTTCACATGACCGTGATTGATCTCGGAAATATGGAGAAGCCCCTCTTTTCCAGGAACAATTTCCACAAACGCACCATATTCCTTAATGGCTTTCACTATGCCTTTGTAAGTTGTACCTTCATCGAGCTGACCGGCAATCGCCTGGACTCTTTTTTTCGCATTTTCAGCTTTTTCGAGGCTGTCGGCAGAAATGGTGATCTGACCTTTTCCTTGATCATCCTCTTCAATCCAGATTTCGGTGTCGGTCTCTTTCTGTAATGTCTGAATTACTTTTCCACCCGGGCCAATCACCGCGCCAATACTGTCACCGTCAATTGTCATCCGGACAAATTGCGGAGCATATTTGGAGAGTGTTTCCCGTGAAGTAGAAATAGTTTCTGCCATTTTCTCCAGGATGTGCAATCTGCCTTTATGGGCTTGCTCGAGAGCCTCCTCAATAATTTCGAAACTGATTCCCTGAACTTTCATGTCCATCTGTGTTGCTGTTATTCCATCGGCAGTACCGGCCGTTTTAAAATCCATGTCTCCCATAAAATCTTCTTCGCCCTGGATATCGGAAAGTACCACGGAATTGTTTTCCCCAACAATCATCCCCATTGCAATACCGGCAACCGGCTTTGGAAGCGGAACCCCGGCATCCATCAGTGCCATCGAGCCACCACAAACAGAGGCCATCGAAGAGGATCCGTTTGATTCGGTGATATCTGATCTTACCCGGATCACATATCCGAACTCTTCAAAATCAGGCATCACCATTTTTAATGCACGCTGTGCCAGATACCCGTGGCCAATTTCTCGCCGTCCGGGCCCACGCATAAAACCGGCTTCTCCCACACAGTATGGAGGGAAATTATAATGCAGCATAAAGGTTTGGTCCTCTTCATAAAAGAGTGTATCAATACTCTGTGCATCGCGTTTTGTACCAAGCGCTACGGAAACAAGTGCCTGAGTTTCACCCCTTGAAAAAATTGCAGAACCGTGTGCTCTTGGCAGATATCCGACTTGAGTCCAGATGTCACGGATATCTTCCGGAGACCGTCCATCAATACGCTTTTTGTTTTTCAGAATATTATTTCGGACAGCATCCTTCACCATATTACCGAATATGGAAGCTATCTCACCACTGGTTTCTTCGTAACCTTCTTCTTCGGTAATCGTTTCGATGATTTCTTTCTTCAATTCGCTTGTTGCACTGCCAAACTCTTCTTTACTGAGCCCCTGGCTAAGTATTTCCTCCAGGCGGTTGCCTGCCTGTGCAGAAACTTTGTCTTCCAGATCGGAATTTTTTTCCACAGGAGTAAATTCACGTTTTTCAACACCAAATTCTTTTCTGAGTTCTTCCTGAAATTCACAAAGTTTAGCGATGGCTTTGTGGCCTTCCTTGACGGCTTCAAGCACCTCTTTCTCGCTGATCTCCTTCATCTCTCCTTCAATCATAATCACGCTGTCGGCAGTACCTGCAACAATGATATCAATATCGCTTTTTTCAAGCTCATCGATGGTTGGATTAATGACAAAATCGCCGTCAATACGTCCTACCTTTACCTGAGACATAGGGCCGTCGAAGGGAATGGCAGATATGTGTGTTGCTGCCGATGCGCCAAAAGCACCCAGGACATCCGCTTCATGCTGCCCGTCTGAGGAATAAACCTGGCATATATATTGAGTCTCATTATAATATCCCTGTGGGAAAAGGGGGCGTAAACTGCGGTCAATCAACCGGCTGGCAAGAGTTTCGCCATCAGATGGACGGCCTTCCCTTTTCATAAATCCGCCGGGAAACTTACCGGCAGCCGTAAAACTTTCTCTCAAATCAACAACCATCGGGAAAAAATCCTGGCCCGGTTTTGCTTCTTTTGCACTTACTACTGTGCAAAGTACCATTGTATCACCCATTCGTACCATCACTGCACCATCGGCTAATTTGGCCAGACGGCCTGTTTCAACTGAAATGGTTTTACCGGGTGCAAATTCTACACTTCTAAAATCTTCTTTCATAAATATTATCTGTCTTCTTTTGTCTGCTTGTGTCTTCTAATTATTGCTTTTGAAACATCCGGTGATTAGCATGATGGATGTTTCGGATAAAAAAAAGGCACGTAATTAACTACGTGCCAAAAGGAAATGCTTATTTTCTGATACCAAGATCCTTAATCAGTTCCCGGTATTTTACAATATCATTATCTCTGAGGTAGTTTAGAAGTCGTCTTCGTTTACCTACCATCTTCAAAAGCCCCCGACGTGATGAGTGATCTTTCTTATTATCACCCAAATGACCGGTCAAATCGTTAATCCGGGCCGTTAGTATAGCGATCTGTGCTTCAACGGAGCCTGAGTTCTCACCGGAGCCACCGTACTTTTCAATAAGTTCTTGTTTTTGTTCTTTTGTTATGCTCATTTCAAATTAATAAATATTCTGACTTTTTAAACTATTATAGCAAGCTAAAATACACTTATTTAGAGTGTTTTGCAATATTGGCAGAATGGTTGTTTAGAACATCCCGCGCTTTCTCTTCATCCCGGCTCAGTTGCTCTGTGAGCTGATCTATTCCGGAAAATGATTTTTCATCCCTCAGCCGGCTCACAAACTGAACCTGTACATCTTTTCCATAAATATCTCTTTCAAAATCAAACAGGTGTACTTCCATACGGTTTTCGTCCCCTTCAAAGGTTGGGCGATTACCAATATTCATCATTCCGCCGTGATACCCGCCATTTACCCTTACCCAAACGGCATAAACACCTTTTTTCGGGATTATCTTTTTTTGGTTATCGGGCTGAATGTTTGCAGTTGGATAACCTATTTTTTTTCCACGTTTGTCACCATGAATCACGGTTCCATTGAGCAGATAGTGACGTTCCAAAAAAATTGAGGCTGTTTCCATATCGCCGTCACGCTGAATGGCATTCCGAATAGCCGTACTGCTCACTGTTTTCTCACCTACCTCCTGCTTCGATACAACAAGCGAAGAAAATCTGAGTTCTCTTCCAAGTTTCTGCACGGTTTCTATAGTCCCTTCGCGATTGCGGCCAAACTGATGATCGTATCCGATCACAAAATCGCAAACTCCTATTTTTTCCCATACAACCTGATTCACAAACTCTTCGGATGAGAGGAGAGAAAAATCCCGGTCAAAAGGGATAACCACCATCTCATCAATGCCCAGATCAGCCAGTATTTCACTTCTCTCTTCAAGCGAACTAAGCAATTTAATACCCGCTTTACCCGGATTGATTATTTCACGAGGATGCGGATCAAAAGTCACAACTACGCTCCTTGCGTTTTTCTCTTTTGCAATTTTCAGTACAATATTTATCAGCACTTTATGACCAGCATGCACTCCGTCGAAGGTGCCCACAGTCAGCACGGTGTTCAGGTCCCTTTTAACATCTTTCAGAAAAACAATATCAGCCATCTTTGTTTCCTTTTATTAGATGATGAAATTCATCGGTTGTCATGGCACTATTAACATGAAAAGGGCCCGTTTCAGTTCGCCTCAAACCGGTTAAATAAGCAAGGCTTCCCAGTGCCTTACCCAGATCGTGTGCAAATGAACGGATATAAGTTCCCTTTCCGCACTTTATTTCGGCAGTTATGTATGGCAGTGAAACATCAAGAATTTTCACCTGGTGAATGGTTACCTCTCTCGGGTCCACTTTCACTTTTTCGCCTTTTCTGGCATAATTGTAAAGCCTTTTGCCGCCAACACGTTTTGCCGAATAAACAGGTGGTACCTGCATAATTGTACCGGAAAATTTATCATCAACAACACGCTCAATCTCTTCTTGGGTTATATGCTGCCATTCTCCGGTTTGATCCGGCTCGGTTTCCGCATCAAAACTTGGTGTAGATGCTCCAAAACGGATTTTTGCCTCATAGGTTTTGGGCAGATCCTGAAAATTGGAAATTTTTTTGGTCGCACGCCCTGCGCAGAGAATCAACAGGCCGGTTGCAAGGGGGTCGAGTGTTCCGGCATGTCCCACTTTTTTAGAAGGGATCCGGCTTCGTATATATTTAACCACGTCAAAACTGGTCCATTTCAGAGGTTTATCAACAAGAATTGCGCATCCGGTTTGATAAATTGTCTCATATGCCGGCAACCCCGATTGCTTGTCGATTACAGGCAGCAGGTTCAATGAATCAATTGGGTCTGTCATCAGCCTATAAACTCTTCCGGATTTTCAGGATTTATCTGAACCATCTTCATCTGATGATTCCGACCCGGGCTCCTCTTCCCTTACTTTGGAAAAAAGATTCTCTATTTTATTTACATATTCAGCTGTATCGTCCTGGAAAAAAAGCAGTTCAGGAATCCTTCTGACCTGATTTTTAATTTTTGATGCAAGCTGATACCGTATTTCATTCTGGTGATCATCAATGTACTTGTAAATAGGATCCGTTTCACGTCCGGGTGAAAAAACACTCAGGTACACTTTGGCAATGGAAAGATCGTCGGTTACCCGCACCTGTGTTACAGTTATGAAAGCTCCGGACGGCTGGTAATTTCTCTGTAGAATTTCGCCGATATCTCTTTTTATAACAGAGGCAAGTTTTTCTGTTCGAATACCCATAATAAAGAACTCTATTTGAATTATGCGTTTAGCAGTTGAACCGAGGGATTTAGCCCAAAATGTATACCACATGGAATAAAAGTGGCGGATTCTGCGCTAATTACTTTGCGTCTTCGAGTTTTCTCTTCTGCTCGACCACCTCGTAACTTTCAAATTCATCACCTACTTTAATATCATTGAAATTCACCACGCTGATACCGCATTCGTAGCCCGATTGTACTTCTTTCACATCGTCCTTAAAGCGTTTCAAAGAATCGACCTCACCTTCATAAATCACCACACCATCACGGATAATGCGGATAGGATTATTTCGGTTAATTCTGCCTTCAGTAACATAACAGCCTGCAATAGTTCCAACTTTCGAGATTCTGAACACTTCGCGAACTGTTACAAGTCCCTTCATCTCTTCTCTGATTTCCGGGCTAAGCAGGCCTTCAAGTGCATCGTGAACTTCATCTACAGCATCATAAATCACGCTAAACAGACGTATATCGATACTTTCATTTTCAGCAAGTTTACGTGCATTGGATGTTGGACGCACCTGGAAACCAATTATAATAGCATCAGAAGCAGAGGCAAGGAGAACATCGGACTCAGTAATAG
This sequence comes from Balneolaceae bacterium, assembly GCA_020832285.1. Taxonomy (GTDB): domain Bacteria; phylum Bacteroidota; class Rhodothermia; order Balneolales; family Balneolaceae; genus Rhodohalobacter. The sequence goes on from JAFIFB010000092.1 coordinate 50,598, forward strand.
CACCTGAGCCGGTATGAATAATTCTTACAGATACTTCCTCAGTACTGAGTTTTTGCAAAGCACCGGAGAGTGCTTCAATCGAACCGTCCACATCGGCTTTAATAATGATATTCAGCTCGGAAACTTCGCCAAGAGCCATTCGCCTGGAAAGATCATCCAGAGTAAGATGTTTCACTTTACGCAATGACTGTTCCCTGCGGATCTGCTGGCGCTGGTTGGCAATATCTTTTGCAGTTTTCTCATCCTGGGCAACAATCAGTTTATCGCCAGCCTGGGGAGTGTTCGTAAAACCGGTTAGCTGAACCGGGTGTGATGGCCCTGCCTCTTCAAGTCTGTGGCCATGTTCATTTTCCATAGCCCTAACACGTCCGAAAACAGAACCGGCCACAAATGGATCGCCAATTTTCAAAGTACCGTTCTGTACCAGAACATTTGCCACTGTTCCTTTTCCTTTATCTACGCGCGATTCAAGCACAATTGCCTGTGCAAGCCTGTCTGGATTCGCTTTTAGCTCCATCAGTTCTGCTTCAATCAAAACTTTATCGAGCAGTTCATCAATTCCATTTCCTGTATGGGCAGAAACTTCGGCCACCTGGTTGGTACCGCCAAACTCTTCAACAATTACCCCATGCTCAGATAGCTGCTGTTTGATCTTGTTTGCATTCGCTCCTGCTTTATCCATTTTATTAATGGCCACAACAATAGGCACATCAGCCGCTTTCGCGTGGTTAATCGCTTCTATGGTCTGCGGCATCACCGAGTCATCGGCCGCTACGACCAAAATCACAATATCGGTTGCCTGAGCACCCCGGCTCCTCATTGCTGTAAATGCTTCGTGGCCAGGAGTATCAAGGAAAGTTATCGCCTTGCCCGATTCGGTTTTCACTTCGTAAGCACCTACGTGTTGAGTAATTCCTCCGGCTTCGCCTGCAGCTACTTTTGTTTTTCGTATATAATCCAGCAGTGAAGTTTTTCCATGATCTACGTGACCCATTACCGTAATAATCGGCGAGCGTGGCTCCAGGTCTTCGGGATCATCCTCTTCAATTTCAAACTCTTCCTCGATCATCTCATCGGCATCAACAAACTTCACTTCATAGTCAAATTCTGCTGCAACGAGTTCAATAGTGGATGCATCCAGCCTCTGGTTGATGGATACCATCATCCCGATATTCATGCAGGTTGTGATCACATCTGTTGGTTTCACATCCAGGAGTTCGGCAAGATCACTTACCGTAATAAATTCGGTTACTTCAATAATCGGATCTTCGAGCTGTTCCAGCTCTTCCTGCATAGCGCGCTCTTCATCCCTCTCTTCTTTACGCTGCCTTCTTCGCTTCTGACGTCTGCTGCCAACTGTTTCGCCACCCTGCATTTTCTGAAGGGTTTCGCGCATTTTCTTTTCAACATCCTCCTCGTCAACCCGGCTGCTGCGTTTTGTTTTTTTCTTCTTGCTGGTCTTTTTGGCCGGAGCTTCTTCTTTTTTAGGCTTGCTCTGTTGGCGATCTTTTCTGGATATCGATTCATCCGGCTCGGGACGATCTTTACGACGCTTACGTGTTTTCCGTTTTTTCTTGGTTTCTCTGGAAAATTCTACCTTACCCAGTACTTTGGTGCCACTTAATTTATTAGCCCGTCCCCTGACAATTTCTTCCTCTTCTTTAGTGTCTTCTTTTTTCTTTTTTTCTTTGGCTTTTTCAGGTTTGGATTCGGCAGGTTTGGGTTGTTTTTCTTCTTCCGGTTCCTTGGGTTCTTCAGACTTTTCAGCTTTTACCTCTTCCTTCTCTGCCGGTTCCGGCTCTTCAACTTCAGCAACTTCTTTAGATTCCGCTATTTTAGCAGTTTCCTCGGCAGGTTCCGGTGCCTTTTCCTCTTTTGGCTTTTCAGCTACCTCTTCGGTTTCGGCAACAGTCTCTTCCTCTACTTTTTTCTCCGGTTTTTTATCCTCTTCAGCTTTTGTTTCATCTTCACTTTCTACTTCAGTTTCAGTTTCACTATCTGCTTCAGCTTCAGATTCTTTGATTGCCTCCGGTTCCTCCTCTTTTTCCCTGGTTTCGGGAATTTCCTCAACCGGTTCCAGAGAACTTTCGGGTTCTTTGGCTGGTTTTTCCTCCGGCTCAAGCGGAAGATCGTCTAAAGGTTCCAGGAAACTGTCTATCGTAACACTTTCGTTACGGCTTGACATAATCTGGCTCCGGCGGCTTTCGTACTCCTCCCTGGCTTTTTCGTGCTCCCTGCTTTTTTCTTTATCGTCTCCATATACACCATCCAATACATCATACATTTCGTGAGTGATGTTCGAATTCGGTCGGTTTGCTACATCAAATCCATGTTCGCCCAGTGTATCAACGATAGATTGGGTGGCAACATTAAATTCTGATGCGACCTTAAAGAGCTTTTTCGGTTTTTGTTTGGTCATATATGTTTTTACGTCGTTTAAATCAAAAAAATTGTACTAAGCACTTCCAGTGCCCGAAAGGTACGATCAATCTTCCTCGTCCTCAAATTCATATGCAATGATATCGATGATTCTTTCGGCTTCTTCCCGGCTTATTTTTCCATCGGTACGGCGCACAATCTCATCTTCATCGAGTTCAAGTACAGCTCTTGCGCTGTCACATCCGATCTCGCGAAGTATTTCGATAGTATCTGGGCCGAAATCTACTTCGAACTCGGCAATATCGATATCATCTTCCTCTTCCACTTCTCTGAACACATCAATTTCACATTCCACCAGTTTCGAGGCCAGCCGGATATTAACCCCGCCCTTGCCGATAGCTTTGGAGACTTCATCAGCGGGTACAAGCACACTGGCACGGGTGCCGTCTTCGCTGAGCTCTACTTTAAGCACCTTTGCCGGCTGTAATGCTCGTTTGATGAATTCAACATTGTCGTCACTATAATTGATGACATCGATATTTTCGTTCTGAAGTTCACGAACCACAGCGTGAATCCGGATTCCCTTCATTCCTACGCATGCACCAACGGGGTCTACTCGCTCATCATGAGAAATAACAGCTACTTTAGAGCGGTCTCCCGGCTCTCTGGCAATACGCTTCAACTCAATAATACCATCGAACACCTCAGGAATTTCATTTTCGAACAACCTTTCCAGAAACAGCGGGGATGTTCGCGAAATAATCACAGTCGGGTTTCCCCCCTGTCGTTTCACTTCAACAACTACTGCGCGGATGGTGTCTCCTTTACGGTAGCGGTCTTTGTAGATCTGTTCGTTTTTTGGCAACAGCAGTTCAACGCCATTGTGGTTCACAAGAATGTCTTTGTTATTTCGCACCTGATAAACATCACCGAGAACAATTTCACCGATTCGGTCGGAGTAATCTTCAAAAACATTGTCCTTCTCTATCTCACGTATTCGCTGTGCAAGCTGCTGCCGTGCCATCGTTACAGCGCGACGGCCAAAATCAGTAATTGAGATCTCCTGGGCAAATTCATCGTAAAGTTCAAGGTCAGGATCATGCTTTTGCGCATCTTCCAGTGATATTTCCATAACCGGATCAGTCAGCTCATCGGCTGGAACCACTTCACGGATATGGAGAATCTGAATCTCGCCGCGATCAGCATTCAGAATCACTTCAAAAGCTTCATCCGAATCATATTTTTTACGAATCATGGTGCGAAATACATCCTCAAGAATGGACAGCAGCAGGTCTTTATCGATACCTTTGTCCTTGGCTATTTCAGCAAATGACTGAATAATGAGTTTTGAAATATCGTTTTGCATCAGAAATTTTCCTGTTTTGAAATTATTTTCATCTAAATTTTCGGGATGATTTTTGTTTCGACAATACTGTCAAATGAGATCTTTCTTTGCTTCTTATCATTCTCCAGTATTGTGATGCTGCTATCATCAACTTCATCAATCACCCCTTCTGCAGAGTGATAATTTTCACTTTCTTTGAATTTTATTTTTGCGGACCGTCCGCGATTTTTCCTGTATTGACGTTTGTCACTCAGCGGCCTCGACAGGCCGGGTGACGATACATTCAGTCTGTATGCACCTCCAAATAATTCTTGCTCATCCAGTAAACTGCTTATTTCACGACTGACCCTTGAGCACGCCTCCAGGCTTACGCCTTCTCGCTCGGTATCCACCAAAATCCAATACTCCGGTATTTTTTGATGCTTTACTTCTACATCCACAAGAAACATGTTTTCTTGCTCAATAACAGGTTCGGCGATTGTTTTCAGGGTATTTATTTTGTCGTTGTTCATTCGTTTCTTTAACAGTAAGTACAAAAAAAAGTGAGAACCTTCCCGGCGCTCACTTTTCAGACTTCTAAAAATAACCTAAATTGCCGAAAATTACAACCTTTCTGAGTTGTTTAGAGCCAGCCCTGCAAGCATGATTCCATTTTTTATTTCGTTGCAGATAAATTGTTAACTCTCATTTTTATAAACATACTTTATGCTTCGCACAACTTGTATTGTTATCCTCTTACTTTTCATTGGCTGCTCCGGTAACGGAGAACGAACCGATACCGCTCAAGAAACCGAAAGGCCAGCAAGAGAGCTCGCCTACACATCAGAAGTGGCATTTTTACAGGCAGATAATGAAGCTGTCACAACAATCAAAGTCTCTGTAGCTGATGATGATGCTTCAAGAAGCGAAGGCCTGATGGACGTGCATGATTTGCCATCAGATGCCGGTATGCTTTTTATTTTTGATGAAGATGAACCCCGCAGCTTCTGGATGGCCGGAACCCCGCTTTCACTCGATATTATTTTTATTAATGGCGATTATGAAATTGTGAGAATTCACCGCAACACCCCACCTTACTCCCACGACAGTATACCATCTGAAGAACCGGCAAAATATGTGGTTGAAGTGAATGCTGGTTTCACCATGCGCCATGATATTACCGAAGGAATGAAAATTCAGATAGAAGAACTTGGACAAGACTAGTGTCGTGTCAACTGTAAAAGTGTGAGAGAGTCATCAGACGAGTCGATCCGGGATCATCCCAATCATCTACATTGGTATATTTTTTGAAAAACTCGTCAGATGACTTAACCCGACGTTTTATCTTTGACATAACACTAGTGTTAAGTCAAATATGAACCATTGCTTGAAACCTGTCAGCACCCACCGGATCTGACAGCGTTGGATTATGTGCGAAATAGCCTTAACTCATTTTCCGAAAAACTTTAAAAATCGACCTCAATCGCTTGTAAGAAACGATTTGTAGTGCTACATCGATAATAATATTCTTAGATAATTGAAAAATTATTAATCGAACTGAGATCTTCAGTAAAACGATAAGAGACATTCGGGTCACCCTGCACTTCTATCAGAAAACCGGGTTTGTCGCTACTGATCATGAATCTTTAAAAAAGAGAGTACAGTTTTTACGTTTTGGGCTGAACCGATGAAAATCGGGGATTGCTGATGAATATCATCCGGTTCAACTTCCATGATGCGCTTTTGTCCGTTTACGGAGATCCCTCCTGCCTCTTCGATGATAAAACTCATCGGGTTGCATTCGTAGAGCATCCGCACTTTGCCCGATGGGTATTCATCTGTTCGGGGATAGATAAAAATTCCTCCTTCAAGTAAAATTCTGTGGATATCCGCCACCATCGCCCCGCAATAGCGGCTCAGGTAAGGCCTTCCGGTTGCCGGATCTCCTTCCTGACAATAACGGATGTAGTTTTTCACTCCTTCGGTAAACGTCTCTACTCCGCCTTCATTTATGCTGTATACCGTACCATGCTCCGGTATTTTGCAATTTTCGCGGAAAAGAATAAATCTGCCGGTATCCGAATCAAGGATAAACTGATGTACCCCTGAACCGGCAGTAAAGCAGAATACCAGGGCCGGGCCATATAAAAAATATCCTGCCACAACCTGTACATCCCCCGTCTGAAGCGCTTCTTCCTCATCTGGCTTTTCACCAGTTTTACTTTGTCTCTTTGAGATGGAAAAAATGGTTCCTGTAGAAAGGTTTGTATCAATATTGGCTGAACCGTCAATCGGGTCGAAAGAAACAATATAGTTTCCGTTTTCACTGTTCAGGTGAATCATTTCCTCAGTCTCTTCGCTTACAGCCATACAGACTGATGTTGCACGACTCAAAGCAGAAATCATCTCTTCTTCGGCAATAAGATCTAATTTTTTCACTTTATCACCGTGCTGGTTTACCGATCCGTCGGTACCTGTCAGCCCGCTGATTGGAGCCCTTCCTGATATAGATGAAATCGATTGTCCTGCCTGTAAAATCTCTTTTAACAAGGCAATCAGTTCTCTATCCACACCGGGATTCAGTTTTTTATCTCTCTTGATGAACTCTTCAAAAGTTATCCGTTTATTATTTTCGTCTGACATAGATTAATGATATTAAAAAATTTACCGGATAAACAATTTAAGATAACAAGAAAGGCAGAGTCTCAGAACTCAAGCTATCAGCAGACAAGAAGTATGAGCCGGGCATGATTTTGAACAAAACAGATAAAACAACATTAATGAGACTGTATCACTTTCTGGTACAGTTCAGCCGCTTTGATTTTTAATTGTTCGAGTGATCCGTTGTTATCGATGGTATAATCAGCAAGATGCATAAGCTGGTCAAATTCGGGTTGTTTTTCCATTCTGGATTGCACTTCTTCGTGCGCAACACCATCTCGATGAACCACCCGGTCTATCCGGTTTTCACGGTCGCTTAGCACAATCACAACAACATCCAGATCATCGGGACGCCCCTTACGTAGGAGCAGTGCGGCTTCTTTTACGATCAGGTTTTTTCCCTCTTCCGCAACCTCTTTACTTTTTTTTTGAAAAGCTCTTCCCACCTCAGGATGTACAATAGCGTTGAGTTCTTCTACCCGCCCTTTTTTAAAAGCTTCATCTATCAGATGATCTTTATTCAGGGACCCGTCGGCTTTATAGGTTTGCGGACCAAATGCATCAGTTAGCTTTTGCCGTACAGACGACTCTGTCACCATCAATTCTTTGGCCACATCATCGGCGTAGAAAACAATCGCGCCGAGCTTTTCCCACTCTTTGCATACGGTTGATTTTCCCGATCCGATTCCGCCTGTAATACCAACTTTTATCATGCAGATTCTGGTGTGGCGTTCATCATGAGATAAGCCTTCATGAATTCATCCAGCTCTCCATCCATGACTCCCTGCACGTCTGCTGTTTCGTGATCATTGCGATGGTCTTTCACCATATTATATGGGTGAAACACATAAGATCGGATTTGTGACCCCCATTCGTTACTGCCCTTGCTGTCTTCCAGCTTCTGTTTTTCCCTCTCTTTTATACTCTTCTCCAGTTCATAGACCTTTGATTTAAGCATTACTAAAGCTTTTTCACGGTTCTGAAGCTGTGAACGTTCCTGCTGGCATTCTGCCACCACGCGCTCTTCGGTACCGTCGCTCAGTTTCCCGGTCCAGATCAGTCGAACACCGGTTTCCACCTTGTTCACATTCTGGCCGCCCGCACCGCTTGCATGAAATCTTTGTAATTCTATATCCGAATCATTCAGGTCAATTTCAATAGTATCATCGATAATGGGTGAAACAAACACGGAACAAAAGGAAGTGTGCCTCCGCGAATTGCTGTCGAATGGAGAGATTCTTACCAGCCGGTGAACTCCACTTTCCGACTTTAGATAGCCGTAGGCATCTTGTCCGCACACTTCAATGGTAGCACTTTTTAGTCCGGCTACATCACCATCCTGGTATTCCGCAACTGAGACTTTATAACCGCGCTTCTCGGCCCACCGGGTATACATCCTGAAAAGCATTTCACCCCAGTCCTGGCTTTCCGTTCCTCCCGCACCGGGATTGAATGTAACAATAGCATCCCTGTGATCATCGGGATCACTAAGCATATTCTGCAGCTCGAGATCTTTCAATAATTCTGTGAAGCGGGTGACTTCACCCTTAAGCTCTTCCTCCACATCTTCACCTTCTTCAAGAAACTGGCGATATACATTAATGCTTTCCCTCAGTTCATCAAGATGATCCCATTTTTCAACAATAGTTTTTTCATTGTCCAGTTCACGCATAACTCCCTGTGCTTTGGAAGGGTCGTTCCAAAACTCCGGATCCTGCGTCTGCTCCTGGAGCTCTATAATTCGTACTTTTCTTCTGTCGTAGTCAAAGATACCTCCTGAGCGCATTGAGGCGCTCAAAGAGGTTACTCAGTTTATCTGGTTGAATGCTGCTCATAAAAAATTATCTGTTCAATAGTTTAGCAAGAGCAAATCCGATCAGCAGGCCGCCAGCAAGAGCAATTCCCACTCCAGTTTCGGGATGCTGCTTTACATATTTTTTTGCCTGATCGTACTCTTTCTGGATATCACCCTGAAGTCTGTCGCTTTCAGACTTCAATCGTTTTCTGATGTCTTCGTATGTATTTTTGAGTTCTTCCTTCTCTTTTTGAAGAGCCTCTTTTAGTTCTTTTTCTTTTGCTTTCAGATCTGCCATGTTATTTACTCCTTAGTTAGTGTTTTAATGTATAATTGACGTTCAGTCTGTGGGATTATGATCCCACGACCTGTTCTTTGTATTGTAACTCATAGAGCTTTCGATAAATTCCACCTTCTTTCTCGATCAGTTCTTGATGAGGGCCGGTTTCTCTAATTTCTCCTTTGTGCATAACCAGGATTCTATCAGCTCCCTGAATCGTCGAAAGCCTGTGCGCAATCACAATGGAGGTTCTCCCCTTCATCATCCGCTCACAAGCTTTTGCTACAAGCTCTTCGGTTTCCGAATCCACACTTGATGTGGCTTCATCTAAAATTAAAATTTTTGGATCATAAACCATAGCCCTTACGAAACAAATTAATTGCCTCTGTCCCATTGACAACGAAGCACCGCGCTCCCGCAAAATATAATCGTAGCTTCCGGGAAGCTTTTTAATAAAATGATGCGCTTCCACCTCTTTTGAGGCTTTAATTACCTGTTCCCTGGTAATGTTATCGTTGCCGAGGGTAATATTGTCGTGAACAGTACCTGAAAATAGTGCATTATCCTGTAATACCAGTCCAAAGTTCGATCTCAGCTCTTTTAACGAAAGATCTTTAATATTGATCCCATCTAATAAAATTTCTCCTTTCCGGATATCGTAATAACGCAATAACAGATTGATAAGTGTGGATTTTCCTGCACCGGTCGCTCCCACAACAGCAAGCAGTTCACCGGATTCGGCTGTAAATGATACATTTTTAATGATCTGTTCCTGATCTTCGTTGTAGCGAAAATCAACATTCCTGAACTCTATTCTGCCGGATATTTTTCCAGGGGATACCGGATTCTTGGTTTCAATGACTTTATTTGGGGTATCCAGTACGTTAAATATCCGTTCGGAAGATGCCAGGGCAGATTGCAGGGTATTATATTTTTCTGAGAGCCCTCGAATAGGGTTAAAAAACTGGCGCACATATTGTATAAATGCCAGAAGAACACCAAAGGTCACCTGGTCCATCAGTGCGCGTGCGCCCCCATACCAAACCACAAGGGCCATTGCAAGACTGGCCAGTACTTCCACCAGCGGCCAGAATATTGAAAAGTAAAAGATTGTTTTCAGATGGGCATTGCGATGATCGGCATTAATGGATTCAAAACGTTCTTTCTGTTTTTCTTCCCTGTTAAAGAGCTGTACAATGGCCATGCCGCTGATGTGTTCCTGCACAAACGAGTTTAATCTTGCAATCTGATCCCGGACATTCAAAAAAGCCACTCTCACCTTTCCCTTGAACCAGAATGTGGCATAAAACAGTAAGGGAAGCACCAGAATGGCAATAATGGTCAGTTCCCAGCTCATCACAAGCATAAAGTAGAGAATGAAAAATATCCTGAACAGATCGCCGATCATGTTAACGATACCATCAGACAGCAGCTCGCTCAGTGCTTCAATATCACTTGTGGTCCTCGTGATAAGCCGTCCGATGGGATTTTTATCAAAAAACTGGACGTGAAGAGACTGTATTTTTTCAAAAACAGAATTTCGCAGGCTAAATAGCACACCCTGACCAAACCACCGCGTGATGTAGGTATTCAGAATTAGTATTACAAACTCACCGAGCAGTGCAAAGCCAAGCAAGAAAATAATCCAGATAAGCCCGTCAACATCGCCAATGGCAATGTAATCGTCCACAGCCACCTGTGTGAGCTTGGGCCTCACCGTTCCGAGGAAAGCGGCAGCGAGGGTAAGTATGATGGCAAAAACCGCCCACCAACGATAAGGTTTAAAGAAGTAATAAAGCCGCCGAATCAGTACAGAATCGGCGGCTTCAGTTTTTTTTTGTTGACTCAACTGATCCTTCGTTTAATCCGACCGGTTTTAAAAACGGTCGAAGTTATCGAAAGGAGTTCTTGGGGTAATATGTTTTGGAGCCCTTGAACTTCCTCTGTTATCGTTGTTGTCATTATTTCTTCGTTCAGGCCGTTTTCTTCTGCGTTCACCGGAATCATCACGGCTTCGGCTTCTTCGTTCAGGAGAACTCTTTCTTTTCCTGAAGCGTTTACCGCTGCTCTTATCGGATTTCCTTCGTTTGGGCTTACTCGATGAAGAAGACTTATTGTCATCCACCTCCTTAATAAACACTTTCTGCTGAACTATGCCTTTTTCCTGCGACGGATTGGTATATATTGGGCGAAGTTCCGTGGCAAGCCATGCGGGGAAAAACTTGGCCCTTGCCTCCCGCAGTAACACAAACGGGTTGGTGTATCGCGCAGAAAAATGGCCTATCACCAGAAGTTTTGTCTGTGCTTCATTGGCAACCCGCGCTGCATCGCCCGATGTGGAGTGTCCTGTTTCGGCAGCTTTCTCGGCCAGAGACTCACTAAATGTAGCTTCGTGATACAGGATATTGGTGTTCATTGCCAGTTTTACTGCATTGGGACAATACTTTGTATCCGTAATGTAGGCAAAACTGTCGCCGGGACGGGGATGTCCTACGATATCGTATGATTTTACTATAGTTCCGTCTTCAAGTTCAAGATCTTCACCAGCTTTGAGAGCTTTAAACTGCTCATCTTCGGTAATGCCAAGCGATTGAGCTTTATCGGCATCTACCTTACCCGGTTTATCTTTTTCCTGGAAACGGAAACCCATACAAAATGAAGTATGGTTCAGCGGACGCGCTTCCACATAATATTCTTCTTCATCCACCACCTTTTGAGACTCAAAATCTTCTTTGACTTCAACAAATTTAAGGTCGAAATTCAGATCGATATTCGCGAAATTAAGATTCCATTCCACGAATTTTTTAATTCCTTTCGGTCCCACGATTGTAAGTGCTTTCTCCCGTCTTTGTAATTGAAGGGTTGAAATAAGTCCCAACAAGCCTGAAAAATGATCAACATCAAAATGGCTGATGAAGATATTTTCTATTTTAGAGCGTTTTAAGCCGGCCTGTAACATCCGCATTTGAGCATTTTCACCGCAATCGAAAAGGTGAACATCACCTTCCCGCCAAAGTGCAACGGATGGTAAATGTCTGACTGCTGTTGGTGTTGCTGATGCAACACCCAAGGGTACAATAATCATTGTTTTCTCCCGGTTGTGTTTTTATGGGCTTTTGCCGTTCAAACAAAAGGTCCCCGTGTTTTTGTTTTTATATTTGAGCCAATTCTTGTTCGAGTAATTGTTTACGATACATGTCGGTGTAACGTCCTTTACCTTCGATTAATTCGTTATGAGTTCCTTCCTCTACTATGCAACCATTTTCAATATAAAAAATTGTATCGGCGTTCTTAACCGTAGAAATTCTGTGCGAAATCATGATTGCGGTTTTATGAGCCAGCTTTACACGTAAATGTTCTAAAATGGCATCTTCAGTTTTTGTATCAACCGCACTTAAAGAATCATCGAAAATAACGATTGAGGGCTCTTTTATCATTGCCCTGGCAATGGCCGTTCGTTGTTTTTGTCCACCTGAGAGAGTAATGCCTCTTTCACCTACAAGTGTCTCAAATTTTTTCTCAAAATCCAAAATATTCTCTAAAACCTGGGCATTTTCTGCAGCTTCTTCAATCTCTTCTATAGAGGGTTCCTCACGCCCAAAGGCGATGTTCTCTTTAATCGTGGTTGAAAACAAAAATGTTTCCTGCGGAACATAGCCTATCGATCTCCTTAGATGAGTCAAATTCCACTCTTTTATATTTTTCCCGTCAATCAGTACTTCCCCTTCAGTTGAATCAAAAAGCCGGGGTATCAGATTCACCAGTGTGGTTTTACCCGACCCGGTTCGTCCAACAAATGCAATGTTACTCCCTGCCTTAATTTTAAAACTTACATTTTTTAATGCATATTCATCTGAACCGGGATATTTAAAGCTCACATTTCTGAATTCGATATCTCCTTTAATATGCGGCAGCCCGGAAACTTCCGGATCTTTGTCTTCAATTTCCAATGGTTCGTTCAGCATCGAATCAATCCTTTCCCAGGAAGCCAGTGATTTTTGAAGTGTGTTTACCGTATAACCCAGTGATGCCACCGGCCAGGTAAGATAAGCGACATAAATTACAAACTCTGCAATGTTTCCAACCGTAATCAGTCCGTCAATAACCATAATACCACCACGCCATACAACAATAACTACTGATATACCGATCAACAGATTCAGTGTGGGATGAAAAAGAGATTCAACGAGGTCTAATCTGAGCTTTTTATTCCGGTATTCGTCACTTTCTTTCTCGAACCTTTTCTGCTCGTAATCGGTGCGATTATAAGCTTTGATCAGGCGAATACTGCTAAATGTTTCCTGTGCCCTGCCAGCAATCCTGGAATACTGTTCCTGGATAATCAGCTGATATTTATTGATGAAACCACTGACCCAATAGGCAAATGCAGAGAGGAACGGAAGTGGCAGCAGTGCCCAGAAGGTGAGTACCGGATTTACGATTAGCATCATTGTAATAATAAAACCTGCTCTTGTGAAAGTGTTCACGGTATACATCAATACTGGCCCAAAATACTCCCGCACACGGGCAACATCTTCGGTGGCACGAACATAAATTTCCCCTGTCCGGTTTTCCGCAAAATAACGCTGCGGAAGACGGAGCAGTTTATCCATGATTTTGTTCCGGATATCGAACTCAATTTTACGAGAGCTAACAATCAGCGTCTGCCGGGTTGCAAACAACAACACCCCGTAAAGTACTACCGTACCAATAAGCAGAAATGAGTTCCAGGCGAGAATCGCACCGGCCTCACTATGGAACAATATATTGAAAAGTGAATCGAATTCTCCCTGGTACTGCTCACCGAGATTCTCAACCTGGTCCATCGTATCACGAATCAAAACAGGTATCCATATCAAAAAGAAGTTGGCTCCTGTCAGGAACAAAGCCCCCAGAAGGATGATCCCTTTGTATTTTCGTAAATACTTATTTAACTCTTTTATGGAGTCCACATCAATGGATGAAGTGAGAGGCGCTTAGAATATGATTTATAAACTATTAAACGGATTCCACCATTCATTTATGGTTTGATAACATTTTTAAATAATCTGATGATTACCCGTATAAATCATCTCGTCGTGCTCAGTTTTATATCTGATAGTTAACTATATGCTTTCATCTCATTTATCGAATTTTTTCAGCCAGTCTTTGGCAAGCCGGTACCCTGAGAGGTATGCATTGTCAATGGTGTTTCCTTTATAATAATCACCGATCAGGGCAAGTGGTGCGTCTTCATCTTCCAGCTCAAAGTAGAAATGGTCTCCAATAACTTTTTTTGCCCGGCTGTAGCGCCAAAAATGGAGTTGCTGCCACTCAGCATCCGAAACAAATCCTCCAGTTATCTTAGTGAATTCGCCCAGCATTTCACGGATCACTGTTTCGCGGTCACTTTTTTGGTGTTTTCGGGTAAATGATTCATTAGCCTGTATTACAAACGACGTTTCACCGGCATCATCTCGTTTCGACCTTTCATTTGATATAAAATCCAGAATACTGTTCACACAAACAATCCCTTCCCATTCCGGGGATGGAGCATCACCATAGCCTGCCATCAGAGAAAATGCCGGACGATATTGAACTTCATCAATCTTCCGGACAATCTTCAGTGTATTTACTTCATCAATTGTGCTGTTTAAAATTCCGTAAGCCTGAGGAGCCGGCATGGCAATAATCACAGCATCTACACCCACGGCTTCACTGCTGGTTAAGTTGATCATCCAGGAACGTTTGCGAGTGCGGTTTGTCCCAAAATAGGTCAGCCCCCCAACCCGGGTATTGGTGCGCACATCTACCCAGCGGCCCAGGTACTTTCCGATCGCATTCATCCCGTTAACAGATGTAAATAGAGTTGAATTTGATTCATTTGGATTGCGGTTCAATAAATTTTCTCCGTCGAAGCCGGAAAAGTTCTTTCCCCAAACCCGGATCAGATTTTTCTCAAGCAGCTCTGCAGCGAATTCTTTGAATTCTGCTGATTCGGCTTTGAAATAAGGAAGTCCGTGGTCAAGTTTTTCATTTAGATCTTTCCCGGCATAACGGGTAGCCATACGCCCGCCGTAACCCCTACTCTTTTCAAAGATTGTAACTTCATGTCCCGCTTTTGCCAGGAGCCTGCCCGCAGTCAGTCCGGATATTCCCGCTCCAATAATGCCAATGACCATCTTTATTAATAAAAATTTCTTTAGTTAGCTGATTGATTCTTTCAACGTTCTGAAGTTAATGAACTATTCGCTCTACTTCCTGAATTTTTTTAAAACACTGTATGCTTGCTCTGCCATTAACCCGGATAATTCACCAAGAGATTTTTTTCTCAGCAAGGTCCTGCAACGCTATCCACTACGTTAAAACTTCGAGGATCAGGAAAGCTTCGCCGGTCAGGCGATGAACCTTGCACGGTTGCTCTCTCCGTAGCTTTATGCGAAGGAGAGCCATTTTAGATACTGTCATGGTCATACCTTTAACAAAAGCAGAGGGTAAAACCTCACAGAACAACAGGTTTTATTTGAAGACTCCACTTGTAAATATTACAGTAATATATATCATTAATTTGGACTTAACATGCTTACTGTTAGATATCCGGGTTAAAGCTTGTACAAGTGCACTTTAGGCTCAGCTGCTTTCTTGTCAAGAAGTGCAGGCCAGTAGGCCACCACTTCACTCGCCTTAGGTCGCCCTCCGGCAAAACCTGTAACACCACTGGGTCCGGTTAAAATGAGGGGAGCAATCTCTTTTCCGAAACGGTCGAGATCCTCTTTTGAGTCACCGTGAACGGAAATTCGCATCTGGACTTCATTCAGATCACCCCGCTCTTTTTTCAGCTCGGCAGGATCTTCATTGCATGCGTTAACCCCCACAAACTCAATGTTGACGTCTCTGAAAGTAATACCCAGATTTTCCGCCCGCCTGAGAAGTATATCTCCGGCAGTTTTCGCTTTTTTAAGGGCATCGGGCCAACAATACACCAAGGTTGACGAGAGTTTAAATCCGTCGATATAACTGGCTGAAATTTTATATGTGGGAGTTTCGGGACGGCCTTTAATCCCCCAAACCTTCACCCGGTTTTTCTTTTCCTGTTTGAGCTGAACGGATGTAAAATCGGCAATACAATCTGGGGTAATGTACTCAGAGGGATTCCCGATTTCGTATAAAAGCTGCTCTTTTACTGTCATCTCCGAAACCAGTCCGCCAGTACCTTCGTGTTTGGTCACAAAAAAGCTTCCATCGGGATATGCCTCTATGATCGGGAAACCAATATTTGCAAGGTTGTTAACCGTTTCCCAATCGGTAAAATTGCCTCCCGAGACCTGTCCACCACACTCAATAATGTGACCGGCAATCGTTCCCGCCGCCATAAGGTCGTAATTCTCAAAGTCCCACTCAAATTCGTAAATCATCGGTGCAAGGGTAAGTCCGGTATCCGTCACTCTGCCTGTGATGATAATATCCGCTCCTTTTTCCAGCGCTTGCACTACCGGCCTGCTCCCGAAATAGACATTGGCGCTGAGCAGATCCTTTTTCACTGTCTCAATTGGATCGCCGCTTTCCATATTTTTAAGCAGATGGCCTTCTGAAATTAAGCTGTCGAGATCCGGAAGAATATTATCTCCATCTACCACTGCCACGGTGATGCCACTGTATCCGGCTTTTTGAGCTACATCCAGTATAGCATCCTTGCAGGCTGACGGATTCACTCCCCCTGCATTCGAAATCACCTTCACCCCGTCATGTTTGATCTCACCAAGTACTGCCTCAATCACATCCACAAAATCGCGGGCGTAACCATGCTTTTCGTTACGCATTCGCTGTTTCTGCATGATCGACATCGTTACTTCGGCAAGATAATCCATCACCAAATAATCTATTTTTCCCTTTTTTACCTGATTAATGGGAGCATTGGGCAGATCACCCCAAAAACCCTGTCCTGATGCAATTTTGATGAACTCTTTCACAAAACCTCCAATTGTTTCTGAAATAACCTCATTTCGAATATCGTAAAAAGATCGGAGAAATGAATGCTGGCAATGAGCTTTGAACCATTATGAAATCATTAATGCCAAACACAAAACTGAGATTGAGCAGCCTGATCTGAAAGCCCATTATATTGCCGGAACACGGCCGTGCTGAGGCTGAAGAGTCACTTCCTCAATTACAGTCCGGGCCGAAAATTCGCTCATAGTCACAATCAAAGAGGCCACATCCGTAGGATTTATCAGCTTCTCGGGGCTCATATCAGATTCATCCCATGATGATGAATGGGTTTGACCCAGGTTAATTGCTGTAACTCCGATATCTGTTTTTTTTAGTTCATCACGCAGGGAACGAGTATAACCAAGAAGGGCGTGTTTGGATGCGGAGTAAGCACCGCTGTCGGCCAGCCCTCTGAGAGCTCCCACCGATGACATATTGATAATTTTTGCACGATCCATCTCCAGTAATCCGGGCAGGAATCGCTTAACAATGTTTACCGCAGCAAACAGGTTCACATTCATCTGATTGCGAAACTCATCATCTGTAGTTTCTAACAGAGTTTTGTACAGATAACTCCCCGCATTGTTGATGAGAATACCCGGCTCCGGGAATCCCGCAGGTATACGCAAGCGACTAACGGCTTCCTCTGATGTGGCATCGCACACCAGCAATTCCACCTGTTCGGCACCAGCCTCCTGACAGAGTAATTTAGTTTGTTCCAGATTTTTTTTGTTACGGGCCAGTAAGAGAAGCGGCCTGCGGGTCATTGCAGCAAACGTGATAGCAATACTTCGGCCAATTCCCTGGCTTGCCCCTGTTATCAAAACAGAAGATTCTTTATAACTCATTCGATTGGTTTTCTTCACTCAGGCCTTTTACGGAACGTTGATAAATTTGTGTGTTTGTAAACTGATTCCCCACTTTGGATTCTTTTTAACATAATCCACAATCAGCGGGATGGATGAAGGGGTGTCCCATTCTGGCTGAAGGAGTAATTTTACTGAATCCGGGCATTTTTCAGCGTTCTCCTCGGCCCAATCGATATCTTTATTTTTGAGCACTACCACTTTCAGTTCGTCCACATAAGGAAAAACCTCATCCAATGGTTTTTTGAATCTTTTAGGCGAAAGAGTTATCCAGTCGAGATGACCGGACAGAGGCGATGAACCGCTTGTTTCGATATGTACATCCAGGCCTTTCTGTTTCAGGCGAATGGTTAGGGCTTCAAGGTCGTGAAGCAGCGGTTCTCCACCGGTAATCACGGCAAATTCAGCCCCGCTCTCATCGGCCCGTTTAACAATCTCACCTACAGAAACCCTGGGATGTTTCGATTCGTCCCAGCTATCCTTCACATCACACCACCAGCATTTTACATCACAACCCGCCAGGCGAATAAAGTAGGCCGGCTTGCCAGTATGCGCACCTTCCCCCTGGATGGTGTAAAAATCCTCCATCAGCGGATATTCAAATTGATCAAGCCGGTTCACGGCCTTTTTTTCTGTGATTTTCTTTTTCGTCTTAAACATCCTTGTCGGTGTATTCAACCCAGCTTGTGGGGGTTTCCCAAACCGTAACCGTAAGGTCAACTTCCTCCGGAATGCGTGATTTGGTTTCCTTGTGTATATACTCAGCAATACGCTCGGCTGTGGTGGCAACAGGGATTGATTCGTTTAGCACAGTATGATCCAATCCTCCCTTCTGCCCGTCGCTTCCTGACCATTTCAGTTCATTAAAATCGCACACCATATCGGGTGTTTCAAGATACTTTGAGGGATTCAGTTTATGAGATTTTGCCGAAATATGGACTTTATAGGTGTGTCCGTGCATTCGGGCGCACTTGCCATCGTATCCCTCAATAAAATGAGCGGCATCAAATGTAAATTCGGTATGTAATGTCCAGGTTGGCATTATTTCCGTTAAAAACTAATCAGTTGGGAATCACTTAAAGCTTACTAAGATAAGGAATTTCTTTAATTCCTGCTGTTCGCATCTCATTCAGGAGGGCCAAAATCTGTCCATACGTTTTAAAAGGTAAAACACCCTGCGGCACAAACCACATGGCAACTCAAAAAGTGTATCTGCCAAAACGTATCTCTTCTGAAAATCTTCTTTGCACCACTTCACGAAGCTCATCATCGTAATATTCCGAATAGTGCCGTCTACCTGACCGGTTTCTTCGGAGCAGTGGACTGCAGGGAATGCCGATTTCCCGGCAAACAATTTTAAAATCATCTTCCAGGTGTTCAAATCGGATCAAATAATCCAGGTCGGAGTCGAGTTTTTTTCGGGGGATAAAACTTTCAATTCCCACTCTTTTAGCAACTTTTGCTGCTATCGATGTTTCACAAATATATTTTCTGCAGGAAGGCAGATTCTGAACCAGCTCTAAAAACTGCCCCCGGTCCCACTCCGTTACACCACGATGAGGAGAAAAGTAGAACGAAATCATCCGATCCCATGGGTTGCGAATGACCGAAAACTTAAAAAGTGACAGGTATGTTTTTCGGTCGAGTGCTGATTTATAGGCATCCAGTGCAGCATGCTTATTAAGCTGATGCTTTTTATTATACACTTCAAACCGTTCAATACCGTCCTGGTGAGCGGCAGGCGTAACAATCTCATCTTCAGAAAAGTCTTTCAACACCTCCTGAATGCTGTTGCCACCGGTTTTCGGAACATGTATAAAAAGGAAATTTTTCTGCAGGGAAAGCAATTCAGCACAGTTTGATTGAATGGTATCAGACGATTATCTGTCTGCCGGCGAAATTTACTCCCCAAACATATCCTTATAATCATCAATCGATGCGATGATCACTTTCTCTGCTTCTTCCTTTCCGAAAACGCGGTCCACAAAGACATCAGTCTCTTTTTTTCCGGGAATCAGCTTGTATGTGCCAAAATAGTGGCGAAGACGCTCAATAAGCACATCGGGAAGTTCGGATATATCGGTGATATCTTTGTAGTAACGGTCGTTATTCAGAACAGAAATGATTTTATCATCTGCTTCCCCTCGGTCAATCATGTGCAGTCCGCCAATCACACGTGCACTCAAAATCACCTCCGATCGGTCGATCGGCCGTTCACTGAGTACGCAAATATCAAGCGGGTCGCCATCGCCTTTTTCTGTATGATTAGAAAGTGCACCGATGCGGTCACCGCAATAAGTTCTGGGAATAAATCCATAGAGTGATGGAGGCATCGAAGAACTTCTCTGAGGACGATCCACACGCATGTAACCGGTCAGCTTGTCAACTTCGTATTTAATGGCATCAAAAGATGTCACTTCAATAAAGGCGTTCACAATGGATGGCGGGTTTTCACCCACTTCAAGGCCGTGCCATGGATGTGGTCTCCAGCGGTAAAAAGGATTCGGAAAATTCACAGTTTAGTTTTTTTTTGAGATAATGGTTTGATTACACTGGCAAAAGTTGATGAATCCTGAATCTCCGTTTTCTTAAGTAGAATAATACTTGAATTTACGACTTTAAGGAAGCGGAATTCTCAGTTTCAGTTTATCATTTTATAAATCAACCGGTTTACACATTAAGATTGATTTAATTACCTGCCAAATATTTTATCGTGTGCTGATGGTCAGTTCATCACTGCATTCAGTTTTTCAAGATTGTCTTCCACACGCAGGGATTTTATCACCTCGCCGATATTACCTTTCATGATATCGTCCAGGTTGTAGAGAGTCAGGTTGATCCGATGATCGGTAACCCTTCCCTGCGGGTAATTATAGGTACGGATTTTCGCACTCCGGTCCCCCGTTGAAACCTGGCTTTTGCGGTCTGCTGCACGTTCGGACCGGATTACTTCCATCTCCATGTCGTAAAGTTTGGTTTTAAGCATCAACAAGGCTTTCTCTTTGTTCTGATGCTGCGATCGCTCCTGCTGACACTCTACCACCACACCGCTCGGTTCGTGGGTAAGCCGAATAGCAGAATCGGTTTTATTCACATGCTGCCCCCCTGCACCGCTCGACCGAAACGTATCTACGCGAACATCTTTCATATCGATGTTGATCT
The DNA here is from genome assembly GCA_020832285.1 of Balneolaceae bacterium. Taxonomy (GTDB): domain Bacteria; phylum Bacteroidota; class Rhodothermia; order Balneolales; family Balneolaceae; genus Rhodohalobacter. The sequence continues at coordinate 71,033 of JAFIFB010000092.1, forward strand.
CCACATCGTCGTTCACTTCGGGGAGTACCGCCACGGTGGCCGCTGAGGTATGCACCCGTCCCTGTGATTCTGTTGCGGGCACACGCTGCACCCGGTGCACGCCGCTTTCATACTTCATTTCACCATATACTTCTTTCCCGGAGAGTTCAAACACTATTTCTTTATAGCCGCCCATTTCGCTGTCGGCAACAGACAGCACGCTCATCTTCCAGTTTTTGGAATCTGCATACCGGCGGTACATATCGAACAGGTCGCCGGCAAAAATAGCAGCTTCATCACCACCGGTTCCTGCCCGGATTTCCACAATACAGTTTTTAGAGTCATCTGGATCTTTCGGAATAAGCTTAAATTTTATCTCTTCTTCCAGTTCTTCGAGACGGCTTTTTAGCTCCTTGGTTTCCTCACGGGCCATTGAAGTAATCTCGGCGTCCTCGTCCATATCGATCAGCTCCTTATTTCCAGAAATCTGATGGTTCAGCGAAAGCCACTCATTGTAATCTTCAACCAGCTCCTTTAGTTGTGTGTGCTCGATTGTCAGCTCGGCATATTCTTGGGGCCGGTCGTATATGGCAGGATCAGCCATTGCCTGGTTCAACTCTTCGTACCGCTCTTTAACCTGCTGTAATTTTTCTTTTAAATCCATTCCGGGTGAATCTTCATTTGCCCTAAGATAATGAATTTGAAAGAGAGGTTTGGAACAGATTCCCGAAAAAATCAAAGACGCCACCGGGTAAACCCTTCGATAGAATCATACTCGGCAAGGCCCAGTTCATCGTAATTTTTGGCGTTGCGGATGTTCTGCTCATCGGCTACCATCCAGAACTCACTGCTGATATTACCGGGATATTTAGGCTGATCTTTTTGTGACGCGTGTTTGAAAATTGCGCGCCGTTTCTTCAGGCGTTCACCGGGGCTCAGAGGTACAGCCATATCGATCTCGCTCACTTCCAATTCCTGCCATATACCACGATAAAGCCACACATAACAATCACTAAACCACTCCTCTGCTTTCACGTCGTCCAGTGTCTTTCGGATTGCATCCCAGCAGATGCGATAGGTGCCGTGCGGATCTGAGAAATCACCCGCCGCATAAATCTGATGCGGTTTTATCTGTTTTATAATTTCCGTTACCCGTTTGTAATCCTCCTCAGACAGCTTGTTTTTCCGGGCACGTCCGGTTTCATAAAACGGCATCTCCAGAAAATGTACATTCTCGGGAGAAATACCGCAGTATCTTGCCGAAGAGTTGGCTTCCACTTTTCTCACTGTAGCCTTCAGGCGAAGCATTTCCGGTGAATCGATATCACCCGGCCTTTTCTCCTCCATGGAGCGGATAATCTCCTTATAGAGATTTTTCTCATCCCCATTTTTGCCATACTGCGACATAAAGTCGGCATAACGCAGAGCCTCATCATCATAAACGGCAATATTCCCGGACGTCTGATACACCACGTGCACCTCATGTCCGTGCTCTACAAGACGCATCAGCGTGCCCCCCATTGAGATTACATCATCTGCAGGATGAGGAGAAAAAACCAGTACTTTCTTTGGAAAAGGTTCGGCACGCTCCGGGCGACTCGAATCATCCGCATTTGGCTTGCCGCCCGGCCACCCGGTTATAGTATGCTGCACTTCATTAAAAATTCGAATATTCACATTATAAGCTGCGCCAAAATCGGTTAGAATGTCGCTGAGTCCGTTCTGGTTGTAATCTTCATCCGTCAATTTTAAAATCGGTTTGTCCAGCTCCAGGCTCAGCCAGGTTACCGCTTTCCGGATAAGGCGGTCGCTCCATTTACAAGGGCCTACAAGCCATGGGGATTTGCGGCGGGTCAGCACCGATGCGGCGGCTTCATCCAGAATCACCCTGGTATTTTCATGTTTCTGCAGAAAGGTGGCAGGAATCTGGTCGGTAATTTCCCCCTCTACAGCCTCTTTGATGATAGAAGCTTTAGCCTCACCCCAGGCCATCAGGTAAATTTTCCGTGCTTTCATGATGGTCCCAACACCCATGGTTATCGCCTGACGCGGCACTTGCTCTTCACCATAAAATGAAGATGCTGCATCCGAACGGGTAACTTCATCAAGTGCAACCAAACGGGTGCGAGTTTTTTCGAGAGAGCCGGGTTCGTTAAATCCGATGTGGCCGGATCTGCCGATTCCCAGAATCTGCACATCAAGGCCACCTGACTCATCGATTTTACGTTCATAAGCCTGGCAGTACTCGTACACTTTCTCTTTCGGAAGAGTACCATCCGGAATATGCACGTTCTCTTTTTTGATGTTGATATGATCGAACAGATTTTCGTTCATAAACCGCACATAACTTTGCAGTTCTTTGGGCTGAATCGGGTAATATTCATCCAGGTTAAAGGTGATGACACGTTCAAAACTGAGTCCTTCATCTTTGTGGAGGCGCACCAGCTCGGCATACACCTGAAGCGGGGTGGAACCAGTAGCCAGCCCCAGCACTGTATTCTGTCCGGTTTTATTGCGAGCATCAATCAGTCCGGCGATCTCTCCCGCCACAAATTTAGAAGCCTGCGAGGCGTCGGAAAAGATGGTGGTGTCGATCTTTTCAAATATTTTCTGTCCGGGATAATCTGATATAATATCCATATATAATGATGATAAAATTTGAGTTATTAAGCGGCTATATTTATCCTGCCGCAATATATCGGTTGAACGTTTTTTTCGGGATGGAATGATAATAAAATAGACACAACTTTCTGCGATTCCCCGAAAAAATTAATGGCTCTCTTTTTGAGGCTGAAATCGACTTTGCAAAATGTCACAATTTTAAACATCTATAAGCTGTCACACATATCCTTCATCCCGTATCACGTATCCTGCAACATGAATCACAAAAAGTGGGCAGTATTCAGTTGACAAGATCTCTATCACAAATGACAAAAATTAAAAATTTCAAACACGTAACCCGTATCCTGTATTACTTAAAAAGCCGATATGGAAACTGCTCACAACTTTCTATTGCAGATAGTATAAAAAGGTTGGTATATTGCGGATCTGTTTGGGAATTTAAGCAATGAAAAACTAAAGAATTTCCAGGCTGCGACAGAGTCGGAGAAAAATTTTCATCCTTCTTTGATTATTGACTTAGATTAAAAAAAGCCCGGGTGGCGGAACTGGTAGACGCGTGCGTTTCAGGGGCGTATGCTGGCAACAGCGTGGGGGTTCGAATCCCCCCCCGGGCACTCTAAGCCTTGTAAGTTATTGACTTGCAAGGCTTTTTTATTTCGAGTGTAAACTTCAGTGCATACAACCCTAAAATTTTTACCCAGTTGCCAGTCCGCCTGCAATCGTGCAAAGTTCTTTGCCTGCCCTGCGAAGCCTCCCTGAGCCTCAAAGTTTTACGTAGTGGTTTACTGAGCAAATTCCTTGCTGAGGGAAATTATCTTGGCGATGTCACCAAGCTAACTACTGATTTTCAAGCCAGTCATTCCATCGCGTAAGAACCTCATCGTAATTTTCGCTCCACCACTCTGTATCAAAAATCAGTTGTTTTTCCAGATTTGGCGGATTGGTCGGCAGTCTTTCTCTCTCTTCTTCGGTCAGGACTTCAAGTGCGTCACTGTTAACTGGTCCGTAGGGAATTAGCCTGGCCATCTCGCTTTGCGCTTCAACCGAAGAGGCATAAGCGATAAATTCCATTGCGGTTTCACTCATTGAGGATCCGCTCAAAACCATCCACCAGTCAAAATCCACAATTCCGCCCTGCCAGATGTAGTCAACAGGAAAATTATCTTCTTCAATGTTAGCATAGATACGCCCATTGGTACCCGGTGTCATCACAACTTCCCCGTCCGAAAGCAGTTCCCCCGGATCGGCAAGGTCATCCCACCAGATCAATTGAAAGTTATTCTCTTCCAGATCCTGTATCAATTCATCCAGCTTTTCAAAAGCCCTGTCAAGATCCAGTGGATAGAGTTGATCTTTACTAACTCCGTCTGCAATCAATGCAATCTCAAGTGTTCGACGCGGATCATTTCGCAACCCCCTGGAGCCTTCAAACTGGTCAACGTCAAAAAAGTCGGCCCAGGAAGCGGGTGACATCTCACCGAATGCGTTGGTACTATAGGCAAGTACAAATGACCAGGCCATAATACCTGTGCCATGAGTATGTATCGCATCGGGATTCATGACGGAAGTGTCAATTCCGGAGTAGTCGATTGGTTCCAGGATTCCATCCCTTTCACCTAAAATGACCATATTTCCTTCCACATTCACAATATCCCAAAAGACGTCTATGGATCCTGCATGATCAACCACAGATTCATAAAGTCCATTATAAACTACATCCTCCACTTCTCTGCCGTATTCTACAGAATATGGCTGAAACATTGAAAGCTGCAGCACTTCCTGCCATTTACCTCCATAAGAGGCAATAACAAGGGATTCCTCTTCACTATCATCATTATTCACACAAGAGAGAAGCAGACAAGGTATTACAGCTATAAGTAAAAGGTTGCTAATAAAAGATCGATTTTCGGTTAGATGCATAAACAGACCCATGGATATAGTTTACTTTAATTATAAGATTTAAAAATTTTAATAAATCAAAGATAGGATAATTCAGAGACCATCATAACTTTTTTTCATTACTTGAATGACTATCAAAAGATGAAACAAGTCTAGCAATTGATGGTTTGACCTCTTTTAAAATTCGTCTGATAAGATTGATGCAACATGAAACCTGTTTGTATTGCAGAAAAATATTCTCCTTTCTCCGTATAGAGGGTATTATTATTTCGCAGTTTTCTTTTATCCGTCCAGGAATCAACAACCACTCATTCGGGCCCACACCAATCCTGCCCGTTCTTTCAGTACACGTTCCATCAGGCGAATATTGGTGACGGACGGTTTCCATAGAATGCGATTATTATATGGGTCTGTTCTGACTTGAAAATCGGTTGGAGCGGCTACCGGTTCCAGCCCATGATGCCTGAACCACCACATGGCCCGTGGCATATGCAGGGCGGATGTCGCCACAATTACACGATGCCCCTCTCCGAACCGCTCCGAAAATACTCTTGCCTCGGTGCATGTATCGATAATACCGGGCGGATCATGTAAATGTATGTTCTGCGCATTTACCCCAAGAGATTTGGCGGTGACAGCTTTCACCTGCGCCAGGGTAGTCGGAACACCTTCGGGTGCAGAACCGGACAATACAAGGTTGGCTCCGGATCCTGTGGATTTCAGGGTACGATAGACCCTCACTCCTTCCATCAGGCGTGTGAAAGTAGTAGAATTGATCTGGTGGGACTCATGCAGGGTTGTATCCGGAATCATACCTGCTGTCAGAACCATTACCGGAACCGGACCCGATAATTCCGGGAGTGGTTCATCTGCCGCCCATACCGGATATTGCCTCTCTAACTGCCAAGCCAGGTGACGGGGAAGAAATGGAGTGGAATAAACCAGAAAAAGAAACAAAAACAACAAGCATGTCCGCTTGGCCCACTCCTGCCGGCCCGACCAGAAAAAGATTACAATCAACACTGCCAGAATCATAAGTTGCGATCCGGGCATCAGCAAATCGAGAATAATACGGGCAAGAGTTTCCATAAAAAAAGAAAGAATTATCTTTTCTAAAAAGACCAAAAATAGAGTAGTCTGAAATAGAATCCTAACCCACCTCTACAGTGGCAAACCTTTACGCCGTCAGAGGAGAGACAAACTGACAATAATTCGCTCATCATTTTTTTTCATAATTACATGTATAATACTGTTGCCATCTCTTATCATGTTGTTCCTCAGTTCGACATGCTCTTCTGGTTGTCATACAGCTCGATTTCATACAATCTACTCATGTCCCCCGGATTGTCACCGAAATAATCTGGACTGAACTCCTGGGAATCAATGTCATGTACAGAATACAGCAGTCTAAACATTGCATCTGATCTTTGAAGAAACCTATACAAGTCCTGAATCCATATTTGAAACTTTCCCCGCATTGTTTACCTCAAAATTAAAATCTGACTAAGTCAGGTATAGCCCGCATTTCTCACCAAGAAATTTGGTTGTTGGCAATCCCGACGGCGGACGGGAGAAAAAGGTGGCGGAAACAGTCCGACCGCTGTCGGACGTTGAGCAAGCCATTTCAGAGACAACACAGCCGACGGGCAATTTCACTTCGCGGGAATCGCTTACGCTCGGAGCGCAGCATCTGACAGGGTGTTTTTGATGCAATCGCTGAAATTGTAGGCTAAGACATTAATAATCAAATTGATAGATTTATTCATAATTTTTTCTGTGAGAAATGCGGGATAGAGCTTTATGATTAATCATCATTCACCTGTAGCGATATTTGCAGTTCTACCGTAACAGTCACGAACTCAAAACAAAAATCAAATAATGTATATGATGAAGTTTACTCTCTATAAATTGCTATTCTCTGTGACTGCAATTCTTGTAATCTCTACAGCGTGCAGCGACACCTCAACAGGCCCGGAACCCGGCGACCTTACCGGTGAATACGTCAGCTATGAACTTGATACCAAAGGCGATTCAGGCCTGACCGGAACTCTCACATTTGCCGAACGGGTGGATGGTTTTACGGAAGTAACCGTGGAGCTTTCTGATGGTCCCGATGAGGAAGAATACTTCGTGCGAATCAACTCCGGCACAACCCTTCAGGGCGGCGATGTACTGATTGAACTGGAAACGGTAGACGAGTCGGGTAAAAGCGTATTGATCGTTTCAGCAGATTCTGAAGGTAATACGGTCAGTTATAATGACCTGATCAGCATAAACGGACATGTGAATGTGTATCCATCCGAAGATGAGACCGAAACCATTCTGGCACAGGCCGATGTAGGCGGAAATCAACTGACCGGAGAAGCTTTCATCTTCGACGTTGAAGAAGAAAATGAATCAGCCATAACCGGTTCGGTTGAATTCCTTGAGCGCATTAACGGAAACATTCTTGCGGTGATTGAATTGTCCGGTACTGATCCTGCACAAACCCACATTGCAAGACTCTACTCCGCAGAAGATGAAGAAAACGATAACGGAGAGCACCTGTTTACCTTCAGCGGAATTGACGGAGAGACCGGCATCAGCCATACCGATCTTTTTGAGCTGAACGATGAGACGGAATTTCTTTTTGAAGACCTCGAAGAATTCGAAGGGACCATTCACATCTATTTCAGTGAAGATGATTTAAACCTGCTCGCTTCAGCAACGATTGAACCCGAAGAGGAAGATGACGAGTAGAATTTACCAGGCAAGTTGACGGAGAAGTCCGGCCATCTTATGGACCGGGCTTTCTTTTTTTCCGGATAAATGTATATGAAACAAGGTTGCGGGTTTTAATAAATGTCATGGCGCAAGGTCCCTGGTCTTCGAAGCCTTTGGTGTAGTTGACCCGCTTGTGCTCCGATATTTTTCTCAATACTCGATACTCAACTCCCCGGAAGGTCGAGCGCAAAAGAGTGATCCCTTTTGGGCAATTCAGAAGTCGCAACTGCGGCGCCGAAATGAAGTTGAGACCCTTTGCGCTCTCCGTGTCCTTTTGCGGTTATCCTCCTGCGCGAAACATTGACATGCCTCTGATTTTTATTTCGAACCTCCCTTCAGGCAAGAAGCTCAAAAGTACCCGCCCCTCACATAGAATTAATTATCAAACCTCCGATACAAACCGATATTTTTCAAAAACCCATCCGGAGGTTTTGGGTTTTGGGTTTTGGGTTTTGGGCTTACACTTTTCCCCGGGTTCCGCAAAAGCGCTGCACCCGGGGCTGTGATGTGGCGCCCTTTCAGGGCTGGTTCAGGGGTAAGTACCAAACCATGTGCAGTGGATTGAATCTTGCCATAAAATCGAATATCGCTCAATCGAATATCGTTAATTCGTTCAATCATTATGAACCGGTTTTCTAAAATTTAAGAGCAAGTATTACGGTTCGAAGCCTTGTCAACTATCTACCTGATACGGGATGCGGGATTCTGGGCACGGGAAGCTTAGAGCTGACTCCTGATAGCAAATAAAAGTTTGAAAATTGAATTTTGTGATTTGTTATTTGTGATTTTCTTCCAAATGTCTCAATACTCAATACTTGATACTCAAAAAAAAAGCACGAAACCCTGCAGGCCACGTGCTTTTAAATCATTGAAACCAGTATGTCCGAAAATTACGCTTTGGCTTCCTGCTCTGATTCAGATGGTGAGTTTTCACCGTTATCATCGGCATTTGCTTCAACGGGTTCCGGTTCGGTCCAGTCAAATTCGAGGCCGTCACGGGATTTGTTCATCTTTATTTTGATGGTCGATCCCTTCGGGTGCTCCACGCCTAACAGCTCTTCGGCAAGCGGATCTTCAATATATTTCTGAAGGGCCCGTTTCAGCGGACGTGCACCAAATTTCTGGTCGAAACCTTTATCGGTGATGAAATCTTTGGCACCTTTGGTGATCTCCAGTACAAATCCGAGATTAGCAACCCGGTTAAACAGATCTTCGGCAAGGATATCGATAATCTTGAAGATATCACGCTTCTCAAGCGGCCTGAAAGTAAGCACATCATCAATCCGGTTCAAAAACTCCGGGTTGAACACTTTCTTCAGTGCATCCTGAATCGTCGATTTCATCTGGGCGTAATCGAATTCGCCTTCGACGGAAGAAAACCCGATTCCTTTACCCATATTACGGATATCCCGTGCACCGATGTTGGATGTCATAATGATAATGGTATTTCTGAAGTCGACTTTTCGGCCGAGACTGTCAGTCAGTATACCGTCATCCAGCACCTGCAGCAGAATATTGAACACATCGGGGTGTGCCTTTTCAATTTCATCGAGAAGTACCACGCTGTAAGGCTTTCTGCGTACTTTTTCGGTGAGGATACCGCCCTCTTCATAACCTACATAACCGGGAGGGGCACCCACCAGCCGCGATACGCTGAACTTCTCCATATATTCACTCATATCTACGCGGATAAGAGCCTCATCTTTATCAAACAGATATCGCGCAAGCACTTTCGCCATTTCGGTTTTACCCACACCTGTGGGGCCGAGGAAAATGAAGGAACCGATCGGACGTGATGGGTCTTTCAGTCCGGCCCGGGTTCGCTGAATGGCTTTGGTCAGCTTTACGATCGCCTCTTCCTGGCCAATCACTTTGCTGCCAAGCGCTTCTTTCATTTTCAAAAGCTTCTGGCCCTCTTTTTGGCTGATTTTATTTACGGGCACGCCGCTCATCATCGCTACGACCGAGGCTACATCATCCTCCGTTACATCAAAAACGATATGTTCTGATTCTTTCTCCCATTCACGCTGAGCTTGTTCAAGTTCTTCCATCAGGCGCTTTTCAGTATCACGCAGGCGGGCGGCTTCTTCAAACCGCTGTTTTTTCACCATTGTATTTTTCTCGCTGCTGGTTTTCTCGATCTCTTCTTCAAGCTCCAGAATGTGATCGGGAACGGTGATGTTTGACAGATGAACCCGTGCGCCTACTTCATCCAGTGCGTCAATCGCTTTATCTGGCAGGAAGTGGTCGGTTACATAACGGTCGGTCAGTTTCACGCAAGCTTCAATAGCATCTGCATTGTACTGAACACTGTGATGTTTTTCGTATTTACCTTTAATCTGGTTGAGAATTTCAAGCGTTTCATCAATGGAAGTTGGTTCCACCATAATTTTCTGGAACCGCCGCTCGAGTGCGCCATCTTTTTCAATAAATTGCCGGTACTCATTCAGAGTTGTCGCACCAATGGCCTGTACTTCGCCGCGGGCCAGGGCTGGTTTCAGCATATTCGATGCATCAAGAGATCCGCTTGCACCGCCTGCACCCACGATAGTGTGGAGTTCATCGATAAAAAGAATCACATTATCGGTTTTTTCCAGCTCGCTCATCACAGCTTTCATGCGCTCTTCAAACTGTCCCCGGTATTTTGTGCCGGCAACAAGTGCGGCAAGATCCAGTGCTATTACGCGCTTATCGTAGAGCACCCTGGATACTTTTTTCTCGATGATCCGGGAGGCAAGCCCTTCGGCGATTGCGGTTTTTCCAACGCCTGGTTCGCCAATCAATACAGGATTGTTTTTCTTTCTTCGGCTTAAAACCTGTGCTACACGCTCAATCTCTTTTTCACGTCCTATAATCGGATCGAGCTTACCATCCTCAGCAAGCTGAGTGAGGTCTCTGCCAAAATTGTCGAGTACGGGTGTTTTTGACTTTTCCATTTTCTTTTCCCTGGAACTACCAGATGATTGTGAGCCTTTTGATGAGGGAGGCTGCGTACTTGCTTTCGTGGAGCGTGCGTCAGATGGATCCATATCCCTCGTGTTACCGGAAATGATCATATCGAGTTCTTCACGAACGGCATCGTAAGAAACGTTAAACTGCTGCAATATTTGTGCTGCTATATTCTCTTCGTCTCTCAGCAATGAAAGCAACAGATGCTCGGTGCCTATAGTATCACTTTTATAAAGCTTGGCTTCAAGATAAGTGATTCTGAGCACCTTTTCGGCTTGTTTGGTGAGCGGTATATTGCCCACGGTTACGGTACCGCCCGTTCCGCGTACGGTATCTTCAATTGTTTTTTTGAGCTTGAACAGGTCGCAATTCAGATTTTTTAAAATCCGGATTGCAACTCCGTCACCCAGACGGACAATACCCAGTATTAAATGCTCTGTTCCGATGTAGTCGTGACCAAGCCTGAGAGCCTCCTCACGGCTGAACTGAATTACATCACGAACTTTACTTGAAAAATTACCCTCCATAACGGGACCTTAAAGATTTGTCGTTTTTAAATTACTTCTGCTAAAACGAGTGAGGTACTTGTTTAGTTCATTCTTCTACGAAAGTAGTGTGGTATAAATGTAAATGCAAACACTTATACAAGAATATAACTCTTTGGAGAGAACCGGCGCTGCAAAATTTTTAAAAAAGAGGTTTGCCGGTCATTTCTGCAGGTTGTTGCAGGCCAATCATTTTCAAAAGCGTTGGGGCTACATCGGCAAGGATGCCGTTATGAAGTTTGACTTCCCTGTCACTTACCAGCACTACGGGCACCGGTGCAGAGGTGTGTGCTGTGTGCGCACTGCCATCGGGCTGGACCATTATATCGGCATTTCCGTGATCGGCAATGATCAGTACTTCGTAGTTGTTCTCTCTTGCGGCTTCAACCACTCTCTTCAGTTCGTGATCTACGGTTTCCACGGCCTTTACAGCTGCTTCCATCACACCGGTGTGGCCCACCATATCGGGGTTGGCGTAATTCATGATCACAAGGTCGTAATCTCCTGAGAGATTTTTTACGACCGTATCGGTTACTTCTGCCGCACTCATTTCGGGTTTCAGATCGTAGGTAGCCACTTTGGGGCTGGGCACCATGATGCGGTCTTCATTCTCATTCGGGGTTTCCTCACCGCCGTTAAAGAAATAGGTTACGTGTGGATATTTTTCGGTTTCTGCCACGCGCAGCTGTTTCAGTCCCTTCGAGCTTGCAAATTCCCCAAGGGTGTTACTCATGCGAACCGGAGGAAAGGCCACCCGCACAAATGACTCAAACGTTTCGTCATACGCTGTAAATGTGACATAGTGGAGGTCAATGTCTTCCAGTTCAAAGGGAATATCATCTTTCTTAAAAAATGCCTTGGTGATCTGCCGTGCACGGTCGCCCCGAATATTGTAAAAAACAACCACATCGCCTTTTTGAATACGGCTGTTTTGTGCTGATTTTACCAGGTGAGGTTTCAGAAATTCATCAGTGACCCCTTCTTCGTAACTTTTTTCAAAAGCCTCTGCAGCATTCTCTACTTCGGTTCCCTCTCCCCGGATAAGCAGGTTATAAGCCTGCTGGATTCGCTCCCAGCGATTGTCCCGGTCCATTGCAAAATAACGGCCCACAACCGATGCCATCGTTCCGGTTCCGATTTCGCGAGCCTGCTCTTCAAACTCTTTCAGATATTGGATGCCTCCGTTCGGGGAAGTGTCCCTCCCGTCGGTAAAGGCGTGGACGAACGTATTCTCAATCTCATTCTGTTTTGCCATTTTCATCAAGGCAAACAGGTGGTTGTTGTGGCTGTGTACCCCTCCGTCTGAAAAAAGGCCTATAAAGTGAATTCGTCCCTTCTGGCGGGCTTTCTCAAACGCCTCGGTCAGCACTTCGTTTTTGTAGAACTCTCCTTCACGGATCGATTTATTGATCCTCGACAGCTCCTGCCAGACTATACGGCCTGCACCGATATTCAGGTGTCCCACTTCGGAATTTCCGAACTGGCCTTCCGGCAGGCCTACATCTTCGCCGCTGGCTGAGAGTGTTGCATGAGGAAAGGTTGACAGGAGTGAGTTATAATATGGTTTACGGGCTTTATCAACGGCACTAACCTCGGGGTTATCCGCAATTCCGAAACCATCTACAATTACAAGCAGTGCTTTAGACAAGATTTCAGAGATTGTTTACGTAGAGCGTCAGTTGAGATTTTTTTCTGGCACCCGTTTTTGGATGGATAATTCTCTTGGTGGAGAGCCTGTCGATAAAACTAACGGCCTCTTTCAGATGCTTTTCAGCGGTCTCTTTATCATTTGCAGTCTGAACCTTTTTTATGAGGGTTCTCAATTTAGAACGCCTGGCCCGGTTATGTTCTCTGCGCTTTGCATTTTGGCGCAGTCGCTTTATAGCAGATTTATGCTGTGGCATAATGTTTGTTTATTTCAGTTAAATACTCATTATCTTTTACAGAATCGTAAAATTAAGGCTTCTGAATTCAACTTACAAGAACTGATTGAATCTTACCCTTAAAAAATTTATTTTAACCGTTCTCTTGATATGATTATTGTAATAGACGGGCCGGCCGGATCCGGTAAAAGTTCATCTGCCAGAGCAATCGCCAATCGTTTGAATATTCAGTTCCTCGATTCCGGTGCATTGTATAGGGCAGTTACCTGGCACTGGGTTCAAAGCCAAAAGCCCGATTTCGAGACGTTCTTTAAAAATTTGCCGGAAACTGAGTTGCAAACCGAATACAGAGATCAAACATTTTTTGTTTCGGTAAACAATAAAGATATAACTGCTGAAATCCGCAAGCATAACGTTGCAAAACATGTCAGCAAAATTGCCTCACACCCGAAAATCAGGGAATTTGTGAACAATTACATGCGCGAACTTGTTAAGGAAGATGTTTATGTAGCAGATGGACGTGATTTGGGTACAGCGGTTTTCCCGGATGCGGAGCTGAAGTTTTATATGGATGCTTCCATAAAAGAGCGGGCAAAGCGACGCTTTAAAGAGTTACAGCAGTCCGATCCCGGGGTTACTCTTCAGCAAGTTAAAGAAAACCTGGAGCAGCGCGACCATTCAGATCAGACAAGGGCAGCCGATCCGCTAAAAAAAGCAGACGATGCCATTGTGATTGATACGACCGGCAAAACATTCGAGGAACAGATCGAAGAAATGACCAAAATCATAGAAGAGCAATTAAAATTGAAACATTAACTTAAATCCTGCATTCCGAAAGTCGGGATGTGGTTGTATTTAACAGGTAACCTAAATGACTGAAGAACTAAAAAAAGAAAATCTAAACGAAGACACTGAAACAACTGTAGCTGAAGAAGAATCGGCTAAAAAAACAGAAGCTGACGTTGAAGCTGACGTTGAAACAGGAGAAGAGAAAGAAGTTGTAGCAGCGAAAGAAGAAGAAACAGCCGGGGAAGATACAGAGAATGAAGTGGCTGAAGAAGCTGCAGGACAGGAAGAGAGCGACAAAGAAGAAGTAGTGGAAGCAGAAGTGCACGTGCCCTCATTTTCGGGCGAAGTAGAGGGAGAAACCTATACTTTTGACCAATTGCAGGCTGCATCGGATGATTATACAGATGATGAGTTCCATCAGCTTGCAGGGATGTACGAAAACACCCTCAGCAAAATTGAAGAAAAAGAAATTGTTACCGGTCTTGTCGTATCTGTAGATGAAAAATATGTAATTGTTGATATCGGGTTTAAGTCGGAAGGAATTGTACCCGCCAATGAATTTTCCGACAAGGTGCTTAAAAACCTCCAGCCGGGTGATGAAGTAGAAGTATTCCTCGACAGGGTTGAAGACCGTGAAGGGCAGCTTATCCTTTCACGCAAAAAAGCAGACATCCTGCAGGCGTGGGAGAATCTTGAAAAAGCCCACGATACCGGTGAAGTTATTGAAGGCTATATTCAGCGCAGAATTAAAGGCGGTATGGTTGTGGATGTATTCGGGATTGATGCATTCCTGCCGGGCTCACAGATTGATGTGCGTCCCGTTCGTGATTTTGATGCCTATGTTGGCAAAACCATGGAATTCCAGGTTGTGAAGCTTAACATGCAGGCCGAAAACGTTGTAGTCTCTCACAGAGCGCTTATTGAAAGTGACCTCGAAGACCAGCGGCAGGAAATTCTCGAAACGATTGAAGCCGGACAGGTACTCGAAGGCATTGTGAAGAACATTACCGACTTCGGTGTATTTATTGACCTCGGCGGCGTTGACGGACTCCTCCACATTACCGATCTCTCCTGGGGCCGCGTTGAGCATCCCGAAGAGATTGTGAAGCTCGACCAGCGAATGAACGTAGCTGTGATCGACTTTGATGAAAACTCCAAGCGGGTTTCTCTTGGCCTGAAGCAGCTTCAGCCGCATCCGTGGGATGAGATTTACGGGAAATATCCTGAAAACCTCAGAGTTCAGGGCCGTGTGGTATCTATTGCTGATTATGGAGCCTTTATTGAACTGGAGAAAGGAATTGAAGGCCTGATCCACATCAGTGAAATGAGCTGGACTCAGCATATCAAACACCCGTCTCAGCTTGTCCAGAAAGACGATATTATTGAGTGTGTTGTACTGAACATCAACGAAGATGAGAAGAAGATTTCTCTTGGTGTGAAACAACTCGAAAAAGATCCGTGGGAAGACCTGCTCGACAGGTACCCGATTGGCTCCACTCACAATGGCGTAATCCGCAACCTTACCAACTTCGGTGTATTTGTTGAACTTGAACCCGGAATTGACGGTCTGATTCACGTATCTGACCTGAGCTGGACGGAAAAAGTTGAACATCCGAATGAGGTGGTTGAAAAAGGTAAAGAGATTGAAATTGTGATCCTTGCCGTTGATTTCGATAACCGCCGCATCACACTTGGCCACAAACAAGTACATGACAATCCGTGGGAGAAATACGCGGAAGAGTACGGGCCGGGTTCCAAAGTGGAAGGAGAAGTATCGAAAATTACAGACAAGGGCATGTTCGTGAAACTTGCACTTGGTGTGGATGCCTTTTTGGCTGCTGACAAACTTGCCGAACCGGTTGAAAACCTGAAAGAAACCTTTAAAGAAGGCGACAAGATAGAAGGTTATGTGGTTGAGTTCGACGAGCCAAGCAAAACCATAGAAATATCTCAGCTCGACGGAGATTTGAAGAAATCTGCCTCGAAAAGCAAGCCGAAGCCGAAAAAAGAGAGTGTTGAAACAGGAACACCCACTCTTGGAGAAGTGTCCGGCCTCGCTGAAAAACTTGCCGAGAAAGAACAGAGCGAAAAAAAGAAGCAAGAAGAATGATCACGCTCTGATTCTTCTGAGACCTGAGACATACGTTTCATAATTCATAAAGGCAATGAGTTCGGATTTTTAAATTCGGATTCATTGCCTTTTTTTTGTGCAGAATTTGAGTATAGAGTATCAAGTATTGAGTAGTAAGTAATGAGATTTTCGTTGATATAGCTTAAATCCACAGCGCAAAAAGCTGACAAGGGGCAGTTGGCAAAATTTCAAATCACAAAATTCAATTTTCAAACTTTTATTTGCTATCAGCAGTCAGCTTTCAGCCTTCAGTAATCAGCTTTTTGCTCCCCGCATTCAGTATCCAGACCCCCTTCACCTCAATTCTGATGTAATCCACCAGGTAACTCCTTGCGGATCTTTTACACCGCAGGTTCGTCCGTATTCCTGATCGGAAGGCTCCATCACGTTTTTGGCCCCGGAATCCAGTGCTTTTTGATAAAGTTCATCGGCCGAATTAACATTTATGTAAAGCCCTGCAGTCTGTACAGGCCAATCTTCATTGCTTTCGCCAATCATGATGGTGCTGTCTCCAATCACAATTTCGGCATGCATTATTCTTCCATTCTCATCCGGATACTTCGCCTTCTCCTCCGCCCCAAATACGTTGGATGCAAATTCAATAAATGCCAGTGCATCCTTCAGGATGAGATAGGGCATTACAGTGTTGTAATAATCGGGTTTTTGAATTGATTTGGACATACGACTATACGTTTTTGTTCAGGTTTTCACCAAATATTAAAAATCATGCCTTAACTGCATTGTAAAAATCAGACTTTTTTCTCGTAGAAATCAGGCCATTTCAGAAGAATCCTGTTCACGCCATTCGATGCCTTCAGCCCGGCCTGAAAAATACTCACCGGGTTCGTACCCCGAAAACTCCTTGAAATCCCGTATAAAATGAGACTGATCGTAATAGCCGCTTTCAAGTGCAAGTTTTGCAAGATTTGTGCACTCCGTCTGTCCGTACCTGCTGCAAACCTCTTCGAAACGGGTAATACGCATACACAGCTTGGGGGACATGCCGGAATACTCCCTGAACTTCCGGGTAAACTGCCGTTCCGAGAGATGGAACATACCGGCCAGTTTACTCACCGGCTGCATCTTCTTGGATTGAATTACATACCTGACCGCTCTCCTGGCGGGATGTTCTTCACCCGTACTTTGCTCAATGCGTGATTCAAGAAAATCGGTAATGATCCGTAGCCGTTCATGGTTATTTCTGGCTAACAACATCTGCTCTTCGAGCATCCTCCCTCTTCGCCCGAGTACGGAGTGGATGCCGGGCATCTCTCCGGTCAGCTCTGCGGGCGAAGCATTCAGCAAAACAGGTGCGGCAAACGGATAAAGATATACACCGAAAATCCCAAAAGAGTGGTCTGTGGTAAAACGCCTGTAGATTGCAGATTGTGAATGAATCCCCGACAGAAACGACTCTTCCCTGCTGCCATCGGGTTTGATTTCACGGAACGTGCCTTTGTAGTGGAACAGAAGTTCTGTGCAGTTGTCTGCCATCGTTCGGAAAACGTACGGGGTTTGCAGCTCTCCGCTTTCCAGGATCCAGAAAAAGCGGACATACTCTTCAAGTTTTGGGCCAGGTGGTATGGTGATGTATTGCATCGGTTTAACAGCCTTCAGGTTTAGTTCGCATTTCTCACAGAAAAAATTATGAATAAATCTATCAAAATTATTATTAATGTCTTAGCCTGCATTTTCTGCTATAGGGTCAAAAACACTCTGGCAGAAGCTGCGCTCCGAGCGTAAGCGATTCCCATGAAGTGAAATTGCCCGTGGGCTGTGATGCGGGATGCGGGATGCGGGATGCGGGATGCGGGATGCGGGATGCGGGATGCGGGTAAAGGTTTGTTTCTTTTTCCTGTGGTCCAAATTAATTTTTAGAAACAAAAAAATATTTGGCATGGCGCAAGCGTCTAGATTGTGCCATTTTTGTCTCGATACTTGATACTCGATACTCAAAAACGTCGGGTTAAGTCATCTGACGAGTTTTTCAAAAAATATACCAATGTAGAAGATTGGGATGATCCCGGAACGACTCGTCTGATGACTCTCTCACACTTTTACAGTTGACACGTCACTAGAGATAGACACTCAGAATCCTGCGGTTACACCCTTCACGAATCGGTGGCCTGCACCTGATTATTATTTCGAGCTACCCTTCCGGCAAGTACCACAAAAATGCCAGCCCCTCACATAGAATTGACCATCAAACCTCCGATATCAATCGATGTTTTTCAAAAATCGAGCCGGAGGTTTTAGGTTTTGGGCTGGTTCAGGGGTAAGCATCAAACCATGTGCAGTGTGTTGAATCTTGCCAAAATATCGAATATCGATCAATCATTATGATTGGGTTTTCTAAAGTTTAAGAGCAAGTATTACGGCTCGAAGACTTGTCAACTGGTTGCGGGTTGCTGGATGCTGGACACAGGAATCGGGAAGCTGAGAACTGTAAAAACTTTGTTATTTGAAAATTGAAAATTGTGATTTTTCAAACTGCCACTTACCAACTTTCAAGACACAGTCCCCCTTCACCCTTAACTCCACCAGTTTTTAAGTTTGTCGATTAATTCGTTATTGACATGGGTTGAGATGGGAATTTCAATGAGGCAGAGTTCTTTGTTTTCAATTGTCTTTTTCAGTGTTGATCGCAGTTCATCAAGACTTTCGGGCCGGTATCCCGCAATACCAAATGATTCGGCATATTTCTTAAAGTCGGGATTTTGAATTCGGGTGCTTACAGAGCGTTCCCGGTGCTGATACTGTTTCCAGCTTATCAATCCGTAATCGTTATCGTTAAACACTATGTTGATATATCCCACTCCCAGGCGTTTGGCCGTTTCTAATTCCTGGCTGTTCATCATAAAACCGCCGTCACCCATTACAGAGACAATCTGTCGGCCTTCATTCAGTAAAGATGCCGCAATTCCTCCGGGCAGTGCGATTCCCATACTGGCAAGCCCGTTACTGATAATACATCCGTTGGGACAATAGGTTGGATAGTTTCGTGCAATCCACATTTTATGGGTGCCCACATCACTGATCAGGATAGAATCATCCTCCAGATGGTCACGCAATTCCAGCAGGCTGCCCGGCACATTAAACGGATCGTCATCTTTCAGCCGGTAACTGTTGATGTCCTCTTTGATCCGTTCCCGGACAGGTTTGTACCAGTCAGTGAATTCAAGGTTTGAGTCATTCAGTTGTTTATTCAGCTCCCAGAGTGCCGCAGAAATATCACCCGAAATCTCAACTTCAGGATCGTAGTGTGAATAGACTTCAGCCGGATCAAAGTCGATATGGACAATGGGCTTGTCGCTGCCGGGATTCCATCGCTGTGGCGGATATTCCGCAATATCGTAACCCACAGCCAGTATCAGGTCGCTCTCTTCAACGGCTTCGAGTACATAATCTTTAAATCCCAGGCCGATGCTGAACAGTGATTGTCCGAGCCGGTCGGAGACCGCTCCCTTGCCCATAAATGTGGCAGCAACCGGAATATTGTGGCGTGTTACAAATTCTGTAAGGTGCTTGCTTGCCAGTTTTCGGATGGCACCATTTCCAGCCAGTACCAGCGGTTTTTTGGCCGAGCGAAGCAGATCAACGGTTTTTGCGAGGGCTTTATAATCTGAAGCAGGCCTCCTCACGCGCCCCGGTTTCATCGGCACAGGATTGCCGGACACATCCTGTGAAGCTACGTCTTCGGAAAGTTCAATGTGAGTGGCACCAGGTTTTTCCATCTCGGCCAGTTTGAACGCTTTCCGGACTACTTCAGTAACCACGCCCGGTGACGGAATATTTCCATTCCATTTGGTGATCGGGCGGAACATATTTACCACATCGATAAACTGGTGGCTTTCGTGGTGAATCCGGTCGAGGCCTCCCTGGGCGGTAATGGCAACCAGAGGGGCTTTATCAAGATTTGCATCGGCCACACCGGTAATCAGGTTTGTAGCCCCGGGGCCCAGAGTAGCCAGGCAAACCCCGGCTTTGCCGGTCAGCCTTCCCCACACATTTGCGATAAATGCTGCACCCTGTTCGTGCCGGCAGGGTACAAATTCAATTGAGGAATCCTCAAGTGCAAAAAGAAATGCTTCGTTTTCTTCTCCGGGCACTCCAAAAATATGTGTAACTTCTTCCGCTTCAAGACATTTAACGAACAGTTCTGCAACATTCATGGTAAGTTATTTAACAGGTTAATGTTATTTCAGTGATTAAATTTCAGTTCGTTCTCAACTTGAAAACCGTTATGATTCCCTTCAGAAAAGCCAGCTATACATACATATCTAAATAAAAGAAATAATATTGAGGGATTCTCCTCAAACTCGTTCCTGACACAACCTTCGTATTTGGATTAAGGCCAATTTTCAAATACGGCCTGATCTCATCTCGACTAAACAATAGCTTAACACCTGAATTATACATTTCGTTTGGTATATCCGGCTGCCGTTTCAGATATATTAAATTAATGAAACAGCCACCCGGGCAGGGCTTTCAGATTCAGTGTTAAATCTATACATTCCGAATCGACAAGGTGTAAATATTCACATGAAATAAAAAAATGATCAGGAAAGGTTTTGTGTCAAGTATAGTGGCTTTCTTGTTGATGGGGGTTACATCAACAGAACCCGTTTCTGCCCAGGATTATAACTGGCATCCACTCGAAGCAAGCGGTTTTGCCCTTGAGCGGCATGAAAATGCATTTGTTCGTTCCGGCGATCTGTTTATCCTGATCGGGGGAAGAGGTATGAAACCTGTAAATATTTATAATACCCAAACCAAAGAGTGGTCTGAAGGTGCCCGCCCCCCTTTTGAGATTCATCACATCCAGGCCGTTGAGCTGGATGGGCTGGTTTATATCGCGGGTGCTTTAACCGGTCGCTGGCCACACGAAACACCACTTTCCCACATCCTGATCTATGATCCTCTGCAGGATCTCTGGGCTCTTGGCCCTGAAATTCCCCGGGACCGCAGAAGAGGAGCTTCCGGAGTTGTTGTTTATAATGATAAAATTTATCTCGTATGCGGAATTATAAACGGGCACAGGTCCGGATGGGTTAACTGGCTGGATGAGTTTGATCCCGCTACCAATCAATGGCGAGTGCTGCCCGATGCGCCCAGAACTCGCGATCACCTTCACGCCGCTGTGGTCAACGATAAACTTTATGTGGCAGGCGGACGACGCTCGGGATTCCAGGGGCAGGGATTCCAGGCAACTGTTAAGGAGACCGATGTTTTTGACTTTACAACTGAAGAATGGACAACACTTCCCTCGCCAGAAGGAGATATTCCAACAGAACGGGCTGGAACTTCTTCGGCTGTGCACAATGGAAATTTCCTGGTTATTGGCGGTGAAAGCGGAAGTCAACAGCAAGCCCACAGTGAAGCGGAAATGCTGGACACTGAGACAGGAACATGGAGTATCCTGCCGCCCCTGATACGCGGAAGGCATGGAACCCAGGCCATCTATTTTGATAATATGGTTGTGATCGGTGCAGGCAGCGGAGACAGAGGCGGAGGTCCTGAACTGAGCTCATTTGAGATATTCGCCACCTCTGAAAACCCGCAAATAGCTTCTCATCCTTTCACCCGGTCTGAACTCACTGTTTCAGCCGATAGTTTACGGTTTAATGGAGGCCAAAACGGAGAAACTAAACAGTTGCTGCTCGAAAGCCGTAACGGAAACCAGGCAACCCTTGTCACCTATATCCAGCTGGATCAAAGCGGGGAATTTCAAATAGAGTCCCAAAACCAGGTACCTTTTATCCTGGCTCCCGGTCAGAAAATAACGATTGATGTGATTTGGAAAGGTAATCGAACCGGAAATTCCGTGGCTAATCTGCTTATCAAGAAACTGGGCGAATCTGAACCGTTGTATGTACACATTAGTGCAGAGGATTAATCTCTTTTGCTAATTGAAGTATCTTTACCAGGCTGTTTCGGTTACGTGTGGTGCCGGGAGTACCCGTAACCTTCTCAACAAAATTGTTTGAAAACAGTACTTCCTGATCTGACCGATATCCGCGATGCGCACGGACGCCACAACTGCAAAGACCTGAACGGTGAAGAACCGTGGGCCTGCTCCGATTGCGACTGCACCCAGAAACTCGAAGCTAAACTCGAAAAAGAGGGCACCCGGTTTTTTGATGAACTGAAGCAGGAAGTCTACGCCGCTGTGCAATTTCATCGAGATACGTAAAGGTTGTTACGGTTTTTGAATGGCTGCCAAATGCTCTTCCAGGCGCTCCCAGGTTTCGGTAAATCCTTCAATCATTCCCATCTCAACCAGTTTATCTACCTCTTCTTTTGAACCGACTTTTGAAATGACCGTTACTTTAGTCTGTTCATCGATGGTTTCGAAGGCATTAACGATATCAAAAGATGGCATTTCACTATTTATGTTGCCGTCTTTATCAGAAAAATTGTCGTTGTAGATGATTTTTTCGGGTTCAGAAATCTCTTTGTATTTGGCAAGCCCCCACGATTCATCTCCGGGATTCGGACCTTTCATGCAGTAGTGCCACGATCCGCCGGGACGAAAATCCATTTTACAGTAGCTGAGCGGCCAGGTTCGCGGACCCCACCAGTTTTTCAGGTGTTCGCAGGTAGTATAGGTTTCAAAAACCAGTTCACGCGGAGCGTCAAATGTGCGGGTGAAAATGATTTCGTTCTCTTTTGTTTCTACGGTTTGGTTTTTTTCTTTATTCATCGGTTTTCTCCTTTTTGGCTTGAAGTTGTTTGAGATAGTCTTCCAATCGGTCAAAACTGGCCTCGAAGAATTTCCGGTACTGCTCCATCCACTCATCGATATCCTTCAGCGGCTCTGGCTGAAGACGGCAGGGCCGGTACTGCGCCTTGCGGCTTCGCTCTATAAGCTTTGCCTTTTCCAGCACTTTCAGATGCTTGGTGATAGCAGGCATGGTCATATCAAACGGTTCGGCGAGGTCAGAAACAGTTTTTTCACCTGTCGTAAGACTGGCCAGGATTGCCCGCCGGGTGGGATCGGCAAGCGCCTGAAATGTTGTGCTTAAATGATCTGCTGGCATAATTGATTTGACTCACTATTTAACTATTTAGTTAATTAACTGATTGGTAAATTAAATGATGAGATTTTAAAAGTCAACAGAATCAACTAATTTTGTCTAATAACCTGCGCTAAAGCTCCAACGCATCTTCGATTTAAACACAGTAGAGCGGGCAACAGTATTCAAAAGGTGACAGAAATCCACTATCAAACCCACCCTAAATCCCTCCCTCCGACGAAAAGGGGCCGGGGGATGGGTCCAAATGGATAGGGATAACACAATCAGTCACAGTTAATGTATATTTCGATTTCATTTTACTACTTTAACAACTTCAAAACCGGTGGCGATATAATTTCTGATAAAAAATAAAGTTATTTAGGCGGGGAATTACGACCATTTTTACTGAAGGTTTTTATAAATATGATTTTAATTGAAATTTGAAAATTCGGCACTCATCATATAAATCACTGTCACTCCTTATGTTTGCGGCAGCACTGTTGCTGTCTGTCTATTATATGTTGATTGCAGACAATGGAGTGAGTGTTAGTTCCGGAGCGAGTCTATCGGAAAACGAGGAAATCGCAGAAGCAAGGCCAGCCCCTCTTGAGCGCGAAGAATTGCAACACCGGCTTGATCTGCTCACAGAGCCATTAGGCAGTATAGGCCCGATCAACAGCCTTCTCATCAGCCAGCACAGAGAGCTGGTTGCAGAAAAGTATTATGGAAGTATGAATGCAGCCCGCGGCAACAACATTAAATCCGCGTCTAAAAGTATTCTCTCCATACTTATCGGCATTGCCATCGACAAGGGCTACCTGGAGAGTGTGGATCAAACAATTGAAGAATTTTTCCCGGAGTATTTTAACTCATCCCCTGATTCGCTTAAAGCTTCCATCACCATTGAAGATCTTCTGACCATGAGAAGCGGACTGGCATCAACCAGCAGAGCGAACTACGGCCGCTGGGTAACCAGCAATAACTGGATTCGGTATAAACTTAACCGGCCATTACAGGGAGTTCCCGGTCAGGACAGAATTTACAGTACCGGAAATACCCACCTTCTTGCAGTTATTCTAACACGGGCATCAGGAATGAATACCCTTCAGTTTGCAAACAGGTATCTTTTCAGACCAATGGATATTCAAATCACCGGCTGGGACCGGGATCCTCAGGGCTACTACCTCGGGGGCAACAATATGGCGATGCGTCCGCGGGATATGATTAAAATAGGCCAATTGATGATGGATGAGGGCAGATATAACGGTGAACAGCTTGTCTCAAGAGAGTGGATTATTAAATCTGTGCAGCCGGTAACCGGGCGAATTTCCGGAGTGGAAAATTATGGTTATTTGTGGTTTCAGCGTACTACAGGCGATTACCACATGATTTACGCTTTTGGCAGCGGAGGTCAGTATATTATGATTCTCCCTGAGCTGGATGCCGTGCTTTCGGTCACCACAAGATCCGAGGCCGGAGAGGCCACCCGAAATTACAGAAGAGAGCTTTTTAGTAGTATAGACCGTGAAATTATTCCTCTGCTTGATGCGGCCTATGCCGGGGCAAGATAAATCAGTTTACAGGTGCAGCATCCTGTTGAAAAACCTGCGCGTATCATTATGTTGAAGTTAACTGCTTCATCCAATAGAACCTTCAATAATTCCAGTACGAACTCCGGGTTCAATGAGTTTGTTGTTTAACTCAATAATTATTGGTTTATATAAGAGTTTTTTTCATTGAAATACACGGCTATTAAAAGTTGCCCTTTATTGATCAAACAATGACCTTAAATTGGTTCTCTCAATAAACTGTTATAAAGTTACATATTCATTAATATGGGAGCTAACCCGGATATCCCACCAATAGATTTTCACTGTGAGATAACCGGACTAAGAATGAATAGAACAGATTCTTCTATTAATTAGGAGAATAATCCGCACGAGAGTTTCTTGTTAATACCTGGCTCAACACCGAAATATTTTTCTGAATAATGGACAACAACAAAGAAAACAATAAACCGCAGAATGGATTCAAGCATCAAAAGCCAAAAAAAGGCATGCCAGGCTCTAAAAAACCCGCGCAAAGTTTTTCTTTCATCTACTGGCTCTATTTTCTGATCGGATTCATCTTAATCTACATGTTTATCTCAAACGGAGGCGGTGGCTTTTTCTCCACTACTCCTGAAGTTGAATACAGTACGTTTCGTCAGCTTTTAAAAGAGGATAATGTCGAGAAAGTTCATGTACAGAGTGATAAAATTCAAGGGAGCCTAAAGGAGCCTCAGCAGCTTTTTAGTGCACAAAATGACACCACACATTATGAAAGTTTTATCACCTATATCCCCTCTTTTGGTGACGATGAGCTATTTGCAATACTCGAAGAACGGGAAGTGATCATTTCGGCTGAACCCGACTCGGATAACTTCTGGTGGTATGCAATGATATTCACACTGCCGCTCTTTATTTTTCTATTTATTGGTTACCTCTTCTACAGACGTATGCAGACCCAGGGGCGCGGTATGTTTAATATTGGCAATAGTCCCGCAAAACTTCAGGATAAAGAGAAAAACAAAACTACTTTTGACGATGTAGCTGGTATGAAAGGGGCTAAAACGGAACTAACTGAGATTGTAGAGTTCCTGAAAAACCCGAAGATGTTTGAAGAGATCGGTGCCAAACTGCCCAAAGGGATCCTGCTGGTTGGTCCGCCCGGCACCGGAAAAACCCTGCTGGCACGAGCTGTGGCAGGAGAGGCAAATGTGCCGTTTTTTACCATAACCGGTTCCGATTTTATGGAGATGTTTGTTGGGGTGGGTGCAAAAAGGGTGCGTGAGATGTTTAAAAATGCAAAAGAGAAGTCGCCCAGCATCATTTTTATTGATGAGATCGATTCAATTGGCAGGTCGAGAGGTGCCGGGCTCGGGGGCGGGCATGATGAAAGAGAACAGACCCTGAATCAGCTGCTTTCCGAATTGGATGGATTTGAACCCAGCGAGAATGTGGTTGTGATGGCTGCAACCAACCGCCCTGATATTCTGGATAAAGCACTTCTGAGGCCCGGCCGGTTTGACCGCCAGGTTACTGTGGACCTGCCAAGTAAGAATACAAGAGTAGAAATCCTGAAAATACATGCCCGGAAGAAACCCTTACACGAAGATGTTGATATGGATAAAATAGCCAGCGGCACTCCCGGTTTCAGCGGTGCTGATCTTGAAAACCTGCTGAATGAAGCCTCTCTGTATGCCGGAAGGGCCAAAAGGAAACAGATCACCATGGAGGATATCGATAATGCCCGGGACCGTATCATAATGGGGCTTGAACGAGAAGGAATGCAGATTGATGACGAGGAAAAAAGGATGCTGGCCTATCATGAAGCCGGTCATGCAATTGTTGCAGCTGTGCTTCCAAATTCAGATCCCCTTCACAAAGTTACCATTATCCCGAGAGGGCAGGCTATGGGTGTGACACAGCAGCTCCCGGTAAAGGAGAAGTATATCTACAATAAGGAGTACTTGCTCGATCGCCTTGCAGTAATTATGGGTGGAAGAGCGGCAGAACAGATCATTTTCAACACCTCAACCAGCGGGGCCCAGAACGACCTGAAACAGGTTTCACAGCTGGCAAGAAAAATGGTGATGGATTGGGGAATGAGCGAACGCTTTGGGCACTTGTCATTTGGCAGTAAAAATGAGGAAGTCTTCCTCGGCCGGGAAATGACACGGCAGCAGGAGTTCAGCGACACCACCGCTCGGGAAATAGATGAGGAGATAAAAGTGATCTCAACAGAAGCCTATGATCGGGCGATAAGAACATTAAAAGAGTACAGGGAAGCTTTTGATAAGCTGGCAGATCTGCTGATTGAGAATGAGGAAGTAACCGGCGCTGTTGTTGAATCGATTGTAAAAGGTGAATATGTTGAGATTGATCAGGAAGAAAAGGAAGTGTCGGGTGAGTAAACCGGAAGAGTTTCAATTTTAATAAAAAGCTGATACCCTTTTCGGTTATTTCTAATCCGAACAGCATACTTTATTTGATCTGCGATATATTTTATTCAATACAAAAAAGGTCATATAAGTTGATGACAACATGATTAGAAATATACGAGTGGATGGCCGAAACAGAAAACATTCCTGAGTTTCTAAAGATATGGCGATAAACCACGTGCCAGATTCACCGCCTTGAATTTTTGCTTATTTTTTGAACGCGATAGCGAAACATTTTAGGGCAATGGTTCAAAAAATGGGGTTATACCCAATCATAACAATATTGCGCCTGAAAACAGATTTGTATACATTGTATACATGAGTAAGACAATAACCATACGGACCGACGAGATGTTACGAAAACAGCTTGAGAAACGAGCAAAAGAGCGGGGTTTAACGCTTTCACAAGAGGTTCGGAGAATTCTGAAAGAAGCGGTGGAAGAGCAGCCCCTTGGCTCGAAAACCAAACATTTACGCGGAAGGTTGGCGCTGGACCGGCAACGGGATGAATCCTGGCGGGTAACACTCCGCGAAAGGAACTGGCGGTTGTGAAATCCTGGCTGGTAGATACCGGGCCACTGGTGGCTTATCTGGATGCCCGCGATAATTCACATACTGAGGTGGTGAGAGCCTGGGAGAACTTTAGCGGACAGCTTTATACTACCAGTGCAGTAATCACCGAAGCCATGCATTTCGTATCTGCAGCACCGGATGGCGCATCAATTCTGGCGGAACTGGTCTACACCAGTTCGATGGAGGTCTATGATCTGACCCGGCCGCCTGAACTTCTGGAAGCTGCGGCGCTTATGAAACGGCACTCAGATACTCCGATGGATTTCGCTGATGCCACGCTACTATTGCTTGCAGAGGCCATTGAAGTACACGATATTCTGACTCTCGACCGACGGGGTTTTTCTGTATTCAGAACAAGGGATAATCGTCCGTTACAGAATGTACTTGATATAGCTATTTAAACCACTGACTCTCAGCCGTCAGCTTTCAGCGTAGATCTTTTTCACATATACCAGCTTACCAGAGGAATGCTCTTGAATATCATATATTCAAATTTTGGGGCAGTCTACTGGACTGCCGAAAGCCGACTGCTGAGAGCTGACGGCTTCAAACCGGAGCGACTGATAACCAAAAGTAGTACCAACAGACTACATTACCCACGCGAATTCCTGTAGAACATATAAAAACAGTCAATTAAACTTCATGTCTTTGAGTCTTTCTGCGAGAAAAAAGTGAGGGACCCATTTTCAGTCAACAATAAAAACTATTCTATTTAAACAGAAACGAAGATTTTTAATGAACTCTAAAATGTTTTGGCAAGTTGAATTTCCGGCTTTCGGCCTTAAACTCTGCGAGGCTTTGGGCCAATATTCTTCGCCCTGCCGGACAGCAGTGCCAGTAAAGAAATGGCACCAAAGAGAATATCCTGGACAAAAAATGGCAAACCGCCTGCTCGTTGCTGGTCACGAGACAACCACATCAGATAACCTGCTTCTAAAAGCGGCAGATCTTTCCAGCTTCCGCCATTTCGGATCGCCGATTTTGCCGCTTCCGACAAAAACCATTGAAAATCGAGTGCGGGCTCAACTACAATCCTGGTTACAAGGGGTTCCTCGGCACTCCCGTTTGAGAAAGAGTGCTCAATTTTTTCCGGCACGGTGATGGTTTCCCCGGGGCCTAATGTGATTTCATCCTGGCCCTTCAGCCGTGCAATCATAACGCCTGAAACTACATGGAATGTTTCCGTTTGTAATGTATGAATATGAGGCTCGGGGCCCTTGGAACCGGGAGCCAATATACAATCGAACTCCACACCGGGTGCAGTAAAATCAGGATCGCCATAAAATGTGAGGCATTCGCCCTCATTTTCCAGGTTCAAAACGATTTTTTCTTTCTCCATGGTCTGTTTGGTTAAGTTAAGGATTACGTAGTTACATTTATCAGATTGTTAAAAGAAAAGCCAACCCAGTCCTGTTATCTCTCTGGGATGGAGGAAAATATAGATGAAATTTTTTTGAATGGAAATACACCACTTGTAAATCGGCAGATATACTTATTGGGACAGGGGGTATGGAAGGTGGGTATAGATTTATTGGTTGGCGGCTATTCCTGCCTTACTCTACGAGTTCAACTCTGAGCTTTTTCCCGAATGCCCGGGCCTAATAGATAATTAAACGACACCCCAAACATTACCTAAAATGTCGCATTCTATACCAAAGCTATCCAAATATTCTGTAAGAGACCGGTTTTAGTAGCATTTATATTCAGATGCTGATTGCTACCTGCCGCTTTTGTCCCGATTTAAAACAAATCTAAACTTCTATAAACCTACCACCTTCGTCTTGTCCACAGGGAGTATAGGGGTTGGGAAGTTCTTTGACAATTGTGGTGTAAAAGGAGAGAAGTTTCACTGTTCTGGAATGGTTAAGAATGGCCTTTGCCAACCATAAAGCCCCGGCAAAATCTCTCGGTGCGGGTATCTGTTTCATCCGTCCCCGCACCTTCCGGGATAAGGGTACGGCTGAAAACCGAATTGGAATTCTTCGGTGATGGTTTCTAAAAGGAAGGAACCTGCTGGAAGTACCAGAGTAAAAAATCAAAACCATCGAAATTGACCTCAGCTATAGGCCTATTCGAAGATTGGATTTTCATTCACCCCTAACGGGATATACAAGTCAGCTGTTCTCGTTAATAAGTTTAAAAAGATCTTTCACTTTAGATATATCTGAATCACCATCATAGTTTACGTGTATATTAACTATGAACCTGGCTTCAGATATCATCGACTTTACAGGGCCCATGCTTTTTGTACTGTTTTTCGGGGGCTCTTCAGATGTTTTGTCCTCCTTCTCGCCCGGTGAAGTGTGATCACTATAGTTTTCGATTGAATTTTGACCTTCCGGATGAATTTTTATGTGCGTACTCAATTTGTACTTTCCTTCACTATTTTCTGCTTCAATGGGTACAATGATATTTAAATGCTTTAAATATTCAATCAGATGATTGATTGCATTTTTATGGTATTCCGGATCAGCTTCAATAGCATTACCTATCAACTTAAATAGTTCTTTTTCTGTAAGAGAGTCTTTTTTAGCCCGAAAGATTTTTTGTGTTTCTTCCCCAAACCAGGTTTTTAATATCAGAGGTTTTAAGCTTTGAAAAGCTTTTTCTCTTGTTTCACATTTCAGTTTATTTTCAAAGTTAATGAGCTCCTGGTTAGGTTTATATTTAAAACCGTCTTTTTCCGCAAAACCTATTTTATTGAAAAAAGTTAAAACACCGCCAATGATGTGTTTATTTAATTCAGAAAGGGATGCTACTTCATCACGGCCAACAAAATCCTTTCCAAAATTACTTGCAGTAACAAATAATTGAAGTATTTCTAAATCTCTCTCAAAACTGCTACCAACATCTGGCAGTGGCTCCGTTAAGTTATATTTTGTTCTCGAATTTGAACTCACTTTATTCTCATCCATCAATTTCCCTCTTACATTATTAGGTTTAATTCTTTGTAGCAGATTTTTACATAGGTCACCGATTTCAAGCCATTTGTTAGTTAGCAACTTAACACATAATTACCCTACACTTATTACACAATCAAAAGAAATGGACTGTTTTATAGGGTTAAAATGGCAGGATAATGTCGAGAATTTTTATGCCAGTATGTTAAATTGTTACCTGCAGTTCTGTCGATCATAACCCCAATTAACGAACATGAAAAGGTTGCTTACTTCTATATCTGTTTTCCTTTTCATTACTTCCTGAGGAGCCCTGTTTGAAGATCCTGAACCGGTTTACAAATCAGCGATTCGTCATTATATCGCAAACTGGCTAAAACTGCCTGTAACGCTCGTCCTTTCTGTTGAAGGAGAAGATCCCGCCGAAACCTTACTGAACCGACTGTATGACCTGGACACCCGAATTTTGGACAAAGAAGCTGCAAACAGTCTTGATATTTCGGAAATGGAAGAGGTTGTCCAAAAAGACAAAATTATCTAAAGCCTGCCTAAATTATTTAGGAATTAACAAGTCCCGATCTTTTCTGACCCACCCCCGTCCCCTCCCTACGGCGAAAAACACGCCACAAGTTAGTGTTTTTCCAATCCCGACCATTCGGGGGAGGGGTGCTCCTTTTCAACACCTTGATAAACTTAAAATTTTTAGGTTTTAGGATCTTGAAACTCACTTCTTGGACAGCCTCCTACAATATTGGCCGTGCCATCCGGCATTTTTCTACCCTTTTCACCCGTCATGATCTGTAAATCAAATACTTCTGAAATATGGCTGTATTCTCTGATTAGTAGATTTCTTTCAATAATTAGTAAGTTGAAGCTGTATTAAAAATTAATGAAGCCTCGGGATGAACAACAAATTACCCTCCCCCTGCCACACTGTCTGCCGAGTTACAAATGGCACTAATTTTGTTCGCATGCTGTTTCATCCGATAAATCTGTGATATGGACCCGAAAAATGACGAACAGAGAAGTGTAAAATCTCTCTGGAAAACCCTCAGGGATATTTTTGCGCTGAGCAAACCGTACCGGCTGCGGTTCTACCTTGCAGTGGCTGCCGTTTTGGTTGCATCTGCAATCTGGCTCACCGTTCCGCTCGGGCTCAGGGAGCTGCTGGATGCTGTTTTTGAAGAGGGCAACCGCGAGCTGCTCAACCTGCTGGCCGTGGGGCTGCTCGTCCTGTTTGTTCTGCAGGCGCTATTCTCATTTCTGGGGAACTATCACCTTGAGTGGGTGGGAGAAAGGGCGGTAACTGACCTCAGGAAAAAGGTGTATGAACACCTGCACCGGCTGGGCTTCCGCTTCTACGCCGAACGGCGGTTGGGCGAAATCACCTCGCGCCTCACCAATGATGTCGGCTCCATCCGCACAGCACTTACCGACTCCCTTCCGCAGCTCTTTACCATCACCTTTTCTTTAGTCGGCTCTGTTGGTTTGATGGTGATGCTGAACTGGCGGCTCAGCCTGGTGATCTTCATCACGGTTCCGTTCATCACCCTTGCCACAAGATATTTCGGCCAAAAAATCAGGCTTCTCTCCAAAGGGATACAGGATGAACTGGCAGACTCCACGGCCGTTGCGGAAGATGCCCTTGGGGCAGTCCGTCTTGTTAAAGCATTTGTGCGCGAAGATTACGAAGTGGCCCGCTACCAGGATGCGGTGGAGAAACTGTTCGGAACCGCTCGAAGAAAGATGGTTTTAACGCAGCTCTTCTGGTCCGGCGTGGGTATTCTGTTTATGAGCACGCTGGTTATCATCTTCTGGTATGGCGGACAGGAAGTGCTTGCGGGCCGTCTCACTGCGGGCGACCTGGTGGCGTTTATCATCTATGCACTCAACATCTCCCGTTCCATCAGCCAGACGTCGCGGCTCTATGCTGCCGTAAACACGGCGGCCGGGGCTTCAGAACGAATTTTTGAGCTGCTCGATGAGGTGCCAGAGATCTCCGACTTGCCCGGTGCCCGGCATGTATCCAGGCTGGAAGGACGGCTCAAGGCCGACAACATCTGGTTCAGCTATGACGATGGCCGCACGGTTCTCAAGGGAATCTCCTTTGATGCGGATGCCGGAGAAACGGTTGCGCTGGTAGGGCCAAACGGAGCGGGCAAAACCACACTCCTCAATTTGATTCCCCGGTTTTATGATCCGCAAGTGGGAGTGATCGCGGCAGATGGGCAGGATATCAGGGAGCTGACGGTAAAATCGCTCCGCGAACAGATTTCGGTGGTTCCGCAGGAGGTTCACTTGTTCGGTACATCCATCCGGGAGAACATACGCTACGGAAAACTGGAGGCAACGGACGCAGAGATCATCAGGGCGGCCAAAGATGCCAATGCCCACGATTTTATACTGGAAACGGAAAACGGCTACGATTCGATGATCGGTGAGAAGGGAGTGAAACTGAGCGGCGGACAGCGTCAGCGGCTTGCCATTGCCCGGGCCATTTTAAAAAATCCGGCGATCCTGCTGCTGGATGAAGCCACCTCCTCGCTCGATTCCGAATCGGAAGCGCAGGTGCAGGAAGCCCTCTACCGCCTTATTCAGAACCGCACCACCTTTGTAATTGCCCACCGGCTCTCCACCGTGCAGCACGCCGACCGTATTCTTGTGATGGATAACGGCGGGATAACCGAAACCGGAACTCACTACGAGCTGATGGAAAACGGCGGTCTCTATAATCACCTCTACGCCCTGCAGTTCAAAGACCCGGATAAGCCCAAGACATTTGTTTGATTGGGGTGGATTTGAACCCAAAATTATACTCGTGGTTTAGCCACAAAGGCACGAAGATTAGAGTGACTGGATTCTCAATACAGTCTTGATATTTCTATAAGAAGTTACCATCTTTCTTCTGAAATTCAGAATTTCTAACATTCAGATATTCAGTAATGTCTAAAACCATTCAAATTCGGAAAAAAGGAACTATCACTCTTCCAGCGGAATTTCGCAAACGATACCAGTTACATGAGGATGATCCGATTACTCTTGTTGATCTTGATGAGGGTATATTTTTAAGTCCGAAGCCTTCCGTACTCCCTAAAATAGTCTCACAAATTGAAAAACTCCGTAAGAAACAGGGCCTCTCATTAGCGGAGCTGATTGAAGGCGTTCAGGAATTGAGAACCCGAGAAGAGTAAAATCGCAAGCTTTGTCTATTACAAACGTTTTTTTTGATTCCGATGCTCTTATAGCAGGGTCAGCTTCACAAAGAGGAGCATCTTTTGTTTTGCTTCAGTTGTCTGAATTGGGATTGATTCAGGGAATTGTCTCAAAAAAAGTGATTGAAGAGTGTCGCAAAAACATACAGAATAAACTTCCGGATGCTCTTCCTCATTTTGAACAGATTATAGATCACGCAGTTAAGATCGTTGATAATCCTGCACAAAAAGAATTAAAAGATTATCTGAACATGGCCGATGAAAAA
Organism: Balneolaceae bacterium; assembly: GCA_020832285.1. Taxonomy (GTDB): domain Bacteria; phylum Bacteroidota; class Rhodothermia; order Balneolales; family Balneolaceae; genus Rhodohalobacter. The sequence continues at coordinate 104,539 of JAFIFB010000092.1, forward strand.
GATGTACCCATTCTTGTTGCAGCCATTCAGGCAAAGGCAGAATATTTAGTCACATTCAATACAAAAGATTATTTTCCGGGTGATACAGTCAAATTGAGTATTGTAAAACCAGGCAATTTATTGAAGAAAATTCGTATTCAGCTTAATGAAATGGCGAAATAGTTGATTTTTACTTGAGGCCTGTGAATGATATCAATCCGGCACAGCATCCTTATACTCCCACATATAGAGTGCAAGCCGTGATCGGTACGGTGCAAAGCGTTCGGCTGTTCGCACGGTTTTACGGCGGCGGCTTGTGAGATGCTCCAATGTTTTGCGGACGGCAAGGTCGCCATCGGGCCACACATCCTCATCTCCAAAGTAGAATATGGAGATCATATCTACCGTCCATTGGCCCACGCCCCATAGGCGGATCAGCTCTTTGGAACGTTCCTTATGGCTCAGTATTCTGAGATCATCAGCTTCCATATTGCCGGCGCGTGCTTCTTCTGCGATGCCGCACATTGCACGTACCTTGGCATTTGAAAGGCCGCAATTCCGCATGAACTCTGCGTTTTCATCGATAAAGAATTCAGCTAAATTGGTACCACCGGCTGCGTCAAGTACTCGCTGCCAGATTTTTCGGGCGGCAATAACGGAGAGCTGCTGGCCTGCCACCGAACGGCAGAGTCGATGCGCCAGTGGCAGGGAATCATCCGGCTGAAATTGAACAGGGCCGGTTCTTTGAAACGCCTGAACCAGGTCCGGACTTAATCCACCGGCAATCTCAATAAAATGGTGATGAATTTCCTTGAGGTCGGGGTTCATGAAACAGGGTTATGTTTTTTCTTTAGTTAATATTATCACAAATGACCAAGACAATTTAGAAAAATGTAAGATGTTTGCCCCGATATAATCATGTTATTTTAAAAGGGTTTACAATCCCGAATGGCATCTGTTTAGTTCTCGCAGATTTGCGCAGAAAGTCTGCGGAACTCAGCGCATTCATCTGCGTACCTCAGCGAGAAATAAGGAGGGAGTCGATTTTTGATCTGCAAAATATTTTATCCTAAATGCATTTCAGTTGTAGTATATTTTATGGCATTCAATCAAAAAAAGAATTTAATGATGAAGAAATTACGAACCTCTCTACCCCTGATTGCCGCCGTATGGCTAATGATCTTTGTTGCAACTGATGCCAGCTCCCAGGATAATGATGTTCAGAGTTCTGTACATGTAATCGAGGATGGCCAGGCCCAGATCATACCGGAGTTTAATAATCCCGATGAGTGGATCCGGCACGATCTATGGGTGGAGACAGAATTTGATACGGATGGTGACGGAAAACCGGACCGGATGCACGTTTCCGTAACCAGACCGGCTCAAACCGAATCCGGCGATCTCAGGCTTCCGGTGATTTATGAGACCAGCCCGTATTATGCAGGTACAGCCCGTCCGCCATACGATTTTTTCTGGGATGTAAGGCACGAACTTGGAGAAACACCACCGGAGCGTAATATGGGCCCGGAGGTTGAGCGAACGGGGGAGCGCCCGATTATTTCAAATTCTCAGATTCGAACCTGGGTACCAAGAGGTTTTATCGTAGTTCATTCGACTTCTCCCGGGACAGGCCTTTCGCAAGGCGCCCCTACAGTTGGCGGAGAAAATGAATCGCTTGCTCCAAAAGCGGTTATCGACTGGCTGAACGGTCGCGCTCCGGGATTTACCACCCCGGATGGTGACGAAGAGGCGGAAGCTTTTTGGGCCAATGGTATTGTTGGGATGACCGGCACCTCATACAACGGTACTCTTCCGCTTGCTGCAGCAACCACAGGCGTTGAGGGGCTTAAAGCGATCATTCCCATAGCGCCAAATACATCCTATTATCATTATTACCGGTCTCACGGGCTTGTGCGTTCACCGGGCGGCTATCTCGGCGAGGATATAGATGTTCTCTACGATTTCATTCACAGCGGGAATGAATCGAAACGGGAGTATAACAACCGGACAGTTCGCGATACTGAGATGGCTGAAGGGATGGACCGCATCACCGGAGATTATAACAATTTTTGGGCTGGCCGGGATTATCTCAACCATATTGAACAAGTGCAGGCGGCAGTTTTGATGGCCCACGCCTTTAATGATTGGAACGTGATGCCGGAACACAGCTACAGGATTTATGATGCACTCAGGGAACAGGGAGTGCCCGCTATGATTTACTATCACCAGGGAGGGCATGGAGGCGAACCTCCCCACTGGATGATGAACATGTGGTTTACCCGTTACCTGCTGGATGTTGAAAACGGCATCGAGGAGAAGCCTCGGGCGTGGATTGTACGGGAAGGCGATGAGCGGGATAACCCCACACCGTACGATGACTACCCAAACCCGAAAGCAGAGCCGATCACTTTTTACCTGACTCCCGGCGCTCCTGAAAGAGGTAGGCTGACAACTACATTCGTCTCAGGCCAGGGCAACGAAACACTGGTCGATAATGTATCGTTTTCGGGTTCGGTACTGGCCCAGGCCGAATGGACAAACCACAGGCTGATCTACGTAACCCCGGAATTAACTAACGATCTTCACATTTCCGGCGTGCCGAATGTTACAGTCACCCTTTCAAGCAGTAAAGAGGCAGCCAACCTGTCGGTCTGGCTGGTATCACTTCCCTGGAATGAAGGGAGCGGAACCGAAATCACAGATAATATCATTACAAAAGGCTGGGCAAGTCCACAGAATCACCAGTCTATTTGGGAAAGTGAACCTTTGGTGCCGGGCGAGTTTTATACGGTATCATTCGATTTGCAGCCTAATGATCAGATCATACCGGCCGGGCAGCAAATCGGTCTGATGATCTTTTCTAGCGACCGCGAATATACGCTCTGGCCACACCCGGGTACAGAGTTAACCATCGACCTGGATGACACAAGCCTTACTCTTCCGGTGGTTGGTGGATATGATTTTTATAATCAGCAATAAGTGACTACAATACCTATTTAAGTCCGCTTTTGAAGACTGGAAACTCCACAGAAATGTATCAACACAATGGGAACCGTCGGGTACAGGTGGGTTTATTTTGAACAGGGTCTGGTTATTTTATCCCTGTCATAAGGAACATGATTAGTTTGTTATATACCGTTGTTACTTCAATTATTGTGACCCTCAAATAACTTTAATAATAATAACATGATGACAAAATTTATAAATTCACTGTTTCTATTTTTTGTAACACTCTGTTTTTATCATTCAGCCTTTGGCCAGTCAAACATAGAATATGATGTTGTGTTAATGGGTGGCCATGTGATGGATCCGGAAACGAAACTGAACGCTGTCAAAAATGTGGGTATCATCAATAACCGCATTGCCCAAATTTCATCAGAAGAGTTAAATGGGAAGGAAATGGTTAATGTATCAGGTTTAGTTGTAGCTCCCGGCTTTATTGACTTGCATGTCCATGGCAGAACCAATATAGAACAAGAATATCAATTGCATGATGGAATCACAACCGCACTGGAACTTGAGTGGGGAATTGAAAACCTGAAAGAGTGGTATGCTACACGAAACTCTAAGGCATTAATAAATTACGGAGCCAGTGTTAATTGGCCCTTTGAGCGGTTTAAGACCATATCCGGGTACGAAGAGAGTGTCAACAAGCTTCATCAGGCAAGTCTCCGCGGTGAATCTTCACTTGAGCTGCTGCTAAATACCATTGCCCCATCTGCAAACGACCAGCTCACTGATGAAGAACTGATTAAAACGCTTGATAATATTAAAGCCTCTTTAAATGAAGGTGGTATCGGTATTGGGGTTCCGGTCGGTTATCTGCCTGAATCAAATCCCAACGAATTATACCAGGTATTCAGGTTGGCCAGTGAGCTCAATGTACCGGTATTCTCCCATGTAAGAAAACCCGATATCATTTCAATACAGGAAGCTATTGCTGTCGCAGTGCTTACAAACGCATCCCTACACATTGTTCATATCAATAGTATGTCACTGGAAAATATTCAATTAAGCCTGGACATGGTGAATGATGCACAGAATAGAGGATTTGATATAACAACGGAATTGTATCCATACACAGCTGCATCTACTACTATACAGAGTGCGATTTTCACTGAAGGATGGCAGGACAGATTGGGCATTGGGTATGATAATTTGCAATGGGTTGCAACCGGGGAGCGACTGACTAAAGAATCATTCCAAAAATATCGCAATGAGGGTGGTGTAGTCATCATTCACATGATGAAACCTGAGTGGATCAAGGCTGGCATAGCTGCACCAGGGGTCATGATTGCCTCGGATGGTATGCCGTATGCAGAGATGGCACACCCCAGAACAGCGGGCACTTTCTCAAGAGTGTTAGGCAAATATGTAAGAGAAGAAAAAGTGATTGACCTTATGGATGCTATTGAAAAAATGACTTTGCTGCCAGCCAAAAGGCTGGAAGGTATTGCACCCATGATGCGGTTCAAAGGAAGGATACAGGTGGGCGCCGATGCAGACATTACCGTTTTTGATCCCAATACCATTAATGACAGAGCTACGTTCGAAGGCGGCCTGGAGTTTTCAGATGGGATTGAATATGTGATGGTGAATGGCCAGTTTATTTTAAAAAATGGAAAGAAAGTTTCAGATGCTTTTCCCGGTCAGCCTATATATGGGAGATATAAAAAATAATACTCAAACAGGAAGCTCTGCTTCCAAATTTGCCTACTCTTATTTTTCTGGAAGCAGATCTTCCGGCGATGTGTAACGGAACAGAGCACCGTTACGAGGATAGTGGTTACTTCTGTGATGAATGGAATATGAAATTTTTAAGATTCCTCTTCAATGCCGGACTCTTCCAGGATCGCTTTCAGGTTATTTAAACCCGTCTCATAATCACTTCCGATCATGCCTTCCAGGTCCATAAAAAGCATCATCAGGTTCATCGGCCTGGGAAATGTTCCCGCCATACCCCAGATTACACGTGTTTGCCCATCCCCCACCGATTCAGTAACCATATAGGCATCAGAGGTAGATTCAAAGGGTTCAAAAAACCGTAATTCGTAATCGATCCTCTCTCCTTCCTCAATCCCAACAATTTCCTGTTCACCGCGGCCCACATCTTCATTTCCTTCCCATGCCGAGATAAACCCAACGGTTCCGTCTGTCCCGCGAAATTCACGGGACATATTGGGGTCCATCGCCCCCCAAACGCTGTAGTTGTACTGATTTTCGAGATAACGAATATAGTCGAAAACTTCCTCTTTCGGTATTTCGATTACAACGGAACGTTCTGTGGAAAATTCGTTACTGAAAATGAATGAGGCCGCAAAAATAAATGCGATAAACCCCACAACAAGTGCCGCAACAAGCTTAAAAATATCAATTTTTTTAGATGCCATTTCTTTGAAATTGAAGTTTATAAGGATCAGTTATATTTGAAATCTGAGTTCGATTTATGAATTTGTTAATGAACACCCCTTAAAAAAAGGGGGAAACAGGCTTTGTTAGGGGAAACTTTTTCAATAATCGAACTTGGGTTTGAAATGTTTTCTGGGATTAATTTCGGATTTATCGTTGACAAATCAGTAACTCGAAAATTCAGAACCGTGAGTTTGGTATCATTCGTAGATTAAATAGGGCTCCCGCTGTATAAAAAATTGTTCCACATCCTCCTGCCACAAATCCGTAATGGCTGCGGCACCGGCACCGTTTTCGATCATTTGCTGTACAATTTCATTGCCGGCACGTACCTGCATGCCGCGTTCAATAAAAAACTCATGACGTGCAGTATCGGGAAGTGCCTGGTAAAAGAGTTCAAGTAAATGAATTCCGGCGGCCACAGGATAGAGATTTTCAGCATCGGTCACTTCAAGGAGAACGCCATCAATCTCCGATCCGAGCAGCTTGGGTTCTCGCGACATACCCGGAATACTCTTCGGTGTAAACACGGTTCCGGTTGCATGCACACCTATCAGCCCCCTATCATTGAACCGGTCTGCAATTTTCTGTCCGTTAACATAAAGTGCACCCACTTTTAAAAAAGGTTCATAGGTGCCCCGGCCTTCACTGGCTGTTGTGCCTTCAAAAAAACATGTTCCGGGATAGATCCAAGCCGTTTCTATATCAGGAATATTCGGGCTTGGCGGTATCCATGGCAGTCCGGTTTTATCCCAAAGCATATCGCGGTTCCATCCGTCCATTTCAATGATATGAAGTTCCAGGTCTTCCAGTCCGTCCATCCATTTTTCCCCTTTGATCATCAGAGCGAGTTCACCGACCGTCATTCCATGGGTTACCGGAGTTGGAAAGAGCCCGATACCGGATATAAACTCATCTTCCCGGATAAAACCTTCAATTCGGTTACCGCCAAGCGGGTTGGGGCGATCCAGCACAAGAAAAGGGATTCCGGCTTCAGCCGCAGAGATCATCGACCGGCCCATAGTAGCAGGATAGGTGTAGAAACGGGCGCCCACATCCTGCATATCAAAAATCAGGACATCAACTCCTTCGAGCATCTGCATTGTAGGACGGCGGTTCTCCCCGTAAAGGCTGTAAACTGGAGCCCCGGTCCGTTCATCAACACTGTCATCCACAGGTTCACCGGCATCGGCTTGTCCCCGAAGTCCATGTTCCGGACCGAACAGTGCCTTGATTATAATACCGGGGTCTTCATGCAGCAAGTCGATCAAATGGAGAGTGTCCGGCCCAACTACAGCACTGTGGTTGGTAATGATGCCCACCTGTTTACCTTCAACCAGCGGCCGGTAATCAGTTACAAGCCTCTCTGCTCCGATGGTTACGGTATTTGTAACAGAAGAGTTTTGGCCTGAGGTACAGGAAATAGCTGCTGACACGAGAACAATCAGAAACAGGCGGCTGTTGATCATGATTTTATATTGATTAGCGGGATTTGTGCTACAAATAAGGATAATATCTGCTTTTGGATGAATTATTGAAAGTTTTCAGATTTATAGAACGGAAATCCGGGTTAGTCTCTTTTTTTCAATTCCAGGATTTCATCTTCGATATTCTCCCGGATGATATGCACATTGTTCCAACCGGGTTCCTTCAGTATGGTGGAAACCACTTATTTTGGCAAGTCATCTAACAGACGGACGGCCTCTATATGGCGGATTGGGTTGGACGTATCTACAGGGTTTTCAAATGCGTTGGGCCAATAATGGACAAATACCTGATATACATTCCGCTCGATGACAATCCCATCAATGGAGCGGAGCATTTTGTTGCTTTATTCTTCAAATTTCCGGTTCACGAAGTGCCAGTCGAGCTCTCCGTCCGGATCATTGATGAACCCGTCGAGTGTGGCCATCATGGCACATATCAGCTTTCGCATGGAATTCCGTGTCTACTTATCTCCGTAATTGATCATCCACTGGATACCGAACTTATCAGCAAACATGGCAAACTTCTCCGCCCAGTCCGTTTCATCGAGAGGCATAAATACCTTACCGCCTTCAGATAGTTTACTGTATATCTTCTCTGCTTCTTCGGAACTTTCCGGTTCGAGTGAGAGGTAGTAATTGCCGTTTTTTTGAATGTTTGCCTCATGACCTGTTCCTGCATCTGATGCCATCAGAATTTGATCTTTGCCGGCAATTTCCAGTGCTACATGAGCCAGTTTGTTCTGATCTTGCTCCGGCATTTCTGAAGTGCCGGGCATTTCATTGAACCGCATTTTAAATACTTCTCCGCCAAATACGGATTGATAAAATTCAAACGCTTCTTCAGCGTTGCCGTTAAAGATCAGGTATGGATTGATAGTTTTCATGTTGATTTGTTTTAGGGTTTTGTGTTGATATCAGAAAAACCTGTCGGGTTTTTGATATTGAAATTTTCAGGGTCAGGGTAAATGGTTTGCACGTACAATTCCTTTCATATCACCACTCTCCGTTTGCCATCTTTTTACGCCTTGCCAGCTCCTTCTTACTGGGCTCAGTACTGGGGAAGGTACCGCGCTGGATATCTCCGTCTGGTACATAGTGTCTTTAAGAAAACACCTTCTTTTTAAGAAAAATCCAAATTTTTTCTGTCGATTTTCAGTGTGGATATATAGCGATGGATGTTTTTGGTCTGCAATCAGAGCTGATGGTTGAGAACTGGCCCTGGCAAGGTGAATT
>JAFIFB010000093.1 GCA_020832285.1 Balneolaceae bacterium
CTCAATATCGCCGAGATTGAGTTGAATGTGCTTGGCGGGCAATGTTTGAAACGACGAATAGACGAAATTGAGAAGGTAAGCCGGGAGGTCCAAGCGTGGCAGGAAGACCGAAACGCAAAGGATACAAGTGTGGACTGGAGATTTACCACAAAGGATGCCCGAATCAAACTAAAGCAGTTATACCCGAAACTTTAGACTTGACATGACACTAGGTGAGGACGTCTTTCTTTGTAAAAATCAGTTATGATATCATCCCTATTTAGGCAAACTTTTTGCCATCTGGTTCTTTCTACTCTTCCTCATCAGAGGCACTACCTATGTGCACTTCAACCACTTTGGTCTGTGTGAACTCCTGTCCGTACATATCGCGGGTCCAGGCTGTGATGCGATGCACGCCTTCGGAAAGATCGGGCATCGGTGCACTCCAGATGTGATTGGTCGGGGTGGCGCTTCGCTGATAGTCGGCATAAAGCTCGGTAAAAAACGGTGAGTAGGCCACCTCTTCGCGTTCCATCTCCACCCAGTCGCCTCCGTTAATCTGGTACCGGACCTCCGATCGCTCACTGCCGTTAAACACATTTACCATCAGGTCGGTCTCTTCCAGCTCTTCGGTTGCAATGCTTCCTGCGGGCGACTCAATCCGCATCTGGTACTCAGCCGGCAATCCTGCTGCTTTGTAGCGTTCGGTGTAGGTGTTCCCATTGAAGGTAAACAGATGATAGCCGTTGGGCACCCCGTCCTGCTGGGTAGTGACCGGCACACCATTTTTCTGAACCGGGCCGCTCCACCACGACCCGCAGGCCGCTGTCGCCGCCACATGATGAATCGGATTGGGATTGGTTCGGCCAAACTCCTCTCCCAGAAAATGCTGGTAGGTCAGATGCCGGTGTCCGCCCAGGTAGAGCACATCATCGTAGCTTTCCAGCAGGGCAAACAGATCTTCGCGGTTCAGTGTGTTGATATTGCCCCGCTCGTGCTCCATCCCGTAGAGCGGAATGTGAGACATCAGCACAATGAGTTGATCCTCCGGCACATGGGACAGGGTGTTTTCCATCCAGGCCAGGTGTGTCTCGTCCAGATAGCCCACATACTGAGCGCGGCCGGTTTCCTCCGAACGCCCCTGGTAGTCCATGTTGTCCATCACAATAAAATGCACATCGCCGTGCCCAAACGAGTAGTAGGTGGGGCCGTAGTAGCTCTTGTAGGTTTCCCTGGCAAACCGGTTGGGATCGGGATCAAGCTGGTCGGCATCAAAGTTCAGGTCGTGATTGCCCACAATATTGAAGACCGGCATGCCCACCGTGCTCATGATCTGATTGTAACGGCCAAACAGGGTCAGGTCATCAAACATAATATCACCCAGCACCATCGTCATATCGGCATCGACGGTGGCCAGCTCCGATACCACATCATCCCGATACCAGGAAAGCTCGGTGTGGTCGCGCGGCTGGGGATCGCCGAAAACAACAGCGGTAAACTCGGTCTGAACCTCCGATGGCACCAGGGCGAAATCAACCGATTCCGGCAGCGAACCGGTCGGTTCAAGGCCGGCAAATTCCAGGAACTCCGGAGAGCCATCGGGCTGGTGGATGTAGTAGAATACCGGTAAATTTTGGTCATCCACAGGATATTCGTAGTCCGCGGGCTTACTCACATACACCACCATCTCTTCTTCGATGGGAAGTTCGAAATAGCCGTTCTGATCGGTAAGCACGACCTCCCGCTGGTTGGAAACCATCACTCCTTCGATACCCGGAGCATCCGCAGGGCAACCATCCTCAAAATAGGCCTGATCGCAGACTTTGCCGCGGATGTTTTCGGTTTCAACTGGGCAAGAATAAGCAGTTGAATATGCTAAAATAAAAATTAAAACTTGTATAATATAAACTCTTTTAATAAACATTTTCCTGAATATTAAAATAGACATTAACTCAATAAATTCGAGAATTAAGGGTTAAGAATGATCTAAATAATAAAAATAATCAGTACCCAGGATTCTGCTGAATTTGCGGTGCCCTTGAGAGCTCTTCGGAATCAATAGGTATCCAATACAACCGTTCAACAAAATTATTGTCAGGAGCTGCCCTTACTTGTCTCCATGTGATAGTAGTCTCACCATCCTCTATAACTTCAGTAATAGTAATTCCCAATGGTGTTTCGGGTAAAACATCTTCTACTATTTTCCACCTTCTGATATCATGCCATCTTATGTTTTCGCCAACAAATTCAATTTTTCTTTCATATTTCAGAGCTTCCCTGACATCACCGTTTAAATCAGGCATACCTGCACGGTTTCTAACCATATTAATATATGTAGCGGCTGTTGCCTCATCCCCTAATTCAAGACTCGCTTCAGCGTAATTCATCAATACTTCTGCATATCGAAGATGAATCCATGAATTGTTGTTAAATTCATCTCGACCAATAATATCACGCTGCATAAATTTTTTAAGCAGATATCCTACGTTTGTGGCATTCCAATCTTCAACCGGACCTTGATTAGTATCCAATCCAAATCGCTCTGAAACAACCTGACCATTTTCAATAGTCCTTCGAGTTCGCCGGTCGTAAATACCAACTGGATCTAAATGTTCCAAATTTGAAAATCGGGGTTGCCATCTTGTGCTATCATATAAAACAGTAGCATGAAACCTTGGATCTCGATCATGATAAGGATTATCCGATGTAAAAGTAGATGATGTATTTATATATTCATCATTTGAGCTTAGAGAAAAGTGATCAAAAAAATCAGAACCATCACTCATTTGATAACTGTCAACCAACTGCTGCAAAGGGCCATTTCCACCCCAGTTATGCAATCCATTTGGACCAAATCTTAAATTTTGCCTTATTAAATCTGTATCATTGGATCCATCGGTATCCTGTCGGAACATTCTACCCCAAATAATTTCATCATTTGATAAATCCGTTGTCTCAAAAAAAGCAAAATAGTTTTCAGAAACGGCCTCCTGATCAGGAGCTCCAAAATCAGCAAGGCTCATAGTTCCAAGGTTTATAACATCTTGAGCAGCGTCTCTGGCAGCAGTCCATAAAGCATTTCTATCTGGATTGATGTAACCAACAATTTCATTTTCAACCCCACTACCCGCAGTTAGCTCACTTGCTGCAAACAAAAGAACTCTTGACTTTAAAGCCATTGCAGCTTCTTTAGTGGCTCTGCCCATTTGCATTTCGGTTTTATATCCAAGTAATTCAGAAGCAGCGTCAGCATCTTGAACTATGAAGCTGACAGTTTCTTCAAAAGTTGATCTTGCTTTTCCTTGAAAGTCATCATCCAACTCGAAAGGGCTTTCTATCAATACTAAACCACCATATGAACGTATCATTTGATGATATGTCCAAGCCCTTAAAAACAACAACTCTCCCCTTACTCTATCAATATCCCCTGAACCTTCATATGCAGAAATTTTATCTAATGCTAAGTTGATTCTATGAATTTGGCTATAGCCACGATCCCAATTTTGTTCACCGCGATCTGGACCAAAGTTATCAGGAGACATAGCACCTTCATTCCAAGGTCGAATTACTCCGCCTCTAGAGTCGGCTAATTCATCTGTCATAGAACCCATCACATTACTTTTGGATAAACCGTGATAAACATTTCGATAGATCCTGCTAACATACTGATCAATTAGCTCCATATCTTCCCAAACCACAGCATCGGAGTATCTGTCCTGTGGATTCTGGTCTAAAATGTCGCTGCACCCGATAATGAAGTACAAAAGCAATGCAAACAAACTTATTTGTTTTATTAACGTTTTCATAGAAATGGATGTTTAATTTTTTTTCAATTATGATAATTATTTATTTAAAAGGATATCCTTGTACCCATTGTTATGGTTCTCATAATGGGATAGGCACCCATACCATAATTTTCAGGATCCATAACATCATTGCCTGAGTACAAAAGAAACAAGTTTTGGCCAGCTACATAAAAGCTCATATCAGAAGTACCAAACCTTGTTTGAATACTGTGAGGAAGACTATAGCTAAGTTGTAAATTTCTGAGTCTCACATAGGAGTTATCAACCAAATAAAAATCAGACCGATATGATGTTCTCCAGTATTCCTCGTCCCTTTCAAAAGCCCTTGGCTTTGTTCCATCAGGATTGTCAGGAGTCCACCTGTCCTCGGCATCCCATTGAAAGTAGTTTCCTGCTGTACCAATCCTGTTATCTGTAAATATATCTCTCCATATTCTTGTGTGTCCTTGAATTAAACCTCTGAGATCGAAGTTTCTGTATGAAAGATCAAATGAAAAACCGAATGTAATACGAGGTGTTACGATATTTGAAGTTCCAGAACCACTGTTATATGGAATTAATACGCGATCGGCTGAGGTTATTTCTCCGTCTCCACTTACATCTTCAATTATAATATCTCCGGCACGTGCACCTGGCACATGTGGTAAGGAATTCACATGATCTTCATCCCTGAATATTCCTGCTGATCTGTATACCAATTGAGAACCTATAGGCTGTCCGGTTAATCTTTGCCATTCATTCTCCCTTTGTGGTTCATCAGCTTCTACAATTTTGTTCCGGTTATAAGCTACATTACCAGAAAACCCATAACTCAAATTGTTTTTTATTCCTCTAAATCCGAGTGAAGCCTCAACTCCCCAGTTATCTACAATACCAAAATTTTCATCAGGGAGTGAAATGCCAGTAAAACGAGGTACTGAGACATTTCTTTGTATTAAAATATCGGATCGCCTTTCATAGAAAAAATCTGTTTCAAAATTTAATCGGCTATCAAAAAAATATGATTCCCATCCGAAGTTAAATACATTTGCGACCTCCCACGTGATATTTGGATTCGGTGTTCCAGTCTGTTCAAGCCCTGATACATACGATTTATCAGAGCCAAATATATTCCCTGTGGCAAACTCGTAAGATGTAAGATATTGAAAAGGATTAACTTGGTCATTACCCATCCTGCCAAAAGAAGCTCTAAGCTTAAAGTAATCCATAAATTCAAGATTCTCTCTCCACCAAGAATGTTCAGAAGGAACCCATCCAACCAGTACTGATGGAAAGTTACCCCAACGTCCTGCTTCTTCTGAAAACCTCAGAGAACCATCTCTTCGAAAACTAAACTGGAACAGATATTTTTCTTCAAAATTATAACTTAATCGGCCAAAGTAATTCTCACTGGCATCCAAATCAACCCATCCTGAATTATCCTTTTCTGCATCCCCACCAGCAAATAAATATGGCAATTGATTTGATCTAAAATGTCTTCTAAAAGCATTAAATCCCTCAAGATTGAATTCATTGCGTTCATATGCAACAAAGGCATCAAAATTATGACCATCAGCTAATGTGGTTATATATTGAAGTCTTGCATTAAAAGTTCTTGACCTGGAGTCCTCGCTTGTTTGGGTCAGCCTCGGTTCGGGATGTCCAACCTGTGAAGGAACAAGAAACTGTGATCCGTCCTCGACACCTGTATTACCTGCAGTTAAATAAGACGATTGATCCAATGAGTAAACTGTCCAAGGCTGCTGAAATACTTTTTGTTCCCTTTGAAATAAATCATAAGCAAAATATCCAGTAAGTCGAAGACCCTCTATTCCTGGCACATTTAAACTTCCTGTAACTTTTGCACTACCTGTTGTACGTTTATGATCATTGAACCCTGTAGCTTCAGAGGCTGATACCATTGGCTGATCACCATGTTCAAGGTCTGGTCCTGGAAGTCCATTAGGAAAACTTGCATGAGATGTGGGGTACATCCTAATAATAGTCTGATAAATCGTATTCGCAGATCGTGTAGGGTACATTCTATTATCTCTTACACCACTTAAATCAACTCCCAGATCAATATGATCATTTACATCAACATCTATATTGGCCCGTAAATTATACCTGTCATATGATGTATTATTATTTTGATAAATTCCATCATCAAATTGATTTCCAAAAGATGCAAAATACCTGATACTCTGAGTTCCTCCAGCAACAGACATATTATGCCTAGTCGATGTACTATAATCTTTTAAAGCCTCTCCAAACCAATCCGTATTAGGATGTGTCCAAGGATAATCGCCTGACCTAAATCTCTCTACATCTTCCTGAGAAAATGATCGATCTCCATCAGCTATACCTCGATAAGACTCCATTTCCCGAATCATGGTTGCATATGTAGGTGCATCCGCCATTTCAGGCAGCATAGTGGGCGTCAAAATCCCATGACTAAAGTCATATGTAAAAGTAGGTGGTGCATTAGTTTCTCCTCTTTTTGTAGTCACAAGAATTACACCATTTGCAGCTCTTGCTCCATAAATAGCAGCAGATGCATCTTTTAGTACACTCACACTTTCAATGTCCCCCGGATTCAATGAATTTAAATCACGCCCTGGAATGCCATCCACAACGATGAGAGGTGAATTATTATTCATTGTAGAGGTGCCTCTTATTCTTATAGTCGCTTCATTCGCTCCCGGCTCTCCCGATTGTTGCATAAAAATACCACCAGGTAAACGACCTGTAAGAGCATTTGATACATTTGAAACTGGTGCATCAGAAAGCTGTTCACTTCTCACAGCAGTTATAGAGCCAATTATATTTGCTCTCCTTTCTATACCATACCCGACTACCACCAACTCATCAAGCCCTGCAATTTCTTGTTCAAGCTGAATTTCAATTTCAGTCCTTCCTTCAATTGCAATCACTTTTCTTTCATAACCTATATAGTGTCTGTAAGAAAACGATAAAATAGGGATTTAGAAATAGTTGGCAAGGTTTTTAGACCTTGGGCAAGTTTGAATC
>JAFIFB010000094.1 GCA_020832285.1 Balneolaceae bacterium
TATTATTTATTAATCGACAGTTGAATTAAATTGACACTGGTAAATTACGAGATCAAGTCGATAAAAATTTTAATAGCACTTATTCCATTGCACAACAATAAGTTACAAAGGTATGAGTTTCAGTTAACCGGACACTACTGATATAAACTGAACGAAAATCCTGTACGATAGAAAACAGCCAGATAGATCCCCACGGAAAAACTGGTTCATCATGTGGTTAAATTTTACCAATCCAATATTCTTAAGATGATCCCTCTCTGCCCGTTTTCAAAATCAGTGAACGACCGAAATCCTGAACTTCAGGATATTGTGCGTCCCAAAAACAGGCCTCCCGGCTTCTCTATTCCGAACCTTCATCACTGCATTTGTCGAATCGTGTTTCCCTGATAAAAACAAAGTAATAGATAAGTGCTATAAAAATTCCGCCCCCTATAATATTTCCCAACGATACAAACGCAATATTGCTGGTGACTGCCCAGAAGGTAACCTCGGAGGGTAATTCAAGATCTACAGTTTCAGTTTCTGAAATTAGAGCAAGAAAAAACTGAAACATATTGCCGGTACTGTGCTGGAAGTTCATTGCAGGGACTGCGGCAACCGGCAGGTAAAGGGCAACAAATTTATCCATAAGGGATTTTCCGCTCATTGCCAGCCATAAACCGGCACAAATCATAATATTGCCAAATATTCCAATGATGATTGTCTGAACCGGTGTAAAATGCAACTTTTGAGAAGTCAGAGTTTTTGCTGCATCAATCAGGCCAAAATCAAACTGGTATATCAAACCAGAATAGTAAAACAGAACCACTACAGTGGCCGCGCCAGTTATATTTGCAACAAGAACAAATGTCCAGTTTATGGTTAGCTCCAGCAAAGAAATTTTACCTGATGCAGCACCCATCACAGCCAGATTATTGGTAGTAAAAATTTGCGCTCCGCTGATAAATGCCAGCACATAGCCCAGGGCATAGAAAAGCGGCCCCAAAACAGCGCCTGTACTCGTTTCAATAAATGGATCGGCATACATATACAGTTCAAAAAGTGCGCCCATTGAAATAAATCCACCACCCATAATTCCAAGAATCAACGTCTTGTAGATGGGATATCGCACTTTCTTTACACCTACACTGAGAACCTTTTCTGCAATCAGGTCTGGCTCGTACGCATCATGAGTTTCAGATTTTCGTTGTTGCCCCTTCTCATCATTGTGATACTTTCCCGACATTAAATCCCCTTTTTCAAAGCGTTATTGAATAATTACTACTTTTCTTTTTTCTGGGTGAATTGGCTAGTGTTAAGTCAAATATGAACGGTCGATTGAAAACTGTCAGGTTGATTTCCTGTAATCCGCTGCCTTTATCTCTCCTCCTTCAACCAGGTTCGTTTCTTTCCCCGGAATGATATCTGTGTTCTGTGCTGCTGCACAGCTCCATCCGTTTTCCGTTTTGTGAACAACGAAAGTGAAGATATTGAAACGCATCCCGGGTTTGATGTTATCTATTGTAGTCTGTCCCTTCAGCCTCATGCGGGCATGTACGGTTGCGATGGCATCGGCAAGAAATTTTACCTTCGTTTTGGTCACTTTTAAATCGGATTCATTGAAAATCACACGCAGTCCGTAATTATGAGCTTTGCAGATCTCCTCCCGATTGCTCCACCAGATTCCCACAACATTGACAAAGTCGGCATCTTCATCAAAAAGAGCAGCGAGTTTGGCGGCATCACGTTCGTTCCAGGCTTCGGCAAATCGTACAGGAATTTCTTCTGGAGAGGTTATGGGCGGGTTGGGGTTCATCATATTTATCTGTGTATTTTCAATGGCAGGAACTCTTTTTTTTCTGAAGCCATATAAAACTGAAACCGCCTGGCATAAGGCTTTGTCAGTACCCTGCCGCCTGCCCGTCCACCCGCGATTCGGATGCTCCGAAGTAGACTCCTTTTTCATGATCTTTCAGAATGCCCTGGTAACGCCCGAAGAAGCTCTCACCGATGCGCACCGTATGGCCGCGGCTTCGTAAAGCGCGTACTACTTCATAGTCGACAGAAGATTCAAGATGTACGGTTCCGGTACTTTCGAGCCGTGAATCCAGAACATCGGTCGGTTCGGTTGAGCCTTCGTGCATCCAGCGAAGAGCATCCCCTGCTTCCTGGATGTTCATTCCGAAATCAATAACATTGGTAAGTATACTCAAATGGCCCACTGGCTGATAAGCTCCTCCCATATTCCCAAAGCTGAACCACGGTTTACCGTCTTTCATCGCAAAACCGGGTATGATGGTGTGAAACGGCCGTTTGCCGGGAGCATACACATTCGGGTGGTCCGGATCGAGTGAAAAGAGCTCACCGCGATTCTGAAAACTGAACCCCGTTCCCGGAACTACAAACCCGGTACCCATTCCGCGAAAATTGCTCTGAATCAGCGATACCATATTTCCTTCGGAATCGGCAGTGGTAAGATAGATGGTATCTCCCTCTTCCATCACTTCCACCCCGGAGGAAAGGTCATTCATTGCCCGTTCACCGATCAATTCCCGGCGTTCGGCGGCATAATCTTTCGACAGAAGTCGCTCCATAGGAATGTTGTAAAAATCGGGATCGGCATAATGCCTGGCCCGGTCTTCATAGGCCAGTTTTTTGGCTTCCACCATCAGGTGCAGCGTTTCTTCGGTGGCAAAACCCTTTTTGGCCAGATCGTAACCTTCCAGAATATTCAGCATCTGAAGAACGGCCGTACCCTGGTTATTGCCGCCAATCTGGTAAATATCATACCCCCTGTAGTTGACAGTTACCGGATCAATCCACTCGGAAGTGTGATTTTCAAAATCTTCGAAACGGAGGTAGCCGTTGTTATCACGCATCCATACATCGATTTTTTCGGCAATTTCACCGCGATAAAAAGCATCACGCCCCTGTTCGGCCAAAAGACGAAACGTATTGCCAAGGTCTGAATTTCTGAACACATCTCCTTTTTCCGGCCCTCGCCCGTCGATGGTAAACGTCTCTTCAAATACTCCGGGCTGATCTTTCAACATGGGCACACTCCGCTGCCAGGATGCGGCAATAGCCTCGCTTACGGGGAATCCCTCTTCTGCGTAGTAGATCGGTTCAGCCAGGATATCTTCCATCGGGGCGGAACCGAACCTATCATGCATTTCGAACCAGCCGTCCACAGCACCCGGAACTGATACAGAGAGCAGATCATACGGCGGGATAGAATCATCACCCTGGTCATCCAGAATTTCAATGAGCTCATCGTAGGAAAGGTCCATTGGTGATCTTCCGCTTGCATTCAAAGCGTACAGCTCTCCGCTTTCTGCATGCCAGATCAATGCGAAAAGGTCACCCCCGATTCCATTTCCTGTTGGTTCCATCAGGCCCACAGCGGCATTGGCGGCTATCGCGGCATCAATAGCGTTTCCTCCACGGCGCAGAACTTCAAGCCCGACCTGAGTGGCCAGCGGCTGACTTGCAGCCACCATTCCTCGCTGTGCAATCACCTCGGATCGGGTTGCAAACGGTTCTCCGGTTTCACGGTCAATCTGTGCTTCAACTGTGGTCATGGTAAAAAAGATTAAAAGAAAGGTTCCGGCGGAAAAATTCAGAACGAATTTCATCAGTTTAAGAGTTAAAAGATTCTGTGTACATTGAATTGATGGTACAATCTGATCAAATCCATCACTCCAATCAGGTTGTTTGCATAAAATGCGTTATTTTTTTGATTGAGCCAATGAAACTTGAAAAAACCGAACGATAAATCAACTCTTTTTTTATGATTCAGGATTATCTCAACTCTGTTGATAAATTTGTCATTGTAGGCGACCGCGTTCTCCTAAAGCCAAGAGAGATGGAAACGCACACCAAAAGCGGCCTTGTACTACCTGCTACTGTGAAGGAAAAGGAGGAAATTCAAAGCGGGTATATCATCAAAACCGGACCAGGCTACCCTGTTCCTTCACAAGAGATTGATGAACCCTGGAAAGATAATAAAACCGAACCGAGATATATCGGCATGCAGGCCAAAGAGGGCGATCTCGCCATTTTTCTGAAAAGCCGTGCCCACGAAATTGAATTTGAAAATGAAAAATACCTGATCCTTCCCCATGCAGCCATCCTGCTGCTGATACGGGATGACCATCAGCTTGAATAAAACCGCTGCCTATGAACCGCTCTACATGCGCGATTTCCTTTCCCACCATCGGGAGTACACATAACAGGGAATTCAGGAAAACAAAAGCCGTGAAGAACTGCTGCAAATTCAGCAGTTTGATTCATTCCCGAATCACGAAAGCCCCAATGATTTTCTTTCACTCCCCAAAAATATTGATGTAGCCTGGTTTGAACTCACCAATGCAGAATAACCCAAATCAACAACATAATTATCCTGAAAGTCCTGAGCGCTGTCCTTACTGCGGACAACCTAAAAAACTGGTTTGGGTTCACGGTCACGGACAGTGTGCATCTTGCGGTACCAACGTAGATGAATGCTGCCGCGGCGAAAATGGCTCTTTTCAGATGCTTTCATGTCAACAACAAAACGACGGGTAAGTCATCTGACGAGTTTTTCGAAAAGATAACCCTTTATGATGATTGGCATGTTTCCGGACCGACTCGTCTGATGACTCTCCCATACTTTTATAGATGAAACGGCATTTGTTACAAGCCAAAAACTTATTTTTTGCAACTATTTGTATAATGCTGGGTGCTGGGTGCTGGGTGCTGGGTGCTGGAAAATAAATTTTTCAATTCAATCCATAAATCCAAAATCTTTTTCATCCCGAGCTACATTATTATGCAGCGGTGTAAATCTGGATAGTGCAAGTTTGGGATACTGAAACGCCGCTTACCTTAATAAATAGTAAGCATTGTCATCTCCAAGTGAGCGGAGCGAACGCGTGGAGAGATCTCCCTGAATCAACTCACAAGCTAATAGTAAGCGCCCTTTGCGGTTACCCCCCTGCCCCGAAATGTTGTCCTTCATCTGATTTTTATTTTGAGAAGCACTTCCGTCAATAATCTCAAATGTGCCAAGCTTCACATAGATATGATTGCCAAACCTCCGATTCCAATCAGTGTTTTTCATAAATCGAGCCGGAGGTTTTTGGTTTTGGACATCCTCTTATCCCCCGGGTTCCGCAAAAGCACTACACCCGGGGCTATTTGATGGCCGCCCGCTTTGGGGCTAATTCAGGGGTAAGCACCTAACCCGGATATCTCACAATAAATATGCTAAACAAATTTTAAATTATTGATATATAATGCTTTATGATCCAAATTTTGGATCTATGGAAATAACACCCTGTTTTTCTGCGACATTTCCCCCTCCCCGAATTGCCGGAGCAGGCTCTTCCTTAAGAAGAGGAGAATCTCGACATGTAAAACGACAAATTTCATTTGTTACATTCTGAGTATCCTTATTCCGGCAATGAAAAAGCAACAAACGTATCTCCGGAGGGTGTGCCCATTTTCCCGCCACCGGCTGCGATCACCACGTATTGCTTTCCATTCACTTCGTATGTTGACGGAGTTGCATAACCGCCTGCAGGAAGTTTTGTTTCCCACAGCACTTTTCCGGTTTTCTTATCAAAGGTACGAAATTTCTCATCCTGTGTGGCCCCGATAAATAGCAGTCCGCCAGCCGTAACGACAGGCCCTCCGTAATTTTCGGTGCCGGTTTGGGGGATCCCCCGTTCTGTCAGTTCACTGAATTCACCCAAGGGAACCCTCCAAAGATATTCCCCGGTATTCAAATCGATGGCATTGAGCGTTCCCCATGGCGGTTTCACTGCAGGATATCCTTCCGGGTCGAAAAACCGGTTATAACCGGTATGGGTATAGGGTACTTGATTACGGTGCTCAATCGTTTCAGCAAGATCAACCTCTTCCGCGATCTCTGATTCTACACCTTTCAGATAGCCAACCAGTGATTCAACTTCATTATCGGAAAGATGGCCGAACGGAGGCATCACGCCGCTTCCGCTTACGATAACATCCCGAATTTCATCATCACTCATCCTCTCTTCAATATCCAGCAGCGAAGGATAATCCCCCTGTGGTTGCCCTGACCGGCCGGCACCGTGACAGCTTGCACAGTTCAGTGCATATATGCTGGCAGCAGTGGAAACCGGACTGCCATCGCCTCTGCCGGTTTCAACTAACGTTACAATCCAGGGCATTTCATTAGCATTGATATAAAGAACGCCCGTTGCCGGGTTTACAGCTGCTCCGCCCCATTCGGCTCCGCCGTCAAAACCGGGAAAGATTAACGTTCCTTCTTTGCTTGGCGGATCGAACGGATGGGCAGTTCGTATTTCACGAAACCGCTCCAATACAGCTTCGTGAGATTCAGGTGTTATATCGGTAATATCATCCTCAGTCATCTCCTGCCTTGAAAAAGGTTCCGGTTTTACCGGCAGCGGCTGGTTGGGCCAGGCTTCTTCACCCGGAACATCGGACGGTGGCGCTTCGATAACTTCGATCGGGTAAAGCGGCTCACCGGTTTCGCGGTCAAAAATAAATAAGTGCCCCGATTTTGTCACCTGGACCACTGCATCAATGAACTCGTTATCCCTGCGAATAGTAACCAGGTTGGGAGGCGCCGGAAGGTCCCGGTCCCAGATATCGTGGCGCACAAACTGGAAGTGCCAGATCCTCTCTCCTGTGGATGCATCCAGAGCGATCAGCGAAGTGCCGAACAGATTTTCCCCCAATCGCTCCCCGCCGTAAAAATCATGTCCCGGTGAGGCCGTGGGCACATACACAATCCCGCGCTCTTCATCCAGCGTCATTCCTGCCCAACTGTTTGCATTCCCCACATGCGTCCATGCATCGGGCGGCCAGGTTTCGTAACCGTACTCCCCGGGATGAGGCACCGTTCGAAACACCCACTCGATCTCACCCGTGCGAACATTAAATGCCCGGATATGACCGGGAGCCCGATTAAATACCGTGGAACCCTGAATCAAGAGATCATCATGGATAACACCGGGAGAAGTAGCTGTTATTTCAATGTTGAGCTCATCCCTGTCCAAACCCAGGGCAAAATTAACCGAGCCATTCTCCCCGAAACCTTCTGCAGGCTGTCCGGTTTTCATATCCACCGAATAGAGCCTTGAACCGGCCACATAGAAAAGCCTCTGTTCATCTCCGTCGGTCCAGTAGTTGATCCCCCGGTTGCGATTCCGCGCCCTTGGCGACTCCCCTTCGAACGGATCAAACATCCATATTTTTTCGCCGGTACCGGCATTCAGTGCAAATAATTTTAGCTGAGGCGATGTGGCATAAAGCACATCATCGACAATCAGCGGATTGTTCTGGATTTCGGTATTGGCATCAGAGATGGCATCATTCGTAGAAAACGTCCATGCCACTTCAAGATCTTGAACATTATCCACGTTAATCTGATTCAGCGATGAGTAATGAGTGCGGGCCTTGTCTCCCATATAAGAAGTCCAGGAGCGGTAATCTTCTTCATTGATCGGATACGGTTCCGGTTCAGCACATCCCGCCATTAACACCGCAAAAAAGCATGCAGCAATAGTACCAATTCTTAAATTTTCTGCAGATTTTTTACTCATTCTAAACATTTTCTTTTGATTGTAAACACGATTCTAATAGTTGTAAAAAGTTATACCTGCTTCCTCTGCCAGTTGAATCAGCTCATGAATAATGAGAGATTCAATATCCGGAGTCCACTTGGAAGGAAGGCCGTAAACCATCTGAGAAAAATCTCCCTCATAACCACCTTCCATCAATATTTTTTCCGAAGGAATGTAGCCCATCACATCGTTGGAATAACCCAGAACAAAAATGTCCTGCCCGAAAATGCGTTTCAGCCGAATAGAATATTCAACAACCAGCTCACCACCCAGGCCAAACACGGCCTGATCTCCCAGTTTCCAAACCTGCAACGGAAACGGATACTCCGTCATGATGGGCTTGCCTTCTTCCACTTTATCGTAATATCGTTCCGCCCACCGCTGCTGATAGCCTGAACGCTCCTGTATCATTTCCAGCAGCTCCTCTTGTGAAGGATGTCCGGTCAACGCCAGGTCAACTTCGGTGTATGCAGTGGAAAGTGTTGGTTCCAGTTTTCTCATATCTTCATTCAACACTCTTTTTACCGCTGCAGCAAGGGTACGTCCATATTGTTCGGCAAGTTCTATGGTTTGTCTCGGAAGGGGATTTTGATCGGCTCCGGCACCCTGAAAAAAGAGGGCCACAGCATCAGGATAAGTTTTTTCCAGCTCAATCTGTGCAAATCCAGGATAGTCGCCCGACCATTTGTAATTATTGAGAACCGTCGGATGACACGCATACCCAAAAGCAATGGCCATGATCTCTCCTGAAGCATCAACAACTTTTATCACAGGAACAGCATAATCATTTGGCCCGCTCAGTTCTGTTTGCCTGTGGAGAGTAGCCGCATCGTTATTTCGTCTGTTCACCTGGAACCGGGTGACTCCATTTTCAGCAAATATAGTTGCCGGCTCCATTTTTTCAACGGCACTGCCAACAAGTTTTACAATCTGGTCTTCAAGATGTGCCGTGTACTCTTCAACAAGTTTTAACTGATCTGAATCCATCGGGTAGATATCAACCAGTGCATTCTCCAATACAGGCCCTGTATGTGTGTGCGAGCTGTTGAGCAAAACCTGGGACCTGCCGAGACCATAATCCTGCTCAATGCGGTCGCGGATCCGATTTGAGAGGTCAGTTGGAAAACCCAGGATATCCGTGGTAACAATTACGGCCATGTGGCCTTCGGCATCTTCAATCACCAGTGCCTTGGCCCAGAGATCGTGGAGCGTGCCATCTGCCGGCCGGTCCCTGAAACCGTAACCGGCCATCCAAATCTGTTTCTCCGGGGTAATCACTGTTTTTGCCACACCAGCCTTCCATTCAGCAGAAGGCTCCGGATGACTGTAACTGCCACTATTCAGAACAAGCAAGAGCAAAGTTGTGATTACAGTGAAGAGTATTCCGGATGCAGGTGAAAATTTCATGTCGGCTTAAAACGGTTTATGATTCGGTTTTTTAGTACCACAGGAATTCTTGTGGGCAGTTATTTTTGAGATAATTGGAATCCCCAACCTTTCGGGGAGGGGACAACAGGGGCCATCATATCAACTTATCCACACCAATTCCCGTGGTACCATTTTTAAATGCGGGAATTTGTTTCCATGATTCTATTGTCAGGTCAACACTAATTTGTCGGGTAAAGACCTGACAGGTTTCAACAAAGTATGCTAATTATGTATGAAATATCGAACAAAACCTGTCAGGTCTCACCCTATATTATAAGCTTGACAAGAAACTAAGCATACTAAGAAATTTACACATCATAACCTTTTTCCCGCATGATCGGAACTGCAATCTGTCTGAGGTTTGAGCCAAATATTTTTTTCCGTTCTTCATGATTCAGGTCGGCATCAAACACTTTTGAAAGTTCGTTTGCATAACTTCGGGACGGCAGGTGTCCGCCCCAGACAAGGCGGTCAACACCCATTTCCTGAACGGCAAAATCAACGGCACCTGACTCCGGATCTCCCCCGCTGAATTCGAGAAAGACGTTTTCAAATGCACGAATTGCCCGAATTCCCGGCTCCCAGTCACCTCCCTGGTGTCCGCAAATCAGAGTTACATCCGGGAATCGCTTTGCAAGTTCTGCTACATCCATGGGTGTGGATTCGCCGGTTTTCATTCCTCCGTCAATCGTCCTCGGCTCCCCTCCCACCAGAATCCAGGTGTGAATATAAATTAATGCCCCCAGCTGATCGGCCAGTTCTATGATAGGGTCGTTATTGGGATGGCTGCAGTTGATGTCTTCCTGGTTCCGGTTTGCGTATTTGATCCCGACTGCCGGTCCATTCTGAATCCATTCCCTCATTCTTTCCAGGCTTTCCTCTACCCGTGAGGGATCGATACGTATCAAACCTGCAAGATTATCCTTGTTTTCCCTGAGCAGTTGCCGGTCTCGTTCACTGATAGTTTCAGCCTCAGGTGAATTCCCCCATAGACGTCCGATATCAAGTGAAAACACACGCTCAACACCCATCCGGCTCACATACTTCATCACTGTTTCGTGATTGTTTATCCCGTGATAATGGAGGTCCCAAATCCGAAGCTCCACAAGCTCTTCACGGGTTGGCAGGCCAAAATTTTCGGGATTAAATGCGAAACGGTTATTCATAAGTAAAAGACGTTCATGTCAAAACAGTTTATTTAAGTATATTCTTTGAGCTCCGATGCATTTCGATACATGATGGCTTCCGCTTCATCCTGTGATAAGTCTGATTCCATAAATTTGAATACTCCATTTTCAAGCGGAAAATATGGCATATGAGAACCAAAAAGGAGCCTCTCGGCCGGGAGCGGGACACTGCTTACATACGGATGCTCTCCTTTCAAGATCAGCTCGATCGCGGCAGTATTGTCCAGATTCGAGATCTCAAACCGAACGTCTGTTTCCTCAATCATCGTTTTCAAACGCTCACCGCGAACATGACGAAACGGATTGATGAGCTGAACCCGGGCGCCCGGCAGATCTTTTAAAACTTCGGCAAGCGGGGTGACATCCACAGCTTCCACATCAACCCTCGGATGCTGCATCCGCTCATCCTGTATGTCGATTGCAATTTGTATCAGCAACTTTCGTGCAGATGCTTCCTGTAAAAGACTTACAAAATGGTCATTATCAAGCGTATATCCATGATATCCGGGATACAGCCTGATTCCCGGCATTTCGTGACGCTCATGGCAGCGTCTCAGGTCTTCCTCCCAATCCGGGAAAACAGGATTTACCGTTCCGAATGGTATCAGCATACCCTCCCCTTTTGTCCGGCATTCCTCTGCCAGTGAGGCGTTAATATGATCGATATTTTTATGAAAAAGGGAATAAAAACTGCCGGCCCATGCTTCGGTCACATTGTGCTTTTTCAGTTTGGCCAGAAGCCTGCCGGTATCGCCATATTTCAACTCACGGAACGGATATGGGAAGAGATGGATATTGGTATCAATCAAACCCTGGCCTGTGGGAAGAGTGTCATTAGTGGAATATACAACCTCTTTATCCGAATGGGTCCCTTTCCATACCTGAACTGGTGTAGCCAGTGCAGCCAAAAGCAAAGTATCTTTAATAAAACGACGACGGTTCATTTCAGTTTTATTTAATTGTTCACCCGTTTCATCTCTCAGAGAAAAACAGGATGATTGTATGCCGGCAATCTATCCAGACAGGGCTGAATTACCTCCAGTGCGTTTTGAGCCAGCACCTTCTTTTTAGCTGCTAACGGTAGCCGTGAATAAATAACCCAGCCGAGTTGCTGACGCGGATCGCGCATCGGCAGGTCGGAACCGTAAACAATCCGGTCTTCACCGGCATGATCTGCCAGATATTCTATGATACCGAGCGGAACAGATGTAAATGTAAGCTCGGCATATACGTTCGAAAATTTATTCATCGCTTCAATGGCGATATCGGCCCACTCATAACTTCCCCCTGCATGGGCAATCACCCACCGAACATTTGGATATTTTTCCGCAAGCACTTCCACTTCCAGTCCGTCTCCTCTTGAACGGTGAACCAGCGCGTAGAGCTGATTTTCATTTCCATACTCCCACCACACATCGTAGGAGTGATGATGGTACTGAATACCGTAATGTGGGTAAGGCTTCATCCCAATCATCCGCTGATCGGAATAAAATTCTGCAATCATGCGGCTGAGTTCGTCCTGTGAATAATGGCTCGGATCAAAGGTGCCCAGTCCCCAGTATCCCTGCGGGGCGGCATCAAGCGCTTTGATGACACTTTCATTGCCGGCGTGAGCATCTCCGCTTACCACACCAATCCAGCTCATTATCCCGCCGCCTGGCTTTTCTGAGAGGCGGTTCATCATATTAAACACACCTTTTGGCCCGCCGTTTACCATTCTGTAGTGGGCACCTGCTCCATGCAGCCCTTCATGAAGAATATGCATGTGCATGTCAAGCACCGGGCCTTGAAGAGGGCTTCCCCGCCTTGCATCTGCCATCAATTCATCTTCATTCTCTTTGATACGTGCAACAGGAGGTTCCTGGCCGCGGAGAAGGCGAATCAAGTTTCCACCCGCAATTTTAGCTTTTTCTTCTGCGGATATGTCGGCAAAGTCGATATACATTCTGTGAGCGCCAGCAGACATTTCCGGGGCATGGGAAGAAAAAATAAGCTGATCCCCAAAACCGCGTTCCAACAGGTCTTCCGGGCCTTCATTGATCTGAAACCGATTGAATGTCAGATGCAGATTGCTGTGCTTCTCGAGCAGCGGGAGCACCTGGCGCTGTTCACTCCAGGCGGCATTCCGCAGCAACACCGGCAGTTCGGGGTAGCGCTCGAGAAACTGGCCGAGTGTATCCCAGCCTCCCACGGCCGGAGCTGTCAAGATTGAAAGAATTTTCTCTTCACTGAGCCACCCAATCAGTTCTTCGCTCTGACCAGCCCGCCAGTTCCAGCTGTTGACTCCTGGATTCAGGGTTACAGCCCGTACATCATTCTCTTTCATCAATTCACCAAGTTTTTCAGGCGGAGGGAATTCTCCCGAATGATGTGGCATTACATTCCAGATCGCAAACAGGTGGGGATAGCTTTGCAGCTTTTCGCTCAGTTCCAGGTTTATGTACATCGGATCGTACAGGGTAGAGAGCGTATGAGCAACCAGCGCACCTGATATAGAGCAATGATCCAGCTCCTCAAGAAGATGAGATAAACTCCACTGTTCAGCCGGATGTTTGTTCTGTCGATGGCCGATTAGTGTGAAGGCATCAAAAAAGAGTGGCAAATCACCATTCGACGAATCCCGGAACTCCCGTTTTTCATCAAATAAAGCGGATCCAAGCCCCATTGAAAGAAATGCCCCCGCTCCTGCCAGTGTATTTTGTCTTATAAACTCACGTCTCGAATAATGCTTCTTTTTCATTTAATGTGCTCTGTGAAAAATCTACCGTTATACAAAGTTTTTTCAGTGTGAATGGGTCGGACGGGTAAACATCTTAATCAAGAGAGAAATCAGGCTTCCAGATGTTTTTTGATCTCTCCTGCATGTTTTTGAATTTTACTGATCGATTCGACAATCTCATCCAGGTCTGATCTTTCGCTGATGAGAATATTCTGAGTAAACCACATCGCTTCTTCATCGCAAAGCCGGTCGTTTTCAGGGCAATGATTCCTTTCATTATACAGATCTATATCCAGCATCTCTTCAGGATACATCTGCTGAAAATTCTTCGAATGAAATGCGTCGTTCAGATAGGGCATTATATTCAGCTTTCCGTATCCGGGTGATACTGGTACCCCTTCGGCTACAAGCGCCTGCCTGAACTGATGTTTGTTGAGCCCTTCAAATTCCTCCTTTTTAAACCGGAACAGATAGAGGTGGTAGGCCGACCGGGTCACATGATCGTACAGTTTATGTGGAATGATTCCGGGAATCTGTTCAAACTGCTCTGTCAGATACTGTGCATTATCATTCCGAAGCTGCGTCTCTTCTTCAAATCTTTTAAGCATAGCCAGCCCGATCGCAGCCTGATATTCTGTAAGCCGGAGCTTGGTACCCAGCCTGAGTGTACCTGAACCGGGTTCTCCGGTTACCGATCCATATGGATTGCCAAAGTTGTGATAGGAATAGCACTTGTCCATGAACTCATCGTTATCACTTACAATAGCGCCGCCTTCGCCAATCGGCAGGTTTTTGCTATTCTGAAAACTGTAGCAGCCCGCATCTCCAAACGTGCCCACCTGTTTGTTGTTAATTTCAGCCAGCCAGGCCTGGCACGCATCCTCGACTACATAGAGATCATGTTGTTCAGCGATCTCCATGATGCGGATCATATCAGCAGGATTGCCGCCAATATGCACAGGCATGATCGCTTTGGTCCGTTCGGTAATCTGATCTTCAATTTTGTTTACATCGATCTGAAACGTCTCCGGATCGGTGTCCACAAAGATAGGAATAGCGCCATTCATCAGAACGGCCTGAGGACATGCGATGAAGGTGTAAGGGGGGATAATCACCTCATCTCCCCCGCCGATGTCCAGGTTGGCGAGGGAACAGATCAACGCGTTTGTGCCGTTTACAGTGGTCAGGCAACGTTTTGCCCCGACAGTTTCTGCCCATGTTTCTTCAAACTCCGTTACCGTACCGGCACGCGACCACACACCGCTTCGGACTACATCCAGAAAGTGCTCTTCATCATACTCCGGGTGCCATTGCGGCCACTCCGGCCACCCGGCTGTACGGACAGCAGTTCCGTCTAAAATAGCCGGCGTATCCGAGCTGCCTGAAAAGCCTTTCAATAGCGTTGGCGCCAATCCCGCCGACATGAATGCACCGGCGCCAAGAATGGTGTTTTTTTTTAAAAACTGACGCCTTGAGTAATATGTTATATTGTCATCCATAGTAGGTAGTGTGGTTAAATTACTGGCCTGCTGAAAAAAGTGTGATTATGTTTATTTGCATTTCATCAGTATCCGGGATTTTGCTCCAATACTCCTTCAGTCTGATTGATCTCATGCTGAGGTATTGGAAACAGAGCATGATGCGGCTGAACATTCAGATCAACTGTTAAAGTCGGAGTTCTTTCAATCTGCGAAAGCTCATCGATAAATCTTCCGGTTCTTACAAGGTCGAACCACCGCTCATTTTCCAGGGCAAACTCAAGTTTTCTTTCCAGGAGCAGCACATCAATAAAGTCGCTTTCAGAGGCAATGTCGGAGAGTTCATAATTATGATCTGAATTTCCATACGCTCTTTCACGTATCCTGTTCAGATAGTCCAGAGCCCCGCTCTGATCACCCTCAAAATACAATGCTTCAGCTTTTAACAAAATTACATCAGCAAATCGCAGAACTGGCAGGTCAAGTCCTGACCCGTGAAATACCCGCCCCTGGTGTGGTACTGCAAATTTACTGATGAAGGGCCTGTACTCCGGCTCATCGCTGCTTCCCGGTGCACGCCAATATTCGGTAATTGTGGCACCTTTTCTGGAATCTTCATCATCAAACATCTTGTGAAGCCCCCATCCAAGATCGGCTCCTTCATTCCCAGTATCGCTGACTCCTTCCATTCCAAAGTAAGGAATAAAATCGGATGAGAGAGGATGGCCTGCATCATTCTGAAGATACTTCATCACAAAAATTCCCTCATCATGGTCTTCATGGTCCAGGGAATAGATATGAGAAAAATCATCCAGAAGCGTGTAATCCATCTGCTCCACCTGGTTCAGATAGGTAAGGGCAGCACCATAATCTTCCAGATAAATATGCACTTTTCCTAACAGTGCGGCAGCAGCACCTGTGGTTGCTCTCCCGGTTTCAATCTGACCTTTTGAAGGGAGGTTACTGAGTGCAAACTCAAGATCATCTATAATAATTTCATAGATCCTATCTTCACTTGCTCTCGGTTTATCACGCGCTTCTTCTATAGTAAGAAGGCTTGTAACATCGGGTACACCTCCGAAAGCACGCACCAGGTCAAAATAGATCAAGGCTCGCATAAATCGCGTTTCTGCCTCCAATTGGGTCCGGCGGGCCGGGACGAGATCATCGGGTGTATCGATATGGTGCAGAACCGAATTGGCCCGGAAGATACCCTGATAACTGGCCTGCCAAAAATCCCGGTATATATCGGTCTGCGGATTGAATGCGATCTGGTTAATTGAGTTATCTGCCGGAGAAGTGTAGGCAGACATGTGAATCGATTCTGTGGGCATTTCAAAAATGGTCCAGAACCGGGAGTAACGAGTCTGATAATTGGCGTACACCCCGATTACAGCCTGCTCCATATCTTCACTGCTCTGGAAAAAATTGGCCTCGGTTAAAACCGACTCCGGTGTAAGGTTTGTAACACTGTCGTGGCACGCGGTTATGCCGCTCATCATCAGTACAATCAATAAAATAAATATGCTCTTTTTCATGGCTTGTCCGGTTAAACGTTTAAGAATTTGATTAGAAGTTCATGTTGATACCGATCGCAATGGTTCGGTTGATAGGTTCTGAACCTTGATTCAAACCGGGCATACTGCCAATACCACTGATTCCCGCTGAGGTATAACCTTCAGGGTTATAGCCGTGGAAATCGCTCCGTGTGAACATGAACGGATTGCTAACTGACATATACAATCGCAAATCCCGTACGCCAAGTGGCTGCAATACCGAAGATGGCATAGAGTATCCAAAGTTGATATTTCGTACAGCCAGGAAAGAGGCATCTTCAAGAAAATAGCTGGAAGGCCCTACAAAATTTTGTGCCGCGAGTGATGCAGCCGGGTGGTGTCCGTCTCCGGGTTCATCGACCGACCACCACTGGCCTTCCGTAATCGGACGCAGAAATGCACTCACGGTTGCACCCTGATAAAACAGGTTTTCCAGATTGTACATCTTCCCGCCAAGTGAAGCTTGCATAACAATACTGAGGTCAAAATTTCTCCAGTTCACTTCATTCACAAACCCGAAAGTGTAATCTGGCATAAAATTGCCCAGGATTTCACGGTCGGCAGCATCGATCACTCCATCTCCGTTTAAATCTTCCATCATCACCGTTCCAACTGGCTGACCCGGCATGGTTGCCACTTCATTCAGTTGTTCTTCGGTTTGAATGACACCAATCTGGCGGTGGCCGTAGTAAGAAAACATCGGCTCGCCTTCACGTAGAATCCATCCCATACCGCGGAAGTGTGTATTGATTACTTCTTCTACACCGCCTCCCAGACGAACTACCTTATTTCTGTTCAGCGTATAATTAAACGATGTTGTCCAGAAAAAGTCAGAGCGGTTTACATTTATGGTGCTTACTTCCAGCTCAAAACCGCGGTTGTTAATGTCACCGATGTTTGTAAGGGAGTTGGTAAAACCGGTAGTGGCCGGCGTACTTACATTATATAGGAGGTCCATGGTCGTTTTGTCATAATAATCTATCACAAAACTTAACCTGTGATCAAAAAGGCTTATATCTAAACCGATATCGTAACTTCGGGTTCTTTCCCACTTCAGTTCGGGATTACCGAAACTTTGCTGAGCCTGGCCAATTCTTAATTGTCCATCTGGTGCATAGGCTGCATCCCCGATAGTTCCGAGATATCCGAAGTCGCCGATATTAAAATTTCCCGTCACACCATAACTTGCACGTATTTTTAACTCACTGATGCTCTGGAAATCATCCATAAATCTTTCCTGCGATATTCTCCAGGCAGCTGATGCAGACGGGAAATACCCCCATCGATTATTCGGTCCAAACCGGGAACTTCCATCTGTCCGGAAAGATGCCGAGAGCAAATAACGTTCATCATAATCATAATTTACTCTGGCAAAATAGGATGCCAGCCCCCACTGTGTTTTTGTAGAGCTTGTTGCACCGGGATTGATAATTGCATTATTGAGTGTACGAATGGTTTCGTTTGCAAATTCACCAGGTATAGCTGCCATATTTGCATTCCATGTACCGCTGTGCTGAAATGAAGCACCCAACAATCCTGCAAAGTTATGTACCTGGCTGAATGTAGTCTGATAATTCAGGATGTTTTCATTGATAAGGTTAATCGTTCGTCCGCGAAATTCACTTCCCGCCGGACGGTTCAAACCTGTACCTCTCGCCTCTGTGAAGTTTTCATTGTTGATAAATGTTACGTTGGCTCCTACAGAGGTTCGGAATTCCAGATTCTCCAGCAAAATCGCTGATAAGAACATCTCACCATTATTGTTAAATCGATTCTGATAGATGTGATTTCCCTCAAAATGTGCCAGCGGGTTCACGCCTGCAGAAACGGTGGTTCCCCAATAATCAAGCGGTTTTAAGTAACTTCCATCTTCCTGGCGTTCCGGTGAAAGAAACGGGGGCATCTTGATCTGGTTTTGCAGTCCGCCTCCGTACAATCTTCGCTGATTGTAGCTCGGGTTCAGCATGATTCCGGCTCTCATCCGCTCACTTACATTCACGTTGAAATTGGCGCGTACAGCATACTGATCGGCCCATGAGTTCGGAACGGTTCCATCTTCAGTGCGATAGGTGCCGGAGAGGTAATAATTGGTATTATCGGTACCACCGGCAACAGAAAGATTATAGTTCTGAATTGGAGCAGAGTTCATGATAATGTCTTCCCAGTTGTAATTACCGGTCGAGAGAGCTTCCTCAGCAGCCCCTACCCGGTATTGAGCCGGACGATCCGGGCTGTTAAGCGGAAGAGACGTATCCCCACCCTGGTAAAAGAAATCGCGGTTAACATACCGTGCCGTATATTCGAAAAACTCCTGTCCGCCGGGTATCCAGGCGTCAACACCATGTACCATTGGAGTAGCGATCCCATAATAGGAATTGAAACTAAACCGTGGTTCATCGCCGGTTCGTCCCTGCCTGGTTGTCACAATAATCACACCTCCGGAACCCCTGGAACCATAAATGGCAGCGGAAGATGCATCTTTAAGCACCTCAACAGATTCCACATCATTCATGTTGATATCATCAAAACTACCACCGGGAAATCCGTCGATCACAATCAGCGGGTCATTGCTTGCCGAGATGGAACCGGGCCCTCTGATGGTAATGGTTGGCCCGTCTCCAGGACGGCTTCTTGTTTGAGCAATGTTAACACCGGCCATACGCCCTACCAGGGCAGATTCCGGACGGCCAACAGGCATTTGATCAAGCGTTTCATTTTCAATTTTTGAAATAGCGGCCGTCAGCGAGCTCTTCTTAACTGCACTGTAACCAATTACTACCATCTCGTCCATTCTGCCGAGATCCTGTTCCATGCTTACATTAATAACACTTTGGCCGTCCACCTCAATCTGCTGTGTTCCATAACCCACATACGAAAAAATGAGAACAGCACTTTCATCAGGAATTTCGAGACTGTATTGTCCATCCTGGTCGGTGGCCGTTCCTATGGTCGTTCCTTCGATGGCTATATTAACACCGGGCATGGTTTCACCGGTTTCTGAATCTCGTACAGTTCCGGAAACGGTGATATTATCTTCTTCAAAATCAGCCATTTCCTCCAGTGTTTTAAAAACAACCTGTCCCCGGGGTGATGCGAGTACCTCAAAACCTGTTCCATCAAGCAAGGCGTAAAAAGCCTCGATAATAGTAACATCGTAAAGATTCAGTGAAATTGTTTCATCGGGCAGCAGTTTTTCATTGTAGGTTAAACGGATGTTTCCCAAACTGGCAATTTCTTCAAATGCTTCTGCCAGTTTCATTTCATTAATAGAAACATCAATTTTCTTCATATACACCGATTCTTCCGACTCCTGGGCAAACCAGCTTAAAGGAAAATGATAATCGGTATTAATCTCAGTCTGTGCCAGGTTTTGTCCTGATAAACTGATTGAAAAAAACAGGACAATAAATAATCCAAAACATCCTGTACGGATGGCTTTATCAAATACTATCAAATGCTTATATGTACTCGTGTGCATACTTTCACCTTTGGGATTGATTGTTAGTAAAAAAAACATGCCTATCTCTATCTGATTTTCTGTATTCGAGATTCAGGGCAATAGAAATGGCTTCAAGAACTTCATCCATCGTTTGGTTTTCGCTGAATGTTGCAGTCAGTTCCTGATCTTCTGTTTTGGTCAGGGTAGTATCAATATCCGTTTCGATATTGTACCATCTTTCAAGTTTTTGCAAGGTTTCTTTCAGAGGAGTTTGGTAAAAAACCAGATTTCCTTCCGTCCAGCCTAAAAAGGGAGACAGGTTGGTAATCGCTGTTACTGTTACAGATCCGTCTTCAGCTAATACACCGAGCTGATTTCTTGTAACAGGTACACCGCTTTCCCCCGAATCGCGGTTCTGAAGGCCAATTTTGCCGTCGGATACCACTACTTCGACATTGGCATTTTCAGGATATGAGCTCACCTGAAATTTCGTTCCTAAAACTTTTGTAGCCGAACCCTCTGTATAGACAACAAACGGCCGATCGGGGTCATGTTCAACTTCAAAAAATGCTTCACCAGACAGGTAGACTTCCCGGGGTGCATCTTCATGAAAATATTCTGGAAGCCTGATTGTACTTCCGGCATTGAGTATAATGCTGCTGCCATCATTTAAATTCAGATAAGTTCGCTGCCCATACTGTGTTTCTATGACTCTTTCCGGAATCTCTTCAACAACAAATTCTTCGGCAGAATAGATTTCATTCCAGGCAAAGAAGGCTGAAAAAATCACAAGAACCGAGGCAGCTACGGCAACCCAGCTTTGCCAATTTCGTTTTCGTCGCAAAGGCATTCTCAGGGTTGATTTCTGCTTTGTTTTTTCACCTGAAATTTTGTCATTATCATCTTTGGCTTCAAAAGGCAGGTTATAATCTTCATTGAACCGTGACCAGGCAGTATCCACATCCCACTCATGCTTCTCCTCGGCCGATGACTGCCAGATTCTTTCCAAAAATTCTATAAAATCCCGGTGCTTAGGATCCATATTGATCCATTCTTGAATCATCTCTTCTTCCTCTTGTGAACTGTGCCCGGTTATATAATTCACAAGGGCATCCCAGTTTATATACTCGTTATTCATTCAGCTTTACTTTTCAAAAAATCTGGTTAATAATGGCTGCTATGTCAGTCAAATGCGGCCTTCATTTTGTCTTGTAAAGGTCTATACAGCAAAAAGCCGGTTTACCCCCACAAAAAAATTTTTATTTTTTAAGAAAAGATGGAAAAGCAGTGGTTATTTTACGAGGGAATGGACAATAAACTGATGAAAATTAGAAGCTTTAAAAGACTGACCTGAATGATTTCATCAGAACTATTTTGATACAAATTAAATTGACATGGAAAGGGTTGAACTGAAAAGAAAATATCGGTTTCTGAGAAATTTTTAAGAGATGAGTGGCTGTCTAAAAACCGATAAACAAAAATCCCGGTCTGAACCGTCTGTAAAATTATTTGATTCGAAACTCGGCGAGCTTTTCTCCGAGAAACTTCAAAGAACGGCTCATTTGCGTTTCCACTGTTTTAATGGAAATATCAAGTGTATCAGCGATCTCCTTGTATGTTAATTTATCTTCACGGTGAAGCAGAAAGATCTGCCTTCTGCGATCCGGAAGCTGACTAACCGCAATTTTTACTGCGCGGCTGAATTCCTTGTACTCAATAGATTCTTCGGATTTATTCTCCCGGCCATGTAATTTCAAGTGATTGTCAAGGCTCACATGATGTCTGTTCTTATGTTTATCGAGATAATTAAGAGCATGGTTTCTGGCGGAAGTGTACAGGTAGGCCCGAAGTGTTCCTCTTGGCTCGAGATTTTCGCGTTTTTCCCAAATAATGTAAAACAGGTTCTGAGTGAGATCTTCTGCAATTTTCTGCGATTGCACAAATCTCATAAAAAATTGCCCCAGCCGAGGGTAATAATGTCTGTACATTGCTTCAAATGCTTTTCCATCTCCCCGATTGATACCCTCAACCCACATATTTTCACGTGAAATTCGCTCATCCTTCGATGACGAAAATTCTACTCCTTTAAGATCGTGAAGCTTATTTACCGACGGCATTTATCTAAGAAATTAACAACTGTAAATGCAAATAAATTTATATTTAATTGCACTTCATTCAGGTTTTGGATTGACAGGAATTTTTAAATATCAGAGAAATATCTTTTGACAGAAAAGCACCTATCGATTCATTCCTTTATAAGATATGATTCAAAAAGTATAAGTCAAGTAATAAAATTAAATACAGGTTTAAATTCCCGCATTTCACTCTTACTCTTGATCAATAAACTACTGTTTTCCCTTGCCTAATTCTCAAAAAAATAAAACTTAAAAATCATCTTATTTAACACGATTTTAACGCTTAAAACCAATCAAAAGCCAATATTTCCAATAAATCCAGAGAGTACATCAGTCACAAAATCTATAAATAATAAAAAAACAACCAGCCGTTACTAATTCAGTAAAATGATTCTTTTATATACGTTATAATACATTATTTATTTTCAATAATACAATATCAATATCATCAGAAATAATTCATACGCCTCAATAATAATTTATAAAAATGAACGAAAAGAATATTTTAAATATTTTTTTATATGGAAACAAAATTAATATTTACTGCAATATGAAAGAAAAGAAGCTATCAAAAAAACTCCAACTGTACGAATTTCACACTATTTTTCATTCTGCAGGAACCGGAATTTTAACATTAAAACACCAACAACCAGACCGGGCAACTTTTTTCGATTGTAAAGGATTTATCAATTCTGGAAAACCGGATAATGTTTGAACTATTTATTTGATATCATCGAAATAATTTATTTCTGGTTTTTCTCAGGATAAATAAGAATTGAATGACTATTTTAATTTTAATCATTAAAAAGACCTGATCGAATGGCTGAGAAACCCAAAAGAAATGACCCGTGCCACTGCGGCAGTGGCAACAAGTACAAAAACTGCTGCCAGCACAATGACAACCAAAAAAGGAGCTCTTGGTTTGGTATTGCTGGCCTCGTAATTCTTTTTGTCTTCGGCTTGTGGTTGTTCAGCACCTATGTTTTCGGCAGCTCACAGCCAGATTGCCCTCCCGGCACAGTCTGGTCTGAAGCTCATCAGCACTGTCATTAAATTTATGTAAACCATTGTGGCTCATTTCGCATAGCGATCCCACCGGACAGGAACCCGGAAATATACCGATCACCCTGCCAGGCCGCAGAACAAATCGACCTTATCTATTTACCCACAAAGTTTCCGGCAGAACCTCTAATTGCTGTATCCCTCGGCCCCGACAATAGAACGCCGGCACATAATCGAATATCACAGTGAGACAGAGCCGCTTTTATTCGTAATGCCTTCTCCAATTATCAAGTAATTTATCTCTATTCTTCCTATTTTTGGAGGCTGTCAGATACACTATTTTTGAGTTTATAACCACCTATGATTAAAACACCCTATTTACTTTTTCTCGGGGATGCCCCCGACCAGCTTGCCGTGAAAGTGGCTAAAGGCATACGCGACTGGCGGCCCGAATACTCCGTGGGTCAGCTTCGCCTAAACGGATGCAATGCAGATCTTGGCCTTCCCGACATGACACTTGAAGAAGCCCGTGATGCCGGCGCCCAAACCATGGTGATTGGCGTGGCCAACCGCGGAGGGGTTATCTCCGAAACCTGGAAGGAGATGATGCTTCAGGCACTTGAGCAGGGTTTTGACCTTGCCTCTGGCCTGCACAAACTATTACGAAACGATCATCTGCTTTCCTTTACTGCTGACAAACACAGCCGTGAACTGTTCGATGTACGCGTGCCCCAACACGAATTCCCTATTGCAACCGGTGAGCGTCGTTCCGGTAAACGATGCCTCGCCGTAGGCACCGACTGCTCGGTCGGGAAAATGTACACTGCCCTGGCAATGGAAAAAGAGATGCATGCACGCGAGATGAATGCCACATTCCGCGCCACCGGACAAACCGGAATCCTCATCACCGGCGGGGGAATTCCGCTGGATGCCATTCCTGCCGATTTTATGGCAGGTGCAGTTGAGTGGCTCACCCCGGATAACGATCCCGACCACTGGGACCTGATTGAAGGCCAGGGATCACTGTTCCATATCTCTTTTTCGGGCGTGACCCTTGCTCTCATACATGGAGGCCAGCCTGATGCACTCATTCTCAGCCATGAACCTACCCGGGAACACATGCGCGGTATCCCCGGATTTAAATTACCAACACTCGAAGCCCTGCGTGATCTGTCACTTCAGACCGCACAAATGGTGAACCCAGACTGCCGCGTTGTTGGCATTTCGGTCAACACTGCAGCCCTTTCCGATGAGGAAGCTGAAGATTATCTGAATGAAGTTGAATCCCGTATGGGCCTGCCCACGGTAGATCCCTATCGCCACGGAGCCGCCCGCCTGGTAGATGCACTTGAAACCTTTGAATGAGCCGCTTTCAGACTGATATACGAACAGAATCCTTTGCACTCTCAGAGGTTTTTACCATCGCACGGGGGTCGCGAACTCATGCCGAAGTGATCACCGTCAGCGTAACCAAAAATGGAATCACAGGATGCGGGGAGTGCGTTCCCTACTCCCGCTACGATGAAACCATTGAAAGCGTAACGCACCAGGTCCTTTCACTGCCCCCGGATTTTGACCGTACCTCCCTTCAGGAGCTGCTCCCTGCCGGGGCAGCACGAAACGCAGTTGACTGCGCCTTGTGGGACCTTGAAGCCAAGTCAGTAAAAAAACGGGCATGGGAGCTGGCCGGCTTGCCCGAACCAAAGCCCCAAATCACTGCATTCACACTATCACTTGACTCACCGGAGCGGATGAAAGCAGCTGCCGCAAAAAATGCATACCGTCCCCTGCTGAAAATCAAGCTGGGCACTCCGGATGACATGCCGCGCCTTGAAGCTGTTCGCGAAGGTGCTCCCGATTCGCGTATTATTGTGGATGCAAATGAGGGTTGGACCGCAGAAGTGTATAAAGAGTTGTCCCCTCACCTGCTGCGGCTGGGTGTAACAATGGTGGAGCAGCCTCTGCCCGCCGGAGAAGACGAACTTCTGGAAGAGATAGAACGCCCTCTGCCGGTCTGTGCCGATGAATCGTGCCACGACCGAAAAAGCCTCCCCGCCCTGAAAGGCCGCTACGACATGGTCAATATCAAGCTTGATAAAACCGGAGGATTGACCGAGGCACTTGCCCTGCGTGATGCCGCCCGCAAAGAAGGCTATGACATTATGGTGGGATGCATGGTGGGATCATCCCTGGCAATGGCTCCTGCTGTCATTGTCGCACAGGGAGCCACCGTCACCGACCTTGATGGCCCTCTTCTTCTGGCTGAAGACCGCATACACCCCCTCCGTTACGATGATTCCGGTGTTCACCCCCCGCAGCCCGAACTTTGGGGATGAGTGAAACTGACTCTGGAAACCAGTGACAGTGGGTTAAACCGGATTTCTCATACATAATTTAGATTTCTTGATTGACCAACCTTTATGAGCTGTCTGGATTGTATTTCTGCGACATTTTTTCCTCACCTGCGGTGAATCTAAAATGACGGCTAAGTCATCTGACGAGTTTTTCGAAAAATCAGACAATTTAAATGATTGGGATGATCTCTGATCGACTCGTCTGATGACTCTCCCATATTTTTTCAAATAATACGACAGTTGTATTAAGCAATTTAAACTGTGCCATAAGTGTACGTGTTTAGCAGATAAAATAACTGTCAGTTCGATTGCAGGGACTGAGTGGCAACGAAGGAATAAAATTGAGATCGGTTTTGTGAAATAGCCTCTCGACATTATTCGACCCAATCGTTCCTGATTACGCTACCGGGGAGAGATTGTTTTAGCCCTATCCACTCGGACCCATCCCCCGCCCCCTTCCCTATGCCGCAAACAAACGGCACATGGAAGGGGTGACGTTTTGCAGTTTTTTTGGGTAAATCGATAGGTTCAAAAGCCCCTCCTTGCGGCGTGTGGTTCGCCGGAGGGAGGGGTTTGGGGTGGGTCGGAAAAAATCGAAATAAAAACTTCTTGTGAAAGTGGGTGCTGTCACCTTTTGAAATAGTGTTGCCCTGCTTTTGGGCAAGATGAGGGGCTACCAGTGACAGTTTTACAAATAGTGTGTATTTGGGCTTTAATCAACGATATTTGCGTTTACAAACTCTCCCGTAAATCCCCTCTTGAGAGGGGACAGATTTGAGTAAGATCGCGAAGCGAGTCTTTCAAAAATCAGGGGTGTGTTTGCATGGGCAAGGAACCTGAAACGAATACGGTTCACGATCAAAGCTATGGAACACACCCCTCGCTAAACTCACCCGGTTTCGCCGTTTCGTTTACGCTTTTCCCCTCTCAAAGAGGGGATTATAGAGCCTGTCACTTCTGAAATAGCGTTGCCCCCGCTTTTGGGCAAGATTAGGGGCTCAATGTGGTGTAAGAAGCCGATTTAACCCGTTAACCAGGTACTCATCAGTTTAATTGTAACGTTCTAACCGATCGGCTTTTTCATACTGGCATGGATTCCGTTTCAAGAACCTGGTCTAAAATATTTTCACTCAATTCCCACAGCTTCTTGCAGGCATTATCGTCCCTGGCAATCGCCGACGGCTTTTTGGACTTTGACTTGATGAAATACTCACCATTCAGAGATTCAATTCCCGGTTCGGTGCAAAGGTAAATAGTTGTTTCGGCACCCTTTTCCGGGCTAATCATAAAAAACCGGCCAATGTTAAAAAGCTTGGCGAAAAATGAATCGCTCTCCGAAGCAAAGTTGGTATTAACAACACCCGGGTGCAGGCTGTAGGTAGTTATTGATTGATCCTTCAGGTTCTTTGCCAGCTGTCGCGTAAACATGATGTTAAACAGCTTGGAATTTCCGTACGCTTTCATGGTGCTGT
This sequence comes from Balneolaceae bacterium, assembly GCA_020832285.1. Classification (GTDB taxonomy): domain Bacteria; phylum Bacteroidota; class Rhodothermia; order Balneolales; family Balneolaceae; genus Rhodohalobacter. The sequence goes on from JAFIFB010000094.1 coordinate 26,366, forward strand.
AGCTCTGCTCCAGCTGAATGTCATCAGGATTGAAAGTGCCCGATTTATGAGCTTCAGAAGCTACATTTATGATTCGCGCACTATCTGCATTTTCAAGAAGAGGGAGTAATTCTCTTGTCAGCAGAAAATAGGCAAGATGGTTTACGGCAAATGTGTATTCTAATCCCTCGGAGGTCTCCTCTCGTACACTATCAGGAAGTAATCCCGCATTATTCACGAGCAGGTCAATTTTTGAGTACGTATTCCTGATATACTCAGCTTTTTTGGTGATCTCAGCCATCGAGGAAAGATCGCATAAAACAACATCAACCTGCTGGTTATCACTCTCTTCAATAATCTCTTTTTTTGCACATTCCGCTTTCTCCGGATTTCGGCACACCATCACAACATGATAGCCCTGACGGGCAAGTTCTTGGGCGGTTATTTTTCCAATTCCGGAGTTTGCACCTGTTATTACTGCTATTCTTTCTGGCATCAATGTATTTGTTTAATTCTGTTACTGCCTGTCAAACAATATTCAAATGCCTTTGCATTCCTGGAGTTCTGTATTTTCTACACCTATCCACCCGGCTGTGATAATACCGGTTTCGATTCATCTAAAGAGTAACTGATTTGATTTTTAATGGAATCAGTAATTATAATACCCCTGAAAAACTCTTTATACTGCACTTTGCTTTTCCGCACAATCTGTTATTTTATCTGAATATCGTTTGGACAGAGACTACGTTAAATTCAGATGTGTAAAATAGCATGAAATTTGAGGCCAGGACCGTACGCAACACCATCAACAAAGCTTTTCTGAAAGAGCCGATTGAGCGAAAGAAATTTGAGGCCTTTAAAGAAGCACTGGGAAAACTGCTAAGTGGCATAGAACAATCGGAGAAAGCGGAAGAGCGCGAAGAGCATTTCAAAAATCTGCTGCCGCCATTTTTTAAATCGATTGGGTTTGGTGATTACAAGATCAACACCAGCAGCAATATCGACCTGGCCATATATACCGGCAGCAAGACCAAAGATCCGCTCGGGGTGATGATGGAGGTGAAACGTCCTTCCAACAAATCCGAGATGATCTCCAAAGAGCGGCTGAACCGCAAGGCTCTGCACGAAGCGGTGCTCTATTACCTGGAACAGCGGATTGACCAGGGGAACGATGACCTGAAACACGTCATCATTACCGACATGACCCATTGGTACATCTTCGATGCCCAGGAGTTCGAGCGCTGCTTTTACCGGCCATCGACGCTTCGAAAAGCCTACAAAGAGTGGAAAGAGAACCGAAAGGTCTCCTCCAATACCGACTTTATGTATAACGAAATCGCATCCTTCATCAGTGAGAGTGATGCAACCATCAGCGGCGTAAGCCTGCCGCTGAAGCCGGTGGCCAAACTGTTGAAAGGGAAAGAGGGAAGCGATTATGAAAAGCGGCTTATTTCTCTCTACAAGTTTTTTTCACCGATTCACTTGCTCAAAGAGCCTTTTTCCAACGACAGCAACAGCCTGAACAAAGAGTTCTACCGTGAGTTACTTTACATTCTTGGCCTCGAAGAGACTAAACAAGGGAGTACCCGCTATATACAGCGTGCAGGTGAAGATAACCGGCACAGCGGTTCGATCATCGAAAACACCATTCGCATTCTGGATTCCGAAGACCACCTCTCAACGTTAAAAAATGCACGAAGCAGTTACGGAGCCAACCGCGACGAACAGCTCTTCAGCGTGGCAATAGAGCTGGGAATCACCTGGATGAACCGCGTTCTGTTTCTGAAACTGCTGGAAGCGCAGCTCTACCGTTACCACCGGAAAGACAACCGCTTTAAATTCCTGAATTACGGCACCATTGACGGTCTTGATGAACTCAATAAACTCTTTTTCCAGGTTTTGGCGCGGAAAGAGAACGACCGATCGGCGGACGTCAACGAAAAGTTCGGCCATATTCCGTTTCTGAACAGCTCTCTGTTTGATGTCTCCTCACTGGAACACCAAACCACACGCATATCCGGGCTGGACGATCACGCGGAAATGCCTGTGTACAGCAAAAGTGTGCTGACCGACACCCGCGGCAAAACAGTGAACACGCTCGATTACCTGTTCCGGTTCCTGGAAGCGTACGATTTCTCCGCTGAAGGATCCGAAGAGATTCGCGATGAGAGCAAGAGCCTGATTAACGCCTCGGTACTCGGGCTGATCTTTGAAAAAATCAACGGCTACAAAGATGGCTCGTTCTACACGCCTGGCTTTATAACCGAATATATGGCGCGGGAGACGTTGAGGAAGGCGGTGGTGGATAAGTTTGTAGAAGCCTTTTCTGCCCTCTCCCCTTCGCCCCTCACCCGCGGGAGAGGGGTTGGGGAGAGGGCAGAAAAAGGCGATGAACGCGGCATGTCGGCCTCTGAACCCTTGAAGAAACTCCCTGAATCCCTCCTCGCAAACGCACGTCATTTACGTAAAAACCAGACCGATGCCGAAGAACTGATGTGGCAGCTGCTTCGCAAAAAACAGTTACAAGGATTAAAATTCAGGCGTCAACACCCGATTGAAGAGGGCTTTATTCTCGACTTTTACTGCCATGAAAAGAAATTGGCGGTTGAACTGGACGGTGCGTACCACAACACGGAAGATCAGAGAGCTTCCGATGAAGAAAGAGAGCAGTTTTTAAACGATATCGGCGTGCGGGTTATTCGCTTTTCGAATGAGGAGGTTATGGGGGATGTTGAGACAGTATTGAAGCGTATTGCCTCTTCGGCCCTCTCCCCTGCACCCCTCTCCCGCGTGATTGGGGACGGGGGTGAGGGCGAAAAAGGACAGGAAGCCATCGCTGAGCTAACCTTCACGGAAATCTACAACCGCATCGGCCGCGATATTTCCATCGCCGAAGCCAATAAACTCATCAACTCCATCACTATTTGTGACCCCGCTGTGGGGTCTGGCCACTTTTTGGTGAGCTGCCTGAATGAACTGCTGGCGATTAAAAGCGAACTGGGTATTTTATGTGACGAAGAAGGAAAAGTGCTGCGGGATGTGACGGTAGAAGTGGAGAACGACGAACTGATCGTCAGCCAGGGTGAAGAGCTGTTCGAGTATGACGTCAGCCACACCTGGAGCGGCACCAGGCTGAAAAGCCGCAAAATTGCCCCTGACAAACAGCGCATCCAGAAAACCCTGTTCCGTGAAAAGAAACACCTGATTGAAAACTGCCTGTTTGGCGTGGACATAAACCCAAACTCGGTGAAGATCTGCCGGCTGAGGTTGTGGATTGAGTTGTTGAAGCGTGCGTACTATTCCGTCACACCGCAGAGCCCTCTCTCTAACTCTCTACCAGGGAGAGAAAGGACTGGTGAGGGCGGCGGGCACCTCGAAGTCCTCCCCAACATCGATATCAACATCAAACAGGGCAACTCGCTGGTGAGCCGGTTTGAGCTGGACAGCGATTTAAGCACCGTTTTTAAAAACAGCAACCACTCGCTGGAAGATTACAAAGAGGCGGTACGCTCCTATAAGCAGACGGGCGACCGCAACGAAAAAGCCGACCTGCAGAAGCTGATTGACAACATTAAAGATGAATACACCACCACACTCACCAACCTCCGTCCGATTAACCAGAAACTCTCCAAAGCGCGGGGACGGATGGAGATTATGCAGAGCGACGACCTTTTTGGCGAGGTGAAGTTCAGCAAAGAGGATATTGAGAAGCAGAAGAAAAAGCTGAAAAAGCTGGAAGTGGAAAAGGCCGGGGAAGAAAGCGGCACGTTTTACAACCAGGCGTTTGAGTGGAGGTTTGAATTCCCCGAAGTGCTGGACGATGATGGGGAGTTTACCGGGTTTGATGTGGTGATTGGGAATCCGCCTTATATACAGTTACAAAAAAATAAAGGGGAATTGGGTGATATATATTCGAATTTAAAGTATGAAACATACTTCAAGACTGGTGATATTTATTGTCTTTTTTATGAAAGATCTTGGCATTTGCTAAGAGATAAAGGGATGCTTTCATTTATAACTCCAAATACATGGCTACAATCATTTTCATTTGGACCGTTAAGAAAGTTTCTTGTAAACAGATATATATGGAAAAAGATTTTATTAACTGAACAAGTATTTGATGAAGCAGTAGTTGATACGCATTGTATTATTTTTGAAAAAGGAATAAACACAGGAATTTGTGAAATATTCGAAAGAGTTGGTGTAGAAATTGTTTATTCACATTTCGTAAAAAATGAAAGTTTATCAAAAGATGGTGATTTAATAAATATTGAAATAACTAATAATGTTCGGGAAATTTATGATCGGATCATAAAAGAAAATAAAACTTTAGATTATTACTGTAATGTTTTTAATGGTGTAAAACCGTTCGAGAGAGGAAAAGGTAAACCACCCCAAACTAAAGAAATAATGAAGTCTAAACCTTTTGTTAAAAAAGGAGAGAAACCAGATAATAATTGGCAACCATTATTACGTGGAAGTTTGATACAACGATATGAAAATTTGTGGGACTCTAATTATTGGATTAAATATGGAGAGTGGCTTGCGGCTCCAAGGAATTCCAAGATTTTTGAAGCTGATAAGAAAATAGTCGTAAGACAAACCGGAGATGGAATTATTGCTACTTTAATTGGTAAGGATATTATTTGTAGAGATAATTTGCATATAATTTTGTTAAAGAACTCAATTAACTTAAAGTTTTGTTTGGGGATCCTAAATTCGAAATTGATTGATTTTATTTATTCAATTTTAAATCCGGAAAAAGGCGAGGCATTAGCCCAAGTTAAGAAAAGTCATTTGGTACGTCTGCCAATAGCAACTGGTAAGCCGGAAGTAGAGAATTCTATAACTTCATTGGTTTCAAAAGTTTTAGAAGATAAAAAACAAAATCCCGAAGCTGACACCAGCAAACTGGAAGCTGAGATTGACCGGTTGGTGTATGAGTTGTATGGGTTGAGTGAGGAGGAGATTGGGGTTGTGGAGGGGAATATAGAACAATAAAGCATGAATTATTTCGGAAAGCAAGATTTTGTTATAAAGGGGTTAAAGCTAAAGCATGATGGCTATATGTTTGATGGTCATGGCTTTATGGAGTGGCATCCTGATAATGGCTTCGAACTAAAGCTCTTTGTTGAAAATGACCAATATAAACCATCAAAAAACAAAAAGTTTGGTGGTTACAAAATCATTAAGGATCGTGATAGGACTGATGTAAACTTAATGCTTGATGGTTATAAAAGGGCAATAGTTCCCTCTATAAATATTATAAATACATTAAGCTTTGAAATAGACCGTGTATTGCAATTAAAATGTAACAGGTTACTTTTTTTCGAAGATATTTTTGTGGCCGATGGTGAATATTGGACAGGTGGTGCCTTATATCGAATTACAAATTCGAATTATAACTTTCCAGACACTTTAAAAAGAATAACAAAGCATGGAGATACAGAGGTAGAAAGATGTTCGGAAGCGGGAGGTATTTATTATGAAAATCAACACTTACAAATTAGAGTCCGGAAAGAAAGAAAGGAATATCTAAGGGTTACATTCAAGATTAGTAAAGAAAAATATTCACAGCAATTTGCACTAAAATTTCCTTGTGGGCTTCAAACAGCTTTAACATTTATTTTAGGAGAAACCGTACAACGATTAAGGTCAGAAGTTGACTGTGAAAACAGTACGGTGATTGAAGTTTTTAAAATTTCTGATGTAAAAAGATTGAAAAATTATCAGGCCTTGCAAAGCTTCAAAAACTTTAATTCTGAACTGCTGGTGAACCTAAGTGAATTTTTTACATTTGGTTACATAAGTACAGAAAAGTACACCGAGTCTTATGTTGGCAAATTAATCTTATCGCAATTAGTTGAAGCGGAAAACCAAATAAGCAGAACATCACAAGAATTATTAACAGCAACCATTCTTGAGGCAGCATTAAGGACAATATACGGTGTCCCTTTTTTAGAAGAAGGTAAAAGTAAATTTGATGTTTCTTATTACCTAAAAAATGAATTTATACCTCAATACTCAGATGGCAAAAAATGGAGAGTAGTAAGAAAAGAAGTCATAAAAGCATTTGAAAGAATGAGACATCGAAATGCACACCCCGACTGGTTGATAAAAGAAGATGACGTCTATTCTGATAATCGTGCTTCTGATACCTATTTAGATCTGAGGATTATGATTAAATTTTACCAGCAAATGATACTACTGATGGCTGGAATTAAAGATGTAAAACCTGAACTACCTAACAAGATTTAATAAATATTATTCCCTTTAACACTCCAATTTGGTGAGAACTAACTGAACTAAAAGCCAAGATAGACCAGATCGAATATGAGTATATTGCTTAATTGAGGAGGGGATTGAGGTCGTGGAGGGGATGTACTTTGATTCACAATGATTAGAATTCCTTAATGCACGGGTTTTATGAAATTTCTGTAAGTGAGATGAGGATTTAATAAATTCTCACTGGACATGTAATAAATATGTGTAACACCTTTCATATTTCACTCTCCGGTAAGAGATTCGAGAAAAATCAAATGCGCAAAATTTAAACGAGATTATATAACATGATTGATTTATATACATTGAATGTTGATAAGATACGATACATTGAAGTAAAGACTTCTATATCCCAATTAAGTTTTTTCAACACCGTTTATGACACCGGTGGCCAATTATGGAAAGTTAAGGATGGTATGGTATTTATTAATGAAATGTCAATCACAAGGCATCCGAATGAAGGCTATAAATCTACATGGAAATCTGTAGTACCGTCAGAAGTAGCCAAAGAAATTGTTATCTATGATTGGCCGCTTAAAAATGAATTAAAAAGAATAATTCTTTAACTCTTTAGTTCCACTTTATAAAAAAGGCCAGATCGTCAACCTTTTGAAATCACTCAACAATCCCGCTGTTCAGGGTGTGGTTGCCGTATACGACAAAGAATCAAATCGAGAGAATCAGAGAACATGCCATAGAAGTCACCGACCTGCAGGATAAAGAAAAACTCTGGGACTGCCAGGAAGTCCTCACCGTCCACGAAAACCTGGAATATGTGAATGAGAGTATTATTAAGCTGGATTTGGTGCCGGGCATCCAATTGGGAGGTGCCGAGTGAGTTTTGAAACTTTTAAATATGAGTTTATATAGGGATTGATTGAGGAGACTGAAGTTGCGGAAGATGCATTAACTCGATGAAGATAACTCTTTTTCACTCACTGTAGTTACAGGTGGAACTAACGGAATTGAAAATTGGATACGACTTACGTGCCCAGTTTCTTCATCCTTCACACGACCACCCCCAATATCAATTCCCATCACTTTAATACCTCCTTTATAGTTATCTGAAGCCTTATCTGATACTGTAACAGCAATGTCAAATTTAACATCTTTGATATGAGTACTGTTTACATCATTTGCGGATCCCCATACCGGATTGATAACACCATTCGTATTTGATTCTTTACAAGAGTTAATGGCTTCTTGTACTCCCTGTTGGACTTCAACCAAGGTTTCTTTAATGAATTCTTTGATTTCCATGTTGGATGATATTTATAGTTTAAGTTTAGACAAAAAATCTAACAATCCGGCAATTCCAAAAGATTATTCCTTTCAGTCTTATCCCGATCAGTACGCAAATATTTACCATTTGCACCATTAACTACATGGATATCCACTTCATCGAAACCGATTCTTACATAGTATCTATATGTTTTATTTTCGATTTCACGAATTGCCTGTGAAGTGCTTACCGGGGACCACCATTTAGTGCTGTTGCAAATTGCCGTAATTACGCCATCTTCTTTTTTTGTAGAAGTGATTTGTCTTTTCATAAAAATTTAGTTTATTAATGATTAATAATATGTACAAAATATGTTCTGAAACAGCAAGTTAGGGTTTGTTAATAATATGCAGGTAACCTTTTACCCAAAACCCTGAAACATTATGGAGAAAGAGAAAGCTTGTGGTGGTTCCTGGACGGAGAAGAAGCTGGATGCGTTTGAGCAATGTAACACTGAAAAATTTTCCTTACTTTTAAGAAAAATACAGACTTAATCTTAGCATGGGCCACAGTTATCAAAATAGTACTGATGTAAGCATGTCGATCTCAGGCGTCTTTTCCAACTCGCATTTCAAGAATGTACTTGATAAAGGTTATAGTCCCTATATTGATAAAAAAATTGAGAGGCTTCAGGGGGTTTTGCCAATCGGGAAAGAGGAAAGCCGAAAACAAGCTCTTGAAACCATGTATAACCATTTGTTAAAGAAGTACCGTTGTGAGTACATTTATAAAAATTTCATCACTCAAAAAATTTTACTTGGCAGACATAGCCTTAACACCTCTACTTTAATCAATGAATTCAGAGTGGGATCATCTGTGGCAGATGTAGTGTTGATTAACGGAAAGTCCACCGTATATGAAATTAAAACGGAACTGGATAATCCCGATCGGTTGCGAGACCAGCTTTCTGATTATCAAAAGGCATTTACTGAAATCTATCTCGTTGTTCATTATTCCTGTATTGATACTTATATGGAAAAATTGAATGGCGCAACTATCGGGCTTATTGCACTTAATAGACGCAACCAGCTTTCCGTAAGAAAAGAAGCAATATCGAATATCAATCACTTAGACACCACCACAATGTTTAAATCACTCCGTAAGCAAGAGTATTCCAACATTATTAAAAAAGTCTATGGGTATGTTCCTGATGTTCCAAACATGTTCTATTTTAAAGAGTGCTTAAGACTGGCTAAAAGAATGGATGCAGTCGATTTCAATAAAATGATGGGGGAAGAGTTGAAAAAACGAAAACCAAAAGAGAAAGAAATTGCGGGTTCAAACAAAATCCCTGACTATTTACGAAATATATGTTTGGCGATAGATCCCACACGAAATGAATACCAACGCCTGTTTCACTACCTGAACCAAACAATCCATTAAATGTACTTACCATACCTGAGAGGCAAACAATTTGAATTGATTGCGTTGCGCGAATTGGCAGAATCCATGGGAGAGACAGGAGTTATTCATCCCGTTATTGAGCCGGTCAAAGAATCCATATCAACACTCCGGCTAACCGTTGAGCAGCTAAAAGAGCATAATGTCACTTTCACAATCATCATCAATCCTGACGTAGGTGATTTTTCAGATGATCATCTACCGGTTGCAGAATTTATTGACGAATATGTTGTGGATTACAATGAATTTAATGTTGGAGTTCTTCTCCAGCAAAACACTGATTTAGGGATCCTCGAAGCCTACTTGAATAATTTAGAGCATGATTATTCAATCAATGTAATCCATAAGGGAAGATTTCCGGATATGGATTGGTTGCAGAATTTTTTGGAGCAGCAGTCGGTTGGATATAACCTGTTTAGAGATCCAACCGTGATTCGTAGATACAGGAGGTTGATTGATAACACAACGAAAGTAATTTTGAGCGATCCATTTAATACTCAACCTACAAATGCTGATTATGCGAATAATACAGACGAATTTTTTTCGGATGAACATAATTTTTATGAAGAGGACGGGTTCTTAGGTTTTTCTGATTACGTAACTATTGGGGAGGACTATTCAGATGGCGGTTTTGCTCCCTATGCCGTTGCTATTCATTTGACGTATGAAAAAGACAAAGGGCAAATTTGGATTCGCCATTTTGTATCAGATACAAACGAGGATTATACCGATGTGCCTGGAACGTACAGTGAGGCTCTTAAAAAACTGATCGAGTATATAGATATACACCAAGAGAAGTTTAATACAGTTGCTTGTAATGAATTCAGGGAACATTATAGAACCGGTCATTACCCGGGTTTGGGTAGTGTAAAGAAACTCTCCATCAAACATCACATCGAACTGATCACCTCCATTCTGACACGATGAAATGTTGCGCGAACTGCTTCGATGATATTGAACTCACCGGGTTTATTATTTCCAATTCAACCGAAACAGGGGATTGTGATTTTTGTGGTTCAAAAAACACAAATTTAATTGATCCAAGGGAATTTGAAGAGAAATTTTTACTGTTAATAAATGTCTATGTACCTGTTATTGAATCAAATTTAGATGGAGTAGAACCGGCACTTCTTCATGAAAAACTACAGAAAGAGTGGGGTATTTTTAGTGAAAAAATAAACGCTGATGAAACAGTAGATCTTTTAAAGAATATTTTAGGCGATATTTTTGATGGCGATGATGCTCTATTTGATGCGCCTGTTGAGAGAAAAGTAGTTTTGTTTGATCTTGATGAAGCAGATGTTTTAGAGAAGGAATGGGATAAATTTGTTCATGAGATAACATCAATAAATAGATATTTTTTAGGAGAACAGATTGACCTTAAGTTATTAGAGAATTTGTTTCGTAACCATGAAAAAATCTATAGCAAGGGAAAATTGTTTTACAGAGCCAGAATATCTGATAAAAAAGGGTTTGAGCTTAATGAAATGGGAAAACCACCAGCCAAAAATAGTGTTTCGGGTCGTGCCAATCCTGTAGGAATACCTTATCTATATGTTTCAACAAATAAGGACACAGTATTGTATGAATCCAGGGCAACCCATTTAGATTTCATTACAATTGCGGAGTTCAAGCTTAAAGAAAGATTAAATGTCGTACAACTACGACAAATAGAAAATTTAAGCCCGTTTACACATGAGGATAAATTAGAAGACTACCTTAAATATCAAAAATACATTAAACGACTTGAAATAGAGCTATCGAAACCCCTTCGGAGACATGATCGGAAACTTGAATATCTGCCCACCCAGTATCTGTGTGAATATGTTAAATCACTTGGATATGATGCGATTGAGTATGGAAGTTCACTTCATGATGGTGGAGTGAACCTAGCCATTTTTAATGACGATAAATTAGAAGGAAAAAATGTTGAGGTTCATGAAGTTGTATCAGTAGAGTTGGATACAGAGGTTGTAAATCGTGAATTAGTTAATTAATAAGGAGCTACTGCTTTCAAACCAAAGGAAGCATCGACAAGATAAAAGCCCATGCGGAAGGCGTTCAAGGTTTAAATGAAAAGTTAAAACTTTGGGATTATGTTGAAGTCCTAAATGTGCACGAAAACCTGGAGTATGTTAATGAGAGCATCAACAAGCTGGATCTTGTGCCGGGTGGGTTTTGAGGAATGAGGATGTGATATAGATTTTTAAAAACCCGGAATTGTGGAGAACTGTTACATAGCCATTACATAAAATGACCCGAACAGACAAAGAACAACTGGAATACGCACTCGAAATTTTGAAAGAGTGGAAGGAAGGTGATGAAATTGTAGAGGTTAATGCTGCCTTTAGTATGATGGCTTCATGCGATCAAACCAACCATCAGGATTTATGGGAAAAACTGCGAAAGGCACTTCGGGAAAATGAGGATTTGAATCAGGATTATATGACAAAACAGTTGCGAATTGAATCCCTTGCACAAAAAAACCTTTGGTGGTATGACCCGGATCAGTGGTGAGTATTCAATCCGAATGATTGCATTTCAAGAAACTTCTTTACACCCACGAAAACTTCGAGTTCACCAACAGAAATTTCACTAAAATGGACCTTGTGCCAGGTGGTTTTGAAATGATTTTTATAATCAAACTGTTTGTTTTAATGATAGCAGTTAATTGAAAAGGGTTTACTAATGAGTGAAAAAAGAGATGTAGTACAGGTAAAGAATCCCAAAACGGGTAGATATGTAAAAATTGACAGACAGGAGTGCAGGTAAAATCATTTCACACAAAAAATCTACTGGTAAATATAAGGGAGTGCCAGTTGCCAGAAAGCGGAAGTAATGATCTATTACAATCCGATAGATGCTGATCCCATATCAAAGCCGGTTAGTTATTCACCGAGATCCTGTTTTATAATGACAAAGCTGGGAGAACCAATTCCGGAAGTAATTTCGGAGATCAGGGAAAAACTCACCAGAAAGCTTGACTCATTGAATATTAATGAGTTTGATGCTTCATCAATGGTTACTGGCCGTGACTTCTTGTTAAAAATCTGGAACCAAATTCTTTCAGTGCCATTGGGTATTGGTATTGTAGATGAGTCAATGAGTGCACAAACCATGGCGAATATTTTCTATGAAATTGGGATTGTGAAGGGGTAAACTATGATTTTTTTGATGGGCTATGATTGACTTTGATAGATACTTTATAAATCACAGTCCATCACACAATCAGCGAAAATCATAGTTCAGACAGTTGAATGAGGAGAGCATTTGGATTGTGAAAGCTTAACTATGATTTTTTTGATGGGCTATGATTGACTTTGATAGATATTTTATAAATCACAGTCCATCAAATATTCAGCGAAAATCACAGGTCAAGTTTGAAGTAGTCAGCTTATTTTAGTGTACTCTGACTTTAACCAAGACTTCCGAAACCTTCTTTTCTATTGTTTAATTTTGCTTAAAATAGCTAACAAAATCTCATCCCGAAAAAAAACAGTTTTCGAAATTTCACCTTTTTTTGTATTTATAAATAAAATACAAACAGCAGCACTTCTTGTATTTTCCGAACGATTTATCAGGTTTATGTTATTCTCAGGCAAATATATATTTTTACGGCTGAAGTGCTCATTTTTCATTGCATTCGGCCTCTTTCTTTTTATTAGCTGCTCATCCGACGAACCCCGGCTTGCCGAAGGAGAAGAACCTCTGCCTGAAGTTGTGGATTTTAATCAGCACATTCGCGGTATTTTGTCTGATACCTGTTTTGCCTGCCACGGCCCCGATGAAATGGCCCGTGAAGCCGGTCTCCGCCTCGATACGGAAGAGGGCGCTTTTTCTCCGCTTGAAAGTGACAACAGAAAGTATGCCATTGTCCCAGGAAACGCCAATGCGAGCGAAATCTACCGGCGCATCATATCGGACGATCCCGACTACTTGATGCCAACCCCCACTTCCAACCTGAGTCTGTCCAACCGCGAAATTGCCCTCATCAAAAGGTGGATTGATCAGGGTGCCGAATATCAGCCGCACTGGGCGTTCATCCCGCCGGAAAAACCTGAGCTTCCTCAAGTCTCAAATACAGAGTGGCCACAAAACGAGATTGACTATTTTATCCTTGAAAAAATTGAAGCTGCGGGAATATCTCCCTCAGACCGTGCGAGCCGTGAAATCCTCCTTCGCCGAGTCTCGTTTGATCTGACCGGGCTTCCTCCCACCATCGAAGACCTGGACCGGTTCCTGGAGGATGATTCAGCCGATGCGTATGAAAAAGCGGTAGACCGCCTGCTGGCTTCCCACTCATACGGTGAACGCCTTGCCACCGAATGGCTCGATGTAGCCCGCTATGCCGACACCCACGGATACCAGGACGATGGCGCCAACGAGATGTGGCCCTGGAGGGAATGGGTCATCAGCGCATTTAACCGAAATATGCCGTTTGATCAATTTGCGACCTGGCAGCTTGCAGGAGACCTGCTGCCGGATGCAACCCGTGAACAGCGCCTTGCTACCGGATTCGGACGGGCTCATCAGCAGAGCCAGGAAGGGGGAATCATCGGTGAAGAATATCGCGTGGAGTATGTGGCCGATCGTGTGCAGACCACCGGAACCGCTTTTCTTGCCATAACCATGCAATGCGCCCGCTGCCACGATCATAAATACGACCCCGTATCCGAAAAAGAGTACTACGAACTTGCCGCATTTTTCGACAATATCAACGACATCGGACAGATTCCCAACCGCGGAGCTGCGGGCCCAACCATCTTGTTGCCGGATGACGAAACAGATGAGCTGATCAACTATCTCGAAAGCCGAATTTCTGAAAACGAGGATGCTTTGAACCGGCTGAAATCCAGCCAAACCGATGCGTTTAATGAATGGCTGTCTCAGCCCGCTCTTGCTGAACAACTCGAAACAGAAAACGAAGGCCTTTACGCCTACATGAGCCTTGACTCCATTCAGGGAGACAGTGCCGTGGTTGTGCAGGGACGCGACAGTCTGCTCACCGCCTGGATTACCGGCAGCCTGGAAGAAACGGAGGGCGTAAACGGCGGATCCATTGAATTCCGCCACGGAAACGCTCTGAACCTCCCGCGGGAGTTTGCTCGTTTTGACCGAACCGATCCGTTTTCTCTGAGCTTCTGGATTTATCCGCCCGAATCGACCGGCGAAGTTCCGGTACTTGTGAAAAAAGGAGCCATTTTTATCGGGCACCGCGGTTATGATGTCTCTCTCTTTAACCACCGCGTATCTATGAGACTGGCTCACGGCTGGCCGTATAATTCAATCCAGGTCCTCACAAACGATCCGCTTAAAACGGGCGAATGGAGCCATGTTACAGTTACCTACAACGGATCAAGCAGAGCCGAAGGCATAGAAATTTACGTAAACGGAGAGCCTCAGCCGCTGCACACCGAGCACGACAATCTGTTCAAAAATATTATGATTCCGTATGACGAACCGCGTTACGGATCCCAGAATTTTCTGATTGGCCACCGCCATTCGTTCGAGTCGATGCGTTATGAAGGAATGCGAATCGATGAAGTGCGTCTGTACGAACGCGAGCTCAGCTCTGCCGAAGCCCTGATGCTCTCCGGCAACCAACAGGAATTGAACCGTATCCTGGCTGCAGGTTCCTCACAGATGAGTGACGAAGAAAAAACGATTCTTTTCAGCCACTACCTCCTTCACGCCGACCCGGAAATCAATGAGCAGAAAGAAAACCTCCGAAATTTCAGAGAAGAGCTGAGCAGTGTAAAAGACACTCTTCCCGAAGTAATGGTGATGGAAGAGCGGCTCAACCGCCGCACATCCTACATCCGTGAACGGGGCATGTACGATCAGCTTGGCGAAGTGGTCTACCCCGGGGTTCCGACAAGCATCCTGGATTTTCCCGAGGAGTTTCCGCAAAACCGTCTCGGGCTGGCCAAATGGATTATGCATGATGAGAATCCGCTCACTGCCCGTGTTCTTGTGAACCGATACTGGCAGATGCTGTTCGGAACCGGCCTGGTGGATACACCTGATGATTTCGGGAACCAGGGTTCGATGCCAAGCCACCCCGAACTGCTCGACTGGCTGGCCGTGGAATTCCGCGAAAGCGGCTGGAATTTGAAGGAACTGCTCAAAACGATTGTGATGTCGGCAACCTACCAGCAGTCGTCTATTATAGCGCCGGATATGCTTGAAAGGGATCCCAATAACCGGCTTCTCGCACGGGGTCCGCGTTACAGGATGACGGCCGAAATGATCCGCGATAATGCACTGCTTGCAAGCGGCCTGCTGGTGGATGAAGTTGGCGGCCCCAGTGTATTTCCCTATCAGCCCGATGGATTGTGGGAAGAGACCACTTCCGGCCGGCACCTCACAGAATACTTTCAGGACAGCGGAGAAAATCTCTACCGGAGAAGCCTATACACCTTCTGGAAGCGAACCGTACCCCCGCCTGGTATGACCACGTTCGATGCCGCCATGCGCACCCATCCCACCGTTCAGCGGGAAGCCACCAGCACCCCGCTTCAGGCTCTTCACACTCTTAATGACCCGATTTACGTGGAGTCATCCCGGCTGCTGGCAGAACGGATGCTTAAAGAGGGTGGCGAAAGCATCGATGAGCAGATCACCTTTGCGTTTAGGGCGGCCGTATCGCGCAAGCCGAATGAGCGGGAGCTTTTAATTCTGACTGAACTCTTTGAGGAAGAATATCAAACCTATAAATCCGAACCCGAATTAGCTGAAGAGTTGCTGAAAACAGGTGAGTATCCTGCAGATCCCGAACTCGATTCGGTTGAAGTAGCCGCCAGAACAATCCTGGCAAGTGCCATTTTTAATTTAGATGAAACACTGACAAAGCATTAAATCCGGAAATTTCAAATTTTTCAAATAACAAACATTCAAAATCATAGTTACAGGACTAAAACTGAGCAAAACTGTTTAAAATTGGTGCTTGTGATTTGAAATATTTCTTTCTTCCATAATATCAATCAATTTAAAAAGGCAGAAAATCATGTCTGACGAAATTTACAAATGTAACTGCAACATCAACCGGCGACATTTTCTTTCCAGAACCAGCATGGGACTGGGGGCGGCTGCACTGGCTTCACTTCTGAGTCCGGCCCTGCTTTTTTCCAAAAAGAGTGATCCATCCGCCGGAGCACTCGACACTCCCCATGTGATTCCGAAGGCGAAACGGATCATCTTTCTTTTTCAGAGCGGCGGTCCCTCCCAGCATGATCTCTTCGACTATAAACCGAAACTGAACGAACTGGAAGGAGAAGATCTCCCCGATTCAGTGATGGGAGAACAGCGGCTGACCGGCATGACAGCCAATCAATCCGGATTCCCGATGGCAGGCGCACGATGGAAATTTAAGCGTCACGGTAAAAGCGGGGCTTGGGTGAGCGACCTTTTGCCACACACCGCAGGTATTGTGGATGATCTCTGTTTTCTGAAAACGGTGTACACCGAGGAGATCAATCACGATCCGGCCATCACGTTTTTCCAGACCGGTTCACCACAGCCGGGACTGCCAAGTATCGGTTCGTGGCTCAGTTATGGACTTGGATCAGAAAATGAAAACCTGCCGGCATTTACCGTGCTGATTTCAAGAGGAACCGGGCGGCCATTCGACCAGCCTCTCTACTCCCGTCTGTGGGGCAGCGGAATACTTCCCTCGCTTCATCAGGGTGTGCAGTTCCGTGCAGGCAGCGAGCCGGTGCTCAATCTCAAAAATCCCAAAGGGATGAAAAAGATGACGCGGCGAAATATGCTGGCCGCACTGAAAGACCTGAATGAACTCCACCTCAATGAATACGGTGATCCGGAAATCACCACTCGCATATCCCAGTACGAGATGGCCTACCGGATGCAAACATCCGTCCCCGAAACTATGGATGTTTCCGATGAACCTGAATCCACGTATGAACTTTATGGCGAAGAAGCCCGTACACCGGGAACCTATGCTGCCAACTGCCTGCTGGCCCGCCGGCTGGCCGAACGCGATGTGAGGTTCATTCAGCTCTATCACATGGGGTGGGACCAGCACGACGGTATCCCCAACCAGCTCCCGCTGCAGTGTAAAGATGTAGATCAGGCCTCCGCTGCCCTGGTTAAAGATCTGAAACAGCGCGGACTTCTGGATGATACCCTTGTTATTTGGGGCGGAGAATTTGGCCGGACAGCCTATTGCCAGGGTCCTCTTACAAAACAAACCTACGGACGTGATCACCATCCGCGCTGTTTTACCATGTGGATGGCAGGTGGCGGAATCAAACAGGGTATTACCTACGGTGAGACGGATGACTTCGGCTACAATGTAGTTCGTGACCCGGTTCACATTCACGATCTTCAGGCTACCATCCTTCACCTGATGGGTGTCAATCACGAACGCCTCACCTATCGTGCACAAGGCCGGCGTTTTCGCCTTACAGACGTCCATGGAGAAGTTGTTCATGATATTGTTGCCTGAGGTCGTAATGGCTCAATTTACTTTTCCCGGATTAATATCGCCGGAAATACCCAAATTTTCTCAAGGCCGGGGAAAACTTCTTCGGTTAACCGGCATATCCGGAGTTCGGGAAAACAAAAGATATGTTACATTTACAGACACCACTATATTCACATCTATAGCAGAATCAGCCTGACCTTATGAACCGAACGTTTCTTTTCCCTGTGGCAATACTACTCTGTTTGCTTTCTGTCATTTTGCTGCATACCACTCCCGCTGATGCATTTTTACTGTATGAATCAGAAGAACTCCTGGCTGAAACTGCTTCGGACTCTTCAGACCTGTCACTGTTTTTTGGCCGGTTTCATCCCGTGTTGGTTCACCTGCCGATCGGTTTTCTGTTGATGGCTTTTTTGCTCGAATTTATGGGCCTGATCAAACGATATGAGCAGCTTGCACACGCCGTGCCTTTTGTTCTGCTTATGGGATTTCTGAGCGGCCTCTTTTCTGCTGTAACCGGATGGCTGCTTTCAGATGGAGGAGGTTACGGCGAAGATCTGCTTTGGCTTCACAAGTGGCTGGGAATCAGTGTAGTGGTGCTTTCACTGGCCGCCTGGCTGCTGAGGATTACGCTCTATGATGATCCATTCTACAAAAAAATCTTCCGTGGTACTCTTACCGTGATGGTTGTAGCCCTCATCACCGCAGGACATTATGGCGGAAGCCTTACGCATGGCTCCGATTACCTCTTCCGCTATATGCCCGAACCGGTACGGAGCTGGATTGGTGTTGAAGAGGAAGAACCTGAACAGCTCTCACTCATTGAAAACCTCGAAACAGCCCATGTGTACCGTGATGTGATCGAACCGATTTTTGCAGCCCGTTGCCAGAGCTGTCACGATCCCGACCGGACCGAAGGTGAGCTTTTAATGACCTCCTACGAAAATCTGATGAGAGGCGGAGAGAGCGGGCGGGTCATCGAACCGCATCAAATCGAAGAGAGTGATCTCTACCGAAGACTGCGACTGCCCGACCGCCACGACGATCGGATGCCGCCAAGAGGACGGACTCAGCTTACGGCCGATCAGATCCGCCTCATCGGCTGGTGGATTGAACAGGGAGCTCCCTCTGATCCGCTGGTGACCGAACTGGAACGACCCGTAGAGATTCAAACCATCCTCGAACGATTAACTGTGGGTGGGCAGGCGTTTTTTGAACGTGTGCAGGTCGCTCAGGCCGATCCGCAAATAATTGAAGAGATCCAAAGCCGCGGATTTCGCATTTCACCCGTTTCGGAAGGCACAGCATTTTTAAATGTAAACACACTTCAATCAAAAACCTCCATTTCAGCCGAAGATATGGAGGCGCTGCTTCCCCTTTCCGAACAGATTACCTGGCTGAATTTAAGTCGCACATCGGTGCAGGATGATGACCTGGAGCTCCTCCCGGAATTCAGAAACCTCACCCGGCTCTACCTTCAGCATACCGGGATTTCAGACGGTACACTTGCCCGAATCCAATCACTCGAAAATTTGGAATATCTCAATCTCTACGCCACCAGTGTTACCGATGATGGATTGATCTACCTCGAACAACTTCAAAACCTCAGCACACTCTATCTCTGGCAGACTGGTGTGACTGCTGACGGTGCAATCGCCCTTCGTGATCGGATGTCTGGTATTTACATTAATATGGGTGTGGAATTTGAGGAAGAATAAAAATTCTTCAAATGATCTGTTTCTGAAAATTACATCAGCCGCGATGACAATATTAAAAATCGAATATCGCTACGTCGTTCAATCTCCTTAATCGAATATCATTGGATTGAACAATTCAGAAGATACTCGATATTCGGTTTAGCGATTTAAATATTGCTGAAAAAGTAATAGGCAAGAATGATCGCAACTCCCACTTTCAGTCCGAGAGAAATCAGAAAACCTACAAAAGAACCCATCGCAACTTTCAGGGCTGAACCTGATCTTTTACCAGCAACCAGTTCACCCACAAAAGCTCCTACAATCGGGCCAAAAATAATTCCCATCGGCGGAAAGAAAATAAGCCCGGCCGCAAAACCAACAAATGTTCCGTAGATACCCAATTTACTTCCGCCCATTCTGCGGCTGCCTTCTGCGGGCACAAAACTGTCGAGTGTAACTGCTACTGCAACAATCAATCCCCAGAACACCAAAAAGAACCATGAAAAAGGGTAATCGTGTGTGAACTGAAGAATGAGAAGTCCGATATAACTGAGCGGAGGCCCGGGAACCACTGGTACAAATGCACCGATAATTCCTGCAGTAATGAACAGTGCGCCTATAACAATCCAGATGGTTTCCAAAATTTTCCCGGTTTATGAGTTGATTTATAGTAGATAATTATTGCCTTACGTAATCGTGAAAACCTTCGCTCATCCATTCCTGAATGCCCTCTTCTGTATTCATGTAAATCACAGCCTCTGTATTTTCCAGTGAATCAATAAGGCGGATACCTTCTTCCGGTTCCAACAATGTTAGAACAGAGGCATAAGCATCGGCCCAGGTTCCTTTATTTGATATTACGGTGGCCTGAATCTGGCTGACAGCCCCCAATCCTGTTTTCGGGTCTAAAATGTGTGAATATCGCTGTCCGTCAATTTCCACAAACTGAAACATATCCCCTGAAGTGGTTACGGTTTTTCCGGTCAGGTTCAATGAAATAAAGCTCGATTGGTTTTGGCCCATATTTTTCGGGATAGCCACGTCCCAGTAATCCCTGCCCGGAGGCGGATCACCCAGGGTGATATCTCCGCCCCCATCCACCAGTGAAGAGTAAATCCCTCGCTCTCGCAGAACTCTCACCGCTTCTTCAGCTGCATATCCTTTTGCGATGCCACCAAGATCGAGTTCCATTCCCTGTTTATCCAGTTTTACGGATTGCCGGGCCTCGTCCAGCTCCATGTATTGATAGCCAACTCTGTCCAGCAGCTCCCGGAGTTGATCCTCAGAAGACAATTCCGGTTCGGGCATGCGCCTTAAAAAGCGCCAGTATTTGGTGAGCGGGCCAATGGTAACATCAAATAGTCCGTCAGTTTTTTCAGATATCTGATACGCTTCGTATAACACTTCAAAGAGAGGATCGCTCAGCTCCATCGCTTCTCCGCTGCCTGATGTGCTTGCGAGCCGGTTCAGCTCACTATCTTCGAGGTAATCACTCATGATCTGGTTCAGCTCCTCTATCCGTTCAAATACAGCCTCTGCGGCTTCATTCGCTTCTGTTTCGTCATCTGCATAAAGAGTTACCGAAAAACGGGTTCCCATATGAGCAGAATTGAAGATATAGCGCTGCAAATCCTGTCCGGTGACCAGTACAGGCAGCAGAACAGAAAAAAAGAATAGTCCTGAAATTTTTTTCATTGGCTGGGGTTTTAAACAGAACGGAAAAGTACATAAATTTATGATCCTGTTCAGGCCTGCATGAGAAATGAGCTGTAAAAACTGTATTTTTCTTTTTGCCGGAGTAGCTCAGGGGCAGAGCAACGCTCTCGTAAAGCGTAGGTCGTCGGTTCAAATCCGATCTCCGGCTCTCTTATCATTTCGTGACATCTAAAACTATTCAGGACAATATTTGTGACGGCTTTTGGATGTTTACTCTCTTCACGACCCTGTAGTTCAACCGGATAGAACGAAAGCCTCCTAAGCTTTAGATCTGGGTTCAAGTCCCGGCGGGGTCATTTAAACTTTAGCCTGTCCATCAGATCCCAAATTTTTATAACCTGAATGCCCGGCACTATTGCTGAAAACATAATTATTTCTTAATGTTGCGAAGATGAGATGCATTTCTGTATAAATCTTTGGTAAGTATAAACCGGCACAGCTTCTTTGCCGGCCACTCACCGGTTGATCACACTTCCGGTTTAATTGATTGCAGCAGGTTTTATTGCAGGTACATTTATCAAAACAGACCGGTGGATATTGGTGAGGACAGCTCCAGGGCGGACTCTTTCGTTCAATCATCACACTCAGCTCCCGGTATTAACACTGAGTGTTTCATTTCGAAACCGAAACAGTTAACCTGCAGCCGAAGCGCCTCCATCCACAGTCAGCACTGTTCCGGTGATCCAGGAAGCATCATCACTGGCTAAAAAGAGAACCGCTTTGGCGATATCTTGAGGAGTACCCACTCGCTTCATGGGCAGACTCCCCGGCACTTCATCCAGGATGGTATCAGCATTGGGAAAAGCAACAGCCGAAGAACGGTACAGCTCTGTATCCACCGCTCCGGGCTGTATCAGGTTAATCCGGACCTGAGGCGCATAATCCACAGCCAGCTGCTTTACAAGAGCCTGAACCGCACCTTTGCTCGCGTTGTATGCTGCGTGATTGGGAAACCCTTTATGCGCGGCAATGGAGCCGGTAACCACTACTGTTCCGCCCTCCTTCTGCATGTGCGGAATGCATTCCCTCAGCAGATAAAACACCGAATTCAGGTTGGTATCAAGCGTTTTATGCCAGGTTTCAACAGGTACTTCAGTGAGCGAACCAAGTCCCAGCATCCCGGCATTGGCTACCACAATGTCTACACTCCCATAAGCTTCCAGGGCACGTTCAACCAGAGCCCTGTTCTCTTCTTGATTACGAACATCAGTTTTTACAAACAGAGCCTTCCCTCCTTTTTTCCTGATCGTTTCCACTACATCGTTTCCCAAATCTGAGCTGCGACCTGCCAGCACCACACGTGCCCCCTCTTCGGCAAACCGCTCAGCAATAGCTCGTCCCATTCCTTTGGTGGCCCCGGTTATGATGGCCGTTTTATCTGTAAATTTTTTCATTCTTTTTCCAGTTCATTAACCCTTTCATCTCTGGTTGAAATCATTTTTCTAATACTTAACTGATTGATAATACATAATCTGGTTACAGGACACACTCCTTATTTTATTTATATTTTCTTATTCAACGAATCAACAGAGCCCAGGGGCCGTCCGACGGAGCTGTTAATTCCACCGCATCTGACTCTTCAAGCAAAATATCCTCCTGCCACTCGCTGTTCATGATGTCCATCCATTTGATAGTTAGACTGCCTGAAGCAGCAGAGGTATCCAGCGTTACAGATCCCCCATTTGGGAAATAGACAGCATACACGCTGCCTTCCTCAGCAAATACATACGCCTCGTTCTCCTCCCGATTCGATAGCAGGTGATTTGCCGGTTCGCTTGCAAACGGATTCATCTCATCGGTAAACATTCGCAAACTTTTGAGCTGAATCTGCGCAAGCGGCTTCAGCCCGATTCCAGATGGATTAAATGGATTGGAAGTACGATGAAAACGGGATGATGCAAAGCCTCCAAAAATATTACGCCACAATTTGTTCGTACCTTCCTCAAAGCTGTGTCCGTGATGGGTGCCTCCGTAAATTTTCACATTGTTCATGGGGCGTTGCCCGTCTGCCAGGCGTTCGTTTCGGACCTGCTGGGCGTTGTCCCAGTGAGTCTGTCCCTGTTGATGTGTATTCTGAGAGATGTCCACATAGGTGTAGAGTTCGGGTTTGTCGAATGTAGCATCATGTTCAGGGTTGGAGAGGTCCCAGGCATCCCACATTTCGGTTACGTGAACAGTCAGTCCGCTCTCTTCTGCACGCTCCCGGATTAGTTCAGCCCAGTAATCACTCCATAAAGGCGACTCATTGGTTTCATTGCTGATACAGTAGAGCACATGAGGATATGGAAGGGATATACTCAGGAGTTTCTCCATATAGGCGTTCTGAAAATCAAGTACGATGGGATTATCCTCAAAATCAGGCGGAGTTCTGAAAAAGGGATTTTCACGCTGGCCGGGATGAGTTTCGATCACTTCGGGAAGGCCGCTTTCATCCGTTGTATAATTTATATTGTTCTTCGGGTTAAACGGATTTAGCTGCCAGGGATCGCGTGCAAAGTCGAAACGGTCCCAGATTTCAATTTGCACAATGATTCCCCGCTCCAGGGCCATATTTAAAAAATTCTCAAACCGGCTCCAGTACTCATCACTCCAGGTGGTCAGGTCGTACAGGCCTTCATCATTGCGGCCAAAAGCCCAAGGATTTCCATGATCGCGGCTCGACATAGTGTTTCGTACATAATTCCCGCCATTTTTTACCATCAGGTCCAGGTGCGACTCCAGCCCGAATGGCCAGATATCGGGATGGTTAAAGAGATTGTCCTGGTCAGTGGCTCCCAGCAGCAGCACCGGCTCCCCTTTAAATTGCCAGTATCTCGGATTCTGAGTATATGTCGTAATCCTGTCTTCATTACTGAACGAAGCGATGTCTGTACGGCCCTCCCCGCCGGTTGGATGTTGCGATGAATTTGTGCAGGATAACATCAGCCAAAGAAATCCGGTCAGAGTCAGAAAAAATGAATATTTCATTAGATGCATATTAATTTAATTTGTCTCCCATTATACCTGATACTTGAAATGAAGGCAAAGAACTTTTTCATTTTCCGGTTTCTGAAAATCATATGAAAGTTTCTCATATTAAGGGCAGATTTCACGAACCAGAAACAAAAAAACTATGTCAACATTTATAGCCGCTGCTATACAGCTTAACAGCCAGCCCGATCTCTCCGAAAGCATGAAACAAGCCAAAAATGCTGTTGAAAAAGCCGCTGGCCAAAACGCTGATTTCATTGCGCTTCCTGAAAACTTTCCTTTTATGGGCGATGAAAAAGAGAAACATCTTCAGGCTGAACCAATCTCGCAAGCAGTGATGGAGCAAATCCCGCAATGGGCAAAAACATATCAGGCCACCATTATGGCTGGTGGATTTCCCGTGCGAGCCAAGAGTGGAAAAGTGTTTAATCGTGCCATCCTTGTGAACCCCAAAGGAGAAATCACGGCCAAATATGATAAAATCCACCTGTTTGATGTCACCCTGTCTGATAACGAGAGCTACTGCGAATCAGAAACGGTGGAGGCGGGCAAACCGATACCAATTGTGGGCCGCCTTGAAGGCCCTGACGGAAAAGCTGTTTCCATCGGGTTATCCATCTGTTACGATGTACGATTCCCCGAACTGTACCGAAAACTTGTCGATAGTGGAGCGGACCTGATATGTGTTCCTGCCGCTTTCACCCGGCCCACTGGCAAGGCTCACTGGAAAACCCTTCTTCGCTCACGCGCTATCGAAAACACCTGCTTTGTCATTGCACCGGCTCAGACCGGTATTCACGGAGCCAAACGAAAAACCTATGGCCATTCACTGATTATTGATCCCTGGGGTCGCATATTGGCTGATGCAGGCACCAAGCCGGGCATGGCTATATCAGATATCAATTTAGACCTGATTGACGATGTGCGCCGAAAATTGCCCTCGCTTAGTCATCGCAGACTCTAAATTGATTTTTCTGTTATTTTTCACCTTTTGATCTCAAAAAATAAGTATAACACAAAACAGAATTCAAATGCGCCTTATCCTCTGGATTTCCGGCCAAGCGGCTTGTATTCATGTCATATTAAAAAAATACAAACAACTCAGCCTTGATGATCGTCACAAGATGAAAACTCTTCTTGATACAGGCCATGCAAAGAGTGACATTGCTGCCTTAACTAAACATCACCAGATTCTGAATGGCACTTCCGCCTCCCCTGCCCGGATAATATCGGAACTGTGTATGGAGATGTAGGGAAATACCTCTGCTTCTTTGGATGCCCCACAGCCATCTGATCGATAATCATGCATGGTTTCTTCCACAAGATTCTGGCTGAAATTCAGATTGGCCAGGCCAAACATTCTCATCGCTACACCAGCATTGATTTCGTAGCGGGAAAAGAGCCGGGTGCAGGTCGGAAATGTATAACTCGCCCCGATATAAAATTCCTGGGTAAGGTAAGGCACAACGGCATCACCGAATGCACTAAGAGATATTTTTGGCAATGCAAGGCCGTACTGTCCGCTTACGGTTCCTCCGAATCCGGCGGCATTTCCTTCTGCCTGATCAGCTCCGGGGTTCCGGATTCCCCCTTCCAGCATGGGTGTAAAACTGGTTCCTTCTACCTGCAGTCCCAGATCACCGGAATAGGTAAATGCAGTTTCAAACTGTGCACTTCCATCCGCTCCCAGGTCAAGCTTGTACACATATACCGGGCCCATGCGGAATGTCAGCGGAATAACACCCACACTGAAAGGAAGCACGAGGGCAGGCATGGGCGGTTCCCAGCTGACCTCATCACTGTTACCCCCGGCCATTACAAACTGCATATCCACCCTTCCCTCAAGCCCGCGGTTATTGAACCGGAAGGACTCTGTTTCATGATCGGTGATCGTAAACGCCGTGTTATTTTCAAACCCGCTGATCGTGAGCCGGGCCAGCATTGCCCCGGAAACCGAACCGGTATCGTACTTTACGAGAAGGGCCAGTACAGCCTCGTTGTCGCTGCGGTTCAATGTTCCCTCCACGGTAACATCTCCCAATTTGTACTCCCATTTTGTTTCACCGGTTGCTCCTGCAACATTTGGCTTCAGCATTTTGCCATCGAACTCCAGCATCGCGTTTTCTGTGATGCTTTGCCTGAAATCAAACCGTTCTGTGTGATCCACTTTGACATTACGAAACGCTTCATTGATTGACGCATAACCGGTTTCCACCGTAATCTCTCCTCCCTCTTCACTGACAGAGGTAATTCGCCTGAGCGCTTTATTGGCAAGAAGAAGAATTTCTCCCTCTTTAAGTGAAACACCTGCATTTTCCAGGACCGAAGAATTAAATATAAACTGATGGTTCTCTTCGTCATACTCTGTAAGCGCCGCTTCAGTCACACTCTCTTCCAGCATCACTGTTTCACTACCGAGTTCAGCGTCAAACTCGCTGTACTCCGGAAAATCATCAGGGTTTTCAGAGCCTGATTCTGTTGATGAGGAACATCCTTTTGCAAGAACTGCAAATAAAAAGAGACAAAAAAATATTGCCGGCAGATTATTGAACCGGCAACTTTTTAATTCATTCAATAAATAGTTACTTACGTAAAATAGTTTCATTTTTTACTTATTGGGTGTAATTGGTTTGATGCTTGATACCCCCCTCACACGAAAAACATCCTCAAAATAGATCAGCATTGATTTAGTTTTTTATCGGGCTCGTTATTTTCTCCATATCTTATGGCCTATATCCAATTTTAACTGTTACTTAAAAACAATATTAAAACTCAATAAAAAAATAAAGCTATGGTGCGCTTGGGCTGTTCGTTGTACGCCGGACAGCTTGTCCTGCAACTCGTAATCTTGCATAAGAAACAAAGGTGGTTGGGGGGAAATCTTGGGTTCTGGGCGTTAGTAAATACTTTCTTTGGGCGAAAATCGGAGTAACAGGTCAGCGACCCGTTGTACGGTGGGTGAAACTTTTTGAGTTATAACTTGTTGATAGTGATATACTTTTTATAATCAACAATTACAATATGATACGCTTGCTAACTTCTTTTTTCATCATTCTTTCTTTTTTGATGATCTCATGTACAACCGAAGCAGATTCCATTGTCGTGGATTTCGGTGCAGACTATTCAGTCCTTGTTTCAGATGATTTTCCAACTATTTCAGATAATGAACTGAATGTTGAAGTGCTTTACACTGGCTGTGAACCAAACCATGAATTTAATCTTGAGTATACTGAAATCAATGAAAATGAATTTGAAGTTTGGCTGAACAAGCTTACCCCGAACGAAGATTGTGAAGACTCATTTCAGGAAGTCCGCGTATTTACACTGCCTGGTGAGCTTGAAGAAGGCAAAATTATTTTCCTTGGCCCTAATATAGAGATCGTTCTGAAAGAGAGTGAATAGCCCGGAAATCTCACCAAGAGAATTATTGTGAAACAACCCGAAAATAGGATACCCGCGGAGGCTGAAAGCTCCGGAGCCGCACAATCTGATCGGTAGTTTCTGAAACTTCCACTTCTGGTGTAATTCGGCCTGAATCGTCTCCCTCAAGAACGGAATAATCTACATACGCACTGAATGGACGCGTACCCTGGATTTCTGAGTATTGTTCGATAGGCACATCAAACCGTACAGTGATCGATGATGGATTATAAGTAACGGCCTGTCCACTTGGTAAATTTCTTGTACGCACAGGAACCCGGATTTCAGCTTCTGTGAATTCTGCAACATCAAGCTGCATCAGAACTGATGTTGGTTCAATCATTAAAGATGAACTCCCGGTTTTCAACTGTACTTCGCGTTCCATACTCCGGTTCACATCTGAAATTTCAACATTCGCTGTTTCCCACGCTTCGAGTTCAGCCAATTTCGATTCAGCCCCTGTTACTAGCACACTGTCGGGAAAAAAAACAGGATCCTGAAGCAATCCGTATTGGCTTCTTAAAGAAATATCAACACGGTTTAAAATGGGTACTTTCTTACTGGTTTTTCGTTCCGTTTCGATATTTAGTTGCGATGGCTCCACCTGAACCACATTCAAATCAGTAAAAGCGCTCACCTGGTTGCGTACCTGCTCACTAAGGTTTACCTGTTGTGCTTCGGCATTTACTACCACACGGGGCGGATTGCTGTAAACCGAAATCAGTTTCCACCCCTCCCCCGAAAGATTGACTCTGGCTGTTGCTGGAATTTCGTTGCTCACAATCAGATCATCAGGTAAATTTGAAAGGTGAATCGGCACATTGATCGAGACGGTAAAATCGCGGTTCAGGTTCACAATGAACCAGAGGCATAGAGCAAAAAAGAGGGCAATACTGAAGGCAATTACCTTTTCCCTCCCTTCCAGGTCACTGCTTTTGGTCTCTTCGGATTTCGATTGGCCGTCTCCCGAAAAGAACTGTTTGAAGCGATCTGATATAAATTTTAAAAACGTCATGACAACTCAAAGATAATCAATAATAAATCATGTGCGCACGATAATTTCTTTTACCACATTCGATTCCACGCGCTCATTCAATTTTTTTGCAACAGAAAAACGGTTGGCATGCAGTTCATACCGCCATGCTTCTGAAGTGACCGTTACAATCAGTTTCGATCCTTCAAAACGTACTTTTTTTGTTGCTGCGTTAATATTTTCACCCACCACGTCGGGCCAAATATGCAAAACCATACCTCTTTTCAGTTCTGCCTGCCGGGGAATTCGTTTCATAAATTCCTTCAACAGTTCATTCATCGATTTTGGTTTTCGTCCGAAGGCCATCTAAAACTTTTGTTTTACGGTACCGCTATTAACGGTAAACCAGGAGTTTTCATTTTTGTTGCGATAGGCTTCTTCTTCAAAAGGCCGCTCTGAAGCTGAAGTTATAAACGTTTGTCCGGAATGTTTATTCAGCGTCTCGGTAATAATATCGGTTTTTCGCTGATCAAGATTGCCAAACACATCATCCAGAAGCATGATAGGGAGATCGTCCAATTCGTCGGAGTAGTAGAAAAGCTGAGCCATTTTCAGTGCCATTGAAAAGAGCCGGTGCTGCCCCTGGGAACCGTAATTTCTCAACTCCATATCACCCAGAAAAAAAACCACTTCATCGCGGTGTGGGCCGATGAGGGTCTGCTCACGCTCGGCCTCTTTTTCAAAATTCTCATCAAGCATCCGCATGTAAACATCTTTGATCTCCTCCTGAGAAGTGAGGTTCTTGCTGATGGTTTGGTATTCGAGGGAGGGTTCCAGTTCCAGCCCGGTAATCGTGCGGTATTGCAATGCGAGGTATTTTTTGAAACGCTCTAATACCTCGGCCCGTTTATGAATGATGGCCGAGCCGCTTTTTGCAAGCTGAATATCCCACGGTTCAAGATGCGTGCGAAGAGTTGAAACCGCACCCTGAAATTCCTGCAGCAGTTTGTTACGCTGTTTTCTGATTTTGCGGTATTCGATGAGATTTTTCAGATAGGCGGATGAAATCTGGCTGATCATACTGTCCAGAAATGTTCTCCGTTCAATCGGGCCGTCACTGGTCAGCTTCAGGTCTTCGGGGCTGAGAACCACCACCGGCACCATCCCGATCAGATCGGAAAAACGGTCAAGCGGACTGTCGTTTACAAAAAAATTTTTCCCTTCACCGCGGGAATAATTGCAGCTGATTTTAAACGAAGAACGAATTTCACCCTGAAATTGCCCGTGAATCATAAAATATTTCTGGTCGTGATGAGCAATATAGCGATCGCTCGATGCCACAAAACTGCGGGTCATGCAAAGGTAGTGAATTGCATCAATGAGATTGGTTTTGCCAGATCCGTTCGGCCCTGTAATGAGGTTGATATGGGGTGCAAACTCAACAACGGTATCTTCGTGGTTCCGGTAGCCCTGAAGTTTTAAGGAATGAATTTTCATGGCTCTGCGCGGTTATTGTTGCGGTCAGGGCTGAAATAAGTGATGATTTTGAAGAGACTGGATTGGGTGAATGATAATCACTGAATTTTAAAAAAATGAAGAAAAATTCGCACAAGAATCCAGGATATAAAATCGGATCAATCCTGAAATTCCTGTGCGGTTTTCAATATATATAGCAGGCGATATTAATTACAGGCCAAATACATCTCTGCCAAGGAATATCGCACTTTCGCCCAGTTCTTCTTCAATTCTAAGCAGCTGATTGTACTTGGCAACACGATCGGTTCTGCTCATAGAGCCGGTTTTGATCTGCCCCGCATTGGTAGCCACGGCAATATCGGCAATGGTGGTATCTTCCGTTTCGCCGGAACGGTGGGAAATTACCGCAGTATAATCATTTTTATGGGCCATTTCGATCGCATCGAGGGTTTCCGTAATGGTACCAATCTGATTCACTTTAATCAGGATAGAGTTTGCAACCCCTTGTTTGATTCCATCGGCCAGCCGCGTTGTGTTGGTTACGAAAAGATCATCACCTACAAGCTGTACTTTGTCACCAAGAGCTTCTGTCAGGGTTTTCCAGCCTTTCCAGTCGTTCTCATCCATACCATCTTCGATGGAGATAATCGGGTATTTCTCGGCCCATCGCACCCAATACTCGGCCATTGCGTCGGAATCCATCTTGGAACCGTCACTCCATTTAAATTCATAGAGGCCGGACTCTTTGTTGTAAAATTCGGCTGCGGCCGGATCGAGTGCAATCAGCACATCATCGCCGGGTGTGTAACCCGCTTTTTCAATTGCTATTAAAATTACTTCAACTGCTTCTTCATTTGATTTGAGATTGGGAGCAAATCCTCCCTCGTCACCCACTGAAGTATTGTACCCTTTTGAAGAAAGCACTTTCTTAAGATGATGGAAAATTTCCGCTCCCATCTGAACCGCTTTACTGTAGGTATTTGCGCCGGAAGGCATAACCATAAACTCCTGCGGGTCTACGTTGTTATCAGCATGCGAACCCCCGTTGATGATGTTCATCATAGGCAGCGGCAGGACTTTGGCATTCACGCCTCCCAGGTATCTCCAGAGCGGCAGTCCGGCTGATTTGGCAGCAGCTTTGGCAACGGCCATCGACACGCCCAAAATAGCATTCGCACCCAGCTTCGACTTGTTCGTGGTTCCATCGAGCTGAAGCATGATGTTATCGATCTCTGTTTGCAAAAATACCGGATAGCCAACCAGTTCATCAGCAATGGTTTCATTTACATTTTCCACAGCTTTTTTTACGCTTTTACCAAGAAAATAGGTACTGTCTTCATCACGCAATTCAACCGCTTCATGCTCTCCTGTAGAAGCTCCTGAAGGTACAGCGGCTCGTCCCTGAATTCCGCTGGAAAGGTGAACATCAACCTCTACGGTGGGATTTCCCCTTGAATCCAGAATCTGTCGTGCATGAATATCTTCAATTAAACTCATAA
This sequence comes from Balneolaceae bacterium, assembly GCA_020832285.1. Taxonomy (GTDB): domain Bacteria; phylum Bacteroidota; class Rhodothermia; order Balneolales; family Balneolaceae; genus Rhodohalobacter. Next base: position 57,507 of record JAFIFB010000094.1, read on the forward strand.
TCGTATCTTTTTGTTAGTTAAATTTACATCACCGTAATGTACAGCTAAATCCTGTTACCATAAAGTAAAACCCATGAAACCTATCCTGCTTTTTGATATTGACGGAACTCTTCTGAATGTGAAGAAATCTTTCATGAAAGACTTAATCGCTGAAATCCTGGATGAACTGAGTATTTCGCCAGATTTGATTAAAAAACGATCTTTTGCAGGGCGTACCGACCGTGATATCTTCAGTGAACTGGTTTCATTTTCTCCCAGGCCCAATGAAATGTATGAAGAAGCAAAAAAGATCTACCTTCAATTGATGAATGAAAACTTTTCTCCTGCTGATGCGGAGGTAATTGAAGGTGCCCGCGAAGCCGTTTACAGAGCATTGGAAGCAGGATTGGAAGTGGGCCTGTGCACTGGTAATTTTCGGGAATCAGCCTATTTCAAAGTAGAGGCCGCAGGTTTTTCGGATCTGTTTGAATTTGGTGGATTTGGCTGTCATCACGAGGACAGAATCCATCTGCCTGAACAAGCTCATAAAAACTTTGTGGATATACGTGGCTATGAGCCTGAACCGCAGCAATACATGATAATTGGCGATACCCCGAATGACATCCGTTGTGCAAAATACTTTGGGGCAAAGGCCATATCGGTAACTACGGGCAGTTTTAACCGGGATCAGCTTGAAAAACATGATCCCGATCTGCTGCTGGAAAATCTGGGAGAGGTTACTGACTGGAGCCGGTATCCACTAAACTGAGAAAAAACGACTCCGCTGAAATTTGTATGGATTGAATTTCAAATAAAAAGAAAGAGAGATTCCTCCGCAATGGGTAAAGCAGTTGTCTACATAAACACCGGCAACCAGTATCTTAAAAAGATAACCCATTAACCATTAAACGAATACACCAAAAACCTGCACCAGCTACCAAAGCCAGCCAAAAGTGAATGTAATTTGTGGTGATCCAAAAAATCGCTGTGCATCGTAGAATGGTTCTAACAAAAGCTCACCGTTTTCATCAAACATAAACGGACTCTCCCCGGGGCCAACATTTTCCCGAAGCTGAGGCTGATTTGGCATCATAATCTGTATTCCATCAGGGAAATAGTAGAAATAATACCCAAATTCGATACTGTTAAGGCGTGCAAAATTACTCCCGATATCCAATCCAAGTTTAAATTCTCCGGCTCCGCCCCAATGCCATTCACCATCACCCATCCCGGAAAACACATCATTAACCGGCTCAAAATAATTTTGAAACTGTTCCCGGAAGCCATTGTCATTTATATCATCAAAGTAGGGATAGGAGAATGCCGCAGCAGGCCCAATCGATGCACTTACAAAAAAGCGATAATCTTCCTGAATGGTATCTGAGAATACGCGCTGCCTCATGCCCAGTAGCAATGGAAAAGCAAATGCCCTTTGATATTTATTAGGTACAATTTGCTGGCCAAAGAAAATATCGGTGAAGGTTTGCTCGCTCGCATCCCTCAGTCCAGTCATTCTGAGCGATGCAGTCAGCTCGGTCTCCCTGGCAATAACCTGCCTGAATTCGGCACCGGCGCCAAAACCAAAATTATTCATTGCAAAGTTAAAACCAAATCCGGCCCCATATTTATCCTGTATAGGTGAATAATTTCGTGGTATTTTGAGCACTTCCGGCTCCTGTATTTGAGCCTGTATTGCTTCGTTAAAAATAAACAAAGAGCAGAAACTGAATAGTATCAAATATTTAATCGATTTTCTCATAGTATGTAATTCTTTGGTCAATTTGATAAGCTAACGATTTTTTTACTCTCGGCATTGCATCTTTAACACAGAAAATATCAGGTTTTATAAACTCATTATAAATTTCTTTCAAATACCGATTTGATTATTGTTTTATTTTGGCTTTTATTCCTGCTGAAATTTCGCCCTATTATTATTTAACTCATTGGGTTCTTTTTATTATGAGCACAGTTACAAAATACCTGGTCTTCGGGCCACAAGCTACATTAAGACGATTACCTGCAAAACTTTTTGAGCATAACGAACCTAAGTTCTTGTACACTTACAACGCTCCTTCGGGTAATGATCAGATTTATGTTGCCGTTTTTGAACAATTTGAAAAACAGATTAATGCCACTATTACATTAACCTGTGTAATTGAATGTACAAACAACCGCAACCGCATTGAAATGAAAAAATCTGGCGGCAGAATGGGCTTTCGAGGCAGTTCATTGTCTGAAGATAAAAATATTGAGTCTGACATTGTTGATTTTATCATGGATTTCTCGAAACGTTTTGGCCTCTCACTTCAGGAAGAAGTAGACAAAAAAGCATCACCCGACCAGGAAGAGGAAGCTTAAACCGATAAGCGAGACATTATGAGCAAGGCAGACAAGGATTGGACTGTGCTGTCCATGCTCAAATGGGCCACAGACTATTTTACACAAAATAAAGTCTCTGAACCCCGACTGAGCATCGAATGGATGCTTTCGGAAGTTCTCGGAGTTAAGCGGCTTGACCTATACCTTCAGTTCGATCGGCCATTATCTACGGCAGAACTAAAAGAACTTCGTCCGATGGTAAAAAGGCGTGCAGCCCATGAACCGCTTCAGTACATCATCGGGAATACCTCTTTCGTTGGCACAACAATTTATGTTGAACCGGGTGTTCTCATTCCCAGGATTGAAACCGAGCAGCTCGTAGATCATATTCTTGAGCAAAATAAACATCGCAAAGATGAACCGTTGCGGCTACTTGATCTTGGTACCGGCAGCGGCTGCATTCCCATTGCCATTAAAAAAGAATACCCCGCCTGGATTTGTTCCGGAGTGGACATTTCACCGGAAGCGATTGCCATTGCCAGGAAAAATGCTCAAGCCAATGAAACCGAAGTTGAATTTTGGATGGATGATTTCTCAGATCAAAACCGTTCTGCCAAGCTTGAATCATCCGAATGGGATCTGATTGTTTCGAACCCGCCATATATCACCGACTCGGAAAAAAGTGAGATGGACCGTCAGGTTTTGGACTACGAACCTCACATGGCTCTTTTCCACGAAAGTCCGCTGAACTTATACAAAGATATCATCCGATTTGCAGCTCAAAAAAAAGCAATCACCTATCTTGAATGCAACGATAAATCAGCTCACCTGGCAGAGGAAATCGCCATACGTTTTTATGGTACCGTTCAATGCAAAAAAGATCTCGATGGCAACAACCGCTTCCTGTTTGCATCAAATCCTCTAACTTAATCTGCTGCATAGCCTTTAATTGGTTATCAACAGAAATTCCAATAATAAATTTCAAGCCTCTGTTTTATTGTGGATAACATGTGGAAAAGTTTTTCTCCTGAGGATAAAATATTTAATATTATTGAAAATCAGTGTTAGTGAAATGTTAACGGCTGTCAAGCGGAAATTGACAGTTTTATAATTTATTTTACAAAGCATTGCCGACCAATGGTTTAGCACGTTAATACAAATGTGGATAACTTTCATAAACTCAGGGAATATTTTTTTGATTTGTGGTACAGAAATTCACATTTTGACCGCAGATAAATCCACGATAAAAAAATTCGTGTGGATAACTAAGAGATATTGATAACATAGTAACCACGCTTTTGGGAGGCATTGCACCGTTGAATAGAATAACAGCTGAAACTGCCTGGAATGAATGTTTACAAATCATACAGGACAACATCAGCTTTCAAAAATATAAGTCCTGGTTTGAACCGATTAAGCCTGTAAAACTGGAAAACGATACCCTGACTATACAGGTGCCCAGCCAGTTTTGGTATGAATGGCTGGAGGAGCACTACTATAACATGCTTCGTTCTACTATTGCAAAGGTTTTGGGAAGAGAGGGAAAGCTCGAATACTCCGTTTTGGTAGAACGTTCGGATCGCGCGGAAGATAACCGCTCTATACGCCTGCCCCAACGCCCCATGCCTCCGCAAAAACCACAGGAAATGAATACTTTTACCGAATATCATCCCGGTAAAATTGAGAATCCTTTTGTAATACCCGGCATCAGAAAAACCAATATCGATTCGAATCTTAACAGTAACTATGTATTTGAACGATATATTGAAGGAGATTGCAATCGGCTGGCACGATCCGCCGCAATGGCTATAGCTGACAACCCCGGAAGTAATTCATTTAATCCGCTCTTTGTCTATGGGGGTACAGGGCTTGGCAAAACACACCTGATCCAAAGCATTGGAAACCGGATTAAACAGGAATTCGGCGATCAGCAGGCTGTACTTTATGTCTCATCCGAGAGCTTTACAAATGAATTTGTTCAGGCAATTCGAAATAACCGAGCAAGTGAATTTTCAACCTTCTACAGAAATATTGATGTATTAATCGTTGATGACATTCAGTTTTTCAGTGGTAAAGAGAAAACCCAGGAAGAATTTTTCCATATTTTTAATGTGCTTCATCAAGATGGGAAACAGATCATTCTTAGCAGCGACCGGCCACCCAAAGACATCCCTGATATTGAGGAACGGCTTATTTCACGATTTAGCTGGGGGCTGAGTGCCGACTTGCAAATACCCGAATACGAAACCCGATACGCAATCCTCGAACGCAAATCAAGCGACAACGGAATTACACTCGATCCTGATATTATTGAATTTATCGCTTACAACTTCAAGTCGAATGTCCGGGACCTTGAGGGCGCAATTATCAAACTGCTGGCCACTGCTTCGCTCAAACATGTTGATGAAATTGACCTTTCCATGGCCAAGTCGGTTCTGCGTGATATGGTTAAAAGTTCCAACTCGCAGATATCCATTGAGTTTATCCAAAACTATGTATGTGAATATTTTGGAATCGACACTAACAAAGTTCGTGAAAAAACCCGTAAACAGGAGATTGTAGAAGCGAGACAGATTGCCATGTTCCTGGCAAAAAAATACACTAAATCGAGCCTCAAAACGATTGGGCTTCAATTTGGTGGACGGGACCACTCAACTGTTATCCATGCCATATCTACAGTGGAAGAACGCCTTTCCACCAGCCCCAAACATAAACGTATGCTCAAGGAACTTGAACAAAAAATAGAAGTGGCCACTCTGTAGTGATTTGAGTATCTGGTGCTCTATCGATTTGTATGGGTTATGAAATTTGATCAGAAGAGCATAATTTTTTACTGCTTGTATTCTTTCTATTACAGTTCCACTCCAGGTTTCATTTCAGCGTGAAAGTGAATTGTTATTTGTTCAGAACGCTGACCCCATAGCAGGGATCCCTGGGGCAGATCCGGCAAGTGCACCGAGGGGCGGGACGCTGCGGCCGCTGTCAGCTTGTTTGATTCGAACCGCTAAAGACGTACATACCGTCAGGTATCAACAAAATTACCACTGTGACCAACTCATAATCCACTCATCTGCCAGCAGTCTTACAGAATTTGTCCGGTCATCTGCCATCATAATTGAATTTAATACCCTCTCAAATCAAAGCAGAACCAAAAACTTTTTATTTACATAAACAAGTTTTTTGAAACAACCGATGAATTCTTTTTCTTTCCAAAGCAAAATGAAACAAACCCTTCTGTTTCTAACCTAAGCTTTGTTACGGTATGGGATTTACCTTAATCGATGCCATTGTAATTATTCTCTATCTGATTGCCGTTGCTGTATTTGGCATCTGGTCTGCGGGGACACAAAAATCAACAACCGATTATTTTTTAGGCGGCCGGGCCATGCCCTGGTGGGCTATCCTCTTCTCTGTGGTAGCCACCGAAACCAGCACACTTACATTTATCAGCATTCCTGCCGTGGCTTATGGAGGAAACCTTACTTTCTTACAGCTCACTTTCGGGTATATCATCGGCCGCATTATTGTGGCAATTTGGTTTTTGCCGGCCTATGTACAGGGAGAGCTTACAACAGCTTATCAATATCTCGAACAGCGCTTTGGGCCCGGTATGCGGAAAGCAGCGAGCTCTACATTCATTATAACCCGACTACTGGCTGATGGTGTCCGCCTTTTTGCAACGGCTATTCCACTGGCCATTATTTTCCGATTTGCCGGTGTATTCGACGGCTGGGGAGATGGCGGAATTTACCTGCTGGCCATTTCTGTTATTTCAGTAATTACTCTCATCTATACCTTTCTTGGCGGGATCAAAGCAGTTATCTGGATGGATGTTGTTCAAATGGTTGTATACATCGGCGGGGCACTTTTCGCTCTTTTTTTACTTTTCGGAAAGCTGCCAGTTTCGATCCCTGAAGCTTTCTCATCTCTCAGTGAAGCCGGTAAATTCACCTTGTTCAACTGGGGTTTTGATCTGAGCTGGTCTGCATTTCTTGCCGACCCCTACGTTTTTTGGGTAGCCATGTTTGGCGGGGCCGTTTTTTCGATCGCCTCTCACGGAACCGATCAATTAATCGTTCAGCGCCTGTTGGCCACCGGAAACCTAAGATCAAGCCAGAAAGCCCTGATCTGGAGTGGTATTGTTGCAAGCCTTCAGTTTGGCCTTTTTCTTTTTATCGGCTTGATTCTCTATGTTTTTTACGCCGGCGCCTCCCCATCAGAAATTGGTCTTGCTACCACCGATGAAATTTTTGCCAGATTCATCGTTGATCACATGCCGGTAGGTGTAGCTGGCCTCATCGTGGCTTCACTTTTTGCAGCAGCCATGAGCAGCCTGAGTTCGTCCCTAAATGCACTCGCCTCTTCCACTACATATGATCTCATTAAACCAATGTCTAAAGCTGTATGGGATGATGCCAGGGAGCTCTGGATTTCAAGAATGGTAACCATCGGCTGGGGTGTGATTCTGACCGGCTCAGCATTTCTGTTCACCTGGCTTCAGCTTAGTGGTGATGATCGCCCTGCAATTGTAGAACTTGGTTTGGGAATTGCCTCTTACACTTACGGCGGACTACTCGGAATTTTTCTATTGGGCCGAATTTTTTCAAAACCCGACAAAACCGACGCAATGATCGGGTTTTTCAGTGGCTTAATCGCCCTGCTTTTCATGGTAGAAGGCCCCCTTCAGGAATTTTTTCCTGGTGAACCGCTCACCATCGCCTGGCCGCTCTATACATTTGCAGGTGGGCTGATTGTAATTATAGTAGCAAATATCAGTTATTATATCCGAAAACAGTTATCCTGATTATTACAATAAAATTAATTGCTTAAGAAAACCGATCTTGATTTAATCTGTAATAGAGGAAATGCGTACCTGGTTCAAATATTGCAGACAGAAACAACGACACCTTTTTTAATCATCCGCAAACACCCGCCTTAAAATCTCCCCGGCAATTTGTTCTTTGGGGCCATTAAAAGTCTCCTCTGTCTCCCTGCCAAATAAATGAACTGTGTTCCTGTCAGATTCAAAACCGGAATCACTTTCAGAAAGTGAATTAGCGCAGATCCAGTCGAGGTTTTTTTTATGGAGTTTAGAAAGTGCATTTTCTTTCAGCCCCTCTGTTTCCATCGCAAAACCAATCAGCACCTGTCCCTTTTTCTTGCGTTTACCCAGCCAGGCCAGAATATCTGGGTTCTGCTCCAATTGAATAGTTCGTTCAGCCCTTTCTTTCTTCACTTTTTGCCCGTGCTTTTCACTTGGTTTAAAATCGGATACGGCAGCCGCCATTATCACTACATCGGCCGCGGCATAATCCTGTATCTGCTCAAAAAGGTCATCGGCAGAGAGAAATGATCTCGTCTGAAGACGACTGGGTATTGAAACTGTAACAGGACCATGAAGTAAAATCACATCACCGCCCAATGCCCGGGCAGCTTCAGCCATAGCGATACCCATTTTACCGGAACTCGGGTTTGAAATAAACCGCACAGGATCCAAAAACTCGCGGGTGGGCCCTGCGGTTACGACCACTTTTTTACCGGTAAGCGGTCCTTTAATCCGGTGCCGCTGGATAATTTCAACAGATTTTTTCAGGATGACTTCAGGTTCGGGAAGCCTGCCTGTCGCCTCAAGCCCGCTGGCAAGATAACCGGACTCCGGCTCAAGAACATAGTAACCCACCCTTAAAGCTTGCTTCAGATTTTCTGTAACAGCCGGGCTCTCATACATTTCACCGTCCATTGTCGGGCAGATTAAAATGGGGCACCGGGCAGCCAGCACAGTGGATGTGAGCATATTATCGGATTGCCCGTGCACGATTTTGGAAAGTGTGTTTGCAGTACAGGGGGCAATAACAAAAAGATCAGCCCACTCACCCCAGTGGATATGCTTTGTCCAGCTGTTTCCGGAATTTTCATCATTGAAGACATCCACGGCTACTTCATATCGGCTGAGAGAAGAGAATGTTTCAGTTCCAACAAACCGGGTGGCTGAGGGGGTCATGCAAACCCGTACTTCCGCACCCGATTTCTGAAACTCACGCAAAAGAAACGCCGCTTTGTATGCGGCAATTCCACCGGTAACGCCCAATATGATGCGCTTACCGGAAAGCATAATTACAACTCTTTTTTAGGATAATTATACGTGATTTTGTCATCAAGAAGTTCACTAACAGAGCGTTGTGTGGCATGAGGCAGTTGTTCAAACGCCTTGGAAATTCGCTCCTGCTCTTCGTTAAAGGTGAATTCATCTTCATCTTCAAAGCCTTCGAAATACTTAAGCTTTTCGTCAAGTTCGAGCTTTTCCTGAGCGGCAATCTGCCGGGCCCGTTTCGAAAGAACCACAATTTTTTCGTACTTATTGCCTTCGCGGCCCATCTCTTCAAGATCCAGTGTTTTAATCGGCATATTTTTTCTATCTGTTTATGAAATTTGAAACAATTTTTTTGATCTGGCTGTACGCCGTTTCGAGATCATCGTTAACAACGACTTCGTCAAAACGCCTGGTATAACCAATCTCTTTTTTTGCACGTTCGATGCGAGAATGAAGAGTTTCTTCAGTCTCCGTTCCGCGATGCCTGAGACGTTCAGCCAAAACATCGAGTGAAGGTGGTGCCAGGAAAATACCAAGGGCTTCGTCGCCATACATTTTTTTCACATTCAAGGCCCCTAACACATCAATGTCAAGCAAGATAAAATAGCCTTTTTTCAACTCATTTTCAACGCTTCTGCGCAGGGTACCATACATCGTTCCGTTGTAAAGCTCTTCCCACTCCAGAAAATCGTCATTTTCTACTTTTTTAATAAACTCCTCTTTGGGAAGAAAGTGGTAGTGCTCGCCATCGGTCTCTCCCTGTCGGGGTTTGCGGGTGGTAGCACTGACAGAAAACTTCACCTCATCAAAATCACTCAGAATTTTTTTTGTCATGGTGGATTTCCCGCCTCCGCTCGGGGAAGCCAGGATAATGATCTTACCGTTTTTCATAGGGGCAGCATTCCGGTATCATTATTCAATATTTTGCACTTGCTCCCTGATCTGTTCCAATTTCTCCTTGCCCAATACAATATGGTGAGAAATGGTTGAATCATTCGCTTTGGCACCGATGGTATTCAATTCTCGATTGATTTCCTGGCATAAGAAGTTCAGCCTCCGCCCCATCGGTTCGTCATTTTCGAGTGCTTCTAGAAAAAATTTCAGATGAGATTGCAAGCGGATAATCTCTTCATTGATGTCCATTTTATCGACCAGAAGAGCGATTTCCATTTCCATCCGTTCCGGATCAATTTTCTCATCAGCTACCATTGATTTTATCCGGTTTTGCAGCCTTTCTCTCACATCTGGTATTCGTTTAACAGCAAGCTCACTCACCTCTTCAATCATCTCAGAAATGCCGGTTACTTGCGTTACAAGTTCATTCTTCAATTCTTTCCCTTCCTGCGAACGCATCTCATTCAACAGATTAGTAGCTTTTTGCAAGGCTTCTGTCATGCATTTCCAAATGACTTCAACCTCTTTTTCATCTTCCTGCCGGGTTTCAAACACCCCTTCAAATTCAAGCAGATCAGATAGTTTGACCGGTTCCTGAATATTGGCAAGAAATTTTACCTGCTCAAGCATTTTGCCGTACGCCTGAACCATATCGGAGTTATAGGTTATACTGGGCTTGGAATTGTCAGTTCTGTCAACATACGCGTTGATGTGAACCTTGCCCCTGGCAAGTTTGGATTGTACAATTTCTTTGATGTCGAATTCATGATGCTGAATGCTTTGCGGTACCCTGCTCGATATATCGAGATATCGGCTGTTAAGGGTTTTAACCTCAACGGTTACCTGGAAACCGCCGAAAGAAGACTCTCCGCGGCCAAAACCTGTCATAGATCGGATCATGCCGGATGATTAGTTTGAATATTTTATTTAAAGCCATCCGCCCTCGGATAAGTGACAGACCAGCGCAAACAGCACGTTACACTTCACTTATTCGAAAACGAATAGTCTGTTAATGTAAAGATTTTAGAAAATAAAAAAGGAACGATTTGCAAAACTTGTACACAATGGCAATTTCTGTCGATCATTGCCGCACAATTGAAAGTACACGACCGGCAATTTCTTCAGCTTTTTCCTTCGTTTGAGCTTCACTGTATACGCGCACTATGGGTTCTGTGTTAGATTTCCTGAAGTGGACCCAGCCATCCTTAAAATCGATTTTTACCCCATCGATTGTACTGGGATTCTGTTTTTTGAATGCTTCCGAAACGTTGTCAAGTAATTGATCTGCATCTACTCCAAGTTCACTCAATTCAATTTTTTGTTTGATCATTTCATAATCGGGGAGTGAGCTGCGATATTCTGATGCTTTTTGATCTCGTTCAGCCAGAAGCTGTAAAATCATTGCAGATCCCACAAGTGCATCGCGGCCGGGGTGCAGGTCGGGATTAATTACACCCCCGTTGCCCTCACCACTAATGACAGCCCCTTTTTCCTGCATCACTTTCACCACATTAATTTCCCCAACTGCAGCCCGGTGGCAGATATGGCCATGTTTACGGGTGATATCGTCAGCAGCCCGGGATGAGGAAAGATTCGTAGCTGTATCTCCCGATTTGTGAGTGAGCATAAAATCGAAAGCGGCCGTTTGGGTATACTCTTCGCCAAATAACCGTCCGTTTTCATCGACCAGGGCAAGGCGGTCTCCATCGGGATCGGTAACCACACCAAGATCGCAGTTATTGGATTTAACAAATTCACAAATCTCGGTCAGATTTTCGGGAAGCGGCTCAGGATTGTGTGGGAAAATGCCGTTCGGTTCGCAGTGAAGCCTGTGTACCTTCGCGCCCAGAACTTCAAGTAACCGGGGCAGTGCATGAGAAGCCCCACCATTGACTGCATCTACAGCCACAGTAAACTTTCTTTTTTTAATAAAATCGGCATCGATGTAAGGCAGTTGAAGAATTTCATCGATGTGCCAGTTGATGATGTCGGCGTCCAGGGTGACTGAACCGATTTCATCAAACATTTTATAACTAAACTCTTTCTTTTCTGCAATATCAAGAACTTCACGCCCCTGGTTTGCATCCAGAAATTCGCTTTTTTCATTCAGCAGCTTCAGTGCATTCCACTCGGCAGGATTATGGCTTGCTGTGAGAATAATTCCGCCCCTGGCCTTGTGTCTCAAAACACCCATTGCCACTGTGGGAGTGGGTGCAATCCCGGTTTTAATTACATCACATCCAACGCTCTGAAGGGTGGCGCATACAATATCCTCGCAAATTTGGCCGGTAACGCGAGAGTCTCGCCCCACAACAACAGTCCCTCCGCCAAGCCAGGTTCCGTAAGCAGCCGTGAATGTAACAAGATTTTCAGGAGTGAGATGTGATCCGAAAATTCCTCGAATTCCCGAAACGGAGATCATTAATGACATTCAAATATGATTTTCAAGGTTGATATTTACCGATTAGGCTGATGAATATATTTTCATTATTTGTGATTTGAATAAAAGCTATTTTACTTCCGCGGCATCCACTTTGTTTCTTCTATTCCGGCCTGTTGATTTTCGAACCGTGCCAGTACAAATAAAAAATCGGAAAGGCGATTCAGATAGATTACGGTTTGGTCCGAAGCGGGATCCTTCATATTTAATTCTACCGTAAACCGTTCGGCACGGCGGCAGACAGTCCGGGCAAAATGCAGAGAAGCCCCGCCGGGCGAACCTCCGGGCATTATAAAAGAAGTGAGCCCGGGCAGATTTTCTTCAAGTTCATCAATCCAGCTTTCCAGTTTTTTAATTTCATTTTGGCCGATACGTTCAATCTTTTCCTTTTTTGACGGAAGTGTGGCAAGGTCAGCTCCCAATACAAACAACTGCTTCTGAATTTCAGCGAGCATCTCCCGGCCTTTATCACTTAGAGAATGAGATAATACCATTCCAAATACCGAGTTCAGCTCGTCCACCGTACCGTAAGCGTGAAGACGCACACTGTTCTTTTCAATACTTGTTCCGCCAAAAAGGGATGTATAGCCCTTATCGCCTCTTTTGGTGTAAATTTTCATAATTTATTTTTTATTCTAAAAGTACAGTTTATAATTCTAAGTACTCTTACGAAGGCTCTTCGTCTAACCCGGATTTCGTTTCACAAGAATCGCTTCGCTCAGTGCTCACAGTAAATATACTAAACGAAGTATAAATTTTTGATATATCTTACTTTATGAATCAAATTCGGGATCTTCAACTGAAACATCCGGTTTTCCTGCGCTATTTTCCCTTTCCCCTCAGCTTCGTTTGCAGAGGAAAAAATAACTTGGTGAGAAATCCGGGTTAACCCAAAGGTAATAAGCTGCAGCCTGTTAATCAGGTCATTATTCAACTATATGATATCCCTTGCCAGTATCTTCAATCTCATCGAACAGATGTGCCAGGGACATTAATTTTGATTCAAAAATACCAGACTCTGAAACGGGCACACCAATATTCAATTCTACATGCTGGAGATAACTCGAATCCAGTTCAATCAAGGTAAAATCGTTTTTCAATTTGTCGATTGCACCCTGCTGCGGGTAATCATAAATAATCTTAAACGTTTTAACGGGCAGAACTTCTTTTAAAACGGCGGTTTCAGCGGTGAGTTTGGCAGTGTGGCTGTAGGCATCAATCAGTCCGGCTTTTCCCAGTTTTGTGCCGCCGTAATATCTTACCACAATCAACATCACGTTGATCATATCGTATGAACGGAGGATATTTTGAATAGGCAGCCCTGCTGTTCCCCCGGGTTCGCCATCATCACTGGAAAATTCGGTTTTGTCATGAGGGTTTAGCGCGTAAGCATAGCAGTGATGAGTGGCCGTATGATGTTCTGACCTGACTTTCTGAAGCAGTTTATCTGCTTTCTGCACATCTTTGCATGGGAACAAATATCCAAGAAATTCAGACCCTTTGACACGATAATCCGATACTGCTGTTTTAGTTACGGTGTACACAAAAAAATAATTAGGCAACAGAACATATAAATAACGATTTAGAACTTTTCTGAATTAGACTGTTCAATTAAATATAGTGCATTTACCTTGCCTTTTACAGCAAAACCAACGAATTTACTTATCAAAGAAAGGGCTTGAAAAACAACTTTCCCTGTTATTTAAATCTACCTAATTTTACAAATAACTAACTATGCCATCGTTTACTGAAGCGCTGCAGTCGCAGGTTGGCCGAAAAATCCTTACGGGATTGACCGGAATTTTTCTTGTATTGTTTATCATTTTTCATCTCGGGGGTAACCTGGCCATTTTGGGTGAGCCAGATGCAATGAACCGATATTCTATGTTCTTACATGATATGGGGCCGCTTCTCTGGATCGCGAGGATAGGTTTACTGGCTGTCTTTGTCATCCATGCATGGCTCGGCATCTCCATCTGGCTGAGAAAGCGAAAAGCCCGCCCCAACAATTATGCCGTTTACAGCAGTAAAGGCGGCCCAAGTAAACAGGGACTGAGTTCACGCAGTATGGCGTTTACCGGAGTGGTTCTGCTCATTTTTGTGATTTTTCATATAAATACGTTTGCTCTCGGTGAGACCCAAACCGTAATGATTGACGGACAGGAAACTCATGATATCAAGTCGCTTGTAATTGATACATTTGAAAATAGCGCACTGTATGCCTTCGGTTATGCTTTTGTCATGCTGCTCCTTGGAACACACCTTGGCCATGGTATCTGGAGTGCATTTACCTCTCTTACTCTTTCCAACAAAAAAGCCTCTGCCGTTGTTTACACTATCGGCGTTTTACTTGCTATCGTGCTTGCCGTCGGGTTTCTGTTTATACCGCTTTATATCTACTTTGGCGGTGGATGCGATGCGGCACTCATCAATTGTAATTAAAAGATTGTAAGTCAACCTATCATGAAATTAGATCCAAAGATTCCATCCGGGCCGTTAGAAGAGAAGTGGAACCGCCACAAGAATGAAATTAATCTTGTTTCCCCAAATAATAAGCGGAAACATCACATTATTGTTGTTGGAACCGGCCTTGCAGGTGCATCAGCCGCAGCAAGCCTTGCTGAACTGGGTTATAACGTGTCCGCTTTTTGCATTCAGGATTCGGGCAGAAGAGCCCACAGTATTGCCGCCCAGGGAGGAATTAATGCTGCAAAAAACTATCAGAACGATGGCGACAGCGTATGGCGCCTTTTTTATGATACGATTAAAGGCGGGGATTACAGGAGCCGGGAAGCAAACGTCTATCGCCTGGCAGAAAATTCCAATAATATAATCGATCAGGCCGTAGCACAGGGCGTGCCTTTTGGCCGTGAATATGGGGGATTGCTTGATAACCGCTCGTTCGGCGGTGCACAGGTATCACGCACATTTTACTCGCGCGGGCAAACCGGCCAGCAGTTGCTCCTCGGGGCATACCAGGCCATGATGAAAGAAGTTCATTCCGGGAAAATCAAATACTTCCCGCGCCACGAAATGCTGGATCTTGTGGTTGTGGACGGTAAAGCAAGAGGAATCATTTCCCGCGATTTGGTTAGCGGTGAAGTGATGAAATTCCAGGCCGATGCAGTTGTTCTCTGTACCGGCGGCTACGGTAACGTATTTTACCTCTCTACCAATGCAAAAAATTCAAATGTAACAGCAGCATGGCGCTGCCACAAACGGGGAGCGGCCTTTGCCAATCCCTGCTTCGTACAGATTCACCCTACATGTATTCCGGTATCGGGCGATTACCAGTCAAAACTTACACTTATGAGTGAAAGTTTGAGAAACGACGGACGCGTATGGGTTCCTAAAAAGAAGGGTGACAAACGCCCGCCAAACGAAATTCCGGAAGATGAGCGCTACTACTATCTCGAAGAACGATACCCGAGTTTTGGTAACCTGGTCCCCCGGGATGTAGCGTCGAGAAATGCTAAAATGGTTACTGATGACGGAATGGGCGTGGGAAGTTCCGGCCTGGCCGTTTATCTCGATTTCCGGGATGCCATCAAGCGCGATGGCGAGGATGTGATCCGCGCCAAGTATGGCAACTTGTTTGATATGTACCAGAATATCACCGACGAAAATCCCTACAAAACTCCGATGAGAATTTTCCCCGCTGTGCATTACACAATGGGAGGCCTCTGGGTAGACTATAACCTCATGAGCAATATTCCCGGCCTGTTTGTGGCAGGAGAAGCCAACTTTTCTGACCACGGTGCCAATCGTCTCGGGGCCAGTGCACTCATGCAGGGGCTCTCCGATGGATACTTCATCGTTCCTTACACCATCGGTGATTATCTTGCCGGAAACGAAGTTCCAAAAATATCCACCGATCATGATGCCTTTAAAGAAGCCGAATCCACCGCATCGGGTCAGCTCGATAAGCTCCTTGCCGTAAAAGGGGATAAAACCATTATTGAATTCCACAGAGAACTGGGTAAGATTATGTGGGATAAAGTGGGTATTTCCCGAAGCAAAGAAGGACTTGAATCTGCTGTGAAAGAGATTCGCAAACTCCGGGATGAGTTTTGGCAAAATGTTCGTGTTCCAGGCGAGAAAAACTACTACAACAAATACCTTGAATTTGCCGCCCGTGTGGCTGACTATTTTGAACTCGCCGAACTGATGGCACTTGATGCACTTGACCGAAACGAATCTTGCGGATGCCACCTTCGTGATGAGTATCAGACCGAAGAAGGCGAAGCCATCAGGAATGATAAAGATTATTCGTATGTCTCGGCCTGGGAGTACCTTGGAGTCAACGGAAAACTGGAAACCAAAATTCATAAAGAACCCCTCGAATTCGAGTTTGTGGAACTGAAGCAGCGAAGTTATAAGTAAGGTTCAAATAGCTCCGTCAAAAAATATTAAAACTTAAGAAAGCAGCGAGTTTGAATTTATGAGTACAATGACAATTAAACTGAAAATCTGGCGGCAAAAAAACAGCCATGACCCCGGCCATTTCGAAGATTATAAACTTGACGATGTAAATGAGCACATGTCGTTCCTGGAAATGCTGGATGTTCTGAATGAAAATCTCATAAAAGAAGGAACTGATCCTGTGGAGTTCGATTACGACTGCCGCGAGGGTATCTGCGGTTCCTGTAATTTGGTAATAAACGGACGTGCACACGGTCCCAAGCACATGACAGCCGTTTGCCAGCTCCACATGAGGGAATACAACAACGGAGACACCATCGTCATAGAACCTCCCCGTGCGGCTGCATTTCCGGTCATTAAAGATTTAGTTGTAGACCGCTCTGCCTTCGACCGTATTATCGAAGCCGGGGGATATGTCTCCGTAAAAACCGGTGCTGCCCCTGAAGCGAATCTCATACCCGTTCCGCAGGATACGTCCAATATAGCTTTCGACTATGCCACTTGTATCGGCTGCGGAGCATGTGTGGCAGCCTGCCCCAACTCATCAGCATCCCTCTTTACGGGAGCAAAAATAGCACATCTGAACAGCTTGCCTCAGGGCCAGCCCGAACGTGATAAGCGTACCATTGCCATGGTGAATCAGATGGAAAAAGAAGGATTTGGCGATTGCTCCAACTTTGCAGAGTGTGAGGCAGTTTGCCCTGTGGGAATCAGCATCGCTTCCATTGCAGAAATGCGTAAAGACTATGTCAAAGCTATATTTTAAAATGGTTTGAATTCCATTTACAGATCTATATTTTTAGAAAGCCTTGTTGCGATTTTCGTAAACAGGGCTTTTTTATGATCACTGCTAAAATTAAATGAGGTTTCAGAAAATTTTATCCCACAAAAATAACTTTAGTTTGGACACCAACAGTTGAAGTTATAAAAAGGTTATCTGACATCTGATAGCTGATAGCTGATAGCTGATAGCTGATAGCTGATAGCTGATAAAACAAAATCATCTCCAATTAAAACACAAAATTATTATTCGAACGTAAAGAAATAAGGAAATGAAAATAAAGAAAATTGCTCTTTCACTACTCTTTTTTAGCTTCGGAATAACAGCAAACCTGTATTCTCAGGAATTTCAGTTGGGAATTGATTTTGATCTGGGGGTTCCTCAAAATGAGTTCAGTGATCAGCTCGACCGGTTAGGTGTTGGTGTCGGTCTGACTGCCGGCTATCTAATTCCAAACACACCCGTTATGCTCGGACTGGACTTTGGCTTTATGAATTTTGGAAAAGATGTACGTGAGGCACCCTGGAGCACCACTATACCTGATGTCACTGTAGAGGTTGAAAATCGCTATAATCTTGTTCAGGGAAATCTGATGCTACGGCTTACAGCTCCTTCAGGTCCTGTAAGGCCTTTTGCAGAAGGGTTGTTCGGGTTTAACTATCTCTTTACAGAAACTGTCATCCAGGAACGCCGTACCACATCAGATGAAATAGTCAGAGACACAAATTTCGACGATTTTGCCCTCAGTTACGGTTTTGGGGCCGGACTTCAGTTTAGAATTTATCAAGATCGCGGAGATCGAAATCAAAATGGCGAAATGTCTCCGGGCGCTGTTTACCTGAACCTGGCAAGCCGCTATATGCTTGGCAATGAAGCGGAATATCTTCAGCAGGGCTCCATCGAAATTGAAAACGGACAGGTCAATTATGATGTAAGTGAATCCACTACCGATCTGCTTTATTTTAAGCTGGGTATTGTTGTTTCATTTTAATGTCACTCTCATGAAGGGCTTTCTGCCAGCTATATTGGTTCAAAAAAGGGTATTATTTTTCATCTTTTCAACTCATATTATTTGGTGGTAAACAGGGGCTGAACGAATCGATAACATCACCCATGAAAAAACCGACACTCCATCAGGCAGAAATGGCCCTGAAAAAATATTGGGGGTATGATTCGTTTCGGCAAGGGCAGCAAGAAGCTATAGAAGCTGTCCTTGATGGCAGGGACACTTTGGTGCTTTTCCCAACGGGTGGCGGCAAATCACTCTGCTATCAGGTACCCGGTGTACTGTTTGATGGTCTAACAGTTGTGGTTTCCCCCCTTATTGCACTGATGCAGGACCAGGTCGACCAGCTCAACAAACTCGGTATCCGTTCCACTTTCATCAATAGTACTATCCCACACTTTGAAGTTGAACAGCGCCTTGTGAATGCCCGCAACGGAATGTATAAACTCATTTACATCGCCCCTGAACGACTAAAGACCGATCTCTGGAAAGCCGAACAGCCCCGGCTCAATATCAACCTGATTGCCGTTGACGAAGCACACTGCATTTCGGAATGGGGGCATGATTTTCGTCCGGCCTACCGACGAATCCGTGAAGAGTTTGATGATATTAACACGGATGTCCGATGGATTGCACTCACAGCCACTGCCACACCTGAAGTAAAAAAAGACCTTTTGAATGTACTTGGTTTTTCTGAACCCTTGATTGTGACCAGCGGGTTCAAGCGTGAAAACCTGCACTGGTGGGTTACTCATACCGAAAGAAAACAACACATGCTGAACAAAGCAGTAAAATGGGCATCGGCAATGGGAAGCGGTATCATCTACTCCCCTACCCGAAAAGATTGCGAACAACTTGCACGCAGATATTCTGATTCCGGCATCCTGGCAAAACCGTATCACGCAGGCATGAGCAATGAGGAGAGAAAAAAGGTGCAGAATGGCTGGCTGGACGGCAGTTTCCCTCTTGTAGCATCAACAAATGCATTCGGAATGGGCATAGATAAACCTGATTGCCGATTCGTAATTCATCACACCATGCCCTTTTCGCTTGAAGCGTATTATCAGGAAGCAGGAAGGGCCGGAAGAGACGGCAAAGTAAGTTATCCCCTTTTGCTGGTAAAACCCGGTGATGCCGATTACCTCAAAAAAAGAATCCTTCAGTCATATCCTGATTATGCGATACTCCGGAAAGTGTATGATGCACTCTGCGATGAGCTGGAGCTTGCAGTGGGCAGCACACACGAAAAACCTGAAGCTGTTGCGATCGATAACATTGCCCGAAGGATTAAAATGCGTTCAACAAATGTGGCTACTGCAATGAACCTGCTGCAGCGGCTTGAAATTATCCACCAGTCAGACCTGCGTGAACCGAGAGTTGGCATTCACTTTATCGTTTCGAATGATTATCTCATCGATTTTATCGACCGTACCGAACCCGAAAAAGGCGAATTTCTGGACCTGCTTTACCGTCAGTTCGGACCGCAGTCGATCCGCGATTTTTATTATCTTGATGAATCGAATCTACTTGAAAAACTTAAGGTTACCTCAAATCAGCTTCGAAAAGCTTTGAAACTTTTTTCAACACAGGATCAGTTACTGAATTTTGAATGGGAAGCCGATGCAAAACTCGTGCATGTCACAGAAGCACGGTCAAAAAAATTACACATCGATCATCATCAAGCCTATCACTATAAGGAGATTCTGCTGAAAAAGCTGGATTACATGCACCAATATGCGAATACAAAAAGCTGTCGCGAACTATTTCTGAGGCGCTATTTTGGAGAAGACACCAGAGAATTATGCGGCAATTGTGACAACTGTAAAAAGCGGGAAAGAAATGTTATTGTGATAGAAAAAGATGCTGACACGATCAGGGCATTATTAAAAAATGAATCCAGAACTATGAAAAACTTAGCCCAACAGACCGGCTGGAGTAAAAAGAAACTGAAAAAAGTGATGAATATTTTGATCAGGGAGGGTGTGGTGGTGAGTGATGATACCGAACAGCACTCTTACCGGTTGAGAATCCGCTGACGCAGTGTATCAACAGGAGTTCGCTGAGTGTTTCGATATTCGGTTTCTGCCTCTGTAATTTTTTCCCGCTCTCTCTGCAGCAGCTGGTTAATGGCATTAACACGTTGGATTTGTGCATCCAGGTCGGTTTCATAATATTCATGCGAAACCCGGAACTGTTCTGAAGTAACACCATAATGCTCATATACAAGATCGCGCAAGTCCGCGTGAGTTCGGTTCTTCAGTGCGGTTGAATCGAGCTGATTTATAATCGCAAATTCAATAAACATCCTCTTGTAAGTATCTTCATCTACAAGTTTTTCGGGCTTTTGGTCTGAGCAGCCAGCGCTGATCAGCAGAATAAAAACCAGAATTGGCCATAAAAATCTCATCATACATCAGGGTCTTTTGGATTTAACGGTCTCAAAGCGATTTCATTGACCAGAAAATTGTCGGGGGTTTCCAGAAGGTGAATCATTGTATCGGCCACATCAAGTGGCTGAAGCATATTGGAGTGAGTGTCCGTCCCGGTCTGATCGAAAAAGTGAGTAGCAATAGAACCGGGAAACATGGTGGTCACTTTAATTTTATCGAAACGCAACTCTTTAAAAAGTGCTTCGCTGAATCCCCTCAAACCAAATTTTGTGGCGTTATAACCTGAAATCTGCGGATTTCCAAGCAAACCGGCTACCGATGCAATATTGATGATATGGCAATGATCCGGGTTGCCTTTCATCAGCGGTACAATTTCCCGTGTGAGATAAAATACACCATTCAAATTAGTATTCATCATGGTGTTCCAGTCATCTACGCCGAGATTTTCTACATTACCAAAGATTCCAAGACCGGCGTTGTTAATGAGAATATCGGGCAGATGATCTTCAGAAAACTGACTTTTCACCCAATCTTGAATATCATCATAACGGCTTACGTCCATCTGCACCGGAATGAACCGATCACCCAGCTTCTCTTTAACTTCATTGAGGCGGTTGAGCCTGCGTGCAAGTCCGTAAACCAATGCCCCTTTTTCGATTAGTTTTTGGCTGAATGCGATACCTATCCCGCTGCTTGCGCCCGTTACGATTGCGATTTTATCCTGTAAATTCATAAAGTGTCCTTCTTTTCTTTTACCTTTTCCAATGGGTGATGAAACCAGATCGTTCATTCATAAACTACACAAATGGAGCCAATATATCTCGATATCGGAAACAGTTCTTTCAAACTGGCAGAATACCAAAATGGAAATTGGACGATTCTCTGTAAAGAGCCAGTAAACCGACCAGAAAAGGTGATTAATTTTTTACAAATAAAATGTGAGAACCGGGAACTGGTTATATCATCCGTCCGGAAAGAAGTTGAAACAAAGCTGACAGAGAATTTATCTGATATAAATATTTACTCGCTGCACGTGAGCCAGGTTCCTTCCAAACTGCTCAACTACAATACTCCCGAAACACTGGGCATAGACCGCTTTTTATCCTGCTTCGGAGCCGCATCACTTTCTAAAAAGGCTGTGATTGTGATTGATGCTGGAAGCGCCTGTACTATTGATTATATGACAGCAGAACGGGTTTTTCACGGGGGTGTTATTATGCCCGGCCTCCGCATTTTTAAAAAGGTGATGGCTGATGCACTCCCCGAACTTCCTGAAGTTGATGAGAGTCTGCCAGCAAACTGGCCCGGAAAATCTACGAACGAGTGCATTCGCTGGGGACTTTATGGCGGATATGCATCGGCGGTTGAAGCCTTCATCAGGAAACATCAGACCGGTAAAGCAGAAACTGAAATTTATATTACGGGGGGCGATGCACTTTTGCTGAAAAAACTGCTGAATGGAAGAAAAGAACTCAAACATCATGAATATCTGCTTTTTGAAGGTATGCGAGAGTTTAATAGATTCAATAATGCGAATTTATAATCAATGGCTTTGAGTTTCATTTAAGTTTTTTAAATTCTGACAGTTCCGCACCATAAACTAAATCCTGCCAATCCATTATATTATGATAAAATGAATATTTTCAAAGTGATACATACGGGTACACAATACACCAAAAATCGTTTAAACACACCGGGATTATTATTGTCAGGACTGGTCTTACTGATAGTCGGGTTTACGTCTGTTTCCTGTGACAACCAATCCACCTCAGAGTCTTCTGACGCGGCAGATAAAACACTCATGGCCATATTTGCCCACCCCGATGACGAAACGCTGGTAGGGCCGATTTTGCATCAATACGCCAACCGGGGTACAGAGGTAATTTTGGTAACGGCCACCGACGGCAGGCTTGGTTTCAATGACCTGCACGATTACAATGAAGAAGAACTCGCTGCTGTAAGGCAAGATGAACTGAGGTGTGCGGCTGACATGCTGGGAGTGGAACTGATCCACCTCGATTATAATGATCAGTTGGGAATGTCTGAAGGCCACGGCAGCCTGATCTCTCAATCCCGCGGAATTCTGGAAGACCTTCACCGGATTATTGAAGAGAAACAACCCGATGCAATAATCACTTTTGGCCCCGATGGCTTTTCCAATCACATCGATCACCGGATGGTTGGTATTTCAGCTACACAAGTAGTGCTAAGCCGTGAATGGGAAAAAACACCTGTTCTTTTTTATAGTGCAGTTCCTTCATCGGTTTTGAGTGAAGAGGAAAATATTTATATGGGCGTTCACGATCGGTATCTCACCGTTCAGATGACATTCAGTGATGAAGAGCTGGAAATTGCAAAGCAGGCTGCTCTTTGCCATGAATCGCAGTTTAGCCCTCAGTTTGTAGACACCTGGTTTGAAACGATGCAGGAACGCGGTAACAGGCTCCATTTCCGTCCGTTTGAGGCACCCGGCAGCGAGGCAAATGACCTGTTTGAATATCGGGTTAAACAGAAAAACAGGTAAACTGAAAAATGTCCAACCGATAAAGGTACTCCTCAGCCAGTCCCTATACTCAAACCCAATTTTTTAATTTTCACTTTTACTTTCTCGGTTTTTCTGTTTTTTTCGATTTTTCTGTTTCCCGGTTCTAATCAAACAACCTGACAGCACCTACCGGATCTGTCAGCGTTGTGAACCAAAAATAATTCCCATTGACGGTGACAGGAAACCCGGAAAGACACCGGGCACGCTTTCAGGTCGCTAAACTTGTACCATAGTGAACTGTGGGGCTACTTCCGGTCGTCTCTGCGAGACTTGAGTGTAGTGAAGTAGTGTGAATGGGGAGAATGGGTGAAGTTGTGAGTGTATTGAGGCGTTGTTTTGGATTAGTCCTACGAACAAGGAGAT
This sequence comes from Balneolaceae bacterium, assembly GCA_020832285.1. Taxonomy (GTDB): domain Bacteria; phylum Bacteroidota; class Rhodothermia; order Balneolales; family Balneolaceae; genus Rhodohalobacter. The sequence continues at coordinate 80,737 of JAFIFB010000094.1, forward strand.
CTCTCCATGCACTCGCTCCGCTCGTTTAGTCGAGATGACAGCAGGCGCTATAATCTGCAGTAAGCGGCGTTTAAAAATCCCAGATTTGCACCATCCTGATTTACGCCGCTACTATGTTTTTACCACAATTTTCCTTCTGGCTGATTGAAACGTGGCCATTTAATGGTACGGCAGTGGGTATTGGTTTAGCTATTAACGGTGTGCGCCGCAATTTCTACTCTAACGCGTCTTGACATGTCATTTGATACCAGAATAAGCGGAAATTGGTATTACGATTTCAGCTTGCCTTTAATCAGGGCAATCAACATCTCCAATGCCACAATGTTTTCACCGCCTCGGGGTATGATAATATCAGCGTAACGCTTGCCCGGTTCAACAAACTCAAGATGCATGGGCCGGACAAATTTTTCGTATTGTTTTAATACTCCGTTCAAATCGCGTCCCCTTTCGTTGATATCCCTTTTCAGACGGCGGAGCAGGCGAATATCTCCATCTGTATCTACAAAAATTTTGATGTCCATCAACTCCCGAAGGTTCGGCTCACTAAAAATGAGAATCCCATCAATGAGAATTATTTTTTTGGGAAAGGCCGGCAGGGTTTCTTCAGAGCGGGTATGAGCCACAAAATCGTAAACCGGAATTTCAATTTTATAGCCTTTCACCAGCGCATCGAGATGCCGTATCATCAGTTCGGTTTCTAGAGCGGAGGGATGATCGAAGTTCTGTTTTTTTCTCTCTTCGGGCGTAAGGTGACTCAGGTCGCGATAGTATGAATCATGCTGTATGAGCAAGACCTGGTCTTCTCCGATAGTTTCTATTATTTTATTGACCACAGTTGTCTTGCCCGAACCGCTGCCCCCGGCAACTCCCAAAACAAGCGGCCGGTTACTCATTGCTTACACGGTTATTGATTCGGCGGCTTCTGTCGTACTCCTCTTTAAAATCGCGGATCGCCCGGAATATAGCTGATGCGAGAATGGTTTGCCCGTATTCACTGGCCATATATTGTGCTTCGGTGTTGTTGGAGATAAAACCCAGTTCGATGAGAACAGCAGGCATGGGCAGATTCCAAAGCACCATAAATCCGGCCTGTTTCACTCCACGTGAACGCCGTTGTGCCCTTTCTCTGAACTGGTTCTCGATCATTCCGGCAACTTTTTCACTCACGGCAAGATTTCCGGCGTTCGCCAGTTCATAGATTAAAAGTTCTTCTTCGCTGAGCTGAGTGGGGCCGCCGCCGTTTTCCAGATCGATTACGCTATTTTCACGTTTCATCACTTCAAGTGCAGATGCACTCCGGGCCAATCCCATAAAATAGACTTCGGCTCCGGTTGCATGAGTATTTCTTGCCGAGTTTGCATGAATCGATACAAATAAATCACCCCTGGCCCGGGAAGCAATTTTCCCCCGCTCGCCAAGCTCTACAAAGCGGTCATCTTTACGAGTGTAAACTACTTCCACATCGGGCATGTGCTCATTAATGTATTCACCCACTTTTAGTGCCACGGCCAGTGCAATATCTTTTTCACGAATACCCAGGCTGCGGTTTATCGCTCCCGGATCACGGCCGCCGTGGCCCGGATCAAGTACAATTACGTTAAATTCGTCACCATCCCGAAGCTGCACAAATACATCATTTTCATCCCCAAAAACAAAATCGAAAGCAAAATCAGGATCTTCATCCATGTAGTTATGCCAGTAAATAAAATCAGATCTGTCTGCAATCCGTTCAATTTCGGCTGCCGTGGAGCGCTCAAGACTGAGCAGCAGGTGGGTTCCGTTTTGATCGGGATAAACATTTGTTTTGTAATAATTCCCCTCTTTAAGTGCTATATCGGTTCCGAAACCGGAGAGGTTTTTATAATGTTCGATATTGGCGATAGATCCTGTCCTCTCGGCTGGAATTAAACCATCTGTTTGCAACTCTGGAGAATAGATCATCAACTGAATCAGATCTGGTTCGGGCTGAGCCACTTTAAAAGAATCGACCGGGGATGTGAGGTGATATCGGATCACGTAACCCTGCCCGTCGTTTCGTTCAGTAACTGAAACTCGTTCAAGTCCTGGTTGGGCAGAAAGGTCAACAGGTGCTGATAAAAACAGAATTCCTGTAAATAACAGAATGGTAAGAAGTATTATTCTTTCCATCTTCAGGGATTTTAAGGTGCCGGGTCTTGTCTGGATGATATTGCCTTTAATTTACAGAATATTTCATGAATTGGTAAATAATGTAACCAACCCTTTTTTTGTGAAAAAATTATCTGGCTCTCTTGAATATTTGCTTTGATTGATGACTTTTCTTTAGACCTGAATAAACATAAAAGGTCCCGAGTATGTTAGTAAGGCACTTTTATCAAAATCATTACATGATAAATATCAAAATCTTATCAACTCACATTAAGAATACTGACTGAGGAATTGATTAAAATATTTAGTTTTGAAAAATAATTCTGGCTTGTACATACGAATCAGAGAACTGTATCAAACTGTTTTACCCGCATTTCTTACCCAGAAAATTGGTTGTGGGCAATTATTCTATGGCCGGAAATCAGGCATATACAAAATCGGGATCACCAAATTTTTTCAGGGTACGGTAATGAGATGAAACAGCCTGTCGAAATGTTTCATGATGATTATATGGAATACCAAATTCCTTGGCAGTCTCTTCAACAATCGGGCTGATTTCGGGATAGTGAATGCTGCAAACTTTTGGAAAAAGATGATGCTCAATTTGATAATTTAATCCGCCGATATACCAGGATAAAAGTTTGTTTTTGCGCGCAAAATTATTGGTCGTCATCATTTCATGTATAGCCCAGTGTTCGTCAATCATATTTTCTTCATTGGGGGTTGGGTGGTCGGTCTCTTCCACCACATGGGCAAGCTGAAACACAACTCCAAGTATGATTCCGGCTGTCAGGTGCAGCGTAACGAACCCGGTAATTAGTTGCAGAATTGTAATATCAAGCAGCAGGTATGGAATCACTAAGATGTAACTATAGTAGAACAGCTTGGTGATGATTAGGGTGATCCATTCAGAAATCGGATGAGACTTGTTTTCATAGGGGCCCAGATTTTCTTTAAAGAAGTATCTGTAATCTTTGATAAATACCCAGAAGAGGGTGGCAAAGCTGTAAGCAAAAAAGGCGAGGATATGCTGGAATTTGTGAATCCATTTATACTCTGTATGGGGTGAAAGGCGGATAAACTCTGCTACTTCAAGATCTTCATCGTGGCCGTGAATGTTTGTATACGTATGGTGAACCACGTTATGTGTGATTTTCCAGATGTAGCCATTGGCCCCCATCAAATCAAAACTATACCCGATTATTTTATTGATATTTTTATTTGATGAGTACGCACCGTGAAGCGCATCATGCGAAACCGAAAAACCGATTCCGGCCATGCCTATTCCCATCACAAAAGTAAGGAACCACATCACACCAAGGGACAAACCACCAAAAAGAATGAGCAGATAGGCTCCGAAGAAAACTGATAAGAGAATCACTGTTTTAAATACCATTTGAGCATTTGCATGTTTTGAAATGCCCCTGCTTTCGAAATAATCGTTCACCCTCTTTTTAACTTCGGCATTAAACTCCCTGCTCTGTTTATTATTGAATGTTACTTTTTCAATTTTGCCCATAAAGTCAAAGTCTTCTGATTTGATACATTATTAAGTATGAAATGTAGCCATAATGGACGGATATACCATATTATGAAAATAAAAATGGCATATCTTATTGATAAAGTATAAATATATATTTAAATAACTGTATTTTATTAAATAGAACCTAACTTATAGCATCTATTTTCTCTCCTGAATTTTCCGAACAACGGCTGTGACAAATTTTCTGGGAAATAAACTTACAATTTTGGGTGCAATTCTGTTTAGAGCGCCATAAATAGCTACACGTTTTCCTTGCAGCATTGTTTTATAGCCGTACTCTGCCACTTGTTGTGATGTGGCAACCGGTAATCTGTCGAACAATTTCGACTTTTCCATGTTAGCAAGTTTCTGAAATTCCGATTCGGTTGGACCGGGACACAGAGTTGTAACTGTTACGCCTGTATCTTGTAGTTCGTTGGCTATCGCTTCTCCAAATGCAAGAACGTAATTTTTACTTGCATAATAAACACTCATAAAAGGACCGGGCTGGAAAGCCGCTGTGGAAGCAATATTCAGGATATACGCTCTCTCTTTTTCAACCATTGAAGGAAGGAAGAGGTGGGTTAGGTGAGTCAGAGCGCGGATATTGAGATTCATAATGGCAGCCTGCCGGTTCCAATCCGATTTATGAAATAAACCATAATCACCCACACCGGCATTATTTACAAGAAAGTGAACAGATGCCGATTGTTTCTGTGTGAAATCATAGAGCTTTTGGGGAGAATCTTCATCAGCAAGGTCAATCGGGAATGTGATCACATCAATACCGAACTCCTGCTCCAACTCTTTTTTTAAATCATCAAGCCGTTCTTTACGCCGTGCAGTAATCAAAAGACTATGGCCTTCGCGCGCAAAAATTCTTGCAAGTTCCAGGCCAATTCCGCTCGATGCCCCGGTAATAAGAGCTGTTTTTTTCATATATATATCAACAATTTTTTGGTTTTTTCAAGCCAAAGATATCATCTAACCCTCATTTCTCACAGAAAAAATATTAGTAAATCTATCAATCTGATTATTAATGCCTTAGCCTGCAATTTCAGCGGTAGTGCCAAAAACACCCTTCAGATACTGCGAAATGCGGGCTAAAACCTTAATTATTAAATAGAATTCAATCTCACAGACAGTTATGCTGTTTCAAACACTCCGGTTAATTTTATCACTCTAACGTACCGTCATATGCGTTCTTCAATAAACTTGTGAGACTGGCCTGATTCATTGGAGCGGGATTGTCAAAAGTGAGTGCCATCAGTTGGCTTGCAGCTTTTTCGGCGTCCTTTTTTTGAAATCCGAGTTCCCGGAGGGTAACCGGTGCACCCAGTTTTTTAGCTGTTTTTTGAAGGATCGAAGGAGGGTGACCCTTAGAAAATATATTCCAAAAATCATTTTTCATCTGTTTTTCCAGATGGGGCCACTGAAAGTTAAACACATACGGAAGCAGTACGGTGTGTACACCAGCGTGATCCATCCCGAAAGATCCCCCGAGAACGTGAGCAGCTTTATGGTGAAGCGCCATAGAGACCTCACACAACGTTTTACCGGCCAGGCAGCTGCCCAGCAGAAATTTTTCATTTATCTCCGTATCCATTCTATTCTGAATCGACATATCAATCATCCCGTTATAAACAGACCGAATTCCCTGAATTGCATTTTGGTATGACAATGGGTTGTTATTTGTACTGTATACCGCTTCAATGAGATGAGCCATCGCATTCATTGCACTTTTTACAGCAAGTCCTTTCGGCAGGTTCTCTGATAGAGACGGATCATAAAAAACAGTTTTGGGAAGAACCTTCTCATCCCGGCCTACGATTTTCTTTCCGGATGATAAAATTCCGTAGATATTGGTCATTTCCGACCCGGAGTAGGTTGTGGGTGCAGCCCAGATGGGCACCGGATATTCCAGTGCAATTGCTTTTGCCAATCCTGTTGCCGAGCCTCCTCCGATAGAAAGCAGCAGATCCGGACGCACCTTTTTTATGACTTGGATTTCTCTTTTCACAATCTCCTCCGGCACATGCTGTACTACCTCCCTTGACCTGCCAGCTATTGGAAATAACCGGTTTTCGGAAAGTGTTTCCACCAGACCTTCGAACCGGGAAGATGCAATGATCCAGACGGCTCTCTCTTTTACCGGAATGATTTCTTTCCTGACTGCATCAACAAGCGGATAGCCAAAAACAACGCGTACAGGGTAAGGCTGATAGGTGAAGATCATGAAATGACTAATGAGCTTAAATGAAATTTATTCACTTGATGATAATAAATTGACAGACAACATAAACCCTGACATTTCTGATCACCATTGTCACTATCGAACCATCATAAAAAAGTGGGTTGCCGGCGCTCCATTTTTTTTAGAACCCCGGGGCAAACCGGCAACCCGGAACCACCTCTCTTTATTTAAATAGTTTCTTTAGCCAATTTTGCTTCAACCGGTCCTGTCTCTCCAATCATTACCAGAAGTGGCACTGTAGAATAAATACTCATTCGCTTTGCGTAGCTTTTGTCCAACAAAAGACCAACAATAGACTTTCTGTACCGGTTCATGACCATCACCGATACATCATTATTCAGCACATAATCGGATATTCCTGAAAATGCATCCGGATCACTTCTCATCTCAAACTGAACATCATCATAGATGTTTTTTTCCTGAACCAACTCTTTCATTCCCCGAAACTTAATCTCTGTTTCCAGATTATCATCTTTCGCCACGTGTAAAATGTGTATAGACGAATCAAACAACCTGGCAAAACTGCTTACCTCTTCTAGGTTTTTCAAATCGCCATTGCGGAAGTTTGTGGTGAACAGTATTCGGCTGAAGTTGATAGATGTAACGTTGCTGGGTACCGCAAGAACCGGTTTGGGCGAACGTAAAATTATATCGGTAGAGACGCTTCCGAAAAGTACTTTTCTTGCAGGGTTGTCCATTCCGCTCCCGATCACCACAAGGTCAATATTCAGATCGCTGGTGGCTTCAGTAATCTGAGAAATCGGCTTACCAATACGAATTTGTGTTTTAATTTTAAATTTTTTCTCCGGGTATTTCTTTTCAATCATGTTTACCATCTCTTCAAGATGCTGATCAGCATTCTCTTTCAGGTAATCGATCACACCCTCTACATTGGTTGGGAAATTGAACGGAGGGTCTATTACGTGAATTAATGTCAAACGGGCTTCAAGCCGGTTAGCTATGTAGGCAGCATGTTTCAGAGCATTTTTTGAAGAGTCTGAAAAATCGGTTGGTATAAGAATGTGTTTGGCTTTTGAAATCATGGCTTTCCCGCTTTTTGGTTATGGATTACTGCTGTTGTTCAGTAAAACTAATTTAACATACAATAGAACCAATGAAAATACAGGAGCAGATTAGAAGGGTGTAGGGGAAAACCTGACCGATTCCAAAAGATAAATATATTTAACAATTTCACGACTCCAGCCTATAAATTACTGAGAAAATAGTTGCTTAACGAATTTTCCGGGTTTAACCAATTAAAAAAAATCTTCATGGGAATATCGATCTGATTTTTTTGGATAAGATGACTCCTACTGTTAAGTCAATCATAAAGTGGCGGGTCAGACCTGAAGCATTCCCGGTGCTTTTCCGTCCTGACAGTCGGGATGTCAGCCTCTGTAACTTTGGGTGAAGGTTTACGCACAAATTTCAACGCTGTCAGATCCAGTAGGTGCTGACAGGTTTTAACCGTAATTTCATACTTGAATTAACACTACGAAGATCTGCTTTGCGGGTTGCAGCTCTCTCTTTTAATAAACGAACTTTCAGTACTCTATATGAGTAAGAAAATGATGTCAGAAGGATTTAACGAAAGAAAGATACAGAATGCCTTAAATCTGAGATCTTTCACTTTAATCAAAGGAACGGATCAGCGACTCATTGTAAAAGGAGGGGAATTTATTCTTCATCACCTGAATTTTTCAAGCTTAAATTTTTGGCAATGATTTCTAAATGGGTAAGTCTTTCCCCGTGCGTACATCAGATATTAAAAATCATTAGCCTGAAAATCAGTTCATTGGCTAAAGCGATCTTATGCAAAAACCGAAGAAACGGGTCAGCGACCCGTTGTACAGGAGAGCTAAACTATCCACCCAACTCTTTCAACTGCTCTTCCAGTATATTTAGACCGGTTACAGCATCTGATTTCTTCTTTCTTTCTTTCTCTACCACAGCATCCGGGGCATTCTGAACAAACTTCTCATTGGCCAGTTTTTTTTCAACGCTTTTCAAAAAACCACGAAGGCGGTCCATCTCTTTCCGGATCCGCTCTCGCTCTTTGCCCAGGTCAATCAGTCCTTTCAACGGGATGTAAATTTCTGAGCCATCCACCACCGAGGCGGCCGATGCAGGTGGTTTTTCTGCAGACAAATCAAATGTGATCGATTCTACCGGCAGCAGTTTTTTATAAACCCATTCCGCCGGGAGAAGCTGCCCGTACACTTCCCCGTTTTTCGGTTTGATAACGATTTTGAGCGGCGTTTTGGGCGAAAGATTCATCTCCGCCTGAATATTCCGAACGGCCGAAATTTGAGACTGAAGAGCTCCAAAAGTTTTAACCGAATCATCATACTGTTTATCCGAAATCTCCGGCCAGGAGCTGATAGTGAGAGCTTCACCGGCCGAACGCTCCCGGATTCGCTGCCAGATCTCTTCGGTGATGAATGGCATGAACGGATGAAGCATTTTCATCAGAATCTCAAAAAAGCCGAGTGCCCGTTCCAGGTTTTCCTTCGGCATGTTTTCGCCGGGGGTGTCGGCCTTGCACATTTCGATATACCAGTCACAAAAATCATCCCAAACCAGCGAATAGATCTTCTTGAGCGCCTCATTCAGCCGGTACCTGGTAAAATCATCTTCCATCGCACGGAGTGTGGACTGAATGCGGCCCATCATCCAGCGGTCGGCCAGGTTTTCAGGGTCAATTTCAGTGGCGGGAGTGTACGTCTGCCCTTCATCCATGTTCATGGAGAGAAACCGGAAAGCGTTCCATATTTTATTGGAGAAATTTCGCCCCTGTTCGCAGAGTGCTTCATCAAACAGAAGGTCATTTCCTGCAGGTGAAGCGAAGAGCATTCCCACGCGGGTTCCGTCAGCCCCATACTGGTCAATCAGTTTGAGCGGGTCGGGAGAATTTCCAAGCGATTTCGACATCTTCCGGCGTTTGTGGTCCCGAACAATCCCGTGATAATAGACGTTACTGAACGGCTTTTCACCTGCAAATGCGTAACCCGCCATAATCATCCTGGCTACCCAGAAAAACATGATTTCGGGTGCTGTTACCAGATCCTGCGTCGGGTAGTAATATACAAGCTCTTTGTTGGGTTTTTTGGTGCGGATAAAATCCGGGTCAAAAACAGAGATCGGCCAGAGCCACGATGAAAACCAGGTGTCTAGCACGTCTTCATCCTGATGGATTGCTGTTTCTGTTAAATCGCTCTTTCCCGATTTTTCCTTCGCTTTCTGAATGGCTTCATCTGCGGATTTAGCGATTACATACTCTTCTTCTCCCTCTCCGTAATACCAGGCAGGAATACGGTGCCCCCACCAGAGCTGACGCGAAATGCACCAGTCACGGATATTTTCCATCCAGTTGCGATAGCTGTTTTTGAACTTTGCAGGATGAAAGCGGATGTTTTCGTTTATCACATTTTCGAGAGCCGGTTTGCCCAGTTCATCCATTTTGCAAAACCACTGAAGAGAAAGTCGCGGTTCAATGACTGCATCCGTCCGTTCGGAGTAACCTACTTTATTGGGAGCATCCTCTATCTTCACCAGCAGCTCCTGCTCTTCAAGATCTTTGATAATGAGTTTTCGCGCCTCAAAACGGTCTTTGCCTGCATAAAACCCGATCTGTTCCGCCACGGTTCCGTCAGCGTTCAGCATGTCAATAATATCCAGATTGTGCTTAACTCCCAGCTCGTAATCGTTCGTATCGTGGGCCGGAGTAATTTTCAGGCAGCCGGTTCCAAACTCAGGATCTACATATTCATCAGCAATAATTTTCACTTCACGATTAACCATCGGGATGATGGCGGTCTTTCCGATGAGGCGCTTGTAGCGATCATCATCCGGGTTCACGCAGACCGCCGTATCGGCCAGGATCGTCTCAGGCCTCGTAGTGGCGATAGTCACATACTCATCTGAATTTTTGATTGGATAGCGGACGTGGTAAAGTTTAGACTGTACCTCTTTGTGAATGACCTCTTCGTCGCTCAGTGCTGTTTGAGCAGCTGGATCCCAGTTCACCATTCGCTGTCCGCGGTAAATGTATCCGCGCTCGTAAAGGTCAATAAAGCAATCGATAACCGTATCGTACAGCTCATCTTCCAGTGTAAAGCGTGTCCGGTTCCAGTCGCATGAAGCACCGAGTTTTTTGAGCTGCTGCAGAATAATGCCACCATGCTCATCAGTCCACTCCCATGCATGTTTCAGAAAATCTTCACGCGAAAGATCGCGCTTCTGGACGCCTTCTTTACGAAGTTTCTGTACCACTTTTGCTTCTGTGGCGATAGATGCGTGGTCGGTTCCGGGCACCCAGCAGGCATTTTTGCCAAGCATGCGTGCACGTCGCACCAGGACATCCTGAATGGTGTTGTTGAGCATATGGCCCATGTGCAAAACACCCGTTACATTAGGAGGCGGGATCACTACAGTAAACGCTTCACGTTCATCCGGTTTGGATTGAAAGAATCCGTTTTCTTCCCAGTAACTATACCACTTTTCTTCAGTAGCAGATGGGTCGTATTGCTTGGGGATATCCTCTGTATTACTCATAAATCGAAAGGTATTTTACCCGCATAAACGCAAAAATACCCCAGTGGATTACATCGTGTATTTTTGCGTTTTTCCGGTTTTCAAAAATTTATTTCACTCTTTTTAATCTAACGCCGAAGTGTCCGTCACACCCGTGAATATGCGGAAAAGTTTGATAAGCCAGCCCATCTTCAGCGAGGACCTCTTCAGGCAGGAATTCATCCAGAGGTTCAAGTTCGAAATTGTCATATTTATCGAGGAATTTTTGGATCTGCCCCCAGTTTTCTTCCGGTTCGAGTGAGCAAGTGCTGTAAACCAGGCGTCCGCCGCGCGTTACATGATTGGCAGCTTCATCCAGCAGCTCTTCCTGGAGTATTACAGAATTTTCAAGATCTTCTTCGGTTCGCTTCCAGCGTAAATCAGCGCGTTTACTCAAAACACCGGTACCTGTACAGGGTGCATCCAGCAGGACGCCATCAGCGAGTTTCAAATTCAGATTTCGTACATCATCCCTTCGGATTTTAATGTTCTCGGCGCTATAATCCATTGCACTTTGGGCCAGCAGCTCAAGACGATTGGAATTGATATCGACAGCGACGATGGTGCCCTCGCCATTCATCATGTCGGCCATTACAATACTTTTGGTTCCGGGAGCTGCACAAAGGTCGTAAATCATTTCGCCGGGCATGGGCTCAAGAATGGTTGGCGCAAAACCCGCCGCGATATCCTGTACCAGGCAGATGCCTTTTTTCAGAAGATCTTTAGCTATAAACGGCCCGACAGAATCTACTTTAAAATAACCAGGAAGCCACTCGCTCTCTTCGAACTGGATGTCCAGTTTTTCCATCCGAAGTTTGAAATTTTCGGTTTTGGTACGCAGATTATTCACCCTTACATAGTGAACGGGACGTTGATTGTTTGCCTGCATGAGCTGGAATGCTTCGCGCTCTCCAAATCGTTTCACCCATCGTTCTACCATCCATTCGGGGTGCGAAAAAGTAGTTGCAATCAGTTTGGTGCGGTCTTCAAAAGCGGGTTTAGGCAGGTTGTTGATATCGCGCTGGATGTTCCGGAGAATAGCGTTGACCAAATCGCCCGACTTGGATCCGAGCTTCAGTTTGGCGATCTCTACAGCTTCATTGATAGATGCATAATCGGGGGTTCCGCCCATAAAAACGAGTTCATACAGTCCCAGCCGGAGAATATTTTTCAGCATTGGTTTCATTTCGGTGATTCCAATACTTGAAAACTGACCGATAATAAAATCAAGGTAGCTTTTGCGCCTCAGGATATTTTGAACATACTCACGTACCTGCGCCCTCTCTCTTGGCTCCAGTTCGTTTGATGCAGTGTAGTTGAGAATACCCTTGTCTTCGAACTCAATTAATAATTCTATACTTACCGATCGTGCAGTCGCTTCCGTTTCCAATGCTGTCAAGAGTTTAAAAAATTAAAAATTCTGCCTGAATTTGCCTTTATCCTGCTCATTTTTTCTAAAATAAAACAGTTTTAAATATAGAGCTTTAAGCTTCTTTTTGCTAATGATGTGGGAGATAAAATAACAGTGCACAAGCTCTCAATTTTTATACTGTATTTTAACGCAGGCAGTTTTCATATCAACAGGTGATATCCAATAGAATAAAAGCTGTTAAGTACAAATAACCCGGATTTTTCACCAAGAGATTTTTTCCTCGGCAAGACGAAGATAATATGGCAGCGGAAACGTCCGACGGCTCGTCGGACGTTGAGCAGGCTATTTTAGATTCAATGAAGCTGAGGGGAAAATGTCGCAGATAAGCAGTCCCGACCGCAGTCGGGATAATTTGAATGATCCAAAATTTGGATCATATAGTATGTTATATAAAAACTTACACTTCGTTTAGTATATTTGTCGTGAGCACTGAGCGAAGCGATTCCCGTGAAACGAAATCCGGGCTAAATGAACTTTAGCAACTTGCAGGATATAAGGCTGGCCTGTTTTGTGCTTAAATAGTGTCTGTAAGAAAACGATAAAATAGGGATTTAGAAATAGTTGGCAAGGTTTTTAGACCTTGGGCAAGTTTGAATCGAAACGGGTATATTTATCCAACCTGCCCCCTGGTGCTTTACAGGCGACTTCCAAGGTTGAGA
>JAFIFB010000117.1 GCA_020832285.1 Balneolaceae bacterium
CACCTCCCACAGAGTCGAATTGACAGGAGAAAGTCTTAGAAAAAAACTGTAATGTTGTCATAGAAATCCGTTCCTTGAAATCCAAAGCCAAGGGGGGTCAATATGCCCGGAATGGGGGGTCAGTATCACCGGAATATCCAATTTGTTATCGTCAGCCTTAAATCGTTCACCGCTCTGGCCAGTCGTTGACACTCGATTATACTTTACTCTCATGACGCCAAATATTGTTATCAATTTAATCTGAGAATTAATTTATAACAATAACATCAATTATGTTGCTTAAATCAAGAGGGGAGGGGTGGATTTGTGTTACTAATTAAGTCATGATTAAAGTAGTATCAAGATATTTGGCAGGAATATTAAAATTCTTGTGAAATACCCTGCGGCACGGGCCGCAGAGTGTTCATCCCGAAATCATTAATTCAAGGAATTAGATATTTATATTAAAATAAAATTTATGGAATCTAATTTTTCTTATGTAATTCAGCTCTATAGTCTATATACTAATTATAATTGGTATTCTCCGGCCTTTTCAGGCTGGTAAATAATTCTCAATATTTTCATTTTCGTAAGGCCTGCCGGTACCAACCACTCTATTTCATCGCCTTCTTTATAACCAATCAATGCTGTTGCAATCGGTGAGAATATTGAAATTTTGTTGTTCCCTGAATCGGCATCTTCCGGGTATACAATCTGAAATTCGATTTCTTTATTTATGTTTAAAAAATTAAGTTTTACAATCGAATTCATAGTTACTATATCTGGAGGTATTTCATACGATTCAACTAGTTGTGCTGAATTTAGTTCATGAAGTAAAACATCTGCTTCCTTTTGATTGATAGTTTTTTCATTCAATGCTGTTTTAATGCTTTTTTTTATTCTTGTATAATCAAGTTTCGTTAAAAGTATGGAGTTCATTATGTACAAATAAATTAATGTTAATATGTTATATATATATATGTGAATTTCTAAAGAAAATGAGGTTCATATTTTTTACTGAAAAACCAATTACCTATCATTTCGCCCTTCACTTCAATCAAAGCTTGGTGTGTTCCAAAACAATTGAAAATTAATAACAAATGTGGCTCTGGGTTCTAAATAAATATAAATTAGAAGTACAATGGAATTTGATAAGTTTTATTATCACTCTCTTCATCATCCCATAAGATTTCAATATAATCTGAGGGAAATAATTCAGTATTTACACAGGCCTGTATAGCTAATGTACTCTTTGGTGGAATGGTATGACAATTCTTTTTAATTAACATACCTGGATATTTATTTGCTGGAATACCATCTAATATAATTCGGACATTTTTGGCATCTGATTGCCCCGTGTTTTTAATGACAATTAATCCGGGATCAATAATCAATGTAATCCGTATGCAGGCTTTATTTTTCAATTGATTAATATCATGATTTATTTTCATCTTCTTCTCAGAAAACTTGTGATTATTATGATCATATGACTGCCAGTAATATTTTGTCCTGATCGTTGATGTGATCGATTGAAAGAATGAACCGATTAAAAATAGATAAAACATAATAACTTGATTTAATGCTTTTCGTAGAATTGTATGAGTTGACCAAAGAACATTTCTCCTGATCAATTCGATTTAAAATAGTTTGAGTATAAATACATGAGGATAGATGCCCCTCTTTTCCTTAATTCAATTATTCATTAATAAAAGCGATCCATTTCAAATCAATGAAATGGATCGCTTAACGCGGGTTATTACCTACTATGCTAAGTCTCTCTAATGTTGCTCTTTTTAACTTAAAGCAGTTTTCTTTTGACGTGGTTTTTTACGCTTTTTCTTTATGGGAGTCTCTTCAACAGTTTTCTTCTTTTTTTGTTTTTTCTTTGGGGGTTTATTTGGGTTTTTATCACCCAATTGAAAAATCTCGTTAGATTTGTGTTCATTTAGTGATAAGTCAATCAGATAAATTGGCTTGTCGTAACCAATCAGTGTTTCTTGGCAAATCATTTTAATATTAATTTTTTTATTTAAGGGTGTAATTCAAAATTTTTTCAAATCAAATATTATTTACTGATTTATAGCTTATTTTAAGCTATTATTATCAATATCAAATAGATGAAATCGGTTCTGCAGGCCAGCTCATATTGAAAATGTAAGGAACTGATAATCAGTCCATTGTCATTTCTAGTTATCTGCAAATTGGGTATACAACACCCATTCTAACTGAACCGTGGAAACCGTACCCGATCGAATTTAATTACCGGGTACGGTAAAATTTAGGTAGGTTACAATCTCTCCAAGAAACCTTTTTGTCATACCAATCCCGTAACTGTCGTTTAACTCCTTAAACGAGGTTCGGTAATTGATCGATTGTACATAACAACCAATCAGAATTAATATTTGAACATTGGAAAGCATTTTATAATAAAACAAATATTTCACTTGAGATGAGTTTCTCTTCACCAATCATATCCCTATTTATGATAATAAGCAAGAGGTAACCGATTTCATCACCATGCAGCCTGATGCTGTACTTGCCGGTGATACAGATGAATTGGAAACATTCTGGCGGCGATCTATTTTGATCGAAGATGAGTACGAATCGTATTTTGACCAACAGTGTAACCTGCAAGAAATATATAGTTCTAAAAAGTGTTGAGCTCGGAAGGTATTTTTATTCAGAATTCATTTTTGGAATCGTTCCCAGGCTAGGTGTCTTACAGGCTAGGCAGGACAACTTGTTTGGAATTTTTTGGAATAAAATCCGTGAGGTAGTTATGCTTTGATCACTTTTACATTCTTTCTTGATATTTGATTTTCAAATTGGCTTGATATTTGATCAGTGATAATCGTATTAATATCGTCGATACTGCAAACTGGGGAAAGTTCACGCCTTCCAAAAATATTTGATGTTGCTATGACGATGATATTTTTCGCTCTCTGAAGCATTATTTTATTTAGCTGAGCTTCAAGCGGATTGGAAAGCGTTAAACCATATTTAGTATCCAGGCCATCTATACCTAAAATTAGCTTGTCGAAATAAAAATTATTAATAGCATCTTCAGCTTCAGGCCCAAATAAAAAACCAGATTCTTTGTTTATGGTACCGCCTGTAAGCATTAGAGTCAGATTTTCACAATTCCTAAGATTAAAAGCAATATTTAAGGAGTTGGTCATAACGAAAAGATTTTTTTTGCGGGTTATAAACTGATCAATGCTCATAAAATCTGCATATGAATCAAGGAAAACGTGATCACCATCTGTAATCATTTCAAAAGCTTTTTCTCCAATTCTGTTACTTGATTTGCTGGTAAATATATTTTTCCTTTTCTGAGTTGAGATAATAAAATTATTATTCCGAATCTGTGCACCCCCGCGAGTTCGCTGGACAAATCCAATTTTCTCCAGGAAGCCAAGATCGTTTCGTATAGTTACGCTTGAAACATTAAGCCGCCTGCTTAAATTGGTAACCCAAACGATTTTTTCTTTTAAAAGCAGCTCTTGAATCAGGTATCTTCGGTCTACAGTAGATATCATACGGATATTCCAAATGTATTTGTTAGTTATCCATCTTGCTTGTTCATACCAATCATATTGATGTAATATGATAACAAAACAGAAAATATTGATAATGTATCAGGGTGGTGGATAGCCTTAAAACACCACATATATTTTATTATCTTATTTGTCTCACTGATTATTATTTTAGGCTTATATTTTAAATAATTTTCCTTTCATAAACTTACTAATTACAAATGTAACTGTAAAATAAAATGATAATTATTTACTGGTAAGTTATTTTTTATTGATTTATTCAATCATTAGGGGATTCTATAAGACTTCCATGACCCCTTCTCGGTAAAGTCCACTTATTTACGCATCCCGAAAACCTTCCCTGGCCGCTTCAATACAAGCATTTTTAACTATTTCAGCAACTTCCAGGCTTGATTGTATATTACTCATTGGTTGCAGTTTAATACAGGTGTTAAACAGATGTCATATATCGCTGAGGGGGATCATACCTGTACCTATAATTTTACTGCTTGAAGTTTTTCAATTCTATTATTAGTTGATATTAACGCCATAAACTTTAGAAACAAATCACATTGCATTGATAGTTCTGGGTTGTAAATCCTACTCTTGGACCAAGAAATATTAAGATTTTAAATAATGTGGTTTATAAACTCTTTAAGTCCAATTCACTCAACCATTTCATGCTCAGGACAATCAGCGCGGAGTTCGGTATTGTGCAGTTTTTGATTGAGCAGTTTGCAAAAGTGTTGCTTTCCGTCCTCTGTAGTCTCGTAGTACTTGCAGGTCATACACATCCGCTGAATAGTTATCACACCGGATCTGTTCAAATGCCTGATGATGTTCAGCAAGCTTAATAACAGGCTTTCTTTATCATCCGCACTCATGTTGTCTATTGGAGTACGGATTTCATTCGTGAACATCGAATTTTCTTCAGCAGTATTTGCACCTTCAGGGGTCAATTGGATGACATAGCTCCGCGAATCGTGCGGTTCAGGATCTTTTGTAATGAGCCCTTTTTTTTTCAATACTTTTATTGAATCGCTGATGGTCGCTTTTGTCATGTTAAACTCATCTGCCAAGTAGCTGACTTTCCGTTTTTCCTCACTATGATGTAACAGGAAAATCAACAACTGCACCTGAATAGGGCTGAGTGAATACTCTTTACTTTCCCGCCATAATAACACCCGGAACGCCTGTGAAATCCGCTCAAGTGATGCCACAATTTTGCTTTCTGCACTTTGGTTTTGGTGATTCAGATCAAAATCAGATTTACTCATGAGCCTGTATTTTATGTAGAATTAAACGGGCAATATTTAGTGCTTTGGTTTTGGTCTTCGTTGCTTTTTCTCCTTCAAACAATTGGTCTGTGGTTTAAAAAAAGCATCAGCCATTCGTTAAATTCTTGTCCGATAAATACGTTAATTTACTTAGTTCTAAGTGCTTTTGCATCGGATTTCCTTTAAATCCGCATCCCTTAAAAGCTAAGCCGCCCAGAAATTATACATACGGGATAAATGGGATTCCCAGTTTACTTTGGCAACATCATTAAAAACAGGCCTAAGAATTGGGTTGCCATTGACCTTAACACAAAAGGTATTTACCAATAACTTGATATCCTGCCTGGTGGAAATGTATTTCTTCATGATTCGCAGTTCTCCATTTCGAGGATGTAATAACTCTGCGAATGAATGGATTTTTCCCACTCAGGCTTCACCGTTTCCGCATGGCAGAACCGACATTCACTGGAGGTGAGCGGCCGGCCGTCTTCTCCTTTTGTTTTTAGATATGCATTACCGTAGGCTTGTATAACGGAAGCGTCTTTGATTTCTTCGGGAGCGATGATGTCAAAATGCATCATACTTCCATCTTTTCTGGTCACCCAGGTGTCCCAAACGGATACTTTCATAATTTCAGGATATTAGTTTGATGTTACAGTGTTCTTTTAATTTAAAAATTGTCATTGTTGAAGCTTTACCATAATCTTATACTTCGGTAGATTTTGTAAAAAGAGAAAATATTAGAAGTAAGGACAGGAGTTTTATTGTGTGATTATTTACGAATTCAGGGTTAAGTAGGAGACCTTATAATCAGGACTCCTAACTATTATGAATAAAAAAATCACCCTTTCACATCATCCATAGACGCGCCAAAATTGATGTGCAGCACATTTCCGTTTGGTGTAAGAAGTGCGGGAACAGATTTTACACCGGCTTTTTCTGCTTCTGCAATACGTGTACGGTCTTCTCCAATATGAACGACTTCCACATTACCTGTGCCAATTAGATTTACGATGTCATGCTCTGCGCTTATACACACAGGGCATCCTGCATGATAGAAAATTGATTTTGTCATAGTTTCAGATATTTATATGATTAAAAGCATAATTACCACAATAAATATAGTAAGGATTCCTAACTAAACAAATCATTAACTAATTTTTTAAAAGGATGATTGCAATTATATACAAACATCATAATTCATCAAAACATCTCTGGTTAAAATGAATATCTAAATGACAGATGTACATTTCTTCCTGTTGCCGGTATCGAGTTAACACTTAGATAATCGATATAAAAGGTGTTTATTATGTTTTCAACACCCACCTGATCTGAATTTCCAATCCGATCCGTTCAGTCTGCCTGTGGAGCTGGAGAAAGACGGTTCCATTCATAGTTGGATAGTTGGTATCATTAGCAAAGTCTCAGCCAGTTCAGAATCCTTAACTTGTTTTTTCAAAGTTTATGACGACAAATGATCCGTATTACAATTTAAAGCTGATTGACGGTCATTTTTAGCGGCCAGGAATTTGATTATTATATTAAAAATATCTTAGGTATTTACACAATATTATCATTGTCGTATAATTAAAGATATGTAAAGTAAGGGGATAAATCACTCCCTCTCCAGGTTTCGGCTGTCAAATTTCGATTCTAAGGGCCGATCTCTTTTAAGTTTATCGTATGTGTCGTTCTGTTTGGATTAATTTGGGGTGATTGCCTGAAATTTTCTTGGTCTATCAGGTCGCCCGGCTTTGCCATTCTTGAGCCTCTTTGTTCCAAATACGATTCATCGTTATTTCCTCAAGCTCAGCATCGATTACAGGTTTTAAAAAAATCCGGATTTTCTCAAAAACGGTCTTGAAATCAGCAGGATCTGTAAATTTCGTACGCTTTCTGAAAGCTACCCAACGTTGTTGAAATTTGGGTTGACTACCAAAATCGGAATCTATGATTTCTCGTGCTGAAGTCAGTCTTGTTTGCCTTCTTTCAAATGTATTTTTTATGGCCTGCTGTAGTGAGTTGCCTTCAAAGTCGCCTTCATGTGCCAGAAAGAAAAAATCCATTTGTTCATCACCGGCCAGGTTCTTAAGCCTGGCAAGCACAGATGCCGAAATATTTGTAGGTTTGTTTTTCATCCGATGATCCCCTTGACATACTGTGAAACCATTCCTTTCACCCGACATATTTCAGCAAATTCCATCAGCTTGTTCAGGTCCCGGTCAGCCTGTCGGAGATATTGCTTAAGCCCTTCAAGTGCCAGATCTTCCCCCAACTTGTTTCGATACCTGAACATGTCGCATACTGATTTTTCCGGATGATATATCCGAATTGAACCGGTTTCTGCCTGATGATACTCAATGCCGTTTTTATATTGGTTTTCGGAAAAATAGTAAGCCTCATTTGGTATATTGTAGAGTTTTACGGGCTTATCTGAGCGAGGGATTGCAAATGAAATGGCAGTCGGCATAAAGGTTGTCAGTTCATGAAATGCAAGTGCGGAGGTCAGGCAAATGACAGCTTTTGGCATGGCCATACAGATTTCAACCATCCCCGAGTCCGAGTCAAGAGGCATATCAGCAAGCCGGTACAGGCCTGGTTTTATCTTTTCCAGTTCTCCCTGGTCGTATAGTTTTCGGATATCGCGTGTTTGGAAGCCTTTGGCTTTAAGATCTTCCATCGTTGCATATCCCTTATTTTTTCTGAAATAAGTAATCAGTGAAGTCATGATCTTTGATTCTTTTATTCTGCAATGAATATATAGGTGCAGAAAATTAGAATCAACATGTTATCTATTAACGATTCAACAAACGGTGAAACAAGAAAACATAATTTTACCCCGAAATTCAGATTTTTGAGGTCCTTGAAGAAGTTTCTGTAAAAAGTGGCTTTCATATTTTCGATCTGAGCAACGAACGCAAGAACATAAGAGATCGAGACTGGAGGGATTTGGCCTTATCTAAACTTATCCCTTCCCTGTCTGCCAAAGGGTAAAAACTTGCATGAGCGCAGCGGTAAAAAACACCGCAAATCACAAGTCTAAAAGTTTGTAATAAATTCAAAGTCAGTCTCTCTCTTATTCTCTACATGGTGGTCAGTGTCACTTTTCCTTCAGTTTTGTCATTTTCAACTCGAGACAGTTGAGCTTGATTCATTCTTAATCCTTTAACCAGGTCAGTGGATTTCATATCAAGTACTTTCAGGATGGTTTTCACCCACTCGGTAATTCCAGCGGTTGCAGCATACATTTTGAATGTTCGAGGTTGTCGCTGATCTGTTTGCGATGTAGTTTTTTGTCTCAGTAATTCAATTTTTGTTTAAATATTTATCCAAAATATCAGTGAAATCATCCCCACTTCTTAATTCAGTTTGGTTATTAGATAAAACAGTTCGGTCCGGCCCCAAAAGTATATAATGCGGCACCCCAACAATTCCCATCTCTCTAATTACATTACTGCTTTGTTTTTGATGAGCATGATACCATGGCATTTCCCACTCATTGCGAAATGAATGTACTCGTTCTGGGTTTTCATCAACAGATATACTGATAATGGCAAATTCAGAGCTATCATATTGTTCGTGCAAATCATGGAGTTTTGGCATTGCTGCAATACAGGGGCCACACCAGGTTGCCCAGAAATCTAAAAGCAGGTAAGGTTCATCAAGTTCATAAAGATTTAAAGTGCCAGAACCTTCTAAGGAAGTAAATTCATTGTAAGGAAGCGGTTTGCCTTCGGCTATAGGCTGTTCTGGTGCATAATTTTGATATACATACGGGATACGATAAAAGTCAGGATAATTTGATGTTAGTTCGAAGAAGGTTTCATGCAATTTTTCTTCGTTTTCCTGATTTTGATAATATCGAACCAGGTTGTAAAGAGCTTCTCCACGAAGTGATTTGTAACTACTTTCTTTTGCAATAGAGGAAACTTTCTCTATTTGGTTTTCCAATTCCGTAAAATTTAAAGCAGTTGTCAACAAACTGAAATCAATCATCCATAAGGGTGAGTCTGCTGGCATACTATCTATTAATCCATTTGCATCTTCCGCTGATAGATTTAGAGCAGAAGAAAATCTAAATTTTGCCATTTTAGCCGCTAATACAGTTTCAGATGACGGATATTCGTCAACCAACTTTTCAACATCGTTTAAAAAAGAGGAGAAATCATGATTATAAGAACCATATTCATTTCTTTGACGATGACTAAAAGCTGCAAATAGCTGATCCATATGCTCATCTGTCATTCTGGTATAAATCTTTGCTACTCCTTCTATATTGGATGGAGCATTATCCCCGATAGAGAGAAGGGACGAAGCCTTTTCAAAATTGAATTTATTCGTATCAAACTCAATTGAAATAACAGAGTTACCATCTTTATGTTTTTCAGTTAGAAAATTACGTTCAAATCCATTTGGATTTTTATTAATAACCAACTTCCCATTAGTCCCCGGTAATGATGTTAAAGCATAATTATTAATGACATATTTTATAGTATCAAGTTCCGTCTCTATTTCTGCTACCCACACACCATTATCATCCTGTTTCATTTCGATTCCGCTCCTAACATCAAAATCATTAAATGAACCAATTACAACCGGATTTGGGTTAACTGCTTTAATTGGTGACTTCAGAGACACCTCAAATTCAAGATTTTCAAAACCGGGTGTAAGAAAAGTATATTTTGGTTGATAACCCGGTGCAATAAATTTAACAATTATAGCTTTTTCATTGGGAATATTAGCAGTGATATGTTCATCTGAACTTCCCATAAAGGATTTATTTGGAGTGCCGAACCATCCATCATTTACATCTATAAGATTCATCCCAAAGACAGATAATGACACCCCGCTTTCATCCACAATATTTACGGATAATTTACCAGTGTTCGATGTGCTGGAATTAGAACAACTGATTAGCATTCCAAGCATAATAAAAACAAATATATATTTGAATAATAAAATTCTTTTCATAATATTTCGGATTTAAAAAAAGGAATGCACTTCGCAGCTTTACCTACTTTGATTGCGTTGTCCGATATTAATTTAATAATGGCAGTTTAACAAGTAAATCAATGATCCTGGCCGAATATATCACCATAGAAATGTTATTTTTAAATAGCCCTATTCATTCCTCTCCAAAAAATGCGTATTCCCTTTTACCCGGTGAAGCGTACTGGCTTTGGTAATATACTGATGGCCAAACCGGTTTTTGATTTCATCGATCGCTTTATAGCGGGCCGTATGTTCTTCCTCGTCTGAGAAAAACAGGTTCATCTGATTGGTTTTATCAATCTGATGGGTCCCCAGCACCAGGCTTCGGATCTGGATGTCTTTCTCTGCCGATTTTTCAATCAGCGGCATCACTTTTTCAATACAAGCGCTGAACACATAATTATCGATGTTAGTATAAGCCGAAGTGATAAACCGGAAACTGACGGCCGGAAGGTCCTTGCGGTTAAATCCAATGGCCCTGACTGGGGAATACTCGTGACCTTTGACACAAGGATAAACTAACTTTTTGATAGAATATAACGGTGAGACAAGAAAACATAATTCTATCCCACAATTCAGATTTTTGAGGTTCTTGGAGAAGTTTCTATAAAAGTGGCTTTCATATTTTCGTTCTAAGCACCGAACGCAAGAACATAAGATACAGGGTATTGGACGGATTAGGCCCTATCTAATCTTGCCCCTTTCTTGTCTGCCGGAGGGTAAAAACTTGCATGAGCGCAGCGGTAAAAAACACCGCAAATCACAAGTCTAAAAGTTTGTAACAAATTTAAAGTCAGCCATTCTACTATTCTCTACATAGTGGTCAGTGTTACATTTCCATCAGGTTTTTTCAATATGCAACAGTTCCACACCGACCCATATCTGAGCGTTTAGTCAAGTCAGCAGATCTCATATCAAGTACTTCTTGTCTTTGGTAACATCAGTCTATTATTCAATAAGCTTTAGAACTTCTGATCGATATATTTTTATTTCTTCTTCAATATTTTGATCAGTTGTGTTTCGTACAGCTAATACCACCCCCGGATGATAGCATCCGGGGTTTCTACTTCACTGCTTTATCAAAGCCAAAAAATTTTGGCTGCGTAATACCCAATAGATTTAATATCAATATCCGGGATTCTGATTTAAAGTTGGTTCTACTCTTAGACTGCTTTCATGAAAAGGCCATTTATATTGGTGAGACTGAAAGGATCGATCCTCAATATGCAATGACTCTAATTGACCATCTACAAGCCTGGTATGGCCAAGAGCTGGCTGATTTAATACGTCTTCAGCAATTCTCCATCGAATAATATCATCATAACGTAGACCTTCTCCCGCAAATTCAATTCTTCGTTCATTCTGTATCAATTCAAGCCAGTCTTGCTGTGAATAACTATCATATTGAGGTAATGTTACATCGGCAACTGACATATCGAGCCCGGCTCTTTCTCTAACCATATTTATATACTGCTTAGCGAGGTCATCAATGTCATTCATCATGATTTTTGCCTCAGCATATGTAAGCAGTACTTCGGCGTATCGTAACAGGCCAAAATGCATAGTACCATTTCGAAACGCATCATCGTCTGATACAAACTTTCTAAACCAGTACCCTGATGAACTTGCGCGTTGTTGATCATAGTAGAAGGGACTATTGCTATCGTATACATCGATAATATCATCAATAAATTGATCTCCATGACCAAAAATACTGGCTTCATACCGAGGGTCACGATTAAGGCGAGGGTTCAATTCATAGTCCTCTGCATCATAGATTGGACACTCATTAATAGGGTTGCCCTGCAATGTCCAGTACGCATCTACAAGTGATTTTAGGGGAACAGCATAGGATTCGCCACTGCCCGTTCTGTAATGCGGCCCTAAGTCCCGAAAGGAAAAAGTATTACTACCACTAAAACTTTCATCATTCTGAATTATGATGAATTCGTTATTATTTGAGTGGGCTGTATATTGAAAAAGGTCTCCATAAGTAGGATGAAGTTCATATCTGCCACTGTCAATAATTTCCTGAGCAAGACGCGAAGCCATTTCGTACCTGCCATGATATAGAGCATATCTCATGGTCAATGCCTTAAATGAATAACGATTAAACATAAATCGATTGGTTGTATATTCATCTGGCGGAAGACTTTCAGCAACCTGCTCTGCCATAGGGAAAATTATTTCCAAAATTTCTTCTTTAGGGGTAATTGGCTGAACAGCGTCTACAAGATCAGCAGGCTCCATATGAAATGATACATCACCCCACCTAAATGTAACCTCAAAATAGTGCCACAAGCGCAATCCTTTTAAGATATTCTCATATCTTGTACGAACATCTTCATTGTCGACATAAGGTGCGTTAATATTTGCAATAAATGTATTTAGTCTCCCAACATGTTTTAAATGAAGAGTATAGTAATACTCGGCTAAACTGGAAGTTGCATTCATATTACCATTGGCAATGATCTGATGATGATCTCCTTCCAGTCGTGCATAAGCGTTATCTGAACGTCCGTCCTTCATATACAGCAAAAGTCTTCGATCAGACTGATGTGTAAATACATCCAAAAAACTACTATAAACTACACGTTGCAGATCTCCTTCGTCATTAAAATACTCGACAAATGTTGTTGCAGTAGGATCCGTTTTGTTCAAAAAGTCTTCACACCCAATCAAACCGATGGATATCAAAGCAACAAGGCAAACTATTTTCTTTTTCATAATTATTTATACTCTTATGTGTTAATATCTTTTAGGTTTATGATCGTCTAGATTAGTATAGTGTGGTTCTAATTCCGATACTATATCTTGCCATTCTTGGGTAGTTACCATTGCCTCCATCCCTTTCTGGCTCTAAACCCTCCCAATTGGTAAATGTAAAGGCATCTTGTGCATTAAAATAGATTCGAACATCTCTAAAGTTCGATCCAATACTAGGAATTGTATATCCTAGTTCTATTGTTTGAATCCTGAAAAAAGAAGCATCACTTAACCAAACATCACTTAATACAGTATTTGGACTTGTTCCCGTCCAAACTCTCGGAAACCTACTTTCAGGATTATCAGGTGTCCACCTATTATCCATATATTCTTGGCGGGGAGCTCCCATATCATTACTACCACCTGCATAGACTGGAAATCCCTCCTGTCCGTGAAGACGAGCAGTACGCCTTCCGACTCCTTGTCCGACTGCGGTGAAATCCCAGCGTCTAAACCAAAAATTCACATTAATCGAATAATTGTATCTTGGCAATGGATTTCCAAGATACACCCTATCCGCATCGTTAATTACACCATCTCCATTTTGGTCAACATATCGAATATCTCCTGGTACAGTATTTGGCAGTGACGCATGTGTGTCAATCTCATCCTGATTTTGAAAGTAGCCATTGCTTTGGAACCCATAATAATTATCAATCGGTATTCCTCTGTACCAAATCATATCATTATTCCCTGTAAAATTAAGTGTATCAGAAGCAGAATAACCAGCCCGTAATACCTCGTTTTTATTATCAAAAATCATCCCTCCAAAGCTGTATGAAAAATCACCAGCATTATCGCTCCAATTTGCTGATAGCTCCCAACCTGTATTTTTTACTTCTCCAATATTTACAGCAGATATCAGGCTATGAGATCCGGTTAATGGCGGAACAGAAAAATTAGCGTATATCAAATCATAAGAAAATTTGTTATATGCTTCTGCAGTTAGATTTAATCTGGTATCAAGCAAAGTTAAATCAATACCGATATTTCCTTGTCTCTGTTTCTCCCAAGAAAAGCCAGGATTGGGAACACGCATTGTCCACCCCCAGTTATTAACAACTTCTTCCCACAGGTATGGGTCAACGTTTTCGTTGCCAATCAATCCATAAGAAACCCTCAATCTTAAATTATCAATTAACCCTCTATCGATCATACCTGACATAAAACCTTCATTATGCATATTCCAGGCTAAAGCTCCTGAAGGGAAGAAGCCCCATCTATGGCCGGGTGCAAATTTGCTGCTTCCATCAGCTCTTCCGGTTGCTTCCAAAATGAAACGATCATCAAAAGAATAATTAATCTTACCAAAAAAAGAAGCCTTGGCAATCTCTCGATAATCTGTGTAGTTATGATTCATCAACTCCGTTCCGGTGGTGATATAAATTCTGTCTTGTCCTTGCCTTAAAGATGTTTCATAATTGGCAAGTGCCCGAGCTGTAAACTGACTAACACTTACTCCCTGGCTAGCGCCCACCGCATTATTCCAGACCTGAACAGGAACTCCTTCGGAATCATGGAACCGAAAATTTCGCCGTTCATGCTTATTCGCAGATTTATTTATCATGTAAGATACATTACCAGAAATATGAAAACTGTCACTAACGTGGAATATTGGTCGCAAATTAATGGTGCTTCTGTCGTACAGGTTATTTTGTATTCCCCCATGATTAATTGATGCCAATGGGTTCAAGTTGTTATGAAGCCTGTAATGGTTTTCCATATCTGAATCATAAAAGATTTCTTGCGTAGGATTCATTCTCCAGGCAGCTCGATAAAGCCCATGACCATCTGTATTTGCATATAATCGGTCAACTTGTAAACGATGCGCATAAAAATCAGCTAATAGAACAAACCTGTCAGCAATATTAATGTTGGTATTGAATCGGGTGCTGAACCTATCTGAGCCTTCATAAGGGTTTAATCCTCCTTCTTGATTGTAACCAATCATTAGGCTGAATGTACCAACCCCACCGCCACCAGAAATATTGGCTGATGTATTATGTGAATAGGCTTGATTCTGCATAATTGTATCCATCCAATCTGTATTAGGATAATATCCTGCAGAAGCTGAGTCTATTTGAGCTTGAGAGAAAAGTGAACTCTGCCCCTGAAAAGATCTTGCTTCATTCCGGAGAAGCATAAAGTCTCTATCGTTTACAAAGTTCGGTAAATCAATCGGAGAATTGATTGCTGTCCAGCTGTGAACATCCACTTTAAATCGATCTGACATACCTCTTTCGGTTTCAATAATAATAACACCATTTGCCCCTCGCGATCCATACATAGAGGTTGAAGCTGCATCTTTTAAAACCGTAATGTTGCGAACCTGGTTGGGGTCTATATCTGTTAGTGACTGCTCCATCCCATCGACAATGACAAGTGGCTCCGCATTTTGCAGTGTACTAATCCCTCTGATCTGTATAGTTCCGGGCACTCCGCCTGGAATATTAGTACCCTGCATCATCGTGACACCTGGAATTGCACCGCGAAATACTTCTTGCATTTTTCCAACTGGTCCTGACCTAACCCTGTCCATGTCCATGATTGATACTGATGATGCCACATGCTGAGACTGTACTTCACTGTACCCAAGAACAACTAACTCTTCCATGCCAAGAGTTTGCTCACTAAGAACCACATCAAGTACACTTTCCCCTTCCAATGTCCGGGTGTTTATCTCCTTGCGCTGAAAGCCTATAAAACTGAATATCAGGGTAACATTACCAGAGTATGCTATTTCATAGTGCCCTTGTGCATTTGTTACCGTACCAATATTTGTACCCATTATCATCACATTCACTCCGGGTATAGGTTCTCCATCAGAATCTGTTACTGTACCCCGAACTCTGTCCTCATTTGGATTATCTGTATCTAGATCGCTTATTGAATATATACCATAGGTTTTCGGTGATAAGTACGAAAATTCTAAATTCAGATCATTGGATAATACTTCCAAAGCCTGTTTTATACTTCCAGGAAGGCTAACAGCCCGTTGGACTTTATTATTTTCAACAACTTCAGTTCTATATAGAAATACGATATCAAAGCGCTCTTCCAACACAGAAAGTACTTCCCTCAGATACATTCCTTCTTCAAAATATAATTCTCTGTCCAAATTAGATGAAGTGTCATATAAATGGCCAACTTCTTGTGCTTTCAAGGCATTTTCGACGAAAAACAGAAACACTGCTCCGACAAATAAACCCACACTGATATACTTCACGAAAACTTTGATTGTATTCATATTACCATATTGATTTAGGTTGTTTGTGGTATTTAACTTCACTCATGACCGATATAAACTGTTTTTGTATCCTCAAATTGATAAATAGGAATTCCAGTTACTTCGGATACAGATCGCACTAATTCCTCTAATGAACGAAAGTAAATTGCGCCATCTATGGTGATAGATTTAAGGTTTGCGTTATTGATTTTTACTTTTACACCAAAAAGTTCTTCCACATATTCTGCAAATTCCATCATACCAGTTTGCTTAAATTCGACAAATTGAGTGGCCCAGGAGGAATAGAGTGTTGGGTTAACATTTATTAACCTTATAATATTTGTACTGTTAAATTCTGCCATTTCGCCTTCTGAAATTCGAAATCTTTCTTCGCCTGTCTGGCCGTTTTCATTCGTACGTATTGACAGCACTTCTACCATACCCTCTTGTAGTACAACTCTGGAATATTCATCTTTCACTGTTACCAAGAACTTGGTTCCGATATTTTTTATAATTCCATTTGGTGTTATAACCTCAAAAACCTGCCTGTTCTTTGATGTGCCCCCCTCTGTTTCAAACCAGGCCTCGCCTTCCAGTCTTATATCAATAGGTTGGTCCTGTAAAAGTCCTTCACTGTATGTAATTTTTGAATTGGCATTTAAAACTACTTTCGCACCATTGGAAAAAGATAGGACCTTGTTTTCTCCTTCACCTGTCTCTATGCTTACTTTTTCTACAACCTGTTCCAAAGTCGGAAAAGAATTTTCATCCATATTTTGATAAAAAACACCTATCCCTATTAAGCTGGCCAATAAAAAAATAGCTGCGATCTTAACTATCCAATTCAATCGATTCCCTTTGGTCTCTCTTCTATATCGATAGATTAATTTTTTTTCAATAGTTACACTCTTCAACTTTTCCCACTCATGGGTTTTATCTTCAATTATAGGACCTATAAATTCAAACCCAATAATTTCAGACATAGCAATTTTTGCGATTTTTCTGTTGTCTTCACTCTTTCCCATCCATTCACTCCACATCTTGATTTCATCAGTGCTTGCAGAGCCTTTTACCATACGGCGAAATGATGAGCTGCCAACTAAATCTTGAACACTATATTTTTCTTTTTCCAAAAAGCTTCCGTTAATACTATTTACCTAACTCACTTGAAAGATCACCGTAAACCACTTTCGTACTCATTTTTTTTGAATTTATTTTCAAAAGAAAAAATTGAGCTCAAGAACTGAATCAACCTTGTTTAGAAAAAAAAAGAGAAATCCACTTGTGATCTTTCTTTTTTTTAACTCTGGAATTGAAAGAAAAAGTATAGAAAAGCTATTTGACCAAAAAAATGGCCTGATTTCTCACACCAGTAATTGAAATGCTACCAAAAAAGATATGACCAACCTCATAACATCCAAATCCAACACTGCACGAAGTGCTTGCATTGCTCTAAACATATGATTGCGAACAGATTGCCGGTTAATGGAGAGAATTTCTTCAATCTCTGCATAGCTCATACCATTAAAATAGTGAAGATAGAGTACCTCCTTTTGCCTATTGGATAGTTGATTGAGTGCTCTTAATAAAGATTTCTTTTGATCTTTTCTAATTTCATTTCTAATAAATATCTCTTCTTCACTAAAATCAATATCATAAATAGATTCAATGTCATAGGCACTTAAATTCGTTTCACGATCTTTTTTTAAAATTGCTTTTAAAATATTTTGGCGCAATGCTACAAACATATAAGAATTGGGGGATTTAATATTTTTTAAATTATTGCGCCTTTCCCATATCGACACAAAAATAGTTTGAATGCTATCTTTTACCATGCCTGGATCGTTACACAGTTTACATCCGTAAGCATACAAGCTGTCGTAATACCCATTAAACAGACCCTCAAAGGCCGAGGAGTCTCCATTAACAAATTTATCCCAATAATGAACAGGTAAATGTGTATTCATAATTGCTATTTACCACATACTGAAGTCCTGCTCATTATCTCAGCTATGCTGTAAACTTTTCATTATCTACTTATTTATATTTCAAATATTCACTCTAACTTTA
The DNA here is from genome assembly GCA_020832285.1 of Balneolaceae bacterium. Lineage (GTDB taxonomy): Bacteria > Bacteroidota > Rhodothermia > Balneolales > Balneolaceae > Rhodohalobacter. The sequence continues at coordinate 17,847 of JAFIFB010000117.1, forward strand.
GACAGTCATTCTCTATTAAGAAATAAAAAAAAACTTTAAATAAAAACTATTCGCACTTCATTGGTCTCACATATTTCGTTTCTAATGACTGTACTCTCTTTTTAAGGTGGCATTTATACAACTGTATATACTATATTTATGAATTGATAAGTTATTAGAGGCTAAACGAACAGGTATCTGGAGAACAAAGAAAAATTATTTGGAAAAGGACCTGGAACTTGCCATTTAAGACAGCCCCCGCTTAGACCAGCCCACGAAATATCACCAAAAATATGAAACAAAAATTATTGAATTGGTCTGTAGTGATACACCAAAAGGTCGTCAAAGATGGACATTGGAATTACTTTCATGCGATGAAAAAAAGAGTATAGGAATCCAGACCATAAATCGTGAAAGTATTCGATTGATACTAAAAAAAACGGATATGAACCTTGGTTGAAAAAGATGTGGTGCTCGGGGAATACACTCCGCAGTACAGGGAGCGTATTTATCGGCTGTTGGATTTTTATCAAGAAGAGAATATTCCAAAGATGTCTGGTTTGAAAATTAACCAAAATTCTACCAATTCCGCTGCAAAAAATGCATATTCACTTTTACCCGGTGAAGCGCACTGGCTTTGATGATATACTGATGTCCAAAGCGATTTTTGATTTCATCGATAGACTTGTAGCGGGTCGCATGTTCTTCCTCGTCTGAGAAAAACAGACAAAATCAAAGTGTAGATACAGGCTCTCTTTTTGTGATGCGTACTGATGTTCCGGGTACACCGTGCTATAGAGGGTGATCCTGTGGACATCCCGGCAAACAGAAAGAAAAAAAGCAATTAACTCGTACAGTTTGCTCAAAATTGTTATACCTTATCCGCCTTCAAATTTCGACAAAATAATATTAGTCTGCAGTCAAGCTTAAAAATTATCGCACAACACAATTTCCCTTCTCAAGAAACTTATTTCTACTCGGTTATTTGATTAACAGATTCCGGATTAAAGGCTGAGTTCTATCCTGTCGAAAAATATTTTATAAAAGTTTAAACCATTTTATGCTTCTAAGATTTTTAGAAAACCAGCAGTACAATATTAAAAATGAAGTTTTAGCCGGACTTACCGTATCCCTGGCCCTTGTACCCGAAGCCGTTGCTTTTTCACTCATTGCGGGCCTAAGCCCCTTAGTCGGGCTCTACAGCGCTTTTATCATCGGCTTGATCACTGCTGTAATGGGTGGCCGGCCCGGTATGATTTCCGGAGCAACCGGTGCAATTGCTGTTGTTATAGTGAGCCTTGTTATGGTTCATGGCCCGGAATATCTTTTTGCTGCGGTCGTATTAATGGGGCTAATTCAACTCGGGGTAGGATTTCTCAAACTTGGAAAGTTTATACGTCTGGTTCCTCACCCGGTTGTATTCGGTTTTGTAAACGGCCTGGCCATATTGATTTTCATGTCTCAGCTCAATGAATTCAAATTTTCCAGTGGGGTTAATGAAGGTGAATGGCTTACCGGTTCCACTCTCTATTTAATGCTCGCGCTTGTAATAGGAACCATGGCTATTATCTACATTTTGCCACGAATTACAAAAGCAGTCCCTCCGTCACTGGCCGCAATCGGGATTATTTCAGGAATCGTGATTATTTTTGGACTGCCTACAAGAAGTGTAGGCGATATAGCTTCCATTTCGGGAGGGTTACCCGATTTTCACATTCCAGTGGTTCCGCTTAGTTTAGAGACCCTGCTTATTATACTGCCCTACTCCTTTATTATGGCAATGGTAGGCATCATTGAAAGCCTGCTGACTCTCACGGTTGTTGATGAGATGACAGAAACACGCGGAAGCGGAAACAAGGAGTGTGTAGCTCAGGGTACCGCTAACGTAGTAACCGGCTTTTTTGGCGGGATGGGTGGCTGTGCCATGATCGGCCAAAGTATTATCAATGTGAGTTCGGGTGGAAGAAGTCGCATCTCAGGAATTGTTGCAGCCGTTTCACTGCTCATTTTCATTCTGTTCGGAGCAGCTATTATTGAACAGATTCCTATGGCCGCGCTGGTTGGATTGATGATCATGGTAGCCATCGGAACATTTGAATGGGCCAGCCTCAAAATTCTCGGGAAAGTTCCCATGACAGATGTGATCGTAATGGTTATGGTGATGTTTGTAACGGTAGTACTGCACAATCTTGCACTTGCTGTTTTGGTAGGAGTCGTTATTTCGGCCCTCGCATTCGCATGGGAGAACGCCAAAAGGATCCGTGCCCGAAAACATATGGATGAAGATGGTGCAAGGCATTATCAAATCTACGGGCCACTCTTTTTTGCATCTGTAGCCACCTTTCATGAGAAGTTTGATGTAAACGGAGATCCCGATCACATCTATATCGATTTCCGGGAATCAAGAATCGCCGATCATTCCGCTATAGATGCCTTAAATAAGGTTACTCAGCGCTATCAACGGGTCGGAAAGAGGGTGAGTATTATCAATCTGGACAAAAACTGTAAGGAGATGCTCAACAAAGCCGGTAATATTATCGCACTTGACTATAACAGGAAAGTTGAATCTGTGAAGAAAGTCAGGCAATCTGCCTGAAGATTATATTGATATATATCACTTAATAATCTAATCCTGGGATCATTGATACCCGGTGCAACTCCTTATAAAAATATCTGCCAAACGGCTCTATCGTTGAAAATCATTTCAATTGATCTATAGAGCCGCCAGACGGATGAGGATTTACCTGAACCTGATCAATTGAGTGTATAATCCAGTGTAATTTCACAGCTCAGAACTTGTGAGACGGGACAACCGGCTTTTGCTCCCTGTGCCAGTTCATCAAACTCATCTTCAGAAATATCCGGCACATCAGCTTTCATCTTGAGCGCAATTTTGGTGATGGCCCAGCCATTTTCCACTTTATCAAGATCAAGCTCTGCTTTTACATCGAGTTTATCTGCAGTGTACCCGGCTTTTTCAAGCCCAACACTCAATGCCATGGCAAAACAGCCTGAATGTGCTGCAGCAATTAATTCCTCGGGATTGGTTCCCTTCTTCCCATCTTCATTTTCAAACCGGAGTTTTAGCGAATAGGGCTGATCTTTAAAAGCACCACTTTGTGTGCTAAGTGTACCTGAGCCTTTCGTTCCGGCTCCTTTCCAAACGGCTTCTGCTGTTCTTTTCATGATTTTTTAGATTTTTAAAATTGAGATTAAGTTTAGTTAGAAATTAAAAGCAATGCGTTCGATACTCCTCGTTCACCTTCATGATCGAACTCAAAATTATCACTCGGGTAGTTTACAATTCCGTCCGTTTTTTTATCACGAACCCACATCGAAGTAGATCCGCCGCCATCAAGGTTCAGCGCATCTACAGCTCCGAGTTCCTGTAAAAACTGGGCCAATTCAGGGATTGTCATTCCGTAGGACTGGAATGAACGCCCATCCACAGCAGCCATAATTAATTGATTTTTATCGGTTATTGCAACTGCTGTTCTGGGATGTCTGTTCTGGTTAAACGAATCATTGTTAAAATTCCTTACCTCATTCCGGTAAATAAGCAGCGGACCGGAACTCATTACATCGCTGAGCTCCACAGAATGCCATCCATCATCCGGTTTTTGTAAAATTTGCGGGATGCCCTCTTCATTCCAGCCGATTGCACCACTTTCGGTAAAGGGATTACGGCCCACAGCACCATCGGCAATCACCTCATCATCTACCTTCAAAAACACGACTGAACCCCCGATGTCCATATTAAAAAATGATCCGTTCACCGCAGCGATGGCTCCATGATTTTCTGCAAACTCACTGGTTTTTATCAATTTATCGCTCACATGAGCAATTTTAAATTGAACGGATGTCCGGTCCAGATCAATTTCGAGCAGATTGATGCTCAGCCGCGCATCGAACATCTCATCACCGCGATAACTCTTCCAGGTAACACCCTCTGTGATTATTTCCGTTTCCCAGTCCAGCCCCGCGGAGGTAACTTCCGGGATTTCATCCTGAGCCAAAAGGCCGGGAGAGAGCAGAGTCAAAAATAAGATTCCGCTCAATAGAAAAAATTGAGCGCGGCTGTATCGCTTTTTCATTCTAATCACCTTTTTGGTTTCAGATCGATATTCGGCATCCATGGTTTGCCTGCTTGTTCGAAGTATCAATAATATCTGTTGAACAGATAATTTACACCTTCTGAGAAAATCTGCAATAAATTATCTGTTAAATTGATATTCAAATGGCGGTGTTTCTCCGACCAGGTGTTTTACGAAGTAGTCCCAGGTGCGGCGAACGTGATACGGTTCATTTGCGTAGCCGTGGCCGCGGTTAGGCATTACGATCAGATCGAAGTCTTTGTTTTGGCGAATCAGTTCATCTATCACCAGCAGGGTCATGGACGGATGCACGTTCGTATCCATTGTGCCGTACGAAATGAGAAGTTTCCCTTCGAGGTTGCCCGCCATATTTTGAACGGCCTGGTTTTCGTAATTATCACTGAATTCATCGCGCTCGAGCAGTCCCTGGAACTTTTCTCCCCAGTAATAGGTGTACCCCCGGTTATCGTGATTCCCAGCACTGGAGACACCCACTTTAAAAAATTCGGGATACTGAAACATCGCCGCAGCAGTTGCAAAGCCACCGCCCGAATGCCCGTAAATACCGGCCCGGTCCAGATCGATAAATGAGTATTGTTCCGCAAGCTGCTCCATGCCCGCAATCTGATCAGGCAATCCGTTATCGGCCATATCTCCGCTGTAGTAGGTGTGAAAATCGCGGGATCGCATTGGTCCGCTGCCGAAAGCATCAATCGCTACAACCACAAAACCGAGTTCGGCCAGTGCGTGTGCCTGTCCGCGCTGAACGGCTGAAAAACTTCGCGATCCCAAACTGCCCGACTGCGGCCCCGGATAGATCGAATTGATGATTGGATACTGCTTATTTTCATCAAAATCGGATGGCAGAAGCATAATTCCGTAGAGATCGGTTTCACCATCCCTCGCTTTAACAGTAATCGGTTTTGGCTTTTGCCAGCCTGTTTCCAAAAGATCCTCAATATCGGCCTCATCCAGTTCCATCAGAAGGTTTCCGTCTCGGTCGCGGAGCACAGTTTCAGGTGCCGATTCATACGTTGAGAAAGTATCCACAAACCAGGCAGCATCCTTACTCAGTGTTACGGAGTGATTGGCATCTTCAGGTGTGAGCAGCGTCAGGCCCGATCCGTCAAAATTCACGCGATAGAGATGGATAAAGTAAGGATCACGCCCCTCTTCACGGCCAACTCCGGTGAAAAAGATCTCGCGATTTTCCTTGTCGATGTGCAGGATATCAATCACATTCCAGTCGCCATCGGTGATCTGATTTTTGAGCTCACCGGTTTCCAGGTTGTGAAGGTAGAGATGACCCCAGTTGCTCTTTCGTGTAAACCAGATAAATTCGTCAGTATCATGTAAAATCCGCCAGTTTGGAATACCGCGTGAGGTGAGGTTCGATTCAAAGAAAATCTCGTCGTGCTCGTGATATATCTCTGTGACATTACCCGTCTCGGGATCTGCCATTCGCAGGTTCACATTTTTATAATCTCTCGATGTGGATACAAACCCGAGCGTGCTGCTGTCTCTGCTCCATTCGATATCGGTCCAGTAGCCGTCGCGGATCAGTCCGCAGCAATTTGAAGAGCGGTGATGATCACGATCCATCTCCAAAAATGTAACGGAAGGTTCGGTCACATCAATCACAACTCGTTCAAGTTTCGTAACGATGGAATCTCCCGGAAGTGCATAGGGCCAGATATCTGCCTCGGGCCGGCCCACCCTGGTTCGCCAGAGAGTCATTTTACCCACATCGCGGTCATCCTGCCGAAAGGTTGCAATTTTGCGCGAATCTGGCGACCACTTCAAAATCGGGCGGTCGGAGCGTCTCCAGCCGTGATTGTCGGTCCCGTACCCGTAATTTTTTTCACCATCGGTGGTGAGCTGGGTTTGATCCCCCGTTTCAAGGTTCTGAACCCACAAATTATATTCGCTAATATAAACTGCTTTTTTTCCGTCCGGGGAAACGACAGAGTGGGAAGGCGGATTTTGTACACTTTCCAAAATTTCACATTCGTAATGTACCAGTGAGCACTCCCATATTTTTTGCTCTTTTTCGAACTGAACTGATCGAAGCTGATCGTGAAAGGATAGATTTCTGAGAGCAAGATTCTTCGGGTCGGTTTCTGAGACTGCAGAGTCGTTAATTGCTTCCGCCAGTCGCTGATGATCAAAAGCGTGTTCTTTGTTTTGATCCGGTACATTCACGAGGAAATATTCGTTTCCGCTTCGTGTATTGAGCACGTACCAGAAGTGATCCTCATCAATTTGCTCAGGATTTACAGAAGAGTTGAATACCTTGCCGGACAGGTTCCAGCTCAGCATCTGTTCAGCTCTTTGATAGGCTTCTTCCATCTCCCGGTTCTGCTGGGAAAAAACGAGGCCTGAAGAGAAAAGAAATAAAAAAATAAAGATAACGAAAGAAGAAAGTGACTGTAATTTCGTCATAAAATTGATCTGTTTACCTGGTGAATGATTTTAAAGATTTACAAGAAACGGAAAAAACGAAAAGATTTCTCTGAAAAATGAACAGAGATTAATAAGAGTTCCGTGGCAAGCCTGAAGTTTCGCAAGCTCCGAGTACAGCGATTTCCGTGAAACAAAATAAATAAAGCAAAGTTTTTTTCAGAACATCTTTGCGCCACTATGTGAACCTTTGCCTGCCCCGACCGATTCAGGACGGTTTTCCCTCTTGCATCAATCCCGTCGCGGTTTTCCTTTCCGGGTTCCAACGACTACCCCTCGAAACTGTGTGCTGATTTTCAAATACACTCGCCTCTGGGTGTTTTATGTTACACTGTGCCCTGAGCGGTGTTATGACGCCCCTTCAGGGTTTGGTTAACCACCCCTAACCAGTCAATAAATCATTGAAATTACTTCAGATGAATACATTGTCAACGAATCCACCCGCGATTTTTCTTTGGCCATCTCTCCAAAGAGCTTGAGAGGATGCGTACCCTCCTGGAGAGAAATCTTGTTTCACAACAGGATTTTGAACAGCTTGAACAGCTTGAACAGCGTTACAACGATGTGAAAGTGCGTGCTCAAATTAACAAAGAGAGACTTGATCTACTGGAGTCTGGCCGGGTTTCCATCGGCGATACGGTGATAGAATCGGTGATTCGTGCCCCCATCAGCGGATATATCCTCGAAAAACGGGTGGAAAAAGAGGTGGAGCTGGGCTTGAGTGATGCCATCACCGTGGCTGTTACCGACGGTATTGAGGAAGGAGAAAAGGTTTTTGAGAAGCCTGTTCGCCAGCTCACAGTTCGATAATTTTTATAAAATCCCCTGCCGAAACTATTCTGATCAATCATTTCCAGACATAATCAATGTCCATTACAAACCTCATAACAGATCTTTACCGGAATCTGAGCAGTCAGAAACTCCGCAGTTTTCTCACCATTTTCGGGATTATGTGGGGAACGGGTATTGGCAGGCGATACACCGTTTATCGTCATTGGCGTGATACAGGATAAAATTCAGAATTCTTCCTACTCTCAGCGCGATTACGACCGGGCATTTATCCCCGCCACAACTATGTCGGCTATGACAGGCACCGACTTGATAAACAACCTGCTATACACTCCCGCAGACCCGGCTCTCTCAGCTTCCATCCGCGACCAGGTTTATGAAGTAATGAGCACCCGGCACCGGTTTGATCCGTCGGACCGCGACGCCATTCACATCTGGGATACAAACGAATTCTGGACGTTCATCAACATGCTGTTTTTAGGGATCAACGGGTTTCTGGCACTGATCGGCTTTTTTACACTCGCGGTAGGGGGTATCGGTGTAGCCAATATCATGTTTGTGGTCGTGCAGGAGCGGATGAAAGAGATTGGTATCCGCCGGGCAGCCGGTGCAAAACGCCACCACATCATGAGCCAGTTTTTCCTCGAAACATTTATGATTGTGGGTATCGGAGCAGCAGCCGGTTACGCCACCGGCTGGGCGCTGATCCGGCTCACTCAAAACCTCCCGATCCAGAATTTTGTCGGATCACCTTACTTTTCGCCCGAAGTGGGACTTGTCGCTTTTGTGGTACTTAGCCTGGTGGGATTTACATCGGGGCTATTACCCGCAATGCGCGCCTCCCGCCTCGATGTTGTTGAATGTTTACAGAGATAGATCATGTGGCTGACCATCATCAGAGAATTTTTTATCGACCTTAAAAATCAGAAGCTTCGCTCTTCACTCACCCTTGTGGCCATCTCCTGGGGAACCCTTTCCGTGATTCTGCTTCTGGCATTTGGCCGCGGACTGGGCACTTCACTGATGGAAGGAATGCTGGGTGCAGGGAATCAGGTAATTATGATTTATGGCAGACAAACCAGCAAAGCCTACAAAGGCCACCCAGAAGGACAAACAATCCGTTTTACCGAAGAGGATATCCGGCTTATTGAACGGGCGGTTCCTGGCATTGCTTTTTCCAGCCCGCAGTATGGGCGGGGCGGCACAAGGCTGCAAACAGATCTTTCCACAACCACCACCTACATGGAGGGTGTTAATCCTGATTTTGAAATTATGCGGACGATGTATCCGGCTGCCGGCGGTCGCTTTATCAATGAAAGAGATGTGGATGAGATGAGGCGCGTCCTTTTTTTAGGTGATGAAATTGCCGGGCGCCTGTTTGGTGATGAAGATCCTATCGGACGGGAAGTAATGCTTGATAGTCAGCCCTTTACGGTGATCGGAGTGATGAAATCCAAAATGCAAACTTCAATGAATAACGGCCCGGATGCCAACCGTGCCATCATTCCCTACACCACATTCCGTAATATTTACGGACACCGCAATATCGGCTCTATATTGGTGCGTCCTTCAGATCCCGCTCTGCAGACAGAAATTATTACCGGAATCCGTTCGCTGATGGCCTCGAAATACAAATTTCACCCTGATGACGACCAGGCCATGCCGATGTGGGATTTTATTGAAATGGAAGAGATGAACCAGAAAGTAGCGGTGGGACTGGAAATTTTTCTCTTTACCGTGGGCTTTTTTACCCTTATGATTGCCGGAATCTTCCCGGCTTTGAAAGCTTCGCGGGTTGACCCGGTGGAGTCGCTCAGGTATGAGTGATCTTTCTGAAGTTTTCCCGATATCTCACCAAAAACACATCATTTCATTTAATAGCGGTTCAAAAAAACGAACCCGCCTTTTTTGTTGCATGTCGCTAAATCGGGATAGCCGTTGCCGGTGAGATCCCCGGCTGCTATCTGGGTACCCACACCAGAGTCATCATCAATCAAAACGGGAGTAAAATCGACGTTTCCGTCTGTATCCCGCTCCGGTTTGAACCCATAAATGACCGCTGGGGCATTGGGTTCGGGGTCTCCGTCTGGCCCGTGCGCCCAAAATCGTTTCCCGGTAACAATGCCTTTCTGGCCGCTGTTGTCAAGGTCAGCAAGGACCAGTGCATGAGGTTGAGAGAACCGTACACCGTAGGAATTATCATCATGGGATTCTCCCATTATGAGCTGCTTTTCTAAATGGATTTCACCGTCTGAACGAACCTGCCGGAACCAGGCAAGGCCCCAGCCGTGGGCTTCAAGCGATGTAATCACATCATTCAGTCCGTCGCCATCCAGATCCATAGCATACATCTGAGCACCGCCGGGACCAAAATCAGCCGGATGATAGGTCCAGGGTTCACTGCTTTCGTAATGTCCCGGATTCTCCCACCATCCCTCTTTCATCAACAGATCCGGCTGTCCGTTACCGGTGATATCACCCAGGCCCAGGCCGTGGTTATAGCGGCCCCACTCCCCTTGTTCAGAAATTTTGTTGAATGTCCAGGGATTGAACGGATTTTCCGGATCAGGGGCTGCATATCCAAGGTAGCCTTCCGTGTGAAAAATCAGTTCCGGTTTTCCGTTTCCTGTGAGGTCGGCAAAGGTCGGGGATTCGTTATCCACCCTTTCAAATATCAGGTGACGCTGCCAGTGTTCGCCGGCACCAGCACTGCCCGGATTTTCATACCACCACGCTTCCTGGCCGGGAAACCCGACCACCAGGATATCATTTCGGCCGCTGTCATTTACATCGGCAACCGCCGTGATAAAGTGATCGGAATATTCGAGAGGATCAAATTCAACGGGTTCATAGTAGGCATTCCGTTCTTCAAAATCAGGCCCTTCGTACCAGAAGGGACCGCAAACCACGTCCGAATTTCCATTTCCATTCAGATCCCCAATAGCTACACCCTCAGCATAAAAAGTGGTTGATAACTGGATCTTTTTGAAATTTTCGTTCCCGGGATCATCACTCCCGCAGGAGTTTATAAAAAATCCAACCATCAGAAGGCTTAGCAAAACTTTATAGTAAATACATTTCGACTTCACTTCGCTCCGCTTCGTTGCGCTCAATGTGACTTGAGGCGTCATGCCGGGCACTAAGAGAAGTAAAGCGACGAATGAAGTCGAAGAATTCCCACGCTTTACAAATCCTTCCCTCAGTATTTCTGAAATATAAATGGCTGATTCGGTTAGTTCTTTCATAGTAGGAGTTACCCCGGTATTTTGGTAATAAAACTTTAAGTATTGTAATATTAAAAAGTTACGGATTTCGATAAATGAAATTCATTTGAAATATATTTTAACCGGCCTTGAATCAGTTGGCGGGAACAGGGTGTTTTCAGCGACGCGGCACCATTTCACACCGGCTCGGTCTAAGTTTACGGTCAATGAGCGGGATGGACCATTGCTCATTTTTTGAACGCGTAAGCGAAATGGTGCCGCGTCGATGAAAAGCCCGCCGCCAACCCCGACCGCCGTCGGGGCTTGATTTTTTGGTTCTTTTGCATCAAGGCAAAAGAACAAACAAACTTGTTTGGGAAATGTTTTAAAAAATGGGGTAACTCCTTTTTTCATAGTGCCTGATATTTTGGTGAATATTACAGGTTAATCCATTGAATTGCCTCCATCAACCCGGATCTATTGGCCATCTTTCATTCTATCAATTTCAGCGGTAATGATATGGCGATGGTCATGGCTGTCAATGCGATCGTGGAAGCGTTCAAGTGCAGTTACGGCTTCATCGGTTCCAATAACGGCTACACGCCGGATGGTGTATGTCAGGATATTGGGCAATTCAGTCTTTTCTGCAAGTTCAAGTACGCGGTTCATGTCCACTTCGGCCAGCGGCTCGGCAGCATACCAGAACATCAGGGGCAGATTCTGATCGCCGGCATCCTCATCTTTTTGGGAAAGCTCTTCCAGAACTTCCCATCTCCGTTCCGGGGCCACACGCTGCATCGCCGAAGCCAGATTGAGCCGGACCAGTGCCGATTCATCCGTTCGTGCCATCTCCACAAAACGGTCCAGAAGCTGATCGGAGGGGTTTGCCATATCCATCAGCAGTTGAATGGCCCAGCCCCGGATATACTCGCTGCTATGAATCAATAATTCCTGAAGGTCATTTTCAGTCACCCCTCCGGTAACATGCAGTGCCCAGAGCGCCCGAAGCTTCCGCGGTACCTCCGGATGGTTTTCCAAAATATCCTTCAGCGCATCATGAACCTCCTCATCGGGCCCGCGTTCCTGCAGTATGCGCCGGGCATGGCGTACATAAAAATCATTCTGATGAAGCTGAAGTTCAGCCAGTTCCGGGCTGGATTTCTGCGACAAGTCCACTTTCACCCACTCATCTTTCTCATGAGTGATGTTGAAAATGCGGCCCAGCGTTTTTTCGTGCACATCCGGGTTAGGGCTGTGACACTGGTTTTTGTCGTACCAGTCGATGGCGGTCACCGAACCGTCAGGGCCGATCCTGTAATTGAGCCATTGCGACCAGGAGTCGTGTGTCTTCAAAAAATCCTCTCCGTGGGAGGCTGTGTAGCCCGATCCATCCCGCCAGATATGATCGGTATTGACCCTGTATCCATGAATGTTGTTCATGAAAATGGCGTCGCGATCCATGCCCCAGTGATCATTGCCGAGATAGAACATCGCCCCGGCATGGGCGTGGCCTCCGCCTGTTTCATCCGACCGGAAATTTCCTGCATGGGGACCCCTGTTACCCACATAGTGCACATGATCGGCAATGGTTTTGATATCATCGAAAGTGTACGGATTGAAGTGCTCACCGGCCTGCCGATGGTACCGGGCTCCCGGAATCACATGAAACAGATGGGGAATCACACAGACGGTTGTAAAAGCGTGACCCACATCATTAAAATCGATCCCCCAGGGATTGCTGGTTCCATGAGCAACCACGTCAAATTCGTGCTGTGTCGGGTGGTAGCGCCAAATTCCGGCGTTGATGCGCTGCCGCTCGTTATCCTGGACTCCCGGTTTGCCTACATTCGAATGAGTGAAAATCCCTTGCACACCATAGAGCCAGCCGTCTGGCCCCCAGCGAAAACTGTTGAGGGTTTCGTGAGTGTCCTGGTAACCCCAGCCATTGAGCAGTATCTCGGGATCTCCTGCGGGTTGGTCGGTATCTGCATCAATGGGAATAAACATCAGGTAAGGAGCCGCTCCGACCCAAAGGCCGCCAAAGCCCACTTCAATGCCGCTGACAAGATTCAGCCCTTCTGTAAATATCTTTCTGTTGTCAAGCTTTCCGTCACCGTTCGTATCTTCAAAGATGAGGATGCGGTCTTTCCCTTCGCCATCAGACGCGCGCTGCGGATAGGTATGTCCTTCGGCAATCCACACCCGCCCCCGATCGTCCATGGCCATCGCAATGGGCCGCACCACATCCGGTTCAGCCGCTGCCAGGCGAACCTCAAAACCCTCCGGCAGTTCCATGGCACGGGCGGCATCTTCTCCGGAAAGGCCGTCCCTGTTTCTCACGATATCCCGCACCGGCAGGATTACGATATCATCCGGCCGCAGTTCATTCACAAAGAAGGGACGCTCATCGTAAAACCGGAAATCATCAAAATTGATATGTGCCCAAATATTCCCCGGTATGTACGGGATATCAGATTCGCCGGTCTCGCTGTCGATGATCCGGATAAAGATTCTTTCTCCCAGGTACGGTTCCAGATCAACAACAACGGGCCGAAGTGTTGCATGATTATTCCCGGTAATCTGAAAAAAGACTTCCTCTGTGTCTGCCCGTACCAATTCAACCCGTGTTTCCTGTAATGCACCGCCTGAAACCATAAATGCAGCATAAGGATGTGTTACTTCAAATGATACGGATGTAAGTGTTCCGGTTGCTTCATGGTTTTCAGTGCCCCCGCTGCTTAGAAAATAGTCACCGCTATGACCAATATTCATCTCTTCACTGTGCAGAGGAGAAGGGTCCTTTTGAACGGGCTGATCTGCAAAAGCATTACCTGAGGCGGTCCAGTCGTCGAGGGTTCCGGTTTCAAAATCGAGATTTAACGGACGGCCTTCTTTTTCGGGCAACACGCCTACAACGAGTACCTCGCCGGCAAACTCCTCAACCACCTCAAACTGTCCGGCCATTCCGGCTTCGCGGTGGCCCGGTATGGTGCAATAATATATATCATTTTCGATGGCTTCGAACTCAATGCTGGTTGAATCTCCCGGATCGATGATCACATCACTGGCTATTCCGAGACTTTCCAGTGCGATATCGTGTGGCATCAGTTCACCGTTGATGATGGTGATTTTCACGATTTCACCTTTTTTTGCCTGCAGAACGGGATTCAGAACGCCGTCAATCACCCCGCCGATTCCCGTATAGCCGATCATTGTTGATTGAAGCCTGTATTCGCGGTCAACATCTTCGAAGGAAACCGAAACTCCGTGTTGATCTGATGAATGACCGGAATCGTCGCTTCTGCAGCTCAGAAATGATAGAAACAACACTGTAATCGTAAGCGCGGTTTTTGAAAGTTTCATGGTGTGACTTCAGTTTTGTGACCGATACCGCATTATTCGTATAGTTACGTTTGTATAGAAAAATGGCATGGGTTGACCACCCTCAGGCTCTGACATTACGCATGTAATAATATTATTTAAAACAAAATATGTTATAGCTCAATGATTTAAAGCCCTAAGTAAATATGTTGTTCATTTTGGCTTGATCCAAAACGAACCAAAAGATCAAGGCGGTGAATCACTTGACGGCGGGTGCTGCCGGGCGACGGAAAAATTTCAAGGCCGATTTAGTTTCAATCCCTTCATTACATCAATTTACGGCTGATGAAATTTTTCTATACGTCACCCATCAGCCACCCTGTTCCCGCCAATTGATTCAAGGCCGGGCAAAATTCAATCAAAAACTTTAACTATACCAAAATTCTATGGGACAGCCCCCCTGCTCCTCCCTGAATGATCGGGGCAGGCTCTTAATATGGAGGTGAATCTTTAGCTCGACACATAACCTTAAAATTTACACATAGACAAAACAATCGTTGTTATTCAGTCAGTTTTAATGATACAGTGTGTCAGTTAATAAGACCTGACAGGTTTTACTCGGTATTTCATACATAATCTCAGCATGCTATATTGAAACCTGATATTTACAAAAAGGACGTCCTCGCTTAGATTAGAGTTTTATCCACTAACAAAATCTAAGGAGGACGTCATGATACATGTAGGAATTGATTTACATTTTACAAATATGGTAAATTCAGCAATAAACGACAA
>JAFIFB010000118.1 GCA_020832285.1 Balneolaceae bacterium
CACCTCCCACAGAGTCGAATTGACAGGAGAAAGTCTTAGAAAAAAACTGTAATGTTGTCATAGAAATCCGTTCCTTGAAATCCAAAGCCAAGGGGGGTCAATATGCCCGGAATGGGGGGTCAGTATCACCGGAATATCCAAAAGCCCAACACCGAAGAAACATTCTTCCTTTACTAAACAATCGCAGTCCTGGTTCGGTGGAAAGAAAACACATGAATATAAGTGCTGTACTAATTGAAAATGGATTGCCATATATCTCTGGATATAAGCCCTACCATAATTATCAATCTCTTCTCAAAGAAGAAATTGAAGAATACTTGTCAAATCATCCAAATCTATTCAGCCTTTTTGATAAATATATAGAATCAGATATATCATACCCAGAAATTTCCGAGATTCTGAAGGCTGAAATCATGGATCCTGAGTTTGGAACTCAGGTAAAAGAGCCGGAGACTAAATTCAATACGGAAAATTCTGAACAGAATTATTACCTAAAAGAATTAAGAAATAAAAAGCTCGGCTTACTTGGTGAAAGATTTGTTCTGAGCTTTGAAAAGCAGAAATTACTTAGTATTGACCGGAAAGATTTATCAAAAAAAATTGAACACATATCTCAAACTGTTGGTGATTCCGCTGGTTTTTATATTCTGTCTTTTAATGAAGAAGGAAAAGAAAAGCATATAGAAGTCAAAACAACTCAAATGGGTAAAAATGCTCCATTTTATTTTACCAGAAATGAGTTAAATTTTTCAATGAATTACCAAGAAAGCTATAGTCTTTACAGATTGTTTGACTTCAGAAAAAAGCCCAGATTTTTTCAATTAAAAGGCTCACTTGATAAATCTACCAATAATGTAGCTACGGAATATTTAGGTTGGCCAAAGTAAAATATCAGGTAGAGCAATTTTCTTCCAACCACTGATACAGGTCTGAATTCGTATTTATTTTTTGACGATGCACATCATCATGGTGCACATTACATAATGTAATGATGTTATCTTCTTCATTACTGCCACCCTCTGCATGGTGTTTAATATGATGTAACTCCAGCAGCGTTCTTGGATCTTCAGGTTTTTGTTCTGAGGGATTCCAGCCACAGCAGCGGCATTTAAAATTATCTCGCTCTAAAACATTTACACGTACCGGATCAGGTATTTTTCTGTCATGGGGTGCAGCCTGCCGATCAGCTTCCAATACATAAACACCAACGGGAAGATCAGGTCGTCCGCTGTTTCGGGTAGCAACCGGCCAGCCTTCTTCTGTTCTGAGTTCTCGTGTGCGGCGTGGCCAGGATTGGGCTCCCTTTGCTACATATTTTAATTCTTCACCGGTAACAGACTTGCCAACATTGGAACGAAGATATTGCAAAAGACGATCACGAATAGATATGTCAAGCTTTCGAATATCATTCGCTATGTTCCATCGATGTGCAGCATCCCGGTCCTGTTCCCCAACAAGTATATAGTCATCGGTACTCATAGAGAGCATATCACTTGTGCTGAGTTGGGGGGTGATTAAATCAGCTGTTCCTTTTTCGGTTTCCTCTCCCAGCATTTCCCTTGCAGTCATTCCGGAATAGATCGGCCAGCCATACTCTACCCGTAGTTCGCGAACTCGCCGGGCATATTCAGAGATGCCAGAAACTACTGCCAGTTCATCTCCCGAAATTACAGTAAACTTGTATTTTTTCAGATAATAAAGAATTCGATCTCTTGCAGATGAAGCCTGTACTTCAGGAATGAGTGAGCTGCCTAAATCACGCAATACGTAAACTGCAGGTACAAGAGCTTTTACCTGATCTCTGAGATCCCCGTCATCAAGTCGTTTCTCAAAATCATTAAGTAACTTGATCAGTTGTTGTTGCAGTTGTGCAGGATCCCCGATTTTTACACGTCTTGCCATATTACACTTTAAAGACTTCTGTTAACTATACAATAGTTCTGTTTCGGATACCTGGATTATATAGTTTTCCTCTTCAATCAAAAGAGCAGATGCACTTCTGGCTATAGCTTCTGCAAGTAAAGGAGGCACGGCATTTCCGATTTGGCGGGCAATTTCAATTTTACTTCCACAAAATTGAAATTCATCAGGAAAGGTTTGTAAACGAGCACCTTCACGATGAGTAATTGGGCGATGTTGTACCGGATGTAAATATCGTCCCTTTTCAGGCTTAAAAAATTCTGTCCGAATTGTTACTGAAGGGCGGTTCCACCAAAGTCTGCCAAAAAGGTCGGTCCCCCCTGATTTCTTTCTTTTCCAGCAATCCGGTGTAATTTCAGGAGCATTTTTCTGAAGGTCAAACCGATTTCCACCCGGTGGAACTGCCCTGTATCGTTTTTTACTTTTATCTGTCGGGTTGCGACCGAAATGTAAATCGAGTGGGCCTGATTCATCACGAATCTCTGTACCAACAGGTTCAGGAAGATCACCAATTGCATCTTGTACCGTTCTCCAAGGCTTGGGCTCATCAATATAATCATCGAAAAGACATGTAATTTCATTGAAGTCCTTAGGATTATAATGTGTTTTTTTTGGTGGAAAAGCTTTGTTGGGAGAAGATCCATTTTTAACTCCAATAACAAAGGCACGATATCTCTCTTGCGGTACTCCATAATCCGCAGCACACAACACTTCTGAAGCTACTTCAAAACCAAGTTGTGTAGCCACATCTTTAATTTCATGTATCTCTGCTGAGCTAAGAAGCTGACGAACATTTTCCATTACAAAAACTCTGGCTCCGGAGATTTCAACCACATCCATAAACGGGCGCCATAATTGTTTTCTGGGATCAATTTCCCTGTCTTTATTCAACAGACTAAATCCCTGGCATGGTGGTCCTCCAATAACAATGTCAGCCTCAGGTATTACAACTTTAGAATCATTTAAGATGTCCACTATATCGCCGTAAACACAATGTTCTCCAAAATTAGCATTATAGGTATCAACAGAATCTTTATTAAAATCATTAGCCCATACCGGACTGAAAAAATTCTCTCCGTTTTTATCCCGGGCATTAGTAAACCCAAGAGTCATGCCACCTGCCCCTGAAAATAAATCAATGAGTCGAAAAGGACTGCTCATAATATATAGTTTAAGTATAGAGATGATTAATTAGTCGTAAAATCAATCGCATTGTAATGAATTAAGTTCGTCCGTTCAATTCACTTTGAGTAAAACATATTATTATCTCATTTACAATGATATGTACAATATATATAAAGAGTCCAAGATATCAAAAGCAATCAACCATCCACGCAAGTAATCTCACTCACCCGATTCTCCCATCGGTCTCCCGGTTCACATTCTTCAACCCATTCGTGTAACAACTCCCCGTTCCAGTCCTCTTCATTTTCCAGGTCGAGAATATCTTCAGGAGTTAATGTATTTGAAAATCCACGGCCTGTTTTATCCTTCCAAAATAATGTCTTCATATCCCTCTCATTTAGTTAAAATTTATACTCTTAAAGATAATTATTCAGTCATTTAATTACAACTATATAGTTGTATTATAATGACTTATTATAATAAAAAATCCCAAAAAAGATTTAAAAAACAACTACCCACCCCAACCCGCATCGCCTTAATTGTCGCCATCCGTGGTTTGTGAAGAGATAATTTAAACAAACCAAAAGCCAAGCCGAATGCCCGCAGGTCTGTTTTTGTTCGAATCTCCATACGAACAGAAATTTAACCAGCGTCCGCATGTCTATTACAGCATCCATCCTTGCAGCAGGCCTCTTATTTGCCTCAATGTTACCCGTGTTTGGGCCGGAGAAGAAGAGTTCTGATCCCCAAACGAGCGATACCCGGCAGGTTCTTATCGATTTCAGCAACTCATCCGCTGCCGGGTGGCAGATAGTGAATGACAGTGTAATGGGGGGTATCTCCCGAACCACGCTTCAGATGCATGAAGATGGGTACGCACTGTTCAGCGGCACGGTATCCCTGGAGAATAACGGGGGCTTTGCTTCTGTGCGAACCCGGGCGCAGGCACCGGTGGATCTCTCCGGTTTTGAGGGGCTGTCCGTTCATGTTTTGGGTGATGGAAAAACCTACAGCCTGAGACTCAGAACCGTAAAAAACGGCCGGCTGACGAATTACTCTTACGAGGCCCGTTTTGCAACCACAGCGGGGGTATGGGAGACGCATCAACTGGCATATAGCGATTTTATGGATATTCCGGACAATACTGACCCCCCTGAATCCGGCTTAAAAAACACGCTCGGAGGGGTGAGATTCCGGGGGCTGGGGGGGGGGCCGATCGGCTGGGGGATGGTGTTGTGGGGCGCGAGGGGGGGGGGGGTGGGGGGGGGGGGGGGGGTG
>JAFIFB010000129.1 GCA_020832285.1 Balneolaceae bacterium
ATATTACAAACCGGAGGAAGTTATAGGCAAGTCGGTTTGTGTGGTTGCAAATCTGGCTCCCAAAAAGATGATGGGAATTGAAAGCAACGGTATGATTTTAATGGGTGAAGACAGTAAGGGTAAACTGCATTTTGTAGAAACCGATGCTGAACCCGGAAGCCCCGTCACCTAAGCCTCTATGATTGAAACAAAAGATTTTGTAACCGAATCAAATCCTGGGGTAAACCCGGGCAAAAAATCCACTGCGTTTTGTTTTTACTGCCCGGATGCTTCGGCCGTAAATTGTGTGCTTTTTGAAACTCATGATGCATCCGAAGGTAATGATCATCCTATGGAAAGAGATGAAAACGGCTACTGGCACCTCACCATTCAGCAAAAACTTACCGGAAAATGGTACGGGTATCGCGTTAGTTTTAAAGAAGGACAACATCCCACAAGCCCATATCAAGATAAAATCTTTGCCGACCCTTACAGCCGTCATGTTACGGTAAAAAACAACTACCGTCAGGAAGCCAGAACCTACATTTTTGAAGATTCATACGATTGGGAGGGTATCGAACACCAGTTCCCGGAAGACCCCCGGGATCTGATTATTTATGAGACCCACCTGAAAGATATGACTGCCCACCACAGCAGCCTTGCCCGAGGAACAGGTTTCTATCAGAAATTTATCGCCCCGGATCAGGTTGGAGGCATTCAGCACCTGAAAAAACTGGGTGTTAATTGTGTGGAATTTCTTCCTTTGCAAAAATTTGCTACGATTGAGCCCCCTTATGGCCTGGAAACAAAAGAAGGTTTCCACAACACCTGGAATGTCTACTCTGCCAATCACTGGGGCTACATGACCTCTTTTTTCTTTGCCCCGGAAAACTATTTCGCCTCTGATTATAGCAATACCTACTCCGGAAAAACCCCCGCTGCTATTCGGGAATTCAAAAACCTGGTTAAGGCTCTGCATAAAGAGAAAATCACCGTTTTGATGGATGTCGTGTACAACCACACATCACTGTTTGATCTGAACCCGCTCACCCATCTGATGCCGGATGTATATCTCCGTCGTGACGACAAGGGAAAATTCATGAACCGCAGCGGAACGGGCAACGAATTTAAATCAGAAAGTCCGGTATGCAGAAAGCTGATCATCGACTCCCTCCTCTACTGGATTGAGGAGTATAAAATCGATGGATTTCGGTTTGATTTGGCCGCCCTGCTGGACCGGTATACCTGGGACGCAATCAAAAAAGCGGTGCATGAAAAATATCCCAATGCCGTGCTGATTGCCGAACCTTGGGGAGGTTACTACTCCCCGCACCATTTTTCCGATCACGACTGGGCATCGTGGAATGACCGGATCCGTAACAGCATCAAAGGCTCCGATCCGCTGCATGACCGGGGATTCATCTTTTCCGACTGGCAGCACGAAACTCGACGTGAACGGCTTGAAAATGTATTTAAAGGCACCCTTAATCACGGTGAGGGCGGGCTTTATCAATCATCCGATCACAGCGTAAACTATCTCGAGAGCCACGATGGCTACACCCTGGCTGATTTTATCCGAATCGGCCTGAATCCGGAGATTTATGACCAGGTAATTGAAAACCCTAATGAGTTTGCTAAATTGAATGATCATCAGATGAGAATTGCCAAATTGGCTGCTCTGTCACTCTTTACGGCCCAGGGTATTACCATGATTCACGCCGGACAGGAGTTTGCACGAACCAAAGTGATCGCCCAAAGTCCGCATGGTGACCCCGATGAAGGCAAAATTGATCACAACAGCTATCAAAAGGACAACCAAACTAACTGGCTCAACTACAATCACTTAAGGCTGAATAAAGAACTATTTGATTATTACCGAAGCCTGATCCAAATACGAAAAGAAAGCCCTGCCCTGCGAAAGTGTGAACCCGCCGAAATTTGTTTCGATTATTACGGAGATCCTCTGCTCATTAGTTTTTATATCAGCGGTAATTCCACAGGAGATATCTATGATTATTATGTTATTTTGAATGGTAATGCTTATCAGCAAAATGACCAGCATCTGCCAAAAGGTACCTGGGAACAGCTTGCAGATCATAAAATTGCAACTACACAAACTATAAATATCATTTCTGGTAAAGCTTCAGTTCCTGCTCAAAGCGGAATCTTGCTTAGAAAGTTGCGTCATTAGTTTACACCAAATATTTTAGTGCATTCATTATTAACCTAAACCACAAAAACTTTGGCTACTCCTTCATCTTCACGAGGCACCTGGAACACAAAAATAGGCTTCATCCTGGCCGCTGCCGGATCAGCCGTCGGACTTGGAAATATCTGGGGTTTTCCAACACAAGTTGCAGATAACGGCGGAGCGGCCTTTATCCTCATCTACCTGTTTTGCTGTTTACTTGTTGGATTTCCAGTCATGGTTGCTGAGCTTGCAATTGGCCGCAGAACTCAAAAAAATCCAGTAGGTGCTTTTAAAGCCCTGAGTAACGGGAATAAATTCGCTTCATTAATTGGGTACTGGGGAGTCCTGTGCGGGATCATGATCCTTTCATTTTACGTAGTTATTTCAGGCTGGACACTTGCATACGTTTTTGAAGAATTGTTCTACTATTTTAATTACGATACTGCCGCACTATATGTTGGAGATTTGGGTAACGGGCCTAAAAACGCAGCTTTCACACTCTTTTTTATGCTTTTAACCATCCTGGTTGTAACCGGTGGTGTAAGTAAGGGGATTGAACGGGCTACCAAAATGCTTATGCCTGTTCTAATTGCAATACTTCTGATCCTGATTGTATATATCATGACACTTGAAGGTGCCACAGATGGTTTAGCGATGTTTTTTATGCCGGACTTTTCCACTGTTGACGGCAGCCTGCTTTTATCCGCATTAGGCCAGGCATTCTTTTCTCTTTCTCTTGGAATGGGAGCACTCATTACATATGGCTCTTACCTTAATAAAAAACAGAACATTGTTGAATCTGCAGCCTATGTAACCATATTTGATATAGGCATTGCAATTATCGCTGGTCTGCTCGTTATACCAGCCATGTTTGTTGCGCAGGCGGCGGGAGTTCAAATATTCAACCCCGAAACCGGAGATCTCTTCTCAAGTGTAACACTTGTTTTTGATGTGCTCCCCGAAATGTTTCATAATGTAGGCGGATTTATTGGAATGCTTCTGGGTGTTACATTTTTCATTCTTTTAGGCCTCGCTGCTCTTACATCTTCCATTTCACTTTTAGAGGTACCCACATCCTATGTGATTGATGAGCACGGTGTTCAGCGAAAAAAAGCAGCCTGGCTGGTTGGCGGATTTGTTGGTATCATTGGAGTTGTGGTATCTTTCGAACTAAGCCTGATTGATCTGTTTGTAGAAATTTTTAACGAAGTAGGCCTGCCGTTGGGAGGACTTATGATTTGCCTGTTCCTTGGATACTTTTGGAAAACCGAAAATGCACTGCTCGAAATACAAGACGGTTATCCAACGGTTAATGATGGAAAATTCCGCATCTTTTGGATCATCATGATTAAATTTATTTCACCTGTATTAATCGCACTGGTTCTCATCACCACAATCTGGACATTATTCTTTGCCTGACAGAACTGTTGTTATCTACCGGCATCCGCAGTATTTTTGGGCATAATTTCAATCAAGCAATAATATGGCAAAAATTAACACCTCCGATTTCCGCAATGGAATGAATATTCTGATTGACGGAGAAATTTACACGATCGTCGAATTTCAGCACGTGAAACCCGGAAAGGGTGGTGCTTTTGTACGAACAAAACTGAAAGGTGTTGAAAACGATAAAAATATCGACAAAACCTTCAGAGCAGGTGAAAGTGTGGAATCGGTACGGGTGGAACGTCATCCTTACCAATTTCTTTATGCTGATGGGAACATGTACTTTTTTATGCATCAGGAAACGTACGAACAGATACCACTTGAAAAATCCAGAGTGGAAAAATCTCAGTACCTGACAGATGGCATGATCTGCACACTGTTTGTGGATGTTGAAAACGACCGGGTTCTTTACGCCGAACCACCGGATCACATAGAAACGGAAGTGACAGACACCGATCCCGGCCTGCGCGGAGATACCGCACAGGGAGGCAGTAAACCCGCAACCGTTGCAGGTGGCGCCGTAGTTCAGGTACCGCTTTTTATTGACAAAGGTGAAAAAATAAAAGTAGATACCCGAACAGGGGAATATGTAGAACGTGTTAAATGAGAGGGTAAATTTTGGGCTACTGCGAGTACCTGAAATGCATCAAATTTCTCGAACCGTTTTTCAATAACTGCTCCGGACTTCTCCTGAATTATTCAGGTTCACATACTTCAAACTTGTAACTAAAAAATACTATGGACTTAAAACTTGTAAAGCAACTGCTCAACCTGATATCGGAAAGTGATGTGGATGAAGTAGCTATCGAAGAGGGCGATTTTAAAATCAAAGTGAAGAAAAAATCAGACCTGCCGGCCCAGTCGTTTCAGTACAATATTCCAGCTCAGGCACAACAACCGGCACAATCCGCCCATAATACAACTTCTGCATCGCCCGGTGAAGCAAAGGCCGGTGACAGTTCAGAAGCCAAGCCCGATGGTGATGTTGTAAAATCCCCGATCGTCGGAACGTTTTATGAAGCCCCGTCTCCCGACACTGATCCTTTTGTAAAAGTAGGTGACCAGATAGAGGCCGGTGATACTCTCTGCATCGTTGAAGCCATGAAAATCATGAATGAAATCGAAGCTGAATTCTCGGGCACCATTCAAAAAATCCTGGTGAACAACGGTTCACCCGTAGAGTACGATCAGCCACTTTTTATCATCAAAAAAGATTAACCCCGTATGTTTAATAAAATTTTGATTGCAAACCGGGGAGAAATTTCTCTCAGGGTGATTCGTACCTGTAAAGAGATGGGCATCAAATCGGTAGCGGTCTATTCCACGGCCGATGAAAATTCCCTTCACGTAAAGTTTGCCGATGAAGCTGTTTGCATCGGCCCCCCGCCAAGTAAAGAAAGCTATCTAAAAATTCCATCCATTCTGGCCGCAGCTGAAATAACCAATGCCGAGGCGATTCATCCCGGTTACGGTTTTCTTGCCGAAAATGCTGAATTCAGCCGCATCTGCAGTGAGCACGATCTAAAATTTATCGGCCCATCGCCTGAAATGATCAGTACTATGGGCGACAAAGCCACGGCCAAAACAACCATGATCAAAAACGGTGTACCTGTGGTTCCCGGCTCAGATGGAATTGTAAAGTCCTACGAAGAAGCTGAGAAAGTAGCAAAAGAGATAGGCTTTCCCGTTATCATAAAAGCCACTGCTGGCGGCGGCGGACGCGGAATGCGTGTGGTCATGGATCCTTCGAATTTTAGAAATGCATTCAATACCTGCCGGAATGAGGCAGAAACCGCCTTTGGAAATGCCGATGTATACATCGAAAAATTTATCGTAGACCCGCGACATATCGAAATTCAGATACTTGGCGACCAGCACGGCAACGTTGTGCACTTGGGTGAGCGGGAGTGTTCACTGCAGCGGCGCCATCAAAAAATACTGGAAGAAGCCCCCTCGCCTGTCATGACACCCGAAGTTCGTGAAAAAATGGGTGAAGCCGCTGTAAATGCCGGAAAAGCGATCAATTATGAAGGTGCCGGAACAATTGAATTTATTGTAGACAAAGACCTCAACTTCTACTTTATGGAGATGAATACCCGCATCCAGGTGGAGCATCCGGTTACAGAAGAGATTACATTCAGCGACCTGGTTAAAGAACAGATCATGGCCGCGGCCGGAGAAAAGATAACCACCAAGCCTTTAAAAATGCGGGGCCACGCTATTGAGTGCCGTATCAACGCTGAAGACCCGGCTCATAATTTCCGGCCTACACCCGGCACCATTACCACATTCAACATTCCCGGTGGCCGCAGTGTCAGGGTGGATACACACGCTTATGCGGGATATAAAATTCCACCACATTACGATTCCATGATTGCCAAACTGATCGTAAGTGCACCAACCCGCGATGAGGCGATCAAAAGAATGAGGAGGTCGCTTGAAGAATTTGTTATTGAGGGAATCAAAACCACCATTCCTTACCACCTTCAGTTAATGGACGATCCCAATTTTCAGAAAGGGGAGTTCAATACACAGTATCTTGAAAAATCATTCAAATTCAATCCCGATAAAATATAAACGATGTCTATGAAATTTCCAGAAGATCTGAAATATACCAAAGAACATGAGTGGGTCCGCGATAACGGAGACGGTACTGCTACGGTTGGCATTACCGAATTTGCCCAAAGTGAACTGGGCGATATCGTTTTTGTGGAACTCGAGCCCGAAGGTTCTGGATTTGAGCAAGATGAAGTATTCGGCACCGTTGAAGCGGTAAAAACCGTATCTGAGCTCTACTCTCCGGTTTCAGGTGAGATCACCGAAGTCAATGAAGAGCTGGAAGATGATCCCGAGCTTGTTAACACCGATCCCTATGGAAAGGGCTGGATGGTGAAAATTAAAATGAGCGACACCTCCGAACTGGATGATCTGCTTTCTGTGGATGATTATAAGGAAATGGTCGGATAGTTCGTTGACTTATTCACAATGATTAAAATCGGGTGCGGCCACAAATCCGCACCTTTCTTTTTTTGATATCTGAGACATTTGTGTCTGTTACAGGTTCACCCCGAAAAACTTCTCCGCTTCCACTGCTGAAATTCGTATTTTCAGCATCTATTTTTCGATCTTTTATCAATCAAATTGTTTTCCATGCATACTCATCATGATGAGTGGATCCTCATCCTTGATTTCGGCTCTCAATACACACAGCTCATCGCCCGAAGAATCCGGGAACTGAATGTTTACTGCGAAATTCATCCCTACAATGTGGACCTGGATCAGTTTTCCAGCCATCCTCCAAACGGTATTGTACTATCCGGCGGACCAAAAAGCGTATACGATGAAGACGCTCCTGTCCTGAATCCGAAAACACTGGAAATGGGGAAACCAGTTCTGGGTATCTGTTACGGGCTGCAATCACTGGCTCACTCCATATCTCAGAATAGTGTGGAAAAAGCGGAAAAGCGGGAATTCGGGCGTGCAAACATTTTGGTGGATGATGATTCCGATCTGCTCCGAGACATAACATCAGGCTCGGTAGTATGGATGAGTCATGGCGATCATATCAAACACCTGCCCCAACCTTACGAGACGATTGCCCACACATCAAACGCGCCGGTAGCGGCCGTTCGCCATCGGGAAAAGCCGTTTTTTGGTGTTCAGTTTCATCCAGAAGTAGTACATACGGAAGAGGGCAGTCAGATTCTGGAAAATTTTGTGAAGAAAATATCGGGATGCAAAGGCACCTGGACTCCAGCCTCATTTATCGAAACGGAAATCAAAGCTATCCGGGAAAAAGTTGGCAAAGATAAGGTGCTCTGTGCACTTTCCGGAGGTGTGGATTCGACGGTTGTGGCCACGCTTATTCACAAAGCGATCGGCGATCAGCTTCTCTGCATTTTTGTGGATAATGGACTTCTCAGAAAAAGTGAGTTCAAAACCGTACTGGAAACCTATAAAAAACACCTTAAACTGCCGGTGAAAGGCATTGACGCTTCTCAACAGTTTCTCGACAATCTTGAAGGTGTTTCCGATCCCGAGAAAAAACGAATTATCATTGGAAACACATTTATTGATGTGTTTGATGAGGCCGTTTCCAAGCAGAAAGAGTTTAAGTACCTTGCTCAGGGAACCCTCTACCCCGATGTGATTGAGAGTGTTTCTTTTAAAGGGCCGTCTGCCACAATCAAATCGCACCATAACGTGGGCGGATTGCCGGAAAAAATGAACCTTAAACTGATCGAACCGGTCAGAGAGCTGTTTAAAGACGAGGTGCGCCGCGTGGGCCGCGAGCTGGGAATCCCTGAAAACTTCATCGGCAGACATCCCTTCCCCGGACCCGGCCTGGGAATTCGTGTTCTTGGAGGCCTGTCAAAGAAAAAGCTGGACCTTCTCCGAGAGGCCGATGCTATCTTTATTCAGGCCCTGCATGATTACGGCTATTACAACGATGTATGGCAGGCCCTGGCCGTGCTGCTTCCGGTACAATCTGTCGGTGTGATGGGTGATGAACGAACTTACGAATACACTATCGCCCTCCGCGCCGTTACAAGTGTGGATGGCATGACAGCCGACTGGGCTCACCTTCCTTACGATTTTCTCTCGGAAGTAAGTAACCGAATAATCAATGAAGTTCGGGGCGTGAACCGGGTTGTGTATGATGTGAGTTCCAAACCTCCTGCTACAATAGAGTGGGAATAATTGGTCTGTTTGCCGAAAACCAGGAACATCTGAAACCGGCAGCTGGTATACTTGTGATTGCTCAGGACAATTATCAATCCTGAAAAATTCACAAATTAGAATTAAAAGACATTTAAAGTAAAATTAAACAATTGTTTAGTTTAAATTAAAATGGGGATTTAATTTCGTGCATACTTTGCTGCATAAGTTTTATGTGGTGAATAATACAGGCTATGAAAAAAACATTTATCACACTTTTTCTTACTGCTTTTTTTGTTTTTCCGGTTGTATCGCAATCGTTTGATGAAGCCATGGTGCTATACGCATCCGAGGAGTTCGCAGATGCCGCCGGTATTTTTTCTGAACTTGGCGATGATCAATCTGCACTATTTGCCGGAAAAAGTTATCTTGCACTTACCGACTATGAAAACGCCAATGACTACCTGTACCGGGCATCTGAAAGTCCTCAGGCAGGTATTCGATACGAAGCACTCTACTCACTTGCCCTATCCCATTACGGACTAAAAAAATTTGATAAAAGCCTGGAGTATCTATACGGTGTCATCCAGGGTAATCATCCCGGCCTGCGATCCGATTCCCGGCAGATGTACAGCCAGATTCTGCACTTTCTGAGCCCTCGTCAGCGATTTGAAATCCTTCCGAAGCTGGAAACATCATCCGTCCGGTACGATGTCGTCCGGATATCGCGTTCATATATGCAGCCCGAACATTACCAAAATCTGGTTTCAGAACTTTTAGAACTCACTCCGGAAGCCTCCGACAGAAACCGGCTTCGCGATGAGCTCCTGGATGACCTGGTGCAGCTTCCGATCCCCTTTCAGTACCCCGCTGCGCCTGCCGGTACCATTTACAATATAGGTGTGATACTGCCAACTTTTGATCAAAGTGATCCCGATTTTACGATCCCACGAAACCTCTATTTCGGTATGGTTCATGCTGCCGAGGAGTTCAACAGCCGAAATCCGGACAAAAAGGTAAATCTCATCTTCAGAAATTCAGCAGAGCACCCCGATACCACCGAAGCAGCTTTGAATGAACTGGTTGAAACCAAACGAATTGATGCGGTTATCGGACCTCTTTTTTCCGAACCGGCCACACGAATGGCTGCTTTGTCCGAACAGCTTCAGCTTCCGATGATTGCACCACTGGCCAACTCTGCAGAGCTATACAGAAATTACAGCAGCACTTTTCAATTAAACCCCACTTTTGTAACACACGGCAGGGAAATGGCACGTTTTGCTGTGCGGGAACTCGGCCTTACCAACCTTGGAGTGATTATTGATCAGGGCTCGCCCCACAGACCGGTGGCCATGGAATTCAGAAGAGAAGCAGAACGATTGGGTGCTCGTATCACTCATTTCATCGAACAAAATTTTGAAGTAATCGGTTATGATTTTAGTGAGGCAACACAAGTTTTCGAACGGCAAGTACAGTCTGGATCAGATGATGAAATTCTTACAGTAAATGAAACTCAGGCCATTTACGCCCCATTCACAGGTCAGGCATCAAGTACCATGATGAATCTGCTGATGAACGAACTTGAAAGTATGCGCAGTAATCTGATTATACTTGGCACAGAAGAATGGGAGCAACACTCACTGTCTAATTTCCAGGAGAATTTTTTTGAAGTTTACTACTCTCAGGCGTTCTTTGAAAACAAGAGCACTCCCGATTCCGAACTCTTTGAGCAGGAATATCAGGTACGATTTGGTTTAGCACCTGACCGTTTTTCCCGTGTAGGATTTGATGCGGCAGCTTTTCTTTTCAAACAGCTTGAAAGGGCAGGAAATCCGGAGTATCTCCCCAATGCACTTCTAAGCAGTGACCCATACCAGGGGCTGGCCTACCGTATTCATTTTGAAGGCGAACGGATCAATCAGCGACTCTACATGCAACCCCTCTCCCAAAAAGCAAAAGTCCGACTTGAGGCACTGAGACAGATAGAGATTCCTGGTGCGGAAATCGAAGATGAAGATGTATTTGAAGAGTAGAATAGGGTTTAACGTCTGGAATTTATTTGATATCCAAAGCAGTAGATTTTCAGCATTCAGCGTTTAGCCATCAGCTTTTAGTGGTCAGCAGTCATCCGATCAGTAATCAGCTTGATTTTATCGGTTACTGGCATGAAAGCATGAATTGGACAATCTGATTGCTCATAGCTGATAGCCAGCCTAACTGGGCTTTATAAATCGCTTTCGGCCTCTCGCTCTCTCTGATCCCTGATGCGGTGCTGTTCTCGTATCCAGCGCCTCCACTCTTCGCTTGCCTGCCGGTGTTCTTCAAATGTTCTTGAAAACCGGTGGGATCCCTCGGGTGTGGCCACCATATAGAGATAATCGTGATTCTCAGGGTTAAGTACAGCACGGATGGATGCCAGATCAGGATTGGTAATAGGCCCCGGTGGCAAGCCCTCTATCAGATAGGTATTGTAGGGATGATCTACTTGATAGTCTTCAAAAAAGAGTCTTCTGCGTTCGCCAAGAGCATAAATTACAGTTGGATCAGCCTGAAGCATCATATTGCTTTCGATGCGGTTTAAATAGAGGCCGCTTATGCGAGGTTTTTCTTCATTGTGACGCGCTTCCCATTCCACAATGGAAGCCATGATAATGATTTCCTCAAGTGACATGTCGTGCTTTTCTATCTCTTCGCGGTACCCTTCACCCACCGTTTGATCAAATTCTCTTAACAGGCGTCTCACTACATTTTCGGCGGAGGAGGTCCAGTACATATCATAGCTGTTGGGCAGCATTCGCGAAAAGAGCTCTTCTCCGGTTAACCCCGCCTCAAGTGCAATTTCCGAGCTGTCGGTAAAAACCTCACTGAATCGCAAACTGTCTGGTCTCATCTGAAAAGCCATACTTCTCGAAAATCGTCCTATGTCAGTTCCGGGTAAAATGGTTACCCTGGCGGGGTCCTGCAAACCCCGGGCAAGCTTTGATAAGAAATCGGAGTACGATATATGCCCCTCAATTTCGTATCTGCCGGGGCTGAATGATCGCCAGCGAAGGGTTTCGCCTGCCCATTTCAGTTCAGCTTTATTTACATCGATCCCCAGACTGTCGAGTTTTTCTGAGAGTTCCTCAAGGCCTGTTCGTTCATACAAAAAGAGCACACGATCCACATCAGATTCAATAGCAAACTGGGTATAAAGCCGATGTGTACGAGACCCGAGAACAGCTAAAGCTACCACCAAAAAAAGTAATAACAGTATTATAGACTCACTTTTTGAAAAATGCTTCATTTAAAAGATGATTTCAGTTTCCCTGCATTATTCATAAAAAATATTTAAATTCCCTTATTTCCATGTCCATCAGTAATTTACATCAAATAATAGATTTAATTTTATTCAGCAATTTGTCACAAACCGGGAACTTTATCTGTAAGATTCGTTGTCTCAAAAATAGTTCTGCAAACGTAAAACTACTCAGAGCATATTTACTTAATTCAACTGCCCTGTGAAACTATCCTGAACCTTAAAGTTTCAACGTTGAGGGCAGCTTAGTAATGTATTACCCAGAACCAAATTACGTCTCGAAGGTTAAAAGATGAACTTGGTGAATTATACCGGTTTCACCAGCGAAATAAATATACGGCTTATTTCAACTTTTCAGGTAAATTTTTGTTTCAGGATGGCAAGAAACCCGAGACAAAGTTAACAGACTTTTACGCTTTATATATCGCAATTACCCATTGGCACGCAACAAAATTGGAACATATTCGTATATTCACCAGATATGATTTTTGGTAACCGAAAGGTACCAAATGCCCTAAAGAACAGTCTCAGGCTTTGATCGGTCTGAGACTTTTTTATTTTCATTCTCATTCATTCTGCTATTTGATAATGCATGCTTTTTATTTGAGCTTGACCCCGGGGCTCTGATCACATAAATAAGAATGGCTTCTCTTGGATGAGCTAATTGTTAAATTAATCGCAGATGATTTGATTGAAGGATTCAGAAGAGATCCCAATATTTGATGCAGAAGCTTACATCCTTACGCAATTGAAACAAGTAACAGGCTTTTTATAAGTATTATTGTAACCCGTTACTCTTTAAAATGTGGGGTTCAGCCGTACCCAGAAGACGGGAGAGGAATCGAATGTACGGAGCGGCCAGGCCAGTTCGAATCTGAGCGCACCGGTGCCGATGCCAACGCCCGCATCATGCTGAAGGTTGGTAAATGAAAAATGATTCAATCCGGAAAACGGGTTGCTTGATGTGATCAACTCCGGAATCTCACGTGCCCAGCCGGAATCGAGGAATAGCAGAAGGTGCAGGTTGTAATCTCGTATCCATTCACCAGCTCTTTGCGATGGCCGCCCGAACTGAACTTCAAGGTTGCTGGCCAACATCTGGTTTCCCTGGAAAAACTTATAGGGAGATCCCCTCAGTGTGCCTATTCCGCCGAGATAAAAATCTTTGAAATCGGGTGTATTACCGGTAATACCGCCGGCGTGTATTCTCCACCGAAGAACGGAACCCGGTTCAAAATTGTAAAACAGTTTCAGCTCCGTTCGGTATCTGTTGAAACGGTACTCTTCATCACTGGCTCCATTATCGGCCAGCTCAGCAATTACGGTTCCGGATGCGGTAAAACGATTGGTAATAAGTACGTTACGCGGGTTCAGTGATAGGGATAAACCGTAGACATCCAGATTGATTTCGTCTGATAGTGCGTCAACAGGCGGATTGGGACGATAGGTTGAAGAATAACCGAACATGGTGTAACCGGTTTTCTGTTCCAGTGATGAAAATTCACTGCGATTGTAAGAAAACGCCGCTTCAAGCCAGCGTTGAGTCCGGTACACCGTATAGAGGCCAAATCCTTCCATCATTTGATAATCCAGATAATCGTACCCTGCAAAAAATGATGTAAATGTGGACTCTACAAGCCCTGCCCGCTTGAAATCTTCCGTACCGCTTGCCTTGTGATATTCGGCTCCGATGATAAACCTGTTGTTCTCCCCGATCAATTTTTCCAGCCCTACTGCATACTCCCATCGTTTGGAAGCTGTTCCCCAACCGATAAACCCGTGAGGTTGTATCTGAGGAATTTCAAGAAAGGAACTGTAACGGTGCCACTGCATTCTCTCTTTCCGAAGACCAATAAACAATCCATTCACCCGGTTAAAATGAAACATTGGCAGGTTGGGGTACTGGCTGTAGAGAGCATTGCTGTAATACGGGCCCGCCTCAAAGCTTCCGCCCAGATCAAGGCCGGTAACGGAAAGGTGGCGAACCGCGCGGTCAAAATCCTGGGAGTCGTCTCGGTGCCAGGGGTCCTCCTCCTCAGGCTCAGAAATACCGATCAGCTCTTCAATAGGTTTGGTAAAAATCGGATCACGCTTGAACGGATCGTCCTGATCAGCCTGCCGTGCAAAAAGCACAGCGGGCAGAAAGACCAAAAATAAAAGAGCTAAAGTTATTTTTTTCATCGCGTACATTTCTCATTCAATACGATTTGCCGGGAAAAGGGTTACAGCCAATTCATCCTTTCAAAATTTATATTTATGGTAATCATAAAATGACTGATATAACCTGTATTCTATTCTATATAAATTGTGACCTTCTTTAATTTTGATTACCAGGAATTTTTAAAACCATAAAGGTGATATCATCTTCAGGTTCGCCGCTGCCTTTCCACTTGCCAATCAGTTGTTTCATCTTTTCCACAATTTCTTCCGAACAGCTGTTTGCTGAATTTTTCAGCACTTGTTCGACTCTTCTGATACCAAGTATTTTACGTTCCGGATCAAACAGTTCAGTTAATCCGTCGCTCATCAGCAGAAGCACGTCCCCTTCACGAAGTTTTAAGCTTTTTTTGGAATAGGGAAAATCCACATGGCTTCCCAGCGGCAATCCCTTCAGTGTGATTCGTTTCACGCGGTTTTCGGCCTGGCAGTAATGTAATGCAGGTGGCATTCCGGCCGTGGCGATGTCCACCTCATATCCGCGGCATCGCACCAGCATAAGGCCCATGTACATCATTCTCATATTCATGCTGCGCAGTCCTTGAGACATCCGCCTGAGTATCATTAAAGAGTCGCTTTCGTGAACAAATGAATGAAAATAACTTTTCGCTGCCGCTACCATAATTCCCGCTTTCATTCCGTGGCCGGTGGCATCTCCCAGTGCGAGAACAAGATCCCCGTTCTGTTCGAGGCTGTAGTCGTAGTAATCGCCTCCCACTTCGGTGGCGGTTTCCATAAAGAATGACATATCGTAGCCGTTAACGGAAGGCAGTGTTTTGGGGAGCATAGAGAGCTGTAGTGCCCGGGCTTCTTCCAGTTCACGGGTTTTGCGTTCGTTTTCGGCTTCCAGAAGGCGCCGTTCAATCTCTCTTTCCTTGCTGATTCGTTCCTGCTCCAGAGTTTTCCGGGAGAGTACCTGCACTTCCTTCAGTTTCGATTCGAGATTTTTTTGAGTGTAAGCAAAGTTCCGTGATAGAAAAATCGACATTGAAAGCACCAGCCCTCCTGATCCGGCCATGTTAACGAGCTGGACATTGCCCGATATTAAATCGAAGTTAATCATAACACTAAACAACAACGCCCCTACAAAGAAAAGAACTCCTGATCCCAACACCCAGATCCCGCCACGCTCTTTATAGAGCATTACTGCCACGGATCTGACGATTTCAACGACAAATACCAGAACAGTAAGTTCGCGAAGCCATACCAGCTGGTCTGGGTAAAACCAAAGCAATCCCCCAATCATCACTCCCAACATCACCAGGGAATTGGAGTATTTTGGCGTGAAATTTTTATCGATACTGTGGGTGAAGCGGACCGCAAAAGTCAGCACCAAAATCTCCGTAACAATCAAAAACCGGTAGAAAAGAAGCGTATCGATGGTGTGTTCGTTCAGTTCCATTCGGAAATAGAAATAGGTGAGTGCTGCCAGCAATCCGACAAAAACGGAAAAATAGAGGTTCCTTCTTTCGGATGAGTAAAATACAAAAAGAAGAAAATGGATTACTGCAAAGGCCAGCAGCATTCCAATGTAAAACATATTTCTCGATGACCACCCCGCAACAAAAGAGTAGGCTTTATCCTGGTGTATTTGCCAGTCTCCCAGTAAAAACCGAAAGCCGTTGTATCCCATCAACCGGCCGGTCATTGCATATTCCGGGTTGATGAAACGAACAGCCAGGGTTTGAATCTCATCATCCGAAAAAACAATTGGTACAGGTTTTTTACTGCTGTAGGTAACCACAGATTCAGGGTCGGTTGAAAATTCACCCAGTTCATACATTTTCTCGCCGTTCAGATAAATCTCAGATGCGCCGAGATGGCGGTCAACAAGAAATGCAATCGGTTTACCGGTCAGATCGGGATGAACGCGAAAATCACGGCGGAACCAGCCGATCCCGTTCCATTCGATAAAGGAGAGGTCAGCCTGGGTTAAATTGGTGCTGACCGTTTCCCAGTCACTGTCGTCGTAATCGGATGCCGCACGGCTCTGGTCATCACCTGCTTTAAACTTCCAGCGATCCTGGATATAGATAATACCCTCTTCATTCAGCAGGCTTTCCGGGCTGATCACTTCAGCAGGTGCATCTGGGAAATGAAAAAAAGGCATCTCCTGGGCAGCCAATGAACCAGGATTCATCCCTGTAATTCCCCAAATCACAATAATGATATAAAAAGACCTGTACACGGTTTCTGCTGGTTATTGATTTTCTGAAATCCTGATTTGTCCCGACACGGTTGAAAGCTGGACCGGAAGCCCGCCATCCCTGATGACGATTTTGCGCTCTCTAAAGTTTTGTGACTGCTCCGAAATAGATGATTGATGAATGCCAGCAAGATCAAACCGCATCGCCTGTCCGCGTATTTCATAGCCGTTTTGCACCGGAATAGTTAACTGTATATCTCCGCTGACCGATTCAAGATAAATACCTTTTCCAACCTGTTTAAAGTCTGTGGTAATATTCCCGCTTGTGGTTGCTGAAACAAGAGTTCCGTTCATTCCCGTAGCATGAATCGCTCCGGAGATCGAACGAACGCGTACCTCACCCGAATTTTCTTCAATTCCGATGTTTCCGCTTACGGTTTTTGCAAAAATGTTACCTTTTAGCTTTTCGAGGTAAATATTTCCCGTGGTTGAAGCAGCCTGAACATCTCCACTCACCCCTTTGACAATTAAATCACCGTTTTGATTTTGCAGAAAATGTTTACCCTGCACATCTTCAAGTGTAATACTGCCATTAACCGTCCGGAGTTCTGTCACCGCATTATCCGGCACCTGAACCATAAAATAGAACTGAACATCTGATCTTTGCCTTGATGTGCCTGATCTGCGGTCTTCTACCGAAGCAATGATCTGATCTCCCTGCTGCTGCATGATGATGCGGTAGTTATCGAGGCTGCGGGTGCCTGACCAGAGTGAAAATCCGCGCTCCACATAGAGATCAACCTGAACTCCGTTGATGGATGAGTTTTTAACCACATGTATGTCACCCGAAATGGTATTCACCAATACCTGCGGGGTGCCGCGAACACGAAACAATCTGGACTGGTAAGGGTCCGTTTCCTCATCTATTTGAAGAGCAGCCATTTTCACCGGTTCCTGCTGTGCGTAAGCTATCTCCGAAAACAGAAGCATGGCCGCTATCAGCAAAGAGAACTTAAACACCCATTTTCTTACATTTTCCATAGTTTTTAAATTTTTTAAATGTGGCTCTCCTAATCTGCACCGTGGCAACCCACATCTCCTGGTCAATACGCTGTAGAAATCAACAGGTTTCATCTGGGACTTTTTTTCCTCATCACATGATAAAGCGAAATATTACCAAATAGAATAACAGCCTGTAAGAGCTCCAAAATCAGCTAATCAAAAAAAAACTGTAAGGAAATTAATTTTTCAGGTTCATATTAAATGAACAACAGAGTGTTAATGAGTCAGAAAAAGATGATTTCTGAAAAAATTTTGTAAGGGACTTCAGAAATTTGGTTCATACATACAATACACATATATTCGTTTTCAGGCCGACCTTAATTTTATTTTGAAATAAGTTAAGGGCAATGACACTATGTTGTCACTTGCATTCACTATTTTCAGGTAAATAAATTCAAAACAAACTCATTTCAGAACAAACGCTATGGCAGCTTCAAAAGACGACAGAAAAAAAGCAATTGATATCGCTATCGGACAGATTGAAAAACAGCATGGTAAAGGCACGGTGATGCGCCTGGGCGACCACAACCCAAATGAGGTACCTACTATCTCCACCGGCTCCATCATGGTGGATTATGCTCTCGGTGTAAACGGAATTCCGCGAGGAAGAATTACCGAAATTTACGGACCCGAGGCCAGCGGGAAAACCACGCTTGCTCTTCAGGTGATTGCACAGGCTCAAAAAACGGGCGGATATGCTGCTTTTGTGGATGCCGAACATGCGTTTGACCCCAAATATGCACGTGCACTCGGTATCAACACCGATGAACTCCTTGTTTCTCAGCCCGACAGCGGGGAGCAGGCTCTCGAAATTACCGAAACATTGATTCGTTCCGGTGCCCTGGATGTGATTGTTGTGGACTCGGTTGCTGCCCTGGTTCCACGGGCCGAACTGGAAGGAGAAATGGGAGATTCACACATGGGTCTCCAGGCACGGCTGATGTCACAGGCTCTCCGGAAAATTACCGGTGTTGTGAGTAAAACCCGGACATCCTGCGTTTTCATTAACCAGGTACGTGAAAAGATCGGCGTAATGTTCGGTAACCCCGAAACCACTACCGGCGGGCGCGCACTCAAGTTTTACGCTTCAGTACGGATCGACATCCGCCGGATCGGATCCATTAAAAAAGGAGATGAAGTACTTGGTAACCGGACCAAAGTAAAAATTGCAAAAAACAAAGTAGCTCCCCCATTCAAAGTAGTCGAATTTAATATTCTTTACGGGCAGGGTATCTCACGCATTTCTGAAATTCTTGACCTGGCAGTGGAGTACGATATCATAGAAAAACGGGGAAGCTGGTACCGTTATGATGGAGAACCGATCGGCCAGGGAACCGATGCGGCGATGCAGTTCCTGGAAGAGGATGAAGAACTTTGTAACAAAATTGAGGCGATTGTCCGCGAAAAACTGATGCCCGTAGAAAAGGAGGAACCCGCCAAAGAAAAATCTAAAAAAGAAACCGCTGAAGCTGATGCTTAAAAGTCCCGGGAATAGCACTCAAACAGAGGATTTCGTTTACGAGCGCCTGCCTTTGGAGATTACCAAAATTGTATTTCAAAAGAAAAACAGTGAGAGATATTCCCTTTATCATAAAGATGAGTTTCTGGCTGGAGTGAGTGGAAAAACTCTCACTGAATACTCTCTGCAAAAAGGCGT
The DNA here is from genome assembly GCA_020832285.1 of Balneolaceae bacterium. GTDB lineage: Bacteria > Bacteroidota > Rhodothermia > Balneolales > Balneolaceae > Rhodohalobacter. Next base: position 18,656 of record JAFIFB010000129.1, read on the forward strand.
CGAACTGACGCCTTCTTTGTTTAAAGAGATTAAAAAAAAAGAACAGGTTCACGCTGTTAAAGAAAAATGCCTCCGCTATTTGGGGCGGAGAGACCACGCATCGTTTGAACTCAAACGCAAACTGAAGCAAAAAGGGTTTGATAAAAAAACCATTACCCGGGTAATAGAAGACCTTTCATCCCGTGGATATATAAATGATAAACAATTTGCCTTAAAGTTTGCCTCTGAAAAAGCTGAATTTAGTCACTGGGGACCTCATAAAATAAAAGCCGCACTTTTAAAAAAAGGTGTTTCTAAGGCATCTGCTGATCATGCAATAAAAAAAGCAATTGAAAATTTACCTCAACAACAGATTTGCGTAGATTTGGCGTTGAAAAGGAGCCGTCATTTCCTCAGAGAGAATGACACCTATAAGCGCAAACAAAAAATTTACAATTATCTTGCGGGACGCGGTTTTTCCGGATCCATTATCCAAAAATCACTTCCGCAAATTACGGCCAAACTGGATGCTTAAAAATCTCACATTAGAAAAGATTATCAAATCCGCTCTTTTCATCACGGGTTTGATTGTAGTATGGATGATTGTAAATCACTACTTTAATCTTGCTATTTACGCCGTTATTGCCCTTCTGTTTAGTTATCTGCTCGATCCCGTGGTAAACCGGATGCAGGCCGCCGGAATTAACCGTACTCTTGCAATAGGAGTTACTCTTGCGACCGTTCTTTTGGCACTCATTTGGGTTTCCACAAGTATCATACCCATTGTTGGCCACCGAATTGCCATGCTTACCAGGCAGCTTCATACGGAAAACCTGGTAATGATTGCCAATCAAATTGAGATTCACCTTCGTTCTAATTTTGAATTTATCCCACAGGGTTATCTGACTGAAAATGTGGCTGTATTTGTAGAAAATCTGTTCGATTTCGGAAGAATTTCTGATTTTGTGGGTGATTTAATAGGAATTTTTACAAATTTGTTTGCTGCCTTTCTGGTGATACCCTTTGCAACCTTTTTCTTTCTGAAAGATGGACATAAAATCCGCAGAGATCTTCTTCAGCTGGTTCCTAACAAATACTTTGAAACTGTTCTGAGCCTTGTTGATAAAATTGAAACACGACTTGGTTATTATTTCAGAAGTGTATTGTTACAGTGTACTCTGGTGGGTATCGCCTCGTGGATAACACTCTCTGTGGCAGGACTGAATAACGCCGGCACAGTGGGTTTCACCATTGGGGTTGCAAACACCATACCCTATTTCGGACCCATAATTGGTTACCTGCTTTCAATCGTGATTGCTATTATCGAAACAGGTGATTTTTCGCTGGTCATTCCCTGCATCCTTGCTGTCATGATTGCTCAGATATTAGACAATGTAGTTCTTCAGCCGCTCATCTTCTCTAAATCTGCCGATATTCATCCAGTAGCCATACTATTCATCATCATGATCGGTGCCCAGACAGCCGGTATCCTCGGAATGCTGGTAGCTATTCCCATCGCCACCATCATCAAAATCACGGTGAACCAGATCTCATGGAGCTTCAGTAATTATCACGTATTCAGGATGAACAATCCTCCGCCCGAACCAGTAGAAAATATACCAAAATAGTTAATTGGTAAGATGTCCAGACTAATCCTGAAGTGTAAACCGGTATTGCTGTCCATTCTGCTTCAGTACAAATGATCGGTAACGTCCGTTTTCATTTTCATCAAATTCTATTTCAATTCCGGCCGGGTCAAACTTCATAATAATTTCGCTGACTGGATGAAGCGGGAATGCATCCTGATCTGTAGCCTGTGCCATTAACCGGCCTCCCTCCTCAAAAAGTGATATCACGAGTGCCATCTGCTCTGATGAATAATCTCCTGTGTATAGAGCGATCTGATCCGCAGTGAGTTGCAAGTACTCTTCGTTTTCCTCAAAATCGGTAATGTCAAAATCGTAACCGAATAAGACACTCAAAAGGCCAATAGATATATCGTTCATCACATAATTGAGTCCATTGCTGAAAATGGCAAACGTTACATCCTGATCAGGAAAATGGGCAGCTATTGTCTGAAATCCATCAATTCCCCCGGTATGGCCGTATGCCGTCTTATCATGAAATGGCACAGAAAAATACCCATTCCCATTCCGTCTTTTGCTTCAATCATTCTTTCAAGGGAACTTTTTGAAATCAGGTTTCCACTGAACAAGTATCTGTAAAACATTGCTGTTTCTGCAGGCGTGGAAGATACTGCACCGGCACCGTGCGGAATGAACATATTTGTTTCCGGAGCTTTTTGCCAGCCACCGTTTCTTACGAATGATTGTGCCTCATTATTTTCGAAGGAAATGGTGCTCCCGTGAAAGGTTCTTTCCATGCCAAGTGGTTCAGTAATGTAGGTATTCAGAGCCTCCTGGAATGTCCCGCCGGTTATATCTTCAATAATATACCCGAGCAATACATAACCCGTATTACTGTACTGCATCTTCTCATCCGGGTTAAACTCAGTGCCGTAGCCCACAAATCGTTCCAGCATTTCCTCTTTGGTAATCTCTCCTGTGTTATAATCTGCATATTCGGGCATGTTTGTAAAACTGACAAGTCCTGACCGGTGCCGTAGCATCTGTTCGATCGTGATTTCGCCAGAATTGGGAATTTGCGGATAATATTTATCAAGTGTCTCGGACAGATCCGTTTTCCCCTCTTCCGCAAGACGAAGAAGAATAGCTGAAGTAAACGTTTTGGTAATAGAGCCAGTCCGATAGATTGTTTCAGGAGTTGACAGAGTTTTCTCTTCATCTATGAATCCGTAAGCACGGCTGAAGATAATTTCGTCATCGCTTAGTACGGCTGCGGAACCCATAAATTTATCATGCTCGAAAAGATTGGTCAGAAATCTGTCCAGTTTGTCAAGATCCGGGTCAACCTGCGTATAGGCTGATTTGGAAAACGGAACAAACCAGACAAGAAAAAATATGGTTAGTGTTTTGGTAAATTTGTTCATATCTGCAGCTTTAATTAATACGGCCATACTTTACGGTGTTTTACTTATTCGGTTTCAATCTGAATATAGGGAATAGCCATCTTACCGATTATAGGGAAATTCATTGATCCAATTGAATCCACGGCTTAATAATCTGAAATTATTGGTATCAAACTTTGTTAATTGAACCGAAATAGAATCATCTTGAGCTTCACCGTTCAATTTGAGCCTGTTGCCTGTTTCTTCAAAACTGAAAAATTTACTTTCATTTTGGAGATTCATTGCTATCGTCTGATCTATACTATCAACCTGGACATTGTAATGAATACGTTCCTCATTAATACGAATGAGAGTAGCCCTACCTGGATGTTCAAAAATCAGGTATCGCCAGCGTCTGTCATCTGTAAGTATTGGTGAAACCGTTTCTCCGTTCAGGATAAATTCTTCAACTTCCCAGATACCATACAGGGGAACCGTTTCGGGTCTGTTCTCCATCTGCTTATACCAGTTCCATGTATTTATGGTCTGCGGAATCACGATTGAAGCCACAAATATCACTTTAAAAATCAATACTCCATAAATGTGTTTTTTTTCTGAGAAAACTTGCTGAATCTCAGCAGTTGGAGTCTGTCTGTTCAGCAAAAAAACATTCAGAAGACGTTTACCATCGGGTGCCAGCAAAAAGAGACTAAAGAGAACGATGTGAATTGAGAAAAGCTTAACCGGGATATCGTAACTGAAATTCATAACAACGACATGAACCATCACGACTGTGCTGATCAAAGCGCCCAAAGTTGTGGTTTTCCTGAAAAGTAACAGCACTGCCGGGATAAGCTCCATCAGGCCGGCAAAAAAGTATAAGATGCAGAATAACCCATGTACGTCCAGGCAAGTCCCATCGGTGAAGCATCTCCGAACGGCTGAAGAAAGCGCCAAAGGTCGGGAAACGGAAATTGTGTTTTAATCACCTTCACAATTCCGTATGTAAAGAGTACTGCAAACAGATAGTAACGAACCAACAGCCGAATCCAGTAAACTAACCCTGGATAATTCTTGCGATACCTGTCTAAAGCATTCCAGATAATGCTTCCAGTGAAGGCCAAAAAGTTAAAAACAAACAGATTAATATAATCAATGGTTCGGTCTCCGCTGCCGGTAAAATTTGTATTGATGGGACCTTCAATCCCCAGCACCTGAGTTCCGAACCAAACTCCAAGGGAATTCAGGAGCTGCCCGATATAATTGAAGCCTGCGATAAAGGTAAATGCATCCGAAAAAACGTAAATTATGATGTAGATACACGCAAACCGAAAGAAGAATTTTTTTACAAAACCCCATTCTCTATCTGAAGTTTTCATCATAACGTAGATGGTATAATATGATCCGTTACATTCAATAAAATGAAATTTATACAAAAACTGAATTCGGCTCTGATCTTCAGCCTCAATTTCAGCTGATTTGGATCACACTTCACCCGGAGATGAACCGGTTTTAAATTTGTCGCTTGTGATTTGGCAATCTGAACCTGAATTTTCGGCACCAAAAATTTCAACCTGAAAAATCTGTTCCTCATGTCATCCTGGACACTAAAATCTATTCCCCCTCACGACTGGTTTATCTGCCTCGACATAGATCCCTATTTTGACCACGAACACAATCCTGAAAACATTTTCGAAGAGGGTTTCACTCGTCCGCTGCCACTGGATGAACGAGATATTGTTGTAACGGTTTTTTTTAACGGTGATCCGGAAAAGCCCGAATTTCAGATCGAAACAGCAGAAGATCTCACCAAAGAGGAGGTTGTTCAGGCAAACCGCACACTTGGGCGGATTTTCGGCACAGAGATTGACCTGAGGTCGTTTTACGACCAGGCAGCCAACGATCCGGTTTTGGAACCAATGATGAAAGAGTTTTATGGATTAAAGCGAATGTCGCGGGGATCACTCCTTGAAGATATCATGAACCGGATCATCCAGATGCGGCTCTCGCACAAACCTACGGCCAAAAAAATGGCTTTTAAAGTCCGTGAAGCATACGGCACTCACCTGATTCATAACGGCAAAACCCTTCCTGCCTGGCCGCGTCCGTTCCAGCTTGCGAAGGCCAACCCTGCTCAGATACGAAAACTGGGCCCCACCCTTAAAAAAGGAGAATACCTGGTTGGACTGGCACAGGATATGCTCGCTAAAGAAGTGGATCTGAACTATCTCGACAAAGAAGCCGAGCCTCTGGAGTTCTATGAAACGATCTCAAAAGTTCGGGGGATCGGCCCCACATCTGCCCAGGACCTGATGCTCTTTCGCGAACGAACCGATGCTGTTTTTCCGAGTAACATGCAGAAAGGAGCCGAAAAAGGCCTTAGAAAGTGGATCATACTGAGTTATGGCGGCGATCCGGCAAATACACCGGAGGAGGAATTTCAGCAGATGATCAAAAAATGGACCGGTTACGAAGCCGCAGCGATAGAATTTATGTTTGTAAACTGGATTATTGGCAGTAAAAAGAAAAAATCCTGAATAATGCCTAACTCATTATTGATATATAAAAACAGTGCTCCTTATTATTACCAACTTTAAATAAAATTGGCTTGACAAACCATTCTCAATTCAGCACTTTTTCCAAACCATTATTTTGACAGATAATGGATCAATGATCTTACTATTAATTATCAACTGAAAAACTGCTCTGATATGGAACTTGCTATACACAACTGGATGCGTGCCGAACCGATTGAAGCGACCGTTAAACGAATATCCGAACTGGGTTATGACCGGCTGGAAATCGCCGGAGAACCCGATGCTTATGACACGGATAAAATCGGTAAGCTGCTGAAAGATCACGGACTTGGCTGCTGGGGATCAGTTACACTGATGATGGAAAAAAGAAACCTGCTTGCCGGAGACCCGGAACAGCGTGCAATATCGGTCCAATATGTGAAAGATGTGGTAAAGATGGTGCATGAACTGGATGGTCAAATGGTTTCTGTAGTACCCGGAACCGTTGGCAAACTTGTGCCCGATGCACGGCCTGAAGAAGAGTGGCAGTGGGCCGTTGAAGGTATGAAAGAAATTTATGATTACGCTGAGCCGCTCGGCATTCAGCTGGGCATTGAACCGATTAACCGGTTTGAAACGTACTTCATCAACCGTGGTGATCAGGCTCTGGCACTGGCTAAAGAAGTGGGACCAAACTGCGGGGTTTGCCTGGATGTGTTTCACATGAACATTGAAGAAGACGATATTTATGAAGCAATCCGGCGGACCAAAGGGCGACTGGCCGGATTTCACGTGGCCGATAACAACCGAATGGCCCCGGGTATGGGAACATTCAACTGGCAAAAAATCGTGGATACACTCAAAGAGGTCGGGTACGACGGAGCCCTCTCCGTTGAATTCTGTGCTCCAGTAGACCGAACCCCGGCAAACCCATATCCAAATTCCATTGATGAAAATCCGGTCGGACTTACCAATGAACAGAAAAAATTTATAGAAGATCACGGCAGCACATCGCTCACTGAAGAGTTTTATACCCGCCTCACACGCGAGTCGATAGAAACGCTTCGACCGCTCATTTAATAAATTCCGGCTGAACCGATCATATATTATTCCCAAACTATAAACCTGTACCGGACATCCGACACATTTTTTAAAGAAACATTTACAAATTAAACAGAACGAATGATTATCAGTGATGTAGAAGCGATATGGCTTCGAAGCCCGATTTCCGTTGAAAAACAGCACGTTTCCGATTTTGGACGTCTCACTCATTTTGATATGACCCTGGTTGTGGTCACTACCGAAGATGGCCGCCAGGGATTTGGTGAAGCCAAAGCGGCCGTGGGATCAGCCGGTGTTTGCGCATCGATTGTAGCTTGTGTTAAACATGAACTGAAACCCGCACTGGTCGGAAAAGATGCACGGAATATCACTAGGATTTGGGAGGAGTTATACAACGGCACCCGTGACCATTACGCTCTTGCCCGTGGCCGGAAATTTCCGATTCTGGGACGGCGCGGCCTCACTATTTCCGCTATCAGTGGTGTGGATACAGCTCTCTGGGATCTGAAAGGTAAATCACTGAATGTTCCGGTAGTAGATCTGCTTGGCGGCCCCTGCCGTGACAAGATGCCAGCCTACGCCAGCGGCGGTTGGGCTGATGCTGACGGAATCGGAGAGCAGCTTCAGGGTTATGTTTCAAAAGGATTTACCGGTGTAAAAATGCGAGTGGGTGTAATGGATGAAACGGTCGAAAACAGCATTATACGGGTGAAAGCCGCCCGCGAAGCCCTCGGGCCGGAAATCAAAATTATGGCCGATGCACACGGCACCTACAGCGTGCCCGAGGCAAAACGATTTTGCCGCGGTGTGGAAGACTCGAATCTCTACTGGTTTGAAGAACCCGTAAACTCCGACAATCCCGAAGGCACAGCAGAAGTAAGAGCCTCCACCGCCACTCCCATTGCCTTGGGAGAAAGTGAATTCACTTGTTTTGATATCCGTGATCTCATTACTCACCGCGCTCTCGATGTAGTTCAGCCTGATGCAGCTATTATCGGCGGAATTTCCGAAGCGATGAGAGTGGGGCACCTTGCCCAGGCGTGGCAACTCGAACTGGCTCCGCACTGCTGGGGATCGGCTTTTTCATTCAGAGCTGGTGTGAGTATTGCATTTGCCTCACCTTCGGCCACAATTATAGAATTTTCTCTTGGCGGCAATCCGATGATGTATGACCTGGTTCAGGAAAATATTGAAGCGAAAAACGGCATGATCCCTGCACCGACGGAACCCGGGCTTGGCCTGACGCCAAACTGGGACTTTGTGAAAGAATATCGACAGGATGTTTAGATTTTTTTTATAGTTTGTTTATATCAAGTACTAGTGTTGTGTCAATTCTGAAGTTTCGTAAGTCATCAGACGAGTTCTTCAAATAATATACCAATGACGATAATTGGGATGATCGCGGATTGACTCGTCTGATGACTCTCTCACACTTTTACAGTTGACACGACACTAGTGACAATGCAAAATTCCAGATAATCTTGAAAAGTCTGATATTTAAAAAAAAGTGAACCTCAAATCCCGAACTAATTATGGCACGTGCAGTCAGAATCAATCACGTAACGCTCATTGTAGATAACCTCGAAGAAGCAGGAGAATTTTATGAGAAGGAACTGGGACTGGAGCCGCTTCCAGCGTTTAATTTCGATTACCCGGTACTGTTTTTCAAAATCAATGAAGAACAACAGCTCCACCTCTCCGAGTGGGAAGACACTCCCTCCTTCCGCGGGCATATTTGCATGCAGGTGGATGACATCAACAGCCTCTTTTACCGAATGAAAGAGCTGGATGCGATCGATATCAAACCGTGGGGACATGTTCGCCGCCTGCCTGATGGCGCTATGCAGATGTTCGTCCGCGATCCGTCTGGTAACCTTGTAGAACTCTCCTCTCATCCCGATGCCGAAATTGATCCGAAAATATTTGATGATGAACTCTATAAGGAAGGCCTCTACGAGTCAAAAAGAAACGACTACCGCGGCTTAAAAAGTGACGATGCCTCACTCTACCACGGAGAAAAGAAAAAATAACAATCAAAAAAACTGATGCCGTATTCGGATACATGCAGAATCCATTATTTTAGAATGGTTAGAACATCTATCCGGTGACTCAATCTCCCTTCTGTTATTCAACCTATGAAAAACGTACTCCTGCTCGAAACCGTTGCTGAAGACGCGGATGAAATTCTTCGTAAAAATACCCGTGTAATTGAAGCCTATCATCCCGAAAATCCTCTTGAAAAATCACGCCAGCAGCCTATTCATGCGATTGTTACCCGCGGCAAAGGACAAGTAAACCGAAAACTTCTGCAGTCCTGCCCTGATTTGGAAGTGGTAGCACGCTGTGGTGTAGGGCTGGACAATGTGGATGTGGATGAAGCGACCCGGCAAAACGTACGTGTAATCAATGCACCCGGTTCCAACGCTGCCACCATCGCCGAACACACACTCACGCTGATGCTGATGAGCGTACGTAATGCATGGAAATCAGCCGAACGGGTTAAGGCTGGTGACTGGGAATGGCGGAATCAATATACCGGGGATGAACTTTCAGGCAAAACACTCGGAATTCTCGGCATGGGCAACATTGGAAAACGTGTAGCCCGGCTCGCTGATGCGTTCGGGATGGCCATCCTGTACTGGGATAAGTTTACTGTTGAATCGGAGCATCCATCTGCTTCAATGGAAGACGTCCTGAAGCAGGCTGATGTAGTAACTGTGCATGTGCCGCTTGTAAAAGAGACTGAAAAAATGATTGGCGAAAAAGAGTTCGGATTTATGCAGCCCCACGCATTTCTCATCAACACGTCGCGCGGTGCAGTCATCGATGAAGAGGGTCTGATTTCTGCGCTCAATCAAAAAAATATTGCCGGTTTCGCAGCTGATGTACTTGCTGAAGAACCACCTGAACCGGATCACCCGCTGATCAATCATCCCAAAACACTGATCACACCACACTCAGGAAGTTTAACGGCGTCTACGTACCGGTTTATGTGCGTATCGGCCGTAAATAATGTTATTGCAGTATTATCCGGTGAAGAACCTGAACCTCACTCTGTTTTTAACAGGAAAGATTTAGTCACAAAGCAGTCCCAAAAAGACAGATGATTGTGCAGAGTTGTTCCATTCAAATCGCAGTCCTTCTTTCAGTTGAAACGGTATGGCAGACAGAAAGACTTTCTTTGAACATCTTGCCCTTACCCATTGGCACAGAATGTCTTTAAATGTAGTAGTTATTCAGTAACAGTCAGCTCCAGAACTTCATCAGCCACTTCATCCCCTACAATCTGCCGCATTTTCTGCAAAGCTTGATCTGTTTGCCCTTTGCGAATCAAATCCAGAACATCAGAATCGACCAATTGATACCAGGTATCTTTTCGCTGGTCAAAATCGGAGTAATGCTTTTTCATTGGATCCCGCATCTTATGCATCAGCGTCAAAAAAAGATTGTACTCTTCACCGAACTCCTTCTCGAACCGCTCCCGCAGCCGAACTGCCAAAGTAGGTGCAGCTCCGCTTGTGGAAATTGAAAGGGTCAGTGGTCCGCGTTTTACCAAAGATCCGAATGAAAAATTGGCGTGTGGAATATCATCCATTACATTCACAAGAATTCCGAGTCTCTCAGCTTCCCGGTAGACTTGCTCATTGGTATTTCCTTCAAATTCTGCTACAATCGCCATAAATGCGCCTTCCAGGTCACCTTCTTTATAGTGGCGCGGAATCCATTCAAAGCGGCCATCTTCTGCCCATTTTCGCAAATCATCTGTCAAATGCGGACTGATGACGGTAAGCCTGGCTTTGGCTTCCAAAAGTTCCGCAATTTTTCTTTCTGCTTCGTGATCTCCGCCAAGCAGCACAGTATTCTTCTCATGAAGGCGGGTTAAATAAATCGGGTAAACATTCATATATCTATATTTTGATGGTGGCAAGGAAACTATGCAAAACCTCAGGGATGGTATGTTTCGCTACACTGTATGCCAGGCGTAAATGTATTTAACGTGACAGATTTTTGCTATCTAATTCCAACCTCAGGCTTTGCTTCCGGGTATTCCACCCTGCTCCTAACTCTTTACATTTTTATAGTATTGCGCAGACAGATGAATACCACACTCCGTTTTTTCCCGGTTTTTCCACCGTCCGTTTCGCTCATCTTCCTGGTGGTTATCAATCGGCTGCGTGCAGGGAATACAGCCAATAGTTGGGTAACCGTGGTCGTGCAGTGGATTATAAGGAAGATCGTACCTTTCGATATAATCCCATACATCGTCCCGGTTCCAGTTCGCTAACGGATTAATTTTTACCACTTCGTTCAGCGGATCCCACTCAAAAATTTCGGTCTGCTTACGTGTGTCAGACTGGCTTCGCCGGATACCTGTAACCCATGCTTTTTTATCGGCCAGATAATTCTTGAGCGGAAGCACTTTTCTCAAATAGCAGCATTTATCGGGATCACTTTTCCATAGTTCATCACCAAACTGCTCTGACTGGTCATCCAGTGTAAGTGATGCATTTACACGCTTAATATTCAGACCAAACCTTTCTTCGAGATCATCGCGCAGTTTATAGGTTTCGTTAAATAAAAGATGTGTATCAAGGTAAAATACGGTTAAGGGAATCTGATGTGTTACCAGTGTATGAATCAATAGCACACCAGATGGACCAAAACCCGTTCCCATAACCATCTCATTGCCAAACTGGCGGTAACCCCACTCCAGAATTTCATGAGGCTGGCTGTCTTTAAAACGGGCGTTCAGACCGTCCAAATCGTCATAAGAAATGTTGTCCATCTTACTGTTTCCGTTTGCGACAAGCTGTGTTTGTGAAAAATCGATCAATCCGTCAATAACATTCATGATTTCAGGCCTGTTTATGATTTTATCCAACTACTGCACTTTGTATTTCAGTTTCTTTATTTATATCTACATCAACCGGTTCGGTAAACCAGGCAAGGGTGTCAGCCATCGATGCCAGTTCTCCGATTATGATTGTTGCTGGTGGTGTCAGGTATTGAGCCTTATCGATAATCGTTTCCAGCGTGCCGGTAATCGTAATCTGATTTTTATATGAAGCTTTTTCAACGATAGCGACCGGAGTCTCAGGCTTTCTGCCCAGAAGAACAAGCTGTGTGACAATAAGCTCCAGGTTTTTCATTCCCATCAGAACCACCAGAGTATCGGCATGTGCAATGTGCTGCCAGTTCTTAAAAAGGTCTTTTTTATCGCGCGTATATCCTGTTACCACGGTAAAAGAGCGGGCTTTGCCCCTGTGTGTGACCGGAATACCTGCATAGGCAGGTGCTGCAAGTGCACTGCTGATACCGGGAACGATCTCGAAAGGAATCTTCTCTTTAGCCAGCGCTTCGCACTCCTCACCACCCCGTCCAAAGACAAATGGGTCGCCCCCTTTCAGGCGCACAACCACTTTTCCTTCTTTTGCTTTAGCCACAATAATGCCATTAATCTGCTCCTGCGAAACCGATGGTTTGCCGGGCCTTTTACCAACATAAATACGCTCGGAATTTACCGGTGCGTATGATAGCAGCTCAGGGTTAACAAGGCGGTCATAAATAAGAACCTGAGATTTTTTGATGGTGTTAATTCCCCTTAGTGTAATCAGGTCGGGGTCTCCCGGCCCGGCACCTACCAGGTAAACTGTTCCATTTCGTTGAAATTGATTTCTGTTAATCACTTTTCTTTATTTATTTGTTAAATCCTCAGTTCTAAACGGCCACTTCTTCGACCTGACCAATAACCTCACGCTCCCAGTAATCGCCGAATGATTCACCATTTTTCCTGTTCACACTATATCTTTCAAGCAGTGGACGCACTTCACTTACCAGTTCTTCAAGAGGCACAAGCTCTTTATAGAGTTTGTTCAGCCGGGTACCTGATGGGTCTCCGCCAATAAAAATGGAATATTTGTTTAGCGATTGTCCCACAAAACCGATGTCTGCGACATAAGGACGTGCACAGCCGTTGGGGCAGCCGGTCATACGAACGGAGAGTTTTTCATCTTCCAGTCCCAGTTCGTTAACCACTTTTTCAAAGTCGCGGATTATATCGGGAAATACTCTTTCAGATTCGGTAATTGCCAGTCCGCAGGTGGGCATTGCGGGGCAGGCCATTGAAAGCTTTAATAAATTAGAATAATCCTCACCCCAAACTATACCATAACTCTTTAACTGCTCTTCTACCCCTTTTTTGTCTTCTTCGCTGATATTTGTCAAAAGCAGGTTGTGATTCGGAGTGAATCTGACTTCTGGTTTAAACTTCTCGATCGTTTCCCGGAGTCCTGTTTTTAACTGACGGTTTTCATCATCTTTGATGCGGCCATTTTCGATGGAAAGGCCTAAAAACCACTTGCCGTCGGATTGTTTATTCCATCCCAGGTAAAGATCGAGCTCAAATTTTGGTATCTCTTTAAATGGATCTAACTGGTATCCAATACGGCTCTCCAGTTCCTTTTTAAACTTATCTATACCCCATTTATCCACCAGATATTTCATGCGAGCCACTTTACGGTTTTTACGCTCGCCATTATCACGCTGGATGGCAATAATTGCCTTCACTACTTCAAGAACTTTATCAGATGTGATGTATCCTAAATGATCACCAAGACGCGGAAATGTGTTCGCTTTACGATGATGCATACCCATTCCACCGCCAACAACCACATTAAATCCTTTGATTTTGTGATCCTCATCAAATATTGCTACCAGCCCGATATCCTGTGTGTAAAGATCGATACTGTTATCACCCGGAAGAGCAACACCAATTTTGAACTTACGCGGCAAATATGATTTTCCATAAAGAGGCTCTCCAACTTCTACTTCTTCCTCGCCACTGTAAATTTTTTCGCCATCCAGCCATAATTCATGGTATGCATTGGTTGCAGGCAACAGTTCATCGGAAAGCTGATCGGCAAAAAATTGAACCTGTTCTTGTCTACCGTCTACATCGGGAACCGGAGTTGCCATGACATTTCTCACAATATCACCACAGGCACCAATTGTTGAAATCATCGATTGGTGCAAATCACTTAATGTGCTTTTCAACTCTTTTTTGATAATTCCGTAAAGCTGAAAGGTCTGTCGTGTGGTCGCGCGAATAGTATGATCTCCATAGCGATCGGCAATGTCATCAATGGCAAGATATTGCTCAGCAGTAATTTTTCCAGCAGGTATACGTCCGCGAATCATAAACATGTAATGTCTGTCTCTGCCTTTTCGAAGATCCCGGTCATCCTGCTGGTACGAACCGTGAAACTTTAAAATCTGATAAGCTTCCTTGCTAATGAAAGGTTCATCATTTTTCATTTCATCGGCAAGAGGGCCTCGCAAATAATTACTGTCTTCTTTTATGACTTCAACTTTACTTTTTTTGGTGCTCATAATAAATGTAAGGGTAATTCCTCCGGAGCTGTTTTAACTCCGGAGGAATTAATTTTTCTATTTTAAGTTATCGTTCAATTGGTGCATCAATCAGGTTGCCCCATTCTGTCCACGAACCGTCGTAATTGCGAACATTTGGAAAATCGAGCAGCTCCTTTAAGACAAACCAGGAGTGCGCAGACCTCTCCCCGATTCGGCAGTAAGAAATGATATCCTTATCCGGTGTAATGCCTTCTGCTTCGTATAAAGCTTTAAGTTCTTCTTTTGATTTAAAGGTTCCGTCGTCGTTCACGGCTTTCGACCAGGGAATATTTTTTGCCCCGGGTATGTGACCGGCGCGCTGGGAAAGTTCATCCAGCCCGGGTGGTGCCAGGATTTTTCCTGTAAATTCATCAGGTGAACGAACATCGACCAAACCGTGTGCCTGGCTTCCCAATGTCTCAGCAACATCATCGCGGAAAGCTCTGTACTCTTCATTGATCTCCCCGATTTTGTACTCAGCCGGTTCAACTTCAGTTGTTTCGGTGGTCAGTTCACGATTTTCGGTTTCCCATTTTTTTCGTCCGCCATCCAGAATTCGTACATCATCGTGGCCATAATACTTCAACAGCCAATATGCCCATGCGGCAAACCAGTTGTTATTGTCGCCATAGAGAATGATGGTGGTGTCATTACTGATTCCGGATTTCGAGAGCAATGTCTCAAAATCTTCTTTGGAAGCGATAGTGCGGCGCAATTGATCCTGCAGCTCGGTTTTCCAGTTCCATCCGATGGCTCCGGGAATATGTCCCGAATCATAGGATCTTGTATTCACATCTACTTCTACTAACCGGACTCCGGTATTCTCAAGGTGCCCTGCGGCCCATTCAGTTGTTACTACTACTTTTGATTTTGTTAGTGTTTCAGGCATTTCTGTTAAACTTTGTGTTTTTGATTATTGACGAGTGCGTGATTTCACAAAGCCATACCTGATTCAGGGACACAGGCAAAAAAAAAGCCCACTACCTGAATCAGGTAGTGGGCTTTTTTCTCGAAAACTCTTCGTCAGAATTTAATTGAACATTTCGCTCCACTACCTTTCGGCATACACATACAACACATCATAGCACAACAAGTGTGCATCATGTAGCAGATAGCGGAATTAAAATGTTGGGTATTCATCAATTTTTTTATTCTTTCAGTTCCTTTATTCTGAACTGTGTTAATGTTAGTGACTTTATCCGATTAAATCAAAAATAAATGAAAGAATTTTCTTTCGCTTTTATAATAAATTCCAAATACCACAATAAAAAGAAAAAAAAGCGCTTACAGGCTTACAATAAGTAAACCAATTAAGCTGTATTTATCTTGAAATCAGACCTGGTAGTCTTATAATCAGTTAACTTACTACTCCATGTTGTGCGTGTATGAATGAAAATAAGCGAGTGATACTACATTTGGTTCACAACGCTGACAGATCCGATGGGCACCTGTCAGGTTGTTTGATACGACACGACATTATCTGACCGGATTCTCACTGAATCTCGGAAGTCCAAGTTCGTATTTTACGGAAATTACGCGAATCAGAATAATTACAGCTATGCCCAGGATCTGTGCGACAAACAGAGAATCAAAATATTGCAGTATCAAAAGAAAGAGAATACCACCGGTAATGGCGGCCATTGCATACACTTCTTTTTGAAAAATAAGCGGCTTATCACCAGCTAAAACATCTCTCAGAACTCCTCCAAAACATCCGGTTATCACACCCAGAGCAACAGATACACCACCACTCATACCTACCTCAAGTGCAATTTGGGCTCCCATCACAGTAAAAAGTCCAAGGCCGGCAGCATCAAAGGTAAAGAGCCAGCCCTCCAGTTTATTCATTCTGTGATAAACCGCCAGGCTAAATATGAATCCGGTTGTTGCTGAAGTGAT
This sequence comes from Balneolaceae bacterium, assembly GCA_020832285.1. Classification (GTDB taxonomy): domain Bacteria; phylum Bacteroidota; class Rhodothermia; order Balneolales; family Balneolaceae; genus Rhodohalobacter. Next base: position 34,490 of record JAFIFB010000129.1, read on the forward strand.
GGCCAGTGTATCTGTCAGCCAGTTTACAGGCAAGTTGCCGATCAGAAGATCCCGGATAGTACCACCCCCTATGGCTGTAACAAATGCCAGAACAAAAATACCGAAAATATCAAAACGTTTCCGGATAGCTGCCATCGCACCCGAAACGGCAAATGCAAACGTTCCGGCTGCTTCAATCATCAATAGAAATGTATCACCGGGAATTTCCATATTTTCATTTTTGAGCTGGCAGCTTGGATTAAACTACATTTTAATACCCGGCAGCCTGTCCATCTTTTCGGGAGTCAGACGCACCGTAATAAAAAGTGCCATCGAACAAAATTCCCTGAAAGCCACCGAACCTTTCAAACCCATACTTCACATCGTGACCCATTTTAAGGAGTGAGCGAACTGTTTCATAGCTGAAACCGGACTCCAGTTCCACAGCTCCTTCACCACCACCTGCATGACGGATTCGCGGCGCATCGCTTGCTTCCTGGAGGTTCATCCCAAAATCCACAACGTTCATTACGATCTGTACATGGCCCTGAGGCTGCATATCTCCGCCAGTCAGCCCAAAACTTATGTACGGCTCCCCATCTTTGGTTACAAAGGCCGGAATAATCGTGTGGAAGGGTCTTTTGCCCGGTTCAAACGTATTTACGTGGCCTTCTTCCAGGGTGAATCCGGTACCCCGGTTTTGAAGAGGAAAACCCAGCCCGGGCGGGGTAATAAGCGACCCGAACAGCCAGGAATTACTTTGGATCAGCGATACCATATTCCCGTCGCCATCGGCTACAGTCAGATAGATGGTATGGCTGTCTGCTTCAAGTCCCGGCCCGTAACTGCCCGTCCAGTCCTCCCTGATTTTTTGCCGTCTTTCATCCGCGTATTCTTTCGAGAGAAGCTCATCTACCGGAAGGTCGTTGAAATCGGGATCTCCGTAAAAAGTTTGCAGATCGGCGTATGCGATTTTTTTTGCTTCCGAGAAATAGTGGATATGCTCCGGACTGCCGAAACCATATTTCGCCAGATCGTAACCCTCCAGAATGTTAAGCATCTGTAAAACAGACATCCCCTGAGTAGGCGGCGGAATCTGCCAAACATCATATCCGCGATAATTAACCGAAATCGGATCAACCCATTCAGATGAATGGGTTTCAAGATCTTCCATCGATAAAAACCCGCCTTTTTCCTGAATATGTTCGGTGATTCTCTGCCCGATCTCTCCCCGGTAGAATGCATCCCTGCCGCCTTCGGCCAGAATTTCCAGTGTAATGGCAAGATCTTCGTTCTTGAACAACTCTCCTTTTTTCGGGAAACGCCCCCTCTCACGATAAAGAGTGCTGAAATAGTCGAGTTGTTCCCATTCAAAATCATCGGACAAGCCGTAAAAACGGATCAGATCGCGATCCAGGAAATCCATCAGGTCGGCAATTTCAGCGTGCACAGCTACTCCCTGCCTTGCGTATTGAATCGCGGGGTTCAACAGAGCCTCAAAATCAATCCTTCCAAACTTATCATGCATTTCAAACCAGCCGTCAACAGCTCCCGGAACCGTTACGGCGTGAGGGCTTGAGGCTGATATGCTGCCAATTCCTTTTTCCAGGAAATAATCATAGGTCAGATTCTGTGGCGATTTTCCGCTTGCATTCAGTCCGTACAGTTTTTCATCATCTGCACTCCAGATGATGGCGAACAGATCTCCGCCAAGCCCGTTCATGGCCGGGTCAGCAAACCCAAGAAATGCATTGGCTGCAATGGCGGCATCCACAGCACTGCCGCCCTGTTTCAGAATATCCACAGCAATCTGACTGGCAAGCGGATGATTCGTAGCCGCCATTCCATTTTTTGTAATTACTTCTGAACGGGTTTCAAAGAGTTCGCCCGAAAGACGATCCTGGGCCTGCATATCGGCTGAAAAAAGGATTAGAATAGTACAAACGGTGTAATTGATGACAAAAAAGAGAGACTTGTACATAAAATTTTATCAGGTTCAAACGGGATTACTTTCTCGAAGATCTGTTTTTATCCTGAAAAAATCAGCTTTTCTGCAGATATTCAGCCAAAAAAGAAATCCCGAACAACAATCAGCCGTCCGGGATTTAGAATCCACATAATTGTGAATTTGAATGTCTATATTTTTTTCGAATATGGACATTTTTCCAGCTGCGGAAATCAGTCAACCGAACGTTGTTAAACTTTTCGGTACAGGGGCCCAAACGCATTGCACGCCCTGTAATCGGCGCTTTCGGAATCAGTGGTACCAAAAGCTGCCCAGGCACTTGGTCTGAAAACCCGTTCGTCGGGAACATTGTGCATCGAAACCGGAATCTTCAGCATGGATGCCAACGCTATGAACGCCCCCCCAATATGGCCATAACTGATCACACCGTGATTGGATCCCCAGTTGTTCATCACGGTGTAGACCGAGTTGAAAGCGCCCGATCCTGTTACATTAGGAACAAACCAGGTGGTTGGCCAGGTAGGATCGGTACGACGGTTTAGCACATCATACACCTCATCAGGCAGATCTACGGTAAATCCTTCAGCAATCTGCAACACCGGCCCCAGCCCTTTAATCAGGTTGATCCGCGTCATAGTTACCGGCATCTCCCCTTCTGTAAGAAACTGTGAGGAGTATCCACCTCCGCGAAAATATTCCAGATTAGCTGGGCACCACCGAGTAGCTTCCAGGCAGTTCTCAGCTTCCTGTTCGCTGATTTCCCAAAACGGTTTAATGACTGAATTGCCTTCTTGTTTTTGCCGTCCTGTACCATCGAGCGATGCTGAGCCGGAGTTCAAAAAATGAATGATTCCCCCGGATGCTTTTCCACTAAGTTCATGACCGGTTACGCGCTTCACCGAATCGGGACTCCAGTAGGTACGTATATCCCCGAAAATCGGAGCTGTGTTCGTCAGTTGATGCCCCATCAGCATACAAACACCGTTGAGAGTATCATTCTCGGTTGCCACAATGAAGGGTTCGCGGATACCATTCCAATCAAATGATGAGTTGAGAATCGCCTCTGAAAAATCACCGTTTGGAAAGTGATCGGTCCACTGGCGCTGACCCTGAAAGCCAGAAGCAATCGCATTGCGCCCCAGTGCCTCTTCTTCATAACCGATCTCGTTCAGTTTTGGGTTGCCGATCATCAGGTCGCGGATAATCAGCGTCATCTTCACAACAATTTCCCAATTTTCATCTTTCTCTTCACGTGTTTGTTGTCTTTCCGGTGGGTTGATGTCTTCACCTTCTTTGCACTTCTCCTTCACCCAGGCCATCGCTTTTTCAAACTCTTCTTTATCGTAGATCTCTTCTTCAATCCTCCGAACCAGCTCGGTCATATCCACCGCTTCGCACCGCATTCCAAGGTAATCTTCAAAAAAATCTTCCTGGATCATCGAACCCACAATGCCCATCGAAACTGAACCAATCGCCAGGTACGATTTGCCACGAATTTCTGCAACAGTGAGTCCCGCCTTCACAAATATCAGAATTTTTTCTTGTACATCTTCAGGTATCGAGGTATCCCCGGCATCCTGCACTTCACTTCCATAGATGCTGAAGACTGGCAGCCCTTTTTGATCGTGTGCCGCTTTAGTGGCAGCAAGGTAGACTGCCCCGGGGCGTTCACTTCCATTGAAACCCCAGATCGCCTTTGGATATCCTGGATTCATATCCATTGTTTCGGAGCCGTAACACCAGCAGGGAGTCACCGTCAGTGATAAACCAACGCCTTCCTCCTCAAACTTTTGTGCTGCCATGGCCGCTTCAGCCACTCCCCCAATGCAGGTATCTGCAATAACACACTCCACCGGTCTGCCATTGGTATGGCACACGTGCTCTGAAATAAAAGCTGCGGCTGATTTTGCCATTTTCATCGTCTGATCTTCCAGGGATTCCCGAACCCCTCGTCTTCGGCCGTCAATAACAGGCCGGATACCGATCTTCGGAAGCCTGCCGATCAGTCTTTTTTTACCGGCATCAGATATGTTTGTTGAGTTCGCCTGTTTCATTTTATTTACTTCTGTCATGATTTTCTTCGTTTTTTTGTTGGGGTAAATATCTGGTATATAATCAGGAGAGCTGCTTTCAGGAGTGCTTCATTCTTCGCTTTTCTTCATTAACTCTGTGTAAGAGCGTTCATCCTCATACATTTTGTGAAACACTCTATATTTCTGCCGATGATACCGCTCAGTTTCTCCGTGTTTTGGTTCAATCACCCTGCCAGATTGATTCATTGCTCCCATTGCATTAAAAATATCGGAGTAAATTCCTGATGCAACCGCTCCTAAAACCGCACTACCCAGTAACACGGCTTCCTGCTCCTTCGGCAGAACAAGCGTGCAGCCGGTGATATTGGCATGCTCCTGCAAAAACAGTTCGTTTTTTGTACCTCCGCCCGTTGCCATGATTTGCCGGATAGAATAGCCATTTTCATTCATCGTTTCAATGATGTGCCTCGTCCCATAGGCCACACCCTGAATGGCCGATAAATACAGCAAGGCAAGATCATCAATAGTATTCGATAACTTGAGCCCACTCACCATTCCGTTCAGCGATGGATTGGCGCGCGGTGACCGGTTCCCGTGAAAGTAAGGAAGCGTGTGCAGATTGCCTGTGAGCATACCCGGATCATCGAGGTTCCGTTCATTGGCCATTCGATTCAATCGTACATTCAGCAAGTGATAGATGGTGCTGTTTTCTTTTTCAGCCTGCCTTTTGAGTTCTTCAGCGTGGTTAGATGAAAAAATCACATGGTCGATCAGAGCTCCGGTAGCTGACTGTCCTCCTTCATTCAGCCACAAACCGGGCAGCATAGCTGAGAAGTAGGGGCCCCACACACCACTTATGAACCTGGGCTCTTCCGACACCGCCATGTGGCAGCTTGAAGTACCCCCGATCAGCGCAATTTTTTCATCAAACTTACTGGAATTGTCACCTGCAGGGTTCATCCCGAGCAGGCCCAGTCCGCCGGCATGAGCATCTATGATAGAAACTCCAACTGCAGTACCAGGTAAGAGTCCCAAATCACGGGCAGCATCACTTGTGAGTCCCCGTCCAACCGTTTCGCCTACCGGGCGTACTTTTTGACCGATGCGCTTATAACCTTCATCGGCCAGATCCCCGAGTCCGATCTCCCGAAAATAGGAATCATCCCACCGTCCGATACTCGCTTCGCTTTCCGATTCTTCATGGCAAAGATAGGTCCATTTGCATGTGGTGGTACAGGCTGAGCGGACATCCTCTCCCGTAGCTCTGTACACCAGATAATCGGGCAGATCAAAAAAGAGAGCAGCTTTTTTCCAGGCATCCGGCATGTGCCGTTTAAGCCAAAGAAGTTTGGGTGTTTCCATCTCCGGGCTGATGATCCCGCCTACATAGTCCAGTACTTTATGGCCGGTTTTATTAATCTCCTCCGCTTCTTTTTTGGCGCGGTGATCCATCCATACGACAATGTTCTGCTCTTGCGAACCATCGGGACTCACACTCACAGGCTGATTTACTTCATCCAAAACCACTAATGAACAGGTCGCATCAAATCCAATCCCTTTGATATCCTCGGGATTAATACCTCCCTTTTTCACAGCTTCTTTCGCCGAAGCCGAGCAAGCTTTCCAGATATCTTCCGACGACTGCTGTACAAAATCGTTCTGAGGCCGCCACATTTTAATCGGATGGTTTGCCTGGCCAGCCATATTTCCATTTTCATCAAAAATACCGGCCCTTGCCGATCCTGTCCCCACATCAATCCCTAAAAAATATTTTTTCTTCATCTGTTTTTTCACCATATCATTTCGACCGCCAAAGCAGGAACTAAATTCTAAGAATGTAATCGTTTACATTGAAATTTAATAAATAAAACTTCCCTGATATTGTCAACAGTTTGGGCATTAATCCCGCTTTTCTCACATTAAAAAAATTGAATAAAATGTAAATTATTGACATATCATATTTTATGATCCAATTTTGGAATCTGTTTACACTTTTCAGAGCCAGATACATCGGAAAAATATCACATCATAAAATCCTTCATTGGATCTTTTCCCGGCGTTCCATTACTTCTCTCCAGGTTGTTAAAATGATGTTCTCTTTTTCTAAAAAGTCCTTCAGTTTTGGGTCCAGCATTGCCAGCAGGTCACCTTTTCTTCGCTGTCCGGATGTTGAAATATCTTCAAACTTTTCGGATGGATCGGTGCAGTGCATAATCACCATTGTTAAACCCGGCTCGAGTATTTTTATCGTTTCGATATAATTTTGTGTGTAAAACTGCTGAAGCTCTTTATCTGAAGCCTCCTCCATATCAGGAAATCGCCATCCGTAACTTACGTTGTGCAGATCATCCAGAACCGGAAGGCCCGCTTTCCAGACTTGCCTGCCAAGCTCCGTAGCCTGATCCAGAATTTCCGGTACCGGCACGTCCATTCCCTCTTCCCACTCACCCCGTTGCTTCAACTCTTCAATCGCCTGTTTCCGGTAGTCATACCTGAGAAAAGAGTTATGCCCTCCGGGAATCATAACCGGAATCTGGTAGTCGGCACCTGTTGCAATATATGCCTGCAAAAATTCCGGATCAGCAAATAGTGTTCCCATGTGCGAATCAAGATGCGTTGGCTGAAATCCCATTCCGATTGCAAAATCTACCTGGGCACGAATCTCTTTTTCTACTTCTTGAGGGGATGCATTTGCTACCACATCACGAACCGAACCCCACAAATATCCATCTTCATCCACAAGTCCGGGAACAGCGGGTTTTCCCACCACCGGCCCCCAGCGATAATCGTCCCACTCGGAAGTGAGTGTCAGGTGAAGGCCCGCATCAGCTTCCGGATTTTCCCTGATATATCTGACGATTCCCGGAACCCACGGGGTTGGCATCATTACGCTGAAAGAGTTGGCCACTCCTTCTTCAATCGCCCTGATGGTACCCCGGTTAGAACTCCAGGACATCCCTGCATCATCCACGTGCATAATCAAGACTCTCGCATGCGCCGGGTACCCCAGTTTTTCTGCATAGGTTTGATCCTGGGCAAAAATAGAAGGCACTGTCCAGATAAATATGGCAAGCACCAGCATTAGGTTTGTAAAAATGTGTATAGTGTTTGACAAAAATCTTTCACTTATCATTCGTAAAGTACAGATTGATTTAAATTGATAAACATTTGAATGTAAAATCGACAGACGACATACCTGGAATAAAAATAACATTTAATTATTCAGGATTGCTCATTGCCGATAAGCGGGATAATATTACAACAAGTTCATGTTTTCATCCCACTCTGCGATTCGGTTTCGATCTTCCTCTTTGATACATTCGTCAAGAGTTTTTTGATCATACTCCAGGCCGTGCTTCTCCAGTACATCTTCCGGTACTCCATCCCAGAATCCCGGCCGGTTTCCGCGGTAATCCAGATACTCTACACCGATTTGTGATGTAAAAAATCCGGTTGCTGTCAGGTCGCGCATACGGTTAAAAAAACGAACCCCGTACTGCATCTCAGGAGCCGCTTCATCTGGCCATGCAATTTCGTCAATAATCGTCGATCGTTCATCTTCACTGCAATCCAAAAACGGATTACCAAACCGTGAATTACACTGACTGTTGAGCCACATAAGACCACCCCGGGTTACCAGTTGGAGTTGTGGCTGATCTTTCATCATAAACTCGATAAAATCGGGTACGCCAGCATCCAGGGCTCCGCCAGATTCCTCATCGGCCGGAATAATGATGTCGGCCAGTATGCTCACCATTTCAAATTCCGTTTCGGTAAAAAACTGCTCCTCCATCAACCGGGAATCCCGCTGTTCCTCCTCTTCAGTGCGGCCATAGCTAAGTCCATTCTGAGCCAGTATTTCACGGCTGGCTTCTTCATCTTCGGTACTGCAGCCGGTGGCTATAAACAGTCCGGCTCCTGCACTTCCGGCAAGCAGCAGTTTCAGGTGTTCTCGTCGGTTCATACTATTCGCTTTAATTTTTTTGTTACTCGATTTACATCACCATCTGACCAATGCCATCATGGCCTGACGAATGGATGCTGTCTCAGATTTTGTGTTGGTCCTACATGTGCATGGTTTGGATTCGACAGACGAGGAGAGCACTCGTCAGTCGAAGTTCGAATTTGAACGTTTTAAGATTTATATATTTCCCTGTCTCATCTGGTCCACAATGTAGTCCGATGTTCTCCAGGAAAGGGCCATGATGGTCCATGTGGGATTTTTATCCGCCTGGGAGACAAATTGCCCTGCATCCACCACAAACAGGTTTTCACACTCGTGAGCCTGGGCGTACTCGTTAAGTACCGAATTGCCCGGGTCATTTCCCATCCTTGTAGTCCCAACTTCATGAATTATTCGGCCGGGAGCTTCCAGTCCGTATTGAGAGTCGGCTCCTGGCTTTTCACCGAGGAGAATTCCGCCAAGACTGGTCAATAAATCTTCGAACGTTTCCTGCATGTGGCGTGCCTGTTTCACTTCATGTTCGGTCCACTGGTAGTGAAACCTGAGAACGGGTATTCCATACTTGTCAACCGTATCGGGGTCGATTTCACAATAATTGGTATATTGGGGAACACTTTCTCCCCGGCCTACCACCCCGATGGTAGAACCATATAATTTATAAATATCCCTTTTCAGGCCGGTTCCATAACCTCCGTTCTGTGAGGGATTTCCAAACTCATCCATAATATATTGCCTCATCGAATCCATCCCGAAACCAATGCCATATAGCGGCATGCCCATGCCTCCTCCGAACTCCAGATGATAACCCCGGGGAAAGTCAAGCTGGCTGTTGTCGAGCCACCAGGGAGAATAAACATGAATTCCCCTCGCTCCATCTTCATTATATCTGTCGCGGTCGATCAGTGAAGGCACGATGGCTGACCGTCCAGCGCCGGTGGAATCGTGCAGATACCGTCCAATCAGGCCGCTGCCATTGGCCAGTCCGTCGGGATGCCGGGCCGATTTGGAGTTAAGAAGCAGTCTCGCAGTTTCACAGGCAGAGGCCCCCAATACTACGGTTCGTCCCTGTACGTCGTATTCCTTCATATCCTGAGTATTCACATATACAACTCCGGTTGCCAATCCGTCACCATTGGTGGTAACCTCACGAACCATTGCATTCGTATAGAGATCCACATTGCCTCGCTTCATAACGGGCTGAATGAGACAGCTTCCGGACGAGAAATCAGCCAGCACATTACAAGCGCGGTTACATTGGTTGCAGTAGTAACAGACCCCTCGCTCCTGGTTGATGCGTCGGGTGAGAACCGATTTTCTTGCAGGTATCACAGGAATCCCGGCTTTTTCTCCTCCTTTTTTGATATAAAGTTCATGCAGTCGCGGCTTAGGAGGCGGTAGAAAGTAACCGTCGGGATCATCTTCCAGTCCTTCGTTGGTTCCGAAAATACCGATCAGTTTATCCACCTTATCATAGTATGGGCTGATATCCTCATACCCGATCGGCCAGTCATCTCCGAGCCCGTCGATGCTTTTTCGTTTAAAATCTTTTGGACCGAACCGCAGAGAGATCCGCCCCCAGTGATTGGTTTTACCACCCACCATCCGCGAACGGAACCAATCAAATTCTGTACCATTTGCCCGTGTGTAGGGTTCCCCTTCAATTTCCCACCCTCCCCAGGCTGCATCAAAATCGCCAAACGGACGAACGGTTCTGGCGCCTCTTCGGGGTGATTCCCAGGGCCACCGGAGCTGAGTTCTGTACTCTTCCTTTTGCGGATCAAAATCCCCGCCGGCTTCCAGAACAGCTACCGATAAACCGGCATCAGCAAGTACTTTAGCGGCCATTCCACCCCCCGCACCGGAACCTACAATAACGGCATCGTACTGTTCCCCGGATGATTTTATTTCAAAACTCATAAATGATCATTGATTTGATTTAAGTATTTTATAAGACGTCGATTCGTCAGACGACTTATTTTTCTGCAGATAAATTCTCGATGTCTCTAAAGTCGTCAGACGAAGTACTCCAAAACAGATTACTGATGATCTTGCGGCCAGTAATGATCCATTTTCTTCCGAAGAAATGACACACTCCGTTCAAGCTGATCCATCCCTTCCACACCATCTTCGATGCTGATCCAGCCGTCAAAACCTGCCCGTTTGAGCTCCGAAAAGATGGCGTCATAATCGTTCAATCCTTTCCCGATTTCACCGTGACTGAGTCGTTTTGCATAACCGGTGGCCCCGCCTTCTTCTCTTCTTAAATCTTCGATAGTACCTTCTTTCAGGTACCGGTCACTGGCATGCATAGTCAACACTCGCCCCGACACCCTCTTCAGCAGTTCGATTGGATCTTCCCCAGCCAGATACGTGTTGCTCGGATCGTAGTTTACACCAAAATTGGGATGGTCGATCCGGTCCACAATACGGCAGAAAATGTCCATTTTTTGGGCAAATTCAGGATATTCCCAGAAATCATCTTTGTAGTGATTCTCGATGATCAGTGTAACTCCATGTTCTTCTGCAAAGGGCAGACACTCTTCGATACAGGAAACGGTAAGCTCAATTCCCTCCTCAATCCCGATTTCCGGTCGTTTTTGTCCCGAAAGAACCCGGCAATAGGTTCCTCCAAGTTCAGAAATCATATCAATCCACTCCTTCTGCTGTTCAATTTGTGCAGTCCTGAAATCTGCATCGGGATGGGTAAAATCGGGTGAACAACAAAGCATCGGTATCTCTTTACCATGATTTTCTACCTGTTCCCTGAATTTCTGCCAATGGGTACGATCTTCCATTTCAAGAAATCCTGCGTACCATTCCAGGCCCTCTACATCGAGTTTTACGGCTATCTCAATCCACTCGGATAATTTCATGGAACCATCTTTACATAGTTCGTTCATAAACGCTTTTGGAAATGCAGCAAGTTTGGGCATGTTTTATAATTTGGATTCAAAGACCTCCACGGTTTGAAAACCTTGGATGTCTCTATTCTAAAAAGTTACTTTTTCCTCAATATCATATCGATATTTTTGGGTGGATTTCGGCCGATAAAAGGATGCTGTTCAAGTTCAACAGTTTGACCGCTCACCGGGCCACTTTCATCACTCAGCCAGTAAACCGCAGCGGCTGCGATCTCTTCAGGCCAAAGAATTCGACCGGCAGGAGCAAATTCATCGGGGATTTTTTTATACCAGTCATCGGGCAGGCCATGTTCGCGTTTTCGGTCAATCTCCTTTTCGGTAAGTACCCAGCCAGGATTGATCTGATTGACACGGACTCCGTTTTCACGATGAAGTGTGTCCCCCAGGTTCCGAGTCATCGTCATCAAAGCGCCTTTGGATACGCTATAGGCAAACAAATTCGGCTCTCCGCTCCAGGCATTTACCGATCCGATGTTGAGAACAGAGCCACCCGTTTTGGTCAGGTGAGGCAGCCCCTCCCGGATAAGAGCAAAGGGAGCCAGGGTATTCACCTCAAGAACATTTCGGAAAAGTGGTAAATCGGTCGTTTCAATATTGGATGAAACCACAGCCGCGGCATTGTTCACGATGGCATCCAGTTTCCCAAACTTTTCCACGGCCAGGTTTACCAGCCGTTCAGGTGCCCCGTCATTTGTGAGATCTTCGATGTAAAGGGCCGTTTTGTTGCTTCCAAGTTCTTCCGCAACCGATTTCCCCAGCTCTTCCTCAAGTCCGTTAATCACAACACTGGCTCCTTCATCCACACAGCGCCTGGCAATCGCCTTCCCGATCCCCATTGTGCTTCCGGTTACGATGATTACTTTGTCTTGTAGACGCATAATGCCTGTATTTATTGATCCTTTAACTCTCCGGAGTTTCACAATCCCCGGAGGGTTTTTATGCTTATTCTTCTTAAGGTTTTAAAATGCTTTTCACAACATGTCCGTGATGCATCTCTTCAAATGCTTCGTGCCATTGCTCAAGGTGCCAGACTCCGCCAATCAGCGGTGTAACATCCAGATCACCGGAAGCAAGCATGGCAAGTACCCGTTCCCATACCGGCCAGTTGTGACTGAAACTACCCTGAAGTGTCACATTTTTCTGTACGAGCGGATCAAGTGAAAAATTAAGAGGCTTCGGACCCCAGCCCACTTTTGTAATTTGTCCGTTCGGGCGAACAAGTTCCAATGCAGCTTTCAGTGTTGCGCTGACCCCGGCCGCATCAATCACAGAATCTGCACCCAGTCCGTCGCGCTGCATCGCCCACTCCATCGCATCTCCGGTAAACGTTTCACACCCGTATTGACGGGCAATCTCAAGTCGCAGTGAATCTGACTCCAAACCAACAACAGCCACTTCTGCACCGCAGCTTTTTGCCACAGCCGCACACAGCAATCCAATGGTACCCGGACCAATCACAATCACACGGTCACCCGGTTTGATACTGGAATTTTCAACTACCGAGTTATACGCCACACAACACGGTTCGGTAAGGCAGGCTTTTTCCATTTCGAGTCCTTCAGGCACACGATGCAGACACCGGGCCGGGACGCGCACGTATCGCGTCATTGCTCCGTTCACGCCATACCCAAACCCTTTCCGGGTAGGGTCGAGATTATAGAGACCTTCGCGGCTCATCGGGTTTAGTGGATCAATCACTGCCGCAGTTTCACTGACGACCCGATCCCCTTCTTTCCAGCCCGTCACACGGTTGCCAAGTTCCGCTATTGTTCCGCCAAATTCATGACCCAACACAACCGGATAGTTCACCGGCCAGCTGTGATCGGCCGTCCACTGATGAAGATCACTGCCGCAAACGCCTACATTGGCCACTTCAAGCAGGATTTCCTCTTCTCCGATTTGTGGTTTTTCAATATCCCGGAGTTCAACGGATCCTTTTTCCGGGGCGTAGTTTACGACTGCAGGTGATTTCATTTTTAGATGTAATTTACTTGAATATTTATTAATTGATGCTGTCAGCTGTCAGAATAAAACAAATGACTGAATGCTGATAGCTTCTACCCCCGCCCAACCGGAATATCTCCGTATGCATGAACCTTCTCACAGATCAAACGGAGAGAGCCTTCCAGGTCACCATCAGCGGTTTTAAAAGCATCTGCATCAATTGTAAGAGGAGCTCCGAGTACCACCAGAGGTGCACCAAATTCAGGACATCTGATCGCCTGTTCCAGCGAGAGTCCTCCGACAGCCTGTACCGGGATATTCACAGAGTTCACAACCTCTTTGAGCTGATCGAGCGGGCTTGGCATCCGTTCACCCCGGGCTGCTATTCCCCGGCGTTCGTCATAACCGATGTGATGAATCACATAATCACATCCAAGATCTTCCAGCCATTTGGCTCCCTCTACCATATCCGGACATCCAAGATTATCTCCCATCACTTCCACACCAAAATCTTTTCCGGCCTGTACAACACAGTGAATCGTTTCTTCATGGGCACGAGCCATCACTACCACGTGGGTTGCCCCTGCTTTGGCCATCATTTCTACTTCAAGGTAACCACCGTCCATCGTCTTCAGGTCAGCCACAACCGGCACTTCGGGAAAGGCAGATCGTAATTCCCTCACGCAGTGCAGGCCTTCGGCAAGAATCAGCGGAGTTCCGGCTTCGAGCCAATCTACCCCCGCCCGGATAGCGATTTCGGCGGTTTCAAGTGCTTCATCAATATTGGTTAGATCAAGTGAAATTTGTACTACGGGTTTCATGCAACTTATTTTGAATAATTTCTGTATGAGTACGAAAGGTCCAGGGCATTACCAGGTGTTTTATCGGGTATTAAAACTGAAACATCCGGCAGATCAGTTAAAAAAATCGCCCCTTTTAATTATTTGTCCATGAATCGTTTATGAAACAATCATGGATTACGGTAGTGGCCGAACGTAAATATCCTTAAAGAACATCACACTGTTCGGATCGTGTCCCTGCAGGGCAAAGGTACCACTGTTCAGCACTCGATTTTGCATAGCGCCATCAGCTCTTAGCGGATTTTCCGGTTCATGATAGTGCAGCACCTTTGTGCCGTTGATCTTTACCTCCACATCTTTTCCATCCACTTTAAAATAGAGTTCAAACCACTCATCATCATCCACATAGGTTTCTTTAATATCCATTACATCCCAAAGGCTTCCGGTTTTTCTCCAGTCACTATGAGAATTATTTACCTGTACTTCATAACCTACATCCGGCCAGCCCGTCTCACGATATTCTGTATGAAAATAAACACCTGAATTCGCCTCCGGTTTGGTTAGTACCTGCGTTTTAAATTCAAAGTTAATGAAATTGGCATTTTCAACCTCTCCAACATAGTAAAGATGGGCTCTCGGCCCGTCGATTCTGATATAGTCTTCTTCCACCCAGATGGTTTCTGCATTTTCCCCGACCTGCCAGCCGTCTAAAGATTCACCGTCAAAAAGTGAAATCCAGCCGTCATCATTTTCTGAGTTTTCAGTTCCGGCACAAAATGTAAAACCCAAAAAGGCAAAAACAAGAAGGGCAGTAAGATTTAGTTTTGTCATAATAAGGCTTCAACTGTTATTAAGAATCAATTTTGTAAACGATTACATTTTAAAGAAAAAAGTTTAAGATTTAAAAAGAAATCTTCCATCATTACCTTTTTTATTTACTAACCAGTCTGAAATAGTACAAATCTGCCTGTTCTGCCCCCTCCATTGTTGCCCGCTCGGTGAAAACCACCAAATATTCGTTTTCATTGATGGGAGCAATTGTCGGATATCCGTAAAAAGAGAGGTTTAAAGGCCGGATATCTCTGTACATTTCATCTGCCCAGGGCCTGGTAATTTCATACTTAAAAGACCAGTTTCCGGGATTTTTGTACACCTCATCCGGGCGGGCAGTATAAATGAAGAGACTGTTTTCGGAATGATCCCGTGTGTTTCGATCACTGACCATTGCAATCAACAGGTCCTGGGGTTGGTCGTATATCAACTGAGGGGCCGCTCCCCAGTGATTTTCGGGTATATTGGTTCGCTGTGGCTCCGACCAGGTTTCACCGTTATCATGACTCTCTATTTGCAGCAACTGGTGCTCGGGTTCTGTCTGGTTATCCCGGATCAATGCAATCAGGCGTTGATTTCCTGTCCATACCGCGGCAATTTCGGTCAGCACCCTTTCTTCATCCTCTTTCACAAAGCTGATCTCATCCCAGTTGCTTCCGTCTTCGCTGTGCGTCATATAGAGAATATGATTACCATAACCGGGCATGGAGTACCGGCTGATCTCTTCATTGTAAAACATCTGCCCGGTTCCCCAGACTCCGAAACGGGGATCGGGTTCTTCAGGGGATGACCACGACTCCGACCTGTGCGGGCCACTCCATGATTCACCGTCATCATCGCTATACATAAAATAACGCTCCACTGTAATATTCCTTCCGTCAACAATATCCATGTGGCGAAAGAAGAGTACCACCCTCCCATCATTGGTGATGCCTCCGTGAATATTCCTGTCATCGTAGCGATGGCTGTTGTACACTTCCTGTACCTCACCCCACCTCTCTTCATCCGGATAATATGTGATCTGGGCAATGTACCCATCCGTGCCGGTATGGCTTCCCTCTATACCGGGGTCAACCCTGAACAGCAGCAGAAGATTTCCATCACTTTTTTGAACCAGAAATCCTTCAGAGTTGTGATTCTCATTAAACAAAGCGGGTTTTACATCGGTGATGTGAAAATTTTTCTCAAACTGTTCTGCAGGAGTCTTTGCATCACATCCGGCAAAAACAATCAAAAGTGCAGCCAGGTGAATCCGGTTAAAAGAGTTCCATTTCTGAAGCATAAGTAAGCAGGTAAGTGTGAGATCACTGATAGCAATCCCGGTTGATTTTGATTTTGTACAAAACAGATCTTCCGTTTGTACTTCAGGCAAAGTTTGCTAATTTATTCCGACAGATTCAAACCTTTTTGCTCCATAACCACATTTTTATCAATGAATAACAACCTTAAAGCCCGTCGCAATAGAACTTTTGATGCAATTGTCGTGGGCACCGGCATCAGCGGGGGATGGGCCGCCAAAGAGCTGACCGAAAAAGGCCTGAACACTCTTGTTCTTGAAAGAGGACGGATGGTGCGCCATGTTGAAGATTATCCCACCATGCTGAAACATCCGTGGGAACTGCCTTATGCAAATGAGCTTACCCACAAAGAAAAAACCGAGATTTACCCGGTACAGAGTCGCACGGCTTACGCCGTAAAACAGGATACCAAACACTTTTTTGTAAAAGACATTGAACACCCTTACAAACAGCAAAAACCGTTTTTGTGGACACGCGGCTACCAGGTCGGCGGACGTTCACTGATCTGGGGGCGCTGGTCGTACCGCCGGGGTGATACCGATTTTGGAGTGTACGAACGTGATGGTATCGGAATTGACTGGCCGATACGGTACAACGATATTGAACCCTGGTACGATTATGTGGAATCGTTTATCGGCGTGAGCGGAAACCGGGACGGACTTCCGCAAATACCCGATGGCAATTTTTTACCTCCCTGGGAAATGAACTGCCTTGAAAAACATGTTAAACAAAAACTTGCCGAAAATTACTCAGACCGGCAGCTCACCATCGGAAGAACATCGAATATCACCCGATCGCATGGCGGACGAGGGCGCTGCATGGCCCGCAATCTCTGCCGGAGAGGGTGCCCGTATGGCGCCTATTTCAGCAGCAACTCTTCCACCCTGCCAGCAGCAGAAGCCACCGGCAATATGACACTGAGGCCGAACTCTATCGTCCACACCATCCTTTATGACAAAGAGAAACAGAAAGCTTCGGGTGTAAGAGTTGTGGATGCCGAAACCAAAGAAACCATTGACTTTTATGCGGATGCGATCTTTTTATGTGCCTCAGCCCTGGGCTCCACATCCATCCTTCTGCATTCCCTCGAGAATTCGTTTCCTGATGGGCTGGGTAACAAGAGTGGTGAACTGGGACACAACCTGATGGACAATCACTTTGAGATCGGTGCAAGCGGAATGTTTGACGGTTTTGAAGACAAATATCATAAAGGACGAAGACCGGTCGATACGCTTGTACCGCAATTTCAGAACATTGATGAAGAGACAAAACGCAGCGATTATGTGCGCGGATTTTCTACCTACGGATGGTCCGGAAGGCAGGGAACCGGGCAGGGTGACACCTTCGATTTCGGAAAAGATTTTAAAGATAACATCGCAACTCCCGGCCCCTGGCAAATGACTTTTCTTGCATTTGGAGAATCGATTCCCCGTCATGAAAACCGTGTTTACCTTGATCATGACGACAAAGACTCGTGGGGAATTCCTAAACTGGTCATTGATATGGAGTTTGGTGAAAATGAAAGAGAAATGCGCAAGGAGATGGCATCCTCCAGTGCGGAGATGCTGGAAGTATCCGGATTTCGGGATATCAGCACATTTGACGGGGAAAGTCCGCCGGGCCTCAGCATTCATGAAATGGGAACTGCACGGATGGGACAAGATCCCAATACATCTGTTCTGAACAAGTGGAACCAGATGCACGAAATTCCCAATATTTTTGTGACCGACGGTGCCTGCATGACATCCAACGGGTGGGGTAATCCATCACTCACCTACATGGCACTGACCGCCCGTGCATGTAATTACGCAGTTGAAGAAATGAAAAAAGGAAATATCTGATGGAGAAAATTGACCGAAAAGAGGCGATTCGAAGAACTGCCCTGATCATGGGCGGAACACTCAGCAGTCCGCTGATTGCAGCCGTTTTATCTGGTTGCGAGGCCCAGAGAACAAATGACTGGAACCCGGAAATTTTATCTGAACAGCAGTTACAGACAACGGCTGATCTTGCAGAAGTGATCCTGCCGAGCACTTCCACTCCCGGAGCGAAGGATGCGAAAGTGGAGCTTTTTATTGACAGTATGATCGCTGAATGGATGAGCCCGGAACAGAAAGAAATCACCATCACAGGACTTAATCATCTGATCAGCCGGGAATTCTCCGGCCTATTATTTGAAGAGCAGACTCAGTTCATACAGGATATACTGGATGATGAAGATGGAAGAAATTTTTTCCGCCTGTTCAAGCGGATGGCCATGCTTGGCTTTTATACTTCAGAAACGGGAGCCACTCAGGTCCTTCAGTATGATGAAATCCCCGGTGATTATTACGGGTGTGAAGATCTCGAAGATCTGGGCGGCAGAACCTGGGCAACGTGATGAATTGAGAAGCAGAAAATTCACAAACAGTAAGAAGTATTTTTTCAACCACTAAAGGAAGATATTCAGGGCTGATCTGAAACGATCGCCGTGATAACTATTTTTGGGAGTTGATTCTGTCGATTTCTCAATGGTGTTTCCCGGTTTTGGGTAAGATGTGGGCTAGATGCTGGATACGGGATACTGGTTGCTGTGCCTCTTGACTGATGACGCACAACAGAAGCTAGTTGGGACGGGGAGATGGAGTGACGGGGTGAGTATCAAGCGGCGCAACGGTGAGCGTTGGGTTAGCTGTGAATGGTGTGCGCCGCCATTCTACCCAAACGCGCCTTGTCATTTCGACCGGAGGCCCGCTTTTTGGGCCGGAGTGGAGAAATCTCCTTGATTATTGGAAAGAGTTTGGTAAGGCGTTGTTTACGTTTGATCCCATCGCAGGGAGATCTCTCCATGCACTCGCTCCGCTCGTTTAGTCGAGATGACAGTGGGCGCTATTATCTACAGTTGCGACGTATAAGAATCCCAAATTTGCACCTTCCTGATTTACTCCGCTGCCATGATTTTTACAACAACGTCCTTGCTGGCAAGCTGAAGCTTGGTTCGCAAAGACCTGCTGATTATTAAACTCTGCATTACACCGCGATTCATCCGCGCAACTCTGCGAGAACCCTCCTCGTTAACTGGCAAATACCCGTCTTACCGCTCAATCAATGCCACTTCGATATCGGAGTTGAGTACCAACCACCAGCGGTTTCCGTGGCTGCTGTCGAAGCCAACGACGGTTTCACCTGAACATGCACCATCAAGTGAAAGATTTTCTTCCACTTCTATAAAACCTTCTTCGTATGGCATTTCCAGAACACACTCTGCACTTGTAAACGGTTGCCATGAAACTCCATCGTAGTAAGCTGGAATAACTCGATCCGGGTCTGTATCAGAGTCGCCATCAAACTGAAGCACGTAGGTATCTGCTACAGCTGATTCAACATCCCAGCCTTTTGTGGCATAAGAAGGCAGTGTATGTGGCTGTTTAGCAGTGCCATCGGGCTGGCTTTTTGGATAGCCGGTATCGGTTTCGATATCTTTTTCCTCACCCCAGGCTCCGCTATACACTCCGGAGTGATTTTGCGTGCCGCTCACAATCATAATATCAGACACTGTTTCGTTTGTAGCAGGTAACCAGCTTAACGTAATATGCTCTTTCAGATCGATCGTTGTAGCCGGAATCTCTATCTCATATTCATTTTCGCCCGCTTCCAGCCGTTCATTCCGGTTCAGGTTAGGGTCCCACGGCCGGTGGTCCTGAAACAGGTATTGGTACGCAAGCCGGGCAAGATCCATCTGGCTTTGTGCCCGGCTGAAACCCGGTCTCCAGCTCAGGGTACGAGGAGTGGTGTCCACGCGGTTAAAAATATTATTGGTACCGTCAAGCAAGCGGGCTGTGCTGCCATCGTCTGCGAAACATTCATTGGTTCGGTACGAAGCGTTGTACACCATCACCGGACGAGTGGATTCAGGAATGGAGTTCGGATATACAATCCGCTCACAACGGTTTGTGGTTCTGGAGAAACGGTCCATTAGCGTCCATTCCGGGTTTTCCAGTTCTTTTCTTCCCTGGTCGTTGTCGGTCACCGTATGAGATGTAAACCAGGATTCATAGTCCACCCGGCTGTTGTCAAAAAACAGAACGGAAGCGTTCGCATCCAAAGCTTCAGAGCCATTTTCCATTGTATTCATTTTATGCTGAATCACTGCCTGTACTTTTTCCCGCTCCCCGTAGCGATATTCATACCCTTTGTAGGAAGCGTTCCCCGACACGATCTGTGTATATTGCGGCAGCCGGTAATTCCCATCGGATAGCATCCATGAACCAGTGTTTAGGTGAATCGGAGCTTCAATGACCGAACGCTGATACATATGTTCATGCCCCTGAACCCAGATCACATCATGCCTTGAAAAGAAAGACCGGATATCATCCCACTGATCCATCAGCAGATCGTTTCCTTTTGTGCCCTCCACAATCATTTCGCGGGTCTGTCCGTACTTGGCCCCGATCAGTCCGTCATGGCTGCCGATGATGATGTGATCCACATCACCCCGGTGCTCCTCCACCACTTCCTTAATCCACTGAAACGCGATCGAAAGATGATAGTATTTCAGCACTATGATCAACACATTTTCTCTTACCACATAGTAGTTCAGATACTGCGCATCCTGCATATGAACCGCATCTTCGGGAATGAAATCCTTCATGTTTTCAATCCATTCTACGGTATAGGCAAAACTTCTTTCATGATTTCCCATTAACGGAAGAAATTCCATACCGGCATCGCGATATTTTTCTGCGGTTCGTGTCCAGTCTTCAAACTCATGAGTTGCTCCCTGGTTGACCAGGTCTCCCACCGGAATCACAATGTCCACCCCCAAGTCCCGGAACTTTTGCAGCACCGTATCCATCGGGTAGATCGAAACCATCTCACCGCTGCCCTGAGTATCCGGAAGCAATCCCACACTAATCGGGTTGAAGATTTCTGATTGAGCCGGTTTTTTTGTATCAGAAGCAAACCCTGTTGCGAAGATGGCAATGAAAATCAGCATGATAAACGTTCGTGTATACCTAATCTTTGATGAAAGAAACTTCATAGAAATAAATTGTTTGAATTCGCCTGGCAATTGAATGACTCTATTGTTAAAGATTATCCCGAAAAGCATACCGGGTTTGAAAATTTGCGGTTTTAAAACCGAACACTGTCAGGTCCGGATGGACGCTGACAGGTTCTCAGTTTCACGTTTCAAACACTAAACACGTTTTTACTTTTGAGAAATAAGAAATGCTGCTCAATCTGAATACCTTGACGGATCAACAATGGAAGCTGCGATGTATCGGTATGGGGTTTTATCTTCTCTCAGATCGTGATTCCAATAGTAGACAATTACCAGTTTGCCATCTTCGCGCTGAAGCATCCGGGGATAACCGATGTCGGCATTGGCCCCATCACCGTAGCGTACCGGAATCTCATGCCCCCAGCTTTCTCCGTTATCGGAACTGATACGCATCGCAATTCTGGAACCGTACATGCTTCGGTAGGCATAAGTAATAGCCAAGCGCCCGTCTTCCATCTGAATCATGTGTGGAGGAGCTCCATAATGGCCGGTATCATTTACCGGTGCTGTACTTACTTCCCAGGTTTCACCGTTATCGTGCGATCGATACGCCTTCACATAATCTCTGACCGGATCAGTTTCTCTGACTCTGAGAACAGTTAAAAGCTCGGAATCAGAAAGCCGAACGGTGGAAGGCATGATCTCAAAACCTTCCGGTTCAGGCCCCAGCCACGAAACCCGCTCCCAGGTAACGCCACCATCTGTCGTCCGGGCGTGCAAAACTCTTCCTTCTCTTCCATTTTCTTTAGCCGCATTATGAAAAGCACTCAGTTCCTGCGGACCGTTTACCAAGTAGTCAGTCCGGGTGCCAATTCCGTAAGTATCAAGATTTGGGAACTCGTACGGTCCGTGCCATTCATGGCCACGATCATTCGAATAGTAAAAAATAGATGGGCCGTCGTGGTAGTTATACCTCATCCATGTGATAATAAAATCGGGATCTGTAAAATCTTCAATGGGTTCTTCGAGCGGGACAGGATCTTCAGCTTTATCATCAGGCAGACTATTATCGAATGCCCAGCCGGTTTGTCCAAGCTCGTAGGCATCTGTAATCTCCCACGTTTCTCCGCCATCCAGGCTGCGGGCATACCTGTTTCGGGCCGAATCGCGATTGTAGGTGTGGAAGCCGTCGGTTGTCAGGTGATCGGCCTCCACAAAACCGACCAGAATTTCATCGCCCCAGTTCCATGCTGCATTATTGGCAGGCCATCCGGCAAAACGCCCTTCTTCGTAAAATACTTCAATGTGCCGGATACCATCCCACGATTCTTCAGAGGATGATTCTATATGAGTTTCAGAATAATTTTCATTGCAAGCCAGTACCAGGGCGGCAGTAGCGAAAAACAAAGTGAGCTTTTTCAACAGATTCATAGTTTTAATTTTGTCAGTTTAATAATGATATTAATTTGTAAACGATTACATTTGAAAAGGAAAAAATGAAATCAGCCTTTGATTGTCAATTTTATTTTTTGATAGCGAGTAAAAATCCGGTCAGAAAAATGACCATCGTTCCCACCACGATTGTCAGGTAACTGTGAAGCGGATTTTGCAGGTTTTCAAGCGGCCCGGAAAAATAGGCCGGGGAAAGACTCATCCAGATGATTACCAGCAGACCCAGTACCACCCCGATAGCAGCCTGTGTATTTTCCACTTTCTTTGAAAAGAAACCAAGCAGAAACAGTCCCAGCATTCCTCCGCTGAAAATTCCCGCCAGGTTCCACCAGATATCCAGCGCACTTTCCACCTGAATGATGTAGAATGAAATCATCACCCCAAGCACACAAATCAGAGCCGAAGCCAGATAGAGCACCCGGACAGACTCCTTTTCACTCACATCTTTTTTATAGCGCTGGTAAAAATCACTCAGGATCACAGTCGCCCCGCTGTTAAGGCTCGTGGAGATAGTACTCATTCCTGCTGAAAAGATGGAGGCGATCAGCAGACCTGTAATCCCCACGGGCAGGCCGTTGACGATGAAATAGGGGAATACGCTGTCGGACATGCCCGTTTCACGAAACTCGCCAGGCAGCAGATCCGGATAAACCTGGTAATAGACAAACAACCCGGTACCGATCATAAAAAAGAGAAGCGAAACAGGGATATAAAGCAGTCCTCCGCCAAAAGCAGATGAGATCGCCTCCTTCTCATTTCTTGCACTCATGTAACGCTGAATGTAGTTCTGGTCAATTCCGTAATTTTGAAGGTTGATAAAAATCCCATAAATAAACACGATCCAGAATGTGGATTCGGTCAGGCTCATCCCAAAACTTCCCAGGCTGAATTTATCGTGTAGTGCGGCAACCTCGAAATACTGACGGGGCCCTTCCGGCAGTGAAAACATCAGGATACCCAGAGTTACTACAGCGCCAGTGATCAGTATAATAGCCTGTATGGCATCAGTCCAGATCACCGCTTTGATTCCGCCAAGAATGGCATAGATCATCACGCTGATTCCTGTGATAATTATAATCAACCGCATATCCCAGCCAAGGATTACATACATTGGCAGGGCAAGAAGATAGAGGATCACCGCTACACGCATCACCTGGGTAAGCAGCCAAAAAATAGCCACGTAATTTTTTGCCCAGGGCCCAAATCGCTCCTCCAGGTATGTATAAGCCGACGGGCTTCCCACGTTTCGGTAGAGCGGGATAAAAAATTTGATCGCCATAAAAATCGCTATCGGAATAGAGAGACTGAATACAAAAGCATTCCAGTTTCCGAGAAATGCCGCACCCGGCAGGGCGAGATAGCTAATGCTGCTTACAAAGGTAGCAAAAATGGAAAGGCCGATCACCCAGGCCGGCAAGGTGCCTGAACCGGTTGAAAAATCCCGCGACGTCCTCTCCTTCCGGTAAAATGAGATTCCGAAAAGGACAATTCCAAGCAGATAAACCACAAAAATGGTAACGTCAACAGGATTCATAAAGCAGGTTTGTTAGTTCGTATTTGATATATTTACTATTGAGCCGAATCAAGTTCAGGATTCTTTTGGTCCCATTCCTGTCCATTTTCTGTTTGAAAAATGAAAGTTATTGTTCATCAGCAGAAATCATAAATGTTCCGTTTTCGAAAGTTGCAGTGGAATATCGGTCGTCACTAAAAAGAAACTGGCCGGATCGCACATAGTCTTCATCAAACATGACATGGCGCATGGTTGATTTGTTGTTGTGGGAATAGCCGAGATGGATCATTCCGTCGCTTGCCTGAATTATATATGGATAATCGTACCGGCCTTCAAGATTCGTCTCCACATCTACCCAGTATGGCCAGGTGTCTCCACCATCTTCGGAAAGCGAAACCCGCAGCGGAGTCCGCGGTGAGTTGGGTGTGGGATTGTGGGCCATCAGCAGGTTGCCGCTGTCCAGTTTGATCAGGGCGATTCTCGACCACGGGTTTGGATGATCGGTTTCAACCGGATCGCTCCAGGTTCGCCCGAAGTCGGAAGAACGGGTTTCAAGAATACGCCCGGAGTAGCGGATATAACCCAGCAGCTCTCCCGCGTCCAGCTCCACGACCGATGCCATGATTCCCGGCCGCGGCCACTCCCCGGGATCAGATGGATGAACCTCCCACGTTTCAAACCCGTCATCCGAGATCATAAATCCCACTCCGTGGGGTGAACTTTCCTTGTAAACAGGCAGCAAGACTTCACCATTGCTCATTTCCAGCGGATTTGTCCCGAACATCCAGCCCCACTCTTCACGGAGTGTTCGCGGTTCCGACCAGGATTGTCCATTGTCTGAAGATATGATCAGGTCGAGCGTGGAGTCTTCGTGCCCAAGCCCTTCCAATGTGGTATAAAAAAGGTAGAGTACCTCATCATAAACCCATAAAACGGAGTTATGAATTTCAACCGGATCGCCCCTTTCCATCACCTGTGGTATGGTCCAGCTCTTTTCGTCTGAATCTAACCGGGACATGAAGAGTCGACTTGCCGGATTTTCACCCCATTTGGTTTCGGAAACGGGGCCTTCAAGATGCTGCGCATTAAATGAGAATAATATTTCTCCATCGGGGAGTTCCATAAGTGATGCGGCATGAGACCCAGCTGGTGTTTGATCCGGGTCTTCCGGAAAGAGATCCTGCCTCAGTGCATAGCCCGGCTCACCCTCTTTCACCCACGCTTCATTGAAATGGGCCCATTTAATGGTTCGATGGCGGTCAGGACGGTCATTGTAGAAATGGCTGTACACCACATGGATGGTTCCGTCATCGGCCTGTATGACTGCAGGGTAATGACTTGTAGTGGCACCATCGCGCCAGTCGAATTCGAGAATCCGGGTCCACCGCCAGGTTTTACCTTCATCATCCGAAATGGAAACGGTCAGGCTGTGTCGTCCGCTTTCGGTGTTGTTGTATACCATCAGCCAATTCCCGTTATCGAGAGTGACGATATCACTGCCGGAACCGGGATTGGGAAGTTCGGAATAGGTGACGGTGCTCCAGGTTTCTCCGCGGTCAGATGAACGGCTTGTATGCAGCCGTTTCGGCGGAGGGCCGTTATCGCGCATATAGATCACCAGTTCACCCTCCGATGTTTCAGCAATACCCGCCTGGATGTTACTATTTCCGATTATCGGTTCGCTGTAGGTCCAGGTTTCGCCCCAGTCATCGGTAATGGCCATGAGGGAATTCCAGAAACCATCGGAATAGAACGGGAGAATCATCCGGCCGTCATCCAGGATAACCGGCTTGTTGTAGGTTTGCCAGCCGATTCGGCGCATCAGCGGGTAGCCGAGATCGGCATCGGTATAGCTACCATCTTCATCATAAATCCGCCCGCTGCGAACCAGGTGCTGCCCTTCGGCGCGATAGATCATCTCCTCCACGCGTTCATCAAACCAGGCGCGGCTGCCTCTTGCCGTTTCATCACCGGGTATAAATGAGTTAATTCGTTCCAGATATTCTTTGTACTCCTCTGTTTTGGATTTAACAGCTTCAACAAAGCGGTCTCCGGGCTGCATTCCTCTTTCGGTTTTATCCCCGGGTTTAACCAGAAGAACATCCTGCCAGTCCCACTCAGGCGGACCACTATCCATCATATAGTTGGTACTGATCCGGTATTTCGGCAGGGACGTTTCCCACTGGTTCGCGATCACCGCATACCAGAAAAGCCACAACCGCTCTTTGCCGTCGATGAACAACACCGGGTTGATATCGGGGTATCCATCGGTATTTGCCATTTCGAACGGTTCTCCCCAGCTATTTTGCTGCTGACTAAACCGTGCTCCGCGAATACGGACATCATCGGCCCAGCGTTCGCCGGTTCCTTCGAACCAGGCAGCCAGTAAATCCCCGTTCGGCAGATCCACGATGGTACCTCCGTGTGTGTGAAGATCGATCGGATCAAAAATTTCTTCCGATTGGAAAAACGATTCCGAAGATTCTGCTGCTACCCGATCCCCTTCAACCTGACAGGAAACCAGTATCAGAAACAAACTGAAAAGTGTGGCTGAGATGACCGGGTTTGAGAAGTTACCCCTAAACAAATCCCGCATAATGTTCGATTTTACGTTTTCCATTCATTCCCCAGATCTTCAATCGCTTTTTGGATCATCTTTTTCTCTTCGGATGAGTGCGGTTTTCCTGGCAGAGCCATTTTATCACTGCAAATTCCCATCAACGAAAGCGCACTTTTCACACCCTGCAAATAGCTCCAGGGAGATTCCCCAACGGAGTAGATCGTTGAACTGACCTGCATGATGATTTTCTGAAGCTTCTCCATTTCATCAAAATTTTGAGAACGGGCCGCTTCGTACATCTTCACATACAATTTCGGAAACATATTGGCACCGCCATTGACTCCACCGTGTGCGCCTGACAACATAGAATGCATCAACAACTCTTCCGGGCCAACCAGCAGAGAGAATTCGGAGAGCGACTCCATCAGCCTCACCACTTTCTGAAAGTAAACCATATTAGCCGAACTGTCTTTCAGGCCGATGATATTTTCATGATCCGACAATTTCAACACCGTTTCCGCCGCGATGTTTACCTTGGTATGCGACGGCATATTATATAGGAAAAGGGGCAGCGGGGATTCGTCGGCCAGAACACGAAAATATTCTGCCAGCTCGGACTGATTGTTTGTAAAATAGTAGGGAGGAGCAGCCACCACGGCGTCGGCTCCCGCTGAATTTGCTTTTTCAGCCAATTTGACACTTTCCGACAATGAAGTGTCCGTAATCCCCACCAATACAGGCAGTTGTGCGTTTACCAGATCGCATACCCGTTCTGTGATTTCATAGCGTAATTTATAGCTGAGGGAAGGCCCTTCTCCGGTCGTTCCGAGAATAAACAGGCCGTGAACCCCGCCCGAAATCATGTGATCGACAAGCCGATCCAAGCCGGGTTGGTCCAGCTCATTTTGAGCAAGCAGAGGTGTAATGACAGGTGGGATGATTCCCCTGAGGGGATGGCGGACAATGTTATACTGAATCTTTTCCAATCTATTCTTCGTTGTTTTTTATCTGTGAGGACTTAATATAGTGTTGTGGCAAATTTAAAACACCTTAATAAAACTCATGCCAAAGGTATACCGCGGGACAATGTTTATTTTCTTAAAAGACAATCATATTAAAAAATCTAACAGGTTTAAAAAAAACATGGCGGGTTTTACTCATCATTTGATGACTGGCACAACAATACTTTAGTTGTTCGAAATATTATTCACTATCCATTTCCTCATCTTCATTTGATTCGGTTTCTTCTGCAGGAAGCCAGGGTTCTGCCATTCTCACCGGGCTGAAATCGGTGTGAGGGGTTTGGGGATACTCATCGATGATCTGTCCATCTTCATTAATCATTAAGAAATGCTGATGCGGCCCGTGAATGGTTGTCAGAATGAAGTGGCGTTCAGAAGCAGCTCTGTCGAGATACCAGGCATACTCTTCATGGCTTCTGCCGATTTCTCGCACACCAACCCCCCACGCTCCATCTCCGATATAAACAATTCCATTACTGCTGATCTGGTCATCTTTAATCGGAAAAGTTCGCTTATAGGAATGATCGTGTTTTTCAAAGACCACCCGCACTCCGTATTCTTCAAATAGGGGTACCCAATGTTCGCGCACACGAACCGAAGATTCCCAGTCCGGATTCCTCACTGATGGATAGGCCGGAACATGAAAAGTTGGAAATACATGAGGAACATTCTCTCGTTCACTGAGCACCTCTTCAAGCCATTCTGCCTGCTCTCCATCCATCGGGTTATTGTGATCGGTATCCAGGAGAACGATACTCATGTACTCCCCGAAATCGAGCACTCCGTATCCCGGATGTCCCGGAAATGCGAATAATGCGTAATAATAAGGTGATATCAGCTCCTTGTGTTCTTCCGATCCGTCAAAATCAGGGACCCCTTCTCTTCGATCATGGTCATCACGTTCGTAATATCCTCCTAAAACTTCATGATTTCCGAGGGATGCTATAACCGGAATCACACGTCCGTCATCTGTGAGCAGTGTACGCATTGTGGACTCCAGAAATTCGTACCACCTGTAAACCCTCTCTTCCATTCCATCTGCATAGGCCAGATCGCCTCCCCAAAGCACAAAATCAGGACTGTACCGCGCTGCACGGCGGTTGGTTTGATCCATCCATTCAATCCTGTGGCGCACATCTCCGCCCACGGCTATACGTACTGGTCGCAACGCATCTGCCGGCATAGTTCGGAATTTTCTGATTCTTGTAAACTCACCAACTCTGAACTGGTATTCTGTGTCAGGTTCAAGTCCGGTAACCTCCACGCGATGAATCAGCCGTTCTGAAAAAGGGAAATCAAAACGTTCACCTGTTGCAACGATCCATTCATCCTCTTCTTCATCGAAGGGAATTGCTCTGTATTCTATGAAAGAGTTCTGATCATCTGCATGGGTGTACCAATCCAGAGTCATCGTTGTGGTCGGATCCTGTTGCCAGGTCAGCATCATACCGAGAGGATCGAGCTGAGCCTGAACAGGTTGACATAAAAAGAGTAATAACAGTGTTTGAAGCCAGATAAAGTGAATTTTATGGGTGATTTTTTTACCGTTCATATTGCAGGATTAGTAGTTTGAATGATACGAAGGCCCCTTTATTTAATAGCAGGGTTTAAAAATTTTGAATAAAAGTTTAATCGTTTTTTGTCTCAATTTCTTCAACTAATAATTTTTTCGCCTGGTGTGAATGGTTGTATACTGCACTACTCCAAAGGTATAATTACACCAAGATACCGTCCCATCCAGTAGGGCAAAAGAAATTCGTCGCCGGCCAATTCCCGGAGGCCGCCTCGTCCTCCGTCAATACTAAATGGGTTAGCATTGTAGCGAATCGTTGGCCTTTCCAGGGGCGAAATAAGTTCTTTGGTTGTCTGTCCGCGGAAGTTGGGTTCCAGATAATCCAGATCCTTGCGGTGGGAGTTTTTCATATCCCAGCGGACCATGTCAAGCTGAAATTCTCTTAAGTGCCATTTCACCGATTCAAGGTCGATGTCACCACTGGTTCCGTAGGCGATCAGGCTCCATACTGAATTTCGTTCCGGCAATTCAATTTTCCAGTGATCGGTAATTACATCTGCATAAATTCGCTTGAAATCATCATTAAAAGCGTAGTGGTAGAGCACCCAATAGGTTAAAAAGTACATCTCATCATCCGAGTGGTTCCATCCGCCATCCCCCATATCAAACTCAAACGGGTATGGATGATCCCCCTTGTAAATTACACCGGGAGTCGGGCCAATGTTTTCCATCGGAATCTGAATATTGTCCAGGTAGCCATGTTCCTCAAACATCCGGAATGCTTCATCTTTATAAATTTCCTTTCCGGTAAGCGCATAAGCGAGCTGAAGACCGGCCGTTAAATGCGTGCTGTTCAGCTTTCTGTCTGTTACAGTTTCAGGATACCAGTTTACAAATTCAGGATTCCATCGGCCCCACAGTGTCGGCTTCCCGTCAATATCAACAAAATAGTAGTCGTTTTCGATTATATGCGTCATAATCGAATCGATGAAATGGGTGATCCGCTGCTGTTCTTCTTCGTCCAGATCGAGCAACTGATCCATCAAAGCGGCCACCCACAGGTAGGCAATATATTCGTCTGTGCTTGTATGCCCTTTCCATTCCATATGCTCCTCCGGGCTTTCCCGCCACCGATCGGGATTGGCTACCTTAAAGCCTTTTCTGGCAAATGTTCTAGAGGGAAATCCATCCAGCGGATTTATCGACAGCAGGCGTTCGTAAGACATAAAAACCTCCATGGCATTTGCTCTGGCCTGTTTATTTCCTGTGGTGGCATATCTGAAAATCTCGCTGCTAATATAGAAGGAGGTCCACAATCCGTCATTATCAGTATCAATCATCTCAGCGGTTGTTATATCACCTGGTTCCTCCAATCGGACTTCACCAATCAATCCCAGCCGAAGATGGCGTTTGCGAACCTTGTCATGAAAATAGTCTGCCTTGTCTTTCAGTGTCATCGTTTTAAAGTGTACTTCTGAGATTCCCTCTTTTGTCAAAGCGTAGCCATTTCCTTTTGAATCCACGGCAACATCAAGTACTTGGTCACTGGAAAGCCATCTATTACTTGCCCAGTAGCGATAGTTTTCATGATTATCGGTCGAAAACATCCCCATTTCTGTGCCTGCCCAAAGAGTTCCGTTATAGAATGCAAGTGACGTCATCGGAACCACAGGAACCCTTTCTATAAGCGGGTGCTTCAGGCTCCAGTTGCTGTGAGCTACCGAGTAGTACCCTTCACTTGTGGCTACAAATAGCTCATTATTGCCGAAAACCCAGGATTGGATATCAGTATCCCGGACAATTTCCAGCAGTGAGTTGTTTTCAAGTATTGATATGCCAGTGTCGGTTTCTATATAAAAATCATCCCCGCGCGCCTGGATGCTACGGATTTCACCTGACGAACGTCCCGTCTGTTCTAATCCTTCGGATCTCAGAGCGAAATTCCGGCTTCCTGCCAACAATACATCCCCGGACTGATTAACGGCTATATGAGAAAAAGCGCCAGGCTCAAACTCACCGAAAGGATGACCTGCATAGGCATTTGACAAGTAGTGATCCTCATAAAGATAATACAACGCCCCCGCATCATACTGAACCGTTACATCCACAGGGTTTATATCAATCAGAGGGAGAAACCGGCGGTCATGCACCAATCGTTCTTCAATAATTACATACAGCCCCTGATCCGTTAAGGCGTAAACATTATCATCCCGGTCTATCACCATTTTTTTCATTTCCACAAGACCGGAGTCTTCATCTAAATAATACTTTTGAGATACCGGCTGAAGAAAAGGAGAATCAAGAAAGGATTGTGCATCGGATTGTTGTGTATTTACAATCAACAAAATTAATAGTAATACATATTTCATAGTACATTGAATTTTACCAGCATTTGTGCTCATCATTTTTGCGATGAGTTTTTTTGGGAATAGTTTTGATATGATTTTTGATGTCATCAGGTACAGGTAAAGAGAAGAGGCAGATCACATTTAGATACTGCCTCTTTCTACTTTAACCTATGCCAAAGTTTTTATTTGAAACATCATGGATTGTTAGTTCCCTGAACAAGCCACGGCCTATGCCACTGACTGTTACTCCCCTGGTTATCCGTGTAAGGTGGTAAAGGCTCAAGCCTCTGGATGGCATTTTGAACATTTTCTGTGTTAAAGTTCAATTCATCATTTCCATAACGGAATCGAAATGGCACAGCTGCTTCCAGGGCGCTTGGGCCGGGACTAAGTTCAGGATACCCTGTACGTCTGTAATCAAACCATGCTTCGGTGGCAATCGCAAATGCAGCGATCCACTTCTGCTCAATGATCTGTTCCAGTGTATTATTGAATGCCACTCCCGGATTCTGAATATATTCACTGTAGTGGTCACCCACACCCCAGATATTCAGCGCCTGCTGGACAGCATTGTTATAATGGTTTTCACCGTTGCCAACATCCATCCCTCTCCAGGCAGCTTCTGCGAGAACAAAACTGACTTCTGCAGCGGTTATAATCCGTGATTCCAAAAACTCACCTGAAGGCTGCCTGAACAGATCGGCCATCTGCGACACATGCTGATTCTGAAGCTGCTGTCCCGGAGTCGGATTGCCGTTGTGTCCGGACGGATCGAATAATTGTGGTGGAGTTCCTACATACTCACGTGTGTCGTAGGGTTCATCTACCAGGTCAGGATTAAAGTGCCGGGTATAGACATTTCCGGCGGCAATTCGTTCGAGGTATTCTGCATCCGAATAGGAGACAACATCCGTGAGCTCCCCGTTTTCCCTTATATATGGGTCAACTGGCACGTCCAGCGATCTGTCTTCGACCCACTGACAATGTACGGGCCGCACCCATACCTCTTTGCGCGGGTCGTTGTTGTCGTAGAGTTTGTTGAGCAACGTGTTACAGATTCTTCGTCTTCTGAAGTTTGTGGGGTCTGTTTCCACGGCTGCTGCCGGCCAAAAATCGGCATCATTATATGGTACACTTACATCCTCATCCGAACTCGTGAAATATATCCCAGAGTTGTAAACTTCTTCAATGTTCGACCTGGCCACATCCGGCATTTTCTCTGAGACTCTCATCGAATACTTCAGGATCAGTGAATTGGCAAACCGGTGCCAGGCGTTAATATCTCCTCCAAAATAGACATCATTACCGCCAAGGCTGCCGTCTGTATTACCAGCTTCAAAAATAGAAGCAGCCTCTTTCAGGTCTTCCAGAATTCCCTGGTAGATCACGTCCTGACTGTCGTACGCAGGTGTCAGGACCGCATCATCGTCACTTGCTTTCAGGGCTTCCGTATAAGGTGCATCTCCCCACAGGTCTGTAATCTTCCCGAATATGAGACTTTTCATCGTCAGGGCCATACCTTCCAGAAAAGGCTGGTTGTTCTCTTGGGCTTTTTCATAGACGAACTTGTTGTTCCGGAGCATTCCATAATAATTAGACCAGTTTTGATTATCCCACTGGTAATCATTATATGAATTTTTCCAGGCGTCTTCCTGCATGTGCTGCATTACACCCCCGATATTTCCGTAACCCAGACTTGTATATGACCGGGCCATATCCACCATAACTTTTGGCATGATCTGATTTGGGTTGGCTGTTTCCGGACTAACGGCATTAGGATTGATATTCGCATTCGTCAGATCCTGTTCACATCCGCTCAAAACCAACAAGAGCAGTATTATACTACCGATTGAAATTTTTATACTTTTCATCTTCATAACTGGCTTAGAAGTTTAAATTGATATTAAAACCGAATGATGTTGAAAACGGCATGATATTCTGCCTTTCTGTCCCCATTCTGAAGAGCATGGCTGTATCACCCTGTGTGCTTCCCTGCGCCTGAAATGCCCGTTCAGGGTCAATCCCTATTCCAGCTTTCGTCCAGAGCAATAAATTTCTGGTAAACACTGACACTCTCAAATTGTTGATACCCATAAATGCCGGCACATCGTACCCAAGTGCCAACTCCCTCAGCTTGATGAAATCAGCATCAAAAATCACCTGTTGGTTAAATCTCCAGGCAAACATGTTTGAAGCCGGTCGAACGATAGTGCCTTCTCCTCCCAGGTGCTCAATATATTCACCGGTTTCGGGATCAACTCTTACGCCGGGTATAAATACACCGTCGTACCCGGTAACTCCTCCTTCATCAACATACATACCACCGGCTTCCTGGGTATAACCACCCACCCTGGGAAAATGTCCGTTTCGCGGAATGATGTATGCGTCCGGATCTGACTTCAGCAATTCGATCAGCTCTTCCTCTGAATAATGACCTCCGGGAATCAGATTTCTCATCTGGTTTGCATCTTTCCAGTTTGAACCGCCATACCGGTAGGTCGACGACATAAACTCCCCGCCAATTCTCCAATCGATACTTGCGCTCAGCGACCACCTCTTATATTGCAGCGTGGATTGCCCGCCAACAAGAAGATCCGGGTTAAAGTTACCAACCTTAATCCAGTCTTCAGGATCGTCAAGCCGTATCCACTGTCCACCGCTGTCTACGATAGGCCAGCCATGGTATTCGGAGTTCGGATCTTCCACACGGGCGTAGCCCCGGCTGTACATGTTGCCGACTTCCTCACCCACATGAGTGTAAGCACCAGCACCATTTTCACCCCAGAATTCAATTCTGTCAAAATCGTCACTCAGCTCAATCAACCTGGTGCGGTTTCTCGTAAAGTTCATATTCACATCCCAGCTGAGATTGTTTGTCAAAACAGGTGTGCCGCCAATTGCAATTTCCCAGCCTTCACTTTCCAGCATACCGGCATTGATCAGTCTGCTGGAAGCTCCTGAAGAGGATGGGGTGCCCAGGCGCAGAATCTGGTTTTTGTTTTCCACCTGGTAGTAAGTTGCCTCAAACCGGACCCTGTTTTCAAACATATTCAGGTCAATACCCCCTTCAAATGAAGTGGCAATCTCTGGTTTGAGCTGCGGATTCAGCATTTGTCCGGGAATAGTTGCAGTGGGAATTCCCATACCGGGAATGGTTCCAACAGAAAGTGTTTGCTGAAGCTGGTATGGGTTGGTGTCGTTACCTACCTGTGCCCAGCCAAATCTGAACTTCAGCATGTTAATATCTGATGGCAGTGAAAAAGTCTCGTTTGCCAGCCAGCTTAGTGATACAGAAGGATAGAAATAGGACCGGTTATTGGCCGGAAGTGTGCTCGACCAGTCGTTTCGTCCGGATACATCCAGGTAGAGCTGGTACCTGAACCCAATAGAAGCGGTTGCATAAAGACTGTAAATTTTCTTGAGGCTTGAAAAATTACGGGCGTCCAGTGAATTGATCGGAATATTGGAAACCGTATACAAGCCGGGTACGCTCAATCCGTCATTCCGGTTGGCATTATTCACTCCGTTATAGACATCACGGTACGAGTTTTCCATATAGTTACCACCGCCGGACAGACTGAAATCAAAATCATCGGTCTGATTTTGATAGGTAATCAGGAAGTCCGTGTTGATTTCATCATTGGCCAGCTCCTGCAGAAAATATCCGCCTCTTGCCATCCTCGAATAACTCCAGGGAATTTTGGACTCCCGGTTTTCGCTGCTGCTGTTCAGTGATACACGTGCAAACATACTGAGGTTTGGCAGGATATCCCAGTCCGCCCTCACATTACCGAATACCCTGTTTCTAAGAAAGCTATTGTTAATTCCATATGCCAGAAACCAGGGGTTATCCTGCCCTGAAGCATAAGATCTTTGCTGAATCCCTTCTTGTCCCGGCTCCCAGTAATCACGAAGTTCCATAACATTCACATGCGGTGCAAAGTAGACTGCTTCCAGAGGGTTTGCCCTCCTGTCTTGTGTGGACGGCCGGTTATCTGAGTTGGATCTTGAGTAGTTAATATTCATGCTCACACTCAGGTTCTCCAGAATATCCCTTGTCAGTGCGGTTGAAACTGCATTCCGGTGAAGGTCTGAGTTGGGGATCATCCCGTTGTGGAACATGTTATTCGCTGAGAGCTTGTAAACCGTATTTTCGGTTGAACCCGTAATTGTGATATTATTATTGGATGTAACCCCGGTATTGAGAAAATTCTTCATGTTATCGGGATAAGACCTCAGTTCAGTCGGTACCCGATTTCCGTTATCATCGAGCGGACTGTTCCACTGAACAGCCGTATTACCAACATCCAGCTCCGGCCCTGCCCAATAGGAGGAACTCTCATCCAGAAATGCGTTTCGGTTTCCGCTTGCATACTGGTAGTGATAGTCTACGTATTCAAAAGGCCGTTCAAACACATTGCTTGTACTTACACTAACACGTACAGGGTCTCCTCTTTGGGCCTGCCTGGTTGTTATCAGAACCACACCGTTTGCAGCCCGTGAACCATACAGAGCAGCGGCACTCGGACCTTTCAGAACTGTCATATCTTCTACATCACTTGGGTTCAGATCAGTAATTGCATTACCGTAATCCACCTCATTCCCATCTCCGAATGTTGTCACATTGTTAAGGCCGCTTGTTACCGGTACGCCGTCAATCACATATAGCGGCTGATTATCTGATGTCAATGAGGTCATCCCCCTTATAATCAGACTGATAGAAGATCCCACACCGCTGGTTTGATTCACTTGCACACCTGCCATACGGCCGCCGAGACCACCGATAATATTTTCCTGTGAAACTGTGGCGAGATCGTCTCCTGACACCTGTCCCACTGAATAGCCAAGCGATCTTCTTTCTCTTGAAATTCCCAAAGCGGTAACGACCAATTCATCCATAAGTTCGGCAGACAACTCAAGGCTTACATCGATCGAAGAGCGGCCTTCGATCGCAATT
This sequence comes from Balneolaceae bacterium, assembly GCA_020832285.1. Classification (GTDB taxonomy): domain Bacteria; phylum Bacteroidota; class Rhodothermia; order Balneolales; family Balneolaceae; genus Rhodohalobacter. Next base: position 70,572 of record JAFIFB010000129.1, read on the forward strand.
CGTTGTGATTGATATCCGATGTAACTAACTATCAATATTGCATTTTCATTAATGCCGCTGAGCGTGTATTCGCCATCAACATTCGTAGAAGTCCCTGTTGAAGTGCCCTCTACCATCACATTCACACCAACCAGAAGCTCACCGGTAGATGAATCGGTAACCTGACCGCTGATCTCATGTGCCTGAGACCACCCTGTTGACACGGACGCCAACAAAAAGGCCATAATCATTACTGTACATTTTCCTGACATATTGAATACCAAATGGTTTTTAGATTTAAAGTTTGGCAGAAACTCTTGATCTTATGTTATCCCGATTATAGATCAAGGTTAATTTTACGTTAATAAATGTAATCGTTTACATTTATTAGAAATTTACTTTCCCTCGGTGACCTTGTCAAGCTTTTTTAATTTTCTCGTAATTTGAGATTAAATTTCGAAATCAAATAATCATTAATCATATATTTATATTGCACTTATAAACTATTAAAAAATTAATATTTTTTGTAAAATCTTTTTAAAATATTTGCGATAAATATAAATTTCATAATGATATTTGACCTTATACTTAAATTATGTAATCGATTACATATAATAATTTAAAAAACCCTCTTTACTCAACCTTCCGTTAACCAACTTTTCCTTTCATCACTCAAAAAAAATTTGTTTCAAAACAAGACCTTCGGTATGGTGTTACGATAATCCGGGTGACCCAGATTGGAAATTATTACTCAGCAAGACATTGTTGCGCTATGTGTTACATTAAACACTTCAAAGATCATCAACCCGAATTTCTAACTAAAATTTTTTTCTCTGCAAGGCCCTACTACGCTTTCCAGTACGTTAAAATTTCGAGGATCAGGGTAACTTCGTAGAACAGGCGAAAAAAATTGCACACTTGCTCTCAGTATCTTTATGAGCAGCAAAGCGATTTAAATGAAACGGTATGCTGGATAACTACCAAATAACTATATTTTCATCTATTACCACAAGACTCCCTCACTATAAGCTCTGGATTTAAGACAATATTCAATTTACTTGAATTTTTATTATTCAGTCTTTTAATAAGAAGTTCAGCGGCATTCACCCCCAGTTCGTACCCCGGCTGTTTGATGGTTGTAAGTGGTGGAATCATCGCTTCAGCCCAGGCCGAATCATCAAAACCGACCAGTGCCATCTCATCCGGAATGCGAATTTTTTGCATATAGAGCTCCTTCAGACATCCGAGTGTCATCAGGTTATTAGTGGAAAAAATAGCGGTTGGCGGTTCATCGAGTGCAATCAGTTTCTTCAGAGCCTCCCTTCCGCCACGTTCAACGTAGTTTCCGAAGACAACCAGTTCTTCATCAAATGGAATACCTGCCTGCTCCAGTGCTTTTTTGTACCCATTAAATCTCTCTTCTGTATTAGTCAGGCCTTTAATACCGCAGATAATACCAATTCGCCGGTGCCCGTTTTTAATCAACTGTTCTGTCGCCTGGAATCCACCCGTTTCATTGTTAATTGAAACCGTATCCACATTCATAGATTTCACTTTACGGTCCACCATCACCATCGGGAAACCCTCCAGATTTATGCTTTTCAGGAAGGTTTCATTCCCGCTTGTTGGCACCATGATGATTCCCGAAACTTTTTCCGAAAGCATCGAATTGAGAAAAAATTTCTCTTTCCCGGGATCTTCATTTGTGTTACAGATCATCAGCACATGCTTATTTTTATACGCAACATCTTCCACTCCTTTTGCCACATTTGCAAAAAACGAATTATCGATGTCAGTAATAATTAATCCGATCACCAGGGAATCTGACTGCTTCACTTTCATGCGCCGCGCAACATGGTCCATCCTGTAATTCAATTCATCAGCAACTTTCAGGACTTTTTCAGCAGTCTGATCTTTCACTTTATCCGAACCATTCAATACCCGCGAAACTGTGGCGGTTGAAACACCTGCAAGCTTTGCAATTTTTTTAATCGACATTATTCAATCTTTCATTCTTACTTCCGGATTCAAACATATCACAGCGAATGAAAACCGGCCATTTTAATGATATCACTCTTTTCCTTATCATCAGGAGGTTCATCTGACAGATAATCAGAAAACAAAAAGAATGTAACCGATTACACAGTTACAAAAAAGAACAAAATAACCGATACACACTCAGTTACTTGTTAAATCAAAGATTGTCTATCAATCGAAATCTGTCAGATTCAGAATTTACATCACACATTTACTTTTTAATCTAACATCATCAACGATGAGTAATACACCTAAACATTTTGATGCCATTTTATTTGACATGGACGGCGTTATTATCGACAGTAAAGAACAGGTTGAGTCCTTTTGGTATGAAAAAATGGAAATTTATGGTATTGAAATCGACAAGAAATATCTTGAAACCAGTGTTCATGGGCGTCCGGCCCGAAATATTATTGATGAACTATTTTCTGATTTGCCGATAAAAGAACGGGAAAAACTGGATAAGGAGTGCACCGAATACGATGCCTCACAGGACTCCTTCTCCATAGTACCGGGTGTTGAAGCTTTGATGGAACAACTTATCAAAAAGGATATCATCTTCGGTCTGGTAACCAGTGCACTTCCTCCCAAAGTTGAAAAAATGCTCGACAGTATCTCACTAACTACACCTTTTCAGACTATTGTAACAGCCGACCTTGTAAAAAATGGAAAACCTGATCCAGAATGTTACTTGTTGGGTGCCGAACAACTCGATGTTCCGGCAGAAAACGTGCTTGTCTTTGAGGATTCCGTCAGCGGCGTAAAATCGGCCAGTCGTGCAGGGGCAACCGTAATCGGCGTAAATGAGTCTCACATCGCACCGATGCTGACAGAGGCCGGAGCACTTGATGTGATTGGCGATTTTACGGACACTTCTCTGACTGGAAAACGAATTCATATTAAAAATAACAGTCCGTTCGGAATCTTTAGCTGAGAGCTTCCCGGTTACGATCGAACCGGAATTAATCAATATTTGAGTGGTTCCTTACACGAATTTTTCACATCATTTCAGAAACCGGTTTGTTAATAAAACAAGCTGTTTTGACTTGAACCTCCCCGGCAGAATTTTATTCTTTTAACCTTTCAAAACACTTCAGATATTATGAGATTTTTTAAAGTGATGATTTATTTATCCGCCCTGTTTTTGGTGATGATTCTCTCTTGTGATGATCAAACAAGCTCTGAAAATCATGAGGAGCCTTTTATGGAAATAAAAGAACTTTTTGATGATGAACGATTTCCCAATGTTGTGGTAGCCACAGACGGATCTGTACTTGCCACTTTTGGCGGAACAAGCCCTGCCAGTGAAGGTCATTTAAAAATACGGAGAAGTGAAGACGGTGGTGAAACCTGGACACCGACCGATACGATTGCTACACCGATTCAGTGGCACGGCGGCGGCACCATCGTCGATGAAAATAGCGGTGAAATTATGCTTTTTGCAGAGAGGCGTCCGTTTACTGACCGAAATCCATCGGGAGAATTGTTGTTCCTTCGAAGCCAGGATCATGGTAAAACCTGGGTGGAAGAAAAGGTCGTGATCCACCCCGATGAAAATGGGTATTATCCGGCCATGCACATCAACGAAAGGGGAATCACCCTTCAGCAAGGCCCTCATGCCGGCAGATTATTGAAAGCCACCCGTGTGATGCCCTTCGCAATCCCCGAAGGAAATGCTCCGGAAAACTGGGATCAACATTATACCAACGCTATCTATAGTGATGACGGAGGAAAAACCTGGCACAGCAGTTCACCTTTTCCCGCTAAAGGGACCGGAGAAGCCGCCATCGAAGAATTATCCGACGGCACAATCTACTACAACTCTCGCCGCCACTATTCAACTGATGGAATGAACCCGAGAATGCGCCACATCGCATGGAGTTACGATGGAGGTGAAACCTGGGAAGATCTTTCTCTGAGTGATGAGTTACCTGACGGCCCGCAGGATACCGATTACGGTCTGATGGCCGGACTTGTTCGTTTGCCAATTGATGATCACAATATCCTTATTTACAGCAATGTCGATTCTGAGCAGGGCCGGGTTCGAGGTACTGTTTGGGCCAGTTTCGACGGCGGCCAAACCTGGCCTGTAAAGCGCCTGGTTGATGAAGGGCAATTTGCCTACTCATCTCTCGCAGCAGGACGGCCCGGCACTCCAAGTGAGGGATTCATTTATCTGCTGTATGAAAGCCGTTCCGGGGCGAATATTGCACGATTTAATCTGAGCTGGATTACTGAGGGAAGAGACTGGAAAGAGTTTCTTGAGGATTAGTGAAACAAGATGATTCATGTCAATTAAAAAATTATGACAACTACCCGGCGCTTCCTATACCGTTAGAAAAAGCATACCAAGACTTTTGTTAAGTCAACTTTGATTTGTCGGGTAAAGACCTGACAGGTTTCAACAAAGTTTGTTAATTATGTATGAAATATCGAACAAAACCTGTCAGGTCTCACACGATATTATATGCTTTACACGAAACAAGGTAGGAGAATATTTCATTTCTTTCAGATTTCAACTGCTTTTCGATCTTAATATCTTTTTTCCAAAACACTTTTGCGTTTCTTTGCGGTTTCCCACCTCTGGATACTGGATGTGGGTTGCGAGGAGGCAGGGTTCAGAGCGCCCTCCCTCCGTCTCTCCTTTCCGGGTTCCATCACACAACCCTTCGAAACTGAGTATTGCTTTTCCAAAACTACTCGCCTCGGGATGATTTTTTTTCATTTTATCCAGCGAAACGAAATTTGTTTATGGATAAGGCGGATTTGAAATTGTGAAAAATTCAGGTTAAATCAACAATGGAAGCTGCTATATATCGGTAAGGTTTTGCATTTGGGTTGGCTGCATGATTCCAATAATAAATGATCACAAGTTTACCATCTTCACGCTGAATCATACGCGGATAACCGATATCTGCGTTTGCCATGTCTCCGGTACGGATGGGTATTTCATGGCTCCAGGATTTTCCGTTATTATCACTGATTCTCAAACAAATTCTTGATCCGTATTGACTGCGGTATGCGTAAGCCAGTGCCAGCCTGCCGTCATTCATTTGCAGCAGTGCCGGAGGGGAGCCGCCTGATCCGGTATCAAAAACAGGATCTGTCTCTTCATTCCATGACTCGCCATTATCTACAGACCTGTAAGCTTTAATATAGTCTCTTCTTGGGTTCAAATCCCGGGCTCTCACTACTGATAATATTTCAGACGAACTGAGCCTGATAGAGGAAGGCATAATTTCAAAGCCCTCAGGTTCTTCATTTCTAAACCAGGATACCAATTCCCAGGAAACTCCGCCATCTTTGGTACGAGAGTGAAGAATCCAGCCTTCCCTTTCGTTTTCTTTGGCTGCATTATGGAATGCACTTAATTGCTGCGGACCGTCCACAATATAATCGGTTCGGGTTCCGATTCCGCGGGTATCCAGGTCCGGAAACTGGTATGGTCCGTGCCATTCATGACCACGATTACTCGAATAATAGAAAATAGATGGACCGTGATTGACATTATATCTAAACCAGGTTATAAGAAAATCCGGATTTGAGAAATCTTCGGTAGGTTCATCCAGGATGGCAGGTTCTTCGGCCTTTTCTTCCGGCAGATTATTGTCATATGCCCATCCCGTTTGGCCGAGATCATAAGCCTCATTAATTTCCCAGGTTTCTCCTCCATCCAGGCTGCGGGCATATTTATTTCTTGCTGTTTCCCGGTTATAGGTATGAAAACCTTCTGTTTCATAATGCTCGGCTTCAACGAATCCTACAAGAATTTCATCGCCCCAGCTCCAGATGCCGTTATTGGCAGGCCATCCGGCAAAACGACCTACCTGAGAGTACACTTTCAGGTGTTCGATTGCACTTATACTGGTATTCCTATCACTTTTTTGATCACTTGTCTCACTATTATGATTGCCAAATGCAAAACTAAAGAATACAACAATGAATATGATTGGGACCGAGAGGTATTTATTGGAAAAGTAGTTCATGAATGTTCATTCTGAATTATTAGCACACTGATGTAAACGATTACATATCGATTCTAATAAATATAAATAGATCTTTAAAATCAACCTGTCAATGATTGAGAAATTTTCCCAATATTTAAAATAAAATTATTTTAAGACTTCTTAACTCTTCAAAGCAGAAGTCATTTGGGTTATAAATAAGCAGAGGTGAATTGGAATTACCAATAGCCCTCATCCGGGTTCAAAATCTGACAAATAATGAATTTTGGTATAAATAATGTTCCTTCTTAAATCTTCAACAAGATCGTTTACTATCAGTCTTTCCTTTATGCTGTGCCTATCTTGTAAAAATAAAAGGGACAGCAAATAGCTTTCATATCCTATTAGAATCAATCAATATTTGAGTGGCCTGTACCGTAAATATTCAGGATTATTCATGTTGGTGAATTATACAGCCGAAAAAAATCGGCTTGAACGCTTTTACTCAATTTCAAAACCGATTTAAAATGCCCGATTCACAAGATATTCACTCCTTAAAAACCCTGTTTGAACAGGAACTCTTTGAAAACATTATCCCTTTTTGGGAAACACATAGCCCTGATCGTAAACATGGAGGCTATTACAATTGTCTTGACCGGGAAGGTCGTGTGTTTGATACTACCAAGCATGTATGGCTGCAGGGGCGTCAGGCCTGGATGTTCAGCAAGCTTTACAACCAACATCAGGCAAGGCCGGAATGGCTGGAGATCGCCAGAAATGGTATCAATTTTCTTCGAAACCATGCCATCCGCCCCGACAAGCGCCTTTATTTCAGTCTGACTGAAAAAGGCCAACCGGTTTGGATTCAGCGAAAAATTTTTTCCGAGTGCTTTTATATCATCGCCCTTGCCGAGTTCAGCCGGGCTGCAGATGAGCCATATCTGATGGAGGAGGCTGAAGAGCAGTTCGAAATCGTATGGAACTGGTCGAAAGATCTTTCTCAACTTGGCAGGCCTGTGCTTGAAGGACAAATACCCTCACGGAGTTTGGCTATACCAATGATTTTATTGAATGTGATTGAAGAACTAACGAGTGGAACTCCTGCAAGATATGTACAGGAAATTGAAGAGTGCATCAGGCAGATTTTACTGCATGTTCATGCAGACAAACAAACCGTATTTGAAACCGTGGGAAAGGATGGACAGTTTCTGGATACAATGGAAGGTAGGCTGCTGAATCCCGGCCACGCGATTGAGGCTGGCTGGTTTCTTCATCAATGGGCTGCAATTCTAAACGACGACGGGCTTCAGCAAACCGCCATTAGTATGATCCGCTGGTCACATGAACGCGGATGGGATCAGAAACACGGGGGACTCTTTTACTTTCTGGATTATAAAGGACACAGTCCCACGCAGCTTGAGTGGTTTATGAAGCTCTGGTGGCCCCACAACGAGGCGATGATCGCCCATCTGATCAACTATTCGGTAACGGGTGAACAGATGGACTGGGATCTCTTCAAAAAGGTTCAGGAGTATTCATTTCGTCATTTTCCTGATAATGAAAACGGTGAATGGTTCGGTTATATGAATCGGGAAGGAGAAGTGACCCATTCCTTCAAGGGCGGACCGTATAAAGGATTTTTCCATGTCCCAAGGAGTTTGTGGACCTGTTTTAAACTTTTGGAAAAGCTAGAAAATTAACAATAACCCTCCAAGGGTTTGGAACCCTTGGAGGGTTTAATGAAATCAATATTTAAGCCATAGAAATTTCTCTCTCACATTTGTTATCCGACATTCGCGCTGCTTGCCGGGCAGAATCCCAAAAAGAAAAGTCCGGACAAGAATCATTGGAAGATCATTTCAAGGATATTGACCGCTGGGTTTCCGGAGATGCCAAACAAACTTTGAGCTATTTTACCGGTCTTGAGAAAGACGCTTTTCCACCATACAATCAACTCAGTGACGATGAGGTGAAAAAAGTATGCGATGCATTTACAGCTATGCTGAATAGCTGGAATGTTGGCCTGGACGTACCCGATGAGCTGCCGCTGGACAGACAATATGAACTGATGGTGGGGTTGCTGGATCATGAATTTACCCCCTTCCATACCGGCATGTTTATATTTGATTTCTGCACCGGCTATGCCCCGGGTTGTGAATTGGAAGAATATTGTCCATGCCTCGAAATTTGGGAAGAAGATTTCTGAAAACCTCCAAGACCTTGGAGGTTTTGGATGCAAGAAATGTTGTAAGGAATTCTGTATTTGGGGTTCATACTATAAAGTGGAACCAAATCAAAGAAAATGGCACAACCTTCTGTCCCACTCGAACCGGGCCAAATGTATCACATCTGGACCCACGCCAACGGAAATGAAAACCTTTTCCGTAAGGAAGAAAACTATCCCTATTTCCTTAACAAATACGCCTGCTACGTTACGCCGGTTGCTGATACGTTTGCATACTGCCTGATGCCGAACCATTTGCATTTTATGGTACGGGTGAAGATGGAAGAGGTGGTGCTGGAGTTTTTGAGGAATAGGAAATCGAATCCAAAACCAACCCTCCAAGGGTTTCAAACCCTTGGAGGGTTTAGTAACGTCATCAGCCGTCAGTTTTCAAACCTTTTCAATTCCTACACCCAGGCATACAACAAAGTTTACAAACGAAAAGGCAGCCTTTTCACACCCAACTTTAAACGAAAGCTGATCGACTCTGACAACTACTTTGGCACTCTTATCGCCTACATCCACAACAACCCGGTGCATCACGGTTTTGTGGAGGCGGCGCATGAGTGGCCACACAGTTCCTGGAATACGTATTTGCAAGATAAGTCAACCAAGGTTAAAAAAGAGGTAGGATTAGAATGGCTTGGTAATCGCGAGCAGTTTTTTAGAATGCATAGGGAAATACGAATGGAAAAATTGACCTCATTATTTGAGGAATAAACTCTATTTAACTAAACCCTCCAAGGGTTTGGAACCCTTGGAGGGTTTCCAAGGCAACAAAACAACAATCGTTGTGTTAACCCCAATTTCAGCAATCTGGCAAAAACTGTTCTTTGTAAAAATCGGACTAACGGATCAGCGACCCGTTGTACGCTCAGCCATCAGCGCATAATCAAAAAAGCCGCACTCTTCCAGGTCCTTTCTTAGATTTGAAATCTGTGAATCTTTGAGCGTTTGAAAAGGCAGCCTGCTGGCTCCGCAGTCCACGCCGATCATCTTCATCGCTGCCTTGGATGCCGCATTGTAATTGTACTTATCAAGAACTTTTACGAACTGAATCGCTTTTACCTGAAGCTCTCTGGCACGATCCATCCGGTTGTTTTCAAACGCCTCCCGGATTTCCTGATATAACCCGGGAAACAGGTTATAGGTGCTGCCAATAAAACCTTTTGCCCCGGTGGCCAGTCCGGCAAGATACATCTCATCATTGCCGTAAAGCATATCATACTTTCCGTTTTGGAACACACGGCACAAATTATATTCAGAAAGATCGCTGGCAGTAAATTTCAGTCCTGCAAGTGTCGGAATTTTTTCACTTGCGTGTTTCATAAAATCAACCATCGAAAAATCAATACCAGTTAAAACCGGAATGTGGTAATAATAAAAGGGAATATCAGAGACCTGAGCGGCTACCTGCGCACAAATTTCCACCAAAATTTCCACAGTTGAGGATTTCTGGTAAAATGGACCGATTGTAGAAATTCCATCCACACCGTTTTTACCGGCGTGGGCTGCAAACTCTTTCGCCTCATTTAGACTGTTACTGCCGATATGCACAATCAGTTTGAAATCAGTATCCACTACTCTGCTCCATTCTTCACAAAGCTCAAGGCGTTCTTTGTATGTAAGTGAAAGGCCCTCTCCGGTACTGCCGTTTAAAAACACACCTTTGATCCCATTCTGCCTGTAATATTTATACAGTGGCTTTACCATTTCCAGGTTGATACTCCCATCCTCTTGCATCGGAGTGAATGCTGCCACTACAAGTCCATCAATTTTGTTCATTTGCTTCTTTTGTTGTCCGTTTCGGTTTATCATACGTTTTCAAAGTCCTTTATCGACCTAAAAGTTCATCAAGTTTTATTTTCTGAAAGTAGAGATCGCGTACCCCTTCGTACAAAATGCCAACCGTTTCCTCATCAACCATCGTCAGGCTTGAATATCCAAATCCACGGTTTTCATCCAGTAACAACTGATGCGCAACAGGCCATGTTCTGCCCTGGTCTTTACTCAATTTCAAAGTCATGTTCACGCGGGCGGCCGTACTGTTCGGGTTTGAAAATAAGAGATAATTATGATCATATCCGCTTGTCTCGGGATTTGACTGTATCAGGCTGGCCATCGAAACAGGCTCCTGTAATGCTAAACGCGAACTGGAGTGTTCATGCCAGGTTTCTCCCATATCGCTGGTGGTATACACCGATCGTGCTCCGCCGCGGTTGTCCCGCATGTTAATCATCAGTCTGCCTTCATCCAGCTCAACTACCTGAGCTTCAGTTGTGTTCGATCGCACGGGTGAACCGATCTCCCAGGTCTCGCCCTGGTCTTTGCTGTAGACGATGGTTGACCACGGCATCTCGTTTTCATCTTTATACTGCGCGGCAAATACAAGGGTACCGTCCTTCATGGTGATTCCGTTTCCGGGGCCCATCAACAAAAGGTGCCATTCAGGCTGTTTGATCTGATTGGTAATGTTGATGGGATCAGACCAGGTCTGGCCGTCATCTTCACTTTTCACGAGCATAAATTGTCCGGTCTCCTCCGGGTTCATCCCCTGCTGTGATGAAAACCATGCGTGCGTGCCGGGATAGCCGTGAATCCAGAGTGCAGACACCCAGATGGTTCCGTTGTTCCGATCCACAAGAATCGCGGGATCCCCTATTCCGTTTTCACTGACTGGACGCCCGCCCCACTCGCCCATATCAATAATAATTTCCATTGGCTCCCAGGTCTCCCCGCCGTCGGTGCTTCTGCTGAGTCCAACATCTATATCTCCCTGCAAATCGCTGGAATCGTCATACCTCACGTCATATACAGCCAGCAGCGTACCTTCGTTTGAGGTTACCATTCCCGGAATCCGGTAGGTATGCACCCCATCCTCATTGGCTTTTCGGATCTTTTTTGCGGGTCTCAGAGCAGTGTTCGGGCGATCACTTTCTGCCCGGTATTCGCTGCCGTTTAGCTGAATGGATTTGGAATCAATCTCAAGCAGATCGGTGAGTGATATCATATCATTCAGTTCAACCGATACCCAAAAGTAATTTCGACCTTTATGAAGTGGCTTCTGTAACGGGATCGACATCGTTTCATTAATTACTGTTGATGAGCCGATCTGTTCCTCGGCAGAAAACTCATTTTCGCTGCCGGTGTAAAATATCTGTACTTGTTCGATGTAGTCTGAGGTTGAACGGCCCAATTCCAGGGTAATACCATCGGCCACCACATCGGTACGGGTGGTTAAAACTTCGATTTTCAAAACGGGATTGTGAGTCTCTCCTTTAAATATTGGCTGCAACGGTTTGTGGACCGAAACAGAAGCAGTACTCTGGGCGAAAGTCGAGGAAGCAAACAGCATTAATGCCGGGAACAGAATAATTAGTAAAATAGATCTCATAATGGATGGTTCACGTGTTTGAAATAGAAAAAAATCTCAGGTCATTTGACAGATAAGTGCTTCCCTGTTTTTAATGGCAGTAATAAATTTTTAAATTTTAAAAATTAATGTTCGTTTCAGTTTTGAATGTTTGGGAAAAAAGATCATAGCTTCCTGTACGTAAGCCCGGTAAGGTTTTTTTCATCGGATGGTAGAAATATGCTGAAGAGATACCCCACGATTATACAGACAGGCATTCCAATGAGCGGGTAGACATAAAAATGAATGCCGGTTTGAAATTTCACAAATGCCATCACAATCAGGCTGGTAACGGCGCCGAGAATCACTCCTTTTGATGAAGCTCTTTCGGTAAAAATTCCCAGTATGAAAATTCCGGCCAGTGCACTGCTCAGCAGCCCCACAATTTCCTGGAACAGAAAATAGAGTGACTGAATCGGAAACATCGCCAGCACACACGCCATTGCCGTTCCGAAAACTCCCACAATCGCAACCACTATCTTTGCAAGCCGGAGACGATATTTCTCTTCTGAATCTGGATTAAACCGCTTGTAAAAGTCCACCGTCCAGGCTGTTGAAATACTGTGCATACTGCTGTCCAGGCTCGACATCGATGCAGCAAATATCCCTGCAATCACCAGCCCGGACAACCCAACAGGAAGCTGCTGACCAATAAATAGAGGAAAAATCTGATCATTCTGCATTCCGAGATGAATCAGATCCGGGCTTAGTTTATAAAAAACATAGAGACAAACACCAAGTGCAAAAAAGAGGAATCCCGTTGGAACTGAAATAATCCCGTTTGTCCAGATACTTTTGGCTGCTTCTTTTTCATCTTTGGTAGTAAGATAGCGCTGGATGACGGCCTGATCGGTCGTGTAAGGGCCAAACTGAAGTGCAAATGTGCCCAGAAAAATCGACCAGGTGACCAAATTGGTGAAACTGAAACTCCAGTCGAACATCAATAGTTTGCTGTCGGTCATCGCGACATCGTAAATGACTCCCACACCGCCTACGTGAGTAATAATAAATCCAAGACTATATATGATACCAAACACCAGCACCACAACCTGAATCACATCGGTCCAAACCACCGCCTCCATTCCGCCCATCACGGTATAAACAATGGAAAAAATACCCATCAGAATAATCGCAACATAAATATCCATCCCGATGATGGCGGTAATCACAAGGGCAGGTAAAAAAACCATCACACTCATCCTTCCGAGCTGAAAAATGATAAAAGAGAGACTGCCAAAGAGCCGGACAGTCAGGCTGAATCTTTGTTCAAGATACTCATACGCTGTGGTGATGTTGAGCCTCCTGAAAAAAGGCAGGTAAAACATCACCACAATCGGAACCATTAAAAAAATTGTGATATAGCCGGGATAAACAAGCCAGTTTGTTGAAAAAGCGACAGCAGGTATTGCAATAAAAGTAATGGCACTGAGCTGAGTTGCGTATATACTCATCCCCGCCGCCCACCAGGGAATGCGCTGTCCGGCCAGGAAAAACTCATCCGTAAGATTTTCACGCCTCGAAAAATAGTATCCCATCCCGATCAGCAACAGTATGTAAATACCCAGAATAGTGTAATTGATAATGCCGAAATCCACACTTTCCCGCGCAATAGTGCCCGCCCAAACCTTGTTTGTGCGAACACCCGGGCTGATCTCTCCTGACGCCAAAATTATATTACCATTCCACCACACGGCATTTGTGGTGACCGGACGGGGCTGCTGCATTTGCCCGGCAATTGACCATGTATCTGTAATGGTATGATAAGCCAGTACATCACTGCTGAAAACGGACTCTTCTTCCAGAACCCATACCAGCTCCGCTTGAAGAGATTCCCGTTCTGATTCAAGGTCGGTTCTTTCATCCGATGCCTCTGCCGCTTCGATCAGGATGGAGAGCGAATTGATACGGGAGGCGATTTCGAGGCGGTGATTCAGCATGACTCCATCATCACCACCGAAAAAGAGGATGTGACTATCGCCAAAGGCAAGGGCTGTGGAGGCCATCTTCGAAGGTACTTCACCGGCAGATTCAACTTCATCCCACCGTCCCGAACCGGGATTGTATGAAAATCCGTCCCGAAGCACCTCCATCGAGCCATCAGCGGCAACATCGCGTCCGCCAAAAAGATATAATCTCTGATTTAAACCATCACTTTGAACGGCTGTGGTGGCCAGTACCCGGTCTTTACCCGGCCAGGCAGGCAATGTTTCCCAACTAAGGTCGGTCGAATTCAAATGATTCAAATCCAGTGAAAAAAAGTGGTTCGTGGCTTGTGGCTGATCCTTACTTTCTTGTCCGCCCGCCACAAACAGGCGATCCCTAAGCACTGCCCCCGCCGAAAAAACAAGCGGAACCGGAAGTGATGGCAGTTCCTCAAACTCCACACTCCGGGAATTTCTATCATATCGAAGAAGATAAACATCGCTGAAGACATCCGTTCCGTCCGTACCGCCCGCTATTATCAGTCCACGGTTGGTTTGTGCCGTCACTCCATAACCCAGAGGCCGGGGCAATTTCAGGTCATCATCGGTGTACCACTCATATTCATCACCGATATTTTCCAGAATATAAATCCGGTCGTGATACACTTTTTCACCTCCCACCCATGGAGGACCGAATGGAAAATTGGCACCGCCTGAAACAATCAGAACATCATTATGAACGCCTGTAAAAGCACCCGCAACTCCCAGAGAATCGGGCAGCTCAGGCAAAGCCTGCCACTGAGTCATGGATGAAACCGTACCGTTATCATCTGTCAGGATCTGCGTCCACCCATCCGGAATCCAAAACAGGAGGGCCAAAACAGATAACAGCAAAACTTTTTTTGATCGGTTCATAAAACTATGTTTGTTAACGGGCCGAATGTTCGGTTTTTCATTTTACTATTATTTTTGACAGATGCCCCGAAAGCAAGTTCTTCGATCTGTTTTTTGTAACTCCCTTATTCAACATAATCAGATAGAACCGGTGTAACTTGTCAAATATTGACTTTTTATTGTCCATAATTGACCATTTATTGAAATAATTGAGCATTCTTATATATTGGATGAAAAAATATTGACCATTTTCTAATCTTTCGTTAGAACTCGAGCAAATATCGTGGAAATTATGGAACCGCTTTTTAAAAAACCCACCGGATCTTTTGCATCTTATACGCTAAAAAATACGGTTGGCCAATCGTTCGACGGCCTTTGGCACACCCACGAAGAGTATGAACTGATCTATATCTGTGAAGGAAAGGGTGAGAAAGTGATTGGTGATAATATTTCTCCTCTTTGCAAAGGAGATCTTCTTTTTCTCGGGCCAAATCTGCCGCACCTGTTTCGCTGTGATCAGGATTACCCGCGCAAACATCGTTCCGGTTCCCTGGTAATCCACATCAATAACAGATACCTGGGAGAGAGTTTTTTTTCCTGCCCGGAATTTGAACCGATTCTGAAACTGTTCAAACGGTCCAGATCGGGCATTCAGTTCAGGGGAGATACGAAGCCCATCGCGCGTAGGATCAGGAATCTTTTTGAAAAAGAAAAATCGGAGTCACTAATCGAGATACTCTTTATTTTGCATGATCTCGCCAGGGATTATGATCATACCTTACTGGCCAGTCCCGGATTTACACCAAGTTTTGGAGAGAAAGATTACCATCGAATTAACATCGCCAATAAATATGTGATGGAAAATTTTAAAAATGATATCAGCCTGAGTGATATAGCCGGAAAAGTTGGATTGACCAAAGCCGCTTTTTGCCGCCATTTTAAAAAAGTAACGGGTAAAACCTTTTTTACATTCTTGAAGGAATATCGGATCGGGCACGCATGCAAACTTCTGATGCAAACCGATATGAACGTTTCGGAGATCAGCTATGAATGTGGGTTTAACACCATCTCCAACTTCAATAAACAGTTTAAATCGGTAACTGGCACCAATCCGATGGATTATCAGAATCAATTTATTCTTTCTGAAGGACAGTTATAAACTTATTATTAAAAAAAGCTATCTGGTTTTATTTCTAAGTCTATTAATAATAACCATCAAGAAAAGATTAAAACCGATAGAAACCAATACAAAAAACCGGAACCAGCTTGCTACTCCTTCCTGAAGGACGCTTTTTGATTCCGGTTTAATTTGTATCAATTTATCAAATAGCGTTAGTTGTTATCAGCAACGATATCAAAATTAATGATAACCTCATCACCTGTTACGAGAGCGCCGAACATTGCGGTTGGCGGACTGATCTCGTATTCGGTCATATTCAAAGCATACGATCCTGTAAACTGATAATTGCCATTACTGAGTCTGGTCCCTTCAAGTGGAACTTCAATGGTACGAGTAACCCCTGCCAGTGTTAAGTCACCGCTTGTGATAACATTAAAGCTGTCACCATTTCCATCGGTTTCTACACCGGTCAGATTAAATTCGATGTCATTATGTTCACGAGCTTTCAGTGCATCTCTCATCAGCCGGTCCATAATGCTGCTGCGGCCGCCTGACATCTCCTGTGCTTTCACAACCAAACTGGCCTGAATAATGTCGGGTGCTTCTCCCTCGTTTTCATTTATTGTAACATAGCCTTCAAACTGCTCGGCAGTAACCGTCCAGTCATCACGGTTCGATGTTCCGTCAATTGTAATGGTTGTACTTTCAGGGTTGAAAGAAAGTGTTTTCTCTCCATCCTGTGCTAAAATCAGTGACGGCTGAAAAGTGTATGCCAGCAGAGCTAGCGTCAGAATACCCAAAAATTTTTTCATAGTTTGAACCATTTTGTAAGTTTTTTTTCTATTGTATGAGATTTTCTTGTCTTAAATACAAATTACTAGTGAGACTCATCTCAGTCAAGTTTGTTGCAGGTATTCTGAATAAATCATTTTCAGTATGAAAGTTTCTCTTATTCAATCAGAAAATTGCAATAAACCGACTACCAAAACTCATCTGATATTTAAAATATTGTATGATTTATGCTCAGCAGAGAGAGACTTGTTAAAGATTTTTACAAGTATCGGGCTGTCTGCAATCCATAATCTTTCCGGTGAAATGAGAGCGCTTTCAAAAAAAAGAACTGATTCCTTATTCAAAAACAATTTTTTTAACCAAATAGCAGTTATATCTTAATAAAGCCTACATGCCTTAATAGAAACTAAAAGTAAAAATTCTCATTTTTTTATTTTTATTCTATTTTAATATTATGGAACAATGGTTTGGTTACCCAAAATGGTAATTTAACTTTCAGAAAAAACACCCTTTCAAATAACAGCTGATTTTATGAGCAAAAATAACGAAACCAAAAAAGAATCGAATTTCTCACGAAGAAATTTCCTCAAGAAAAGTGGCATGGCCGCTGCTGCCATTGCGGCAACACCATCCTTTTTATCATCATCTTCTGCTTACGGAAAAGCACCTGCGCCCGGCAGTGTATTAGGAGCTAACGACCGGCTTGTTGCAGGCTTTATTGGTGTAGGTGGACAGGGATACAATGCACACCTCAGAAGAGGTGTAGTTGCACAATCTGAAGAGCAAAATGTAGTTGGAGCTGCCGTTTGCGATGTATGGGAAAAAAGAGTTGACCGTGCGCAGGAAGCACTAAATATCACCGACTCAGCTTGCTACTCCGATTACCGAAGACTACTCGACCGCGACGATATAGACGTAGTGTTTATCGGGAGTGTGGATCACTGGCATGCCAAGCAGGCCATTGATGCAATGGATGCAGGCAAACATGTCTACCTGGAAAAGCCAATGACACGTTATCTCGATGAAGCATTTGAAGTTTATGACGCAGCCAAGCGAACCGGCAAAGTCGTACAGATTGGATCACAGTATTGTACTGAAGGAAAATGGCATCTGGCCGCTGACATGATTCGTGCAGGAAAAATCGGACCTCTTGTACTTGCGCAAGATTCATATATGCGTAACAATCCCGATGGAGAATGGAATTACGCGATTGATTCAGATTTCACTGAAGATAGTGCTAACTGGGATGCATGGCTCGGACCTGTATCATCACGTCCGTTCAGTGCAGATGAATATTTCCGCTGGAGAAAATACTATCCATACTGCTCAGGTATTAAAGGTGACCTTCTTGCACACCGTATTCACCCACTGATGATTTCTACAGGCGATCCTGAATTTCCTACAAGAGTTGCAGCACTCGGTACACGTAAAATTACGACCGACCGTGATGTACCGGACAATACCCAGATCATGGCTGAATTCCCAAGCGGCCTGACTATGATTATTACCGGAAGTACTGTAAACGAGCAGGGACTCGGACAGGTGATTCGCGGCCACGAAGCTACTCTCTATTTTGCAGGTAATCGTGTTGAGCTGCGACCCGAGCGTCCGTTTGCTGATCTTGTTGACAGAGAAGAACACGAAAATGTACAGCCCGGAGTTGATGTTCAGGCTCACATTGCTAACTTCTTTGATGCTGTTCGGGACGGAATTACACCTAATGGAAATATCGATTTGGGTATTCGTGTTCAAACCGTACTTTCACTGGCAGAAATGTCTGAGCGCCTCGGAGAAATGCTTTACTTTGATCCCAATACCAGAACAATTTCCAATGGTAGCGGAACAGAGTTCGACCCGATTTCATACGGAACACTCGAACTTTCCTGATCATTGAATCGAGTTCAACTCGCCTGCAACGCAATGGCCACACGGTTTGAATTTGTTCTGTGTGGTGATAATGAAGTTCATTTGCGGGCAGCAGGTGAGGAGGCTATTCGTGAGATAAAACGAATTGAGAACAAGCTCAGTTTTTATCAGCGAAACAGCGTTATATCACAAATTAATGCAAGGGCCGGTTACGAGCCGGTTCGAATTGATTCAGAGACATTTTCCTTTTTGGAAAATGTCTCTTTTTTATTTCAGGAAACTGATGGTGCTTTTGACCCCACTATCGCCCCGCTGATGAAAGCCTGGGGTTTTGTAAAAAAATCCGGTTCAGTTCCGGATCAATCCGCAATTGATGAGGCACTGGAACACACCGGAATGAACCGTGTTCGTCTTGACAAAGCCAGGCATACGGTTCAGTTTGAAAAACCTGGAGTAATGTTCGATCCCGGCGGAATCGGGAAAGGTTACGCACTGGATCAGGCAGCCATGATTCTGAAAGAAACAGGAATTGAGAATGCTCTCATCCACGGCGGCACAAGCAGTGTTATTGCCTGGGGAAAACCACCTGATGAATTGGTCTGGAAAATTGCTATAAAACACCCCGATCCATCATTTCATGAGCAAGATGAGATTCTGAAAGTGTATGAACTGAACAATTCAGCACTCTCCGTTTCAGCAGTTTGGGGAAAAGCCTTTGAAGCCGACGGGAAACTGCTCGGCCATATTATTGACCCAAGAACAGGATACCCAGTAGACGGAGCACAACTCACAGCCTGTGTTGCAAAAAATGCCACACTCGCTGATGTCTATTCAACAGCTATGCTTGTTTCGGGCACAGAAAACCAAATGATTCACCCAAAAATTGACAAAATTTTCAGCTATTTTATATTGTTGAAGGATGGTAATACCATCTCACACAGTCAATAGACAACGATTATACTTTTTAAAAGTATAATTACGTTTTTCTTTAACATATGAACTACCTGTTGTAATTTATATAATGTGTACAAGTCTACGGAGTTCTACTACATTACAACCTTAAGCGAAAGCTACTATCTATGTCTAAAAAAAATAAGAATGACAAAGGCGGACTGAACCGCAAAGATTTTTTGAAAACATTTTCACTTGCTTCTCTTGCTCCATTAATGGCCGGAGAAAAAATACAAGGCAAAGCACTGAAAGAAGCTGAAGCCGTACGATACACTAATAACAATACTGATGATGTGGTTCCGATAGGTATCGTTGGTTACGGGGAGTGGGGTCGCCAGATTGCTTCTACCCTTGAGCGCAACCCAAAAGTAAAAATTGCCGGAATTAGCGACACTTTTTCGATCATGCTAACCAGGGCTGAGCGTTCCTACACCGATGTAAAAACCTTCGAAAATTATCGTGAGATGCTCGAAGACCCTGAAATCCCTGCTATAATTGTTGCCACTCCCACCCATAAACACCGTGAAGTTGTGGTGGATGCCCTCGAAGCAGGAAAACATGTTTACTGCGAATTCCCAATGGCATCATCGATTGAAGATGCCAAAGCGATTGCCGATGCTGCAAAAGAAGCCCCTCGCCAGATTTTCCAAGTGGGACTTCAATACAGAATAAACCCACAACACCGTGATGTCTTTCAGTTTATCCGAAGCGGTGCTACCGGGCGGCCAACCTATATTCGCTCTCAGTGGCACAACAAAACAAGCTGGCGCCGCACATCAGCAACCCAGGAGCGTGCTGATGAACTAAACTGGAGGCTCGACGGAGATGTCTCTCTTGGTCTAATCGGTGAAATTGGTGCCCATAACATCGATATGGCCTCTTGGTATCTCAATGAAATGCCTTCTTCCATACAAGGGTTTGGCCAGGTACGTTACTGGAGAGATGGTCGTGATGTGCCTGACAACGTTCAGGTTGTTGTTGAGTTTCCAAGTGGAGTACATATGGTTTGCGTATGCAGCCTTACCACATCATTCGACGGTCGTTATGATATGTTTTACGGTAGTGACAGTACCATCCTTCTGCGTGACAAACATGCATGGATGTTTAAGGAAGTGGACGCCCCGATGCTTGGCTGGGAAGTGTATGCCCGCAGAGACCGTTTCCATGGTGAAGTTGGAATTGCACTTGTAGCGGATGCAACCCAACTCGATGCTCAGGATGTGGATCCGTTTGAGGACGATCCGAATGTTGAAACACCGCTCTACTACTCACTCGATTCTTTCATAGATAATAATATCTATGGCCCATACCCGGCAATGGTGGGCTACCAGCAGGGCTATAATGCAACCCTCGTTGCAGTAAAAGCCAAAGAGGCCATTCAAAACAAATCGATCGAAACACTTGATGAAGATCTCTTTGCACTGGATTAATCATCATACTGATCAAAATCAGTATTTTTATTTTCAGTCCCGGTTCAGATATGAGCCGGGATTTTTTTTATTCTGAATTAATTCACTTCCTCAGGCCGATCAGAAAGGGTGTAAATCATTTTCATAAGGCGCCATTTTTCTCCCGGTGCTGAACCCGGCAATGACTGCTGATATCTACTCATCAGCTCTTCCCATCTCTGTACGACTTGATTTTCTTCATCCAATTTGGCCTTATTTTGAAAACAGAACGATTCGTCTGTTTCCATTATCATGAAAAGCCTGTTTTCAATACGGTAAATATCCATGTGTACCACACCAGCATCCCGGATGCTCTTTTCAATTTCAGGCCACACTTTTTTATGATACTCTTCATATTCTCTGATCAGCTCCGGGTCATCAACCAGGTCAAGCGCCAAACAGTATCGTTTCAGTTCAGAATCTTCCATCATCAAAAATCAGATTACTGCACGGTTATAATTTCTGCTGATCCATCCGTAAATAGCGATGATCACAAAACAGATCAGCGGTACCCAGAATGAAATCCCAATGCTTCCGGTCATATCGGAAACCAGTCCCTGGAGCGGAGGCAAAACCGCGCCACCGCCGATCGCCATAATCAGGCCAGAACTTCCGATTTTTGTATCCTGCCCAAGCCCTTTCGAAGCAAGCCCAAAAATTGTAGGGAACATAAGCGACATAAACGCGGAGATCGCCACAAGTGCATAAACCCCGGCCAGGCCGCCGCCGGTAATCACCAGGAATGTTGATAACACACCCAAAAGCGCTGAGAATATCAGCAGACTTTCCGGCCTGAAATATTTCATCAGAAATGTATTGATGAAACGGAAAATAGTAAATACCACCAAGGCAGCAATATAGTAGTTCGATGCGGCCGCCTCGCGAAGGTCCAGCTCCACCATAACATATCGGATGGTAAAAGACCACACACAAATCTGGGCACCTACATAGAAGAACTGAGCCACCACTCCCATCACATAATTTTTGTTTCTGAATAACCTGCGCAGTGTCGGACCGAGATTTATGGAGGGAGTCTCATCCGAAGCTTTTGGCATCTTTGTACGTGCAATGAAAATCCACAAAATCAGAAGCAGAAACCCGATAGTAACGTAGGGGCCCATCACCGCATTAAGCTCCAATTGTTGTATGGTAGTCAGTTCTTCCGGTGTCATGAGGGCCCTCTCATCCGCATCTGCTATGTCGAGGTGAGAAAGGATAAAAAATTTACTGATGATCACTCCCGAAATTGATCCGATCGGGTTAAACGATTGTGCCAGGTTCAGCCGCCTGGTTGCCGTTTTAGGATCTCCCATTGCGATGATATAGGGATTGCAGGCTGTTTCCAATACAGAGAGGCCGCCTGCAAGAATAAACAGAGCCATCAGAAAAAATCCGTATTGCATTGCAATACTTGCGGGGAAAAAGAGAAGCGCACCCGCTACGTACATCCCAAGGCCTAAAAGCACACCAGATTTGTAGGTAAACCGCTTAATGAACATCGCCGCAGGCAGGGCCAGTAAAAAATAGGCTCCATAAAATGCGAACTGAATCCAGGCAGTTTCAAAATCGGACATACTCATGATCCGCCTGAATGCCGACAGCAGGGTATCGGTGAGGTTGTTGGCCAAACCCCACATAAAAAAGAGGCTCGTTATCAGGATAAAAGGCAGAAGCGGGGCACGAAGTCCACTCTTCTCCGATGGTGAATTTCCGGAATCAGTCATAGTAGAGATCAGTTAGTTAGCAAATACAATGTATGCGAAATAAAATCATCCATCCAAAGCCCGGTCCAAATGCACATAACCTCCATCCACATATATGTGCTGACCAGTTATATGACTGGCCCTGCCGGATGCAAGAAAAACAGCCATATCGGCAATTTCATGCGGAGTGGTGAAGCGCTTGCCCAAAGGCACCCGGCCTTCGATAGTTTTTCTGGTTTTTTCAGGATCTTTAAAATTTTTGGCGAGCCAGCTCTCATACTGCGGTGTGATAACTTCAGCCGGGATAATCGCATTTACGCGGATACCATACTTCAGCAGTTCAACTGCCCATTCGCGCGTGAGTGCCAGTTGTGCGCCTTTCGATGCAGCGTAGCCCGATGTGCCCCCCTGCCCGGTGACGGCCGTTTTGCTGCTTATGTTCAGGATTACGCCTTTGGATTTTTTCAACTCCGGCAGACACGCCTGTGTCATAAAAAAATAATGGTGAATATTGTTACTCAGAGAGTCCCGAAACTGATCGGCTGTTCCTTTTTCAAGGCTCACAGAATCATTAATACCTGCATTGTTGAACAGCCCGTCAACCCTCCCGAAATGGTCTGCAACTTCCTGTACCGTTTTTTTGCAACTCTCTTCCGACTCCAGCTTTCGTGCCGCCAGGTAAGCGCGGCTCCCACTCTTCTCAAGTTCTTCCAAAAGCCGAAGTCCAGTTGACTCATCCATGTCTGCAATCACCGGAATCGCTCCCTCCTCTGCAAGTACCCGGCATATCGCTTCCCCGATACCACTTGCGCCGCCGGTTACAATCATTACTTTGTCCTGTATGTTAAGATCCATTAGAAGAGGATTTCAGATATGTTTCGATGTTATCTTTAAAGCATGAAAAATTCAACCCGCCAGTTACATCTTTTTATAAAAGGCTATACAGGATTTCCTTCAGAACAAAAAGAAGATCCCTTATCAAAAAATCTCAGAGGTTCTCTTTATTGGTGATTCCATAAAAACGGATGGCATTCTCCCCCATCACATCCTTCTTTTCACCGTTCGGAAGATCGCTCAGGTAGTCTGTTACCACAGAATAAACTTCTTTGTAAGAACCGGCCAGCAGACACACCGGCCAGTCCGAACCGTACAGAATGCGCCGGGTACCGAACACCTCAAAAACAGTATCGAGATAAGGTTTCAGGTCCGATGGTTTCCAGCGATTCCAGTCGGCTTCTGTGACCAGGCCCGAAACTTTACAAAAGACATTTTCCGATTTTGCAAGATGTCCCATTTTCTCTGCCCACGGTTCAAAAATCTGGTTCTTAATATCCGGCTTGGCGAGGTGATCAACAACAAATTTCTGGCCCGGACATCTCCTGACCAGTTCGATGGCAGCATCCAGATGTTTCGGATAGATTAGAATATCGTAGGTATAACCGTTTTTTTGCAATGTTTTCATTCCCCGGAGAAATGCCGGTTCAAGCATTTTTTCCGGTTCTTCGGCCTGAAGAATATGCCTGAATCCCGCCATCTTCGGCCTTCCCGAAAACTTTTCCAGCCGTTCCTCAAGCTTTTCATCCCACAAATCAATCCAGCCAACTACCGCTTTGATGAACGGGTACCGGTCGGCGAGGTTCAGTAAAAAATCCGTCTCTTCTTCGGTTTGATCGGCCTGAACAGCCACACATCCGTCGACCGAAAGGTCATCAAATAATGGCTCCAGGTCATCTGGCATAATATCCCGCCTGATTACCTTCATTCTATCATCAATCCATGCGTGGGTTTCGGGATCGTATTTCCAGAAGTGTTGATGTGAATCAATAACCATGTTTCTCCAAATTTACATTCCAGGCATCGCCACCGGGAAAAGAGTACTCAGCCAGCGACTGTGGTTTCATTTCGATACTGTACCCCGGCTCCGCTGGTGGCATGTAACATCCGTTCCGGATGGTAACCGGTGTTATAAAATGTTCATGCAGATGGTCCACATACTCGATCACACGCCCGTTCATCGTGCCGGAAACAGCTACAAAATCGAACATCGACAGGTGCTGGACGTATTCGCAAAGTCCTACTCCGCCCGCATGCGGACAGACCGGTACTTTAAACTTCGCTGCCATAAGCAGAATAGCGAGCAGTTCATTCACCCCGCCCACACGGCAACTGTCGATCTGGCAATAATCCATCGCCCCCGCCTGCAAAAACTGTTTGAACATCACCCGGTTGTGGCAATGTTCACCAGTGGCCACTTTTACCGGAGTAATCGCTTTTGCAATGCGGGCGTGCCCTAAAATATCATCGGGACTGGTAGGCTCTTCAATCCAGAGCGGACTAAACCGTTTCAGCTCCTTCATATTCTGAATCGCCTCTTCCACCCCCCATTTTTGATTGGCATCCATCATTAGAAATCGCTCTTCCCCGATCTCATTCCGAATGATTTCTGCCCTCCGGAGATCATCTTCCAGATTGGAACCCACTTTCATCTTCACATGAGTAAACCCATTTTCCACAGCTTCCCGGCAGAGCCGTTTGATTTTTTCGTCGGAATACCCAAGCCAACCGGCTGATGTAGTGTACGCCGGGTAACCATCGTTAAGGAGCTTCTCAATCCGTTCAGATTTTCGGACTGTCTGAATCTCCAGCATTTCCAGGGCTTCTTCCGACTTGATGGCATCTTTGATGTAGCTGAAATCGATACATCTTACGATCTCGTCCGGTGTCATCTCACTTAATAGTCGCCATAGCGGTTTACCTTGCTGTTTCGAGTAGAGGTCCCAAACAGCGTTCACCACTGCACCGGTAGCCAGGTGGATCACTCCTTTCTCCGGCCCAAGCCATCTCAGCTGGCTGTCGCCGGTAATTTCCGACCAGAATGCCCCCAAATCGGAAGTAATTTCATCAAGAGACCGTCCGATCAATTTTTCGGCCAGCAGTTTAACTGCGGCACAGCAAAGTTCATTTCCCCGGCCGATTGTGAATGTAAGTCCATGCCCTTCGAGGCCGGATTTACTGGTTTTTAAGATAAGATAGGCCGCTGAGTAATCGGGGTCTGGATTCATCGCATCCGAACCATCGAGTGTACGGCTGGTTGGAAAACGGATGTCTTTTACTTCAAAATCTATAATGTCTGCCAAGAATAATTACTTTTTTTGATTTATTTCTTCAAAGTTTGTCTGGATTTCCGCTTGAGAAACTAGTGTCGTGTCAACTGTAAAGGTGTGAGAGAGTCATCAGACGAGTCGTTCCGGGATCATCCCAATCATCTACATTGGTATATTTTTTGAAAAACTCGTCAGATGACTTAACCCGACGTTTTATCTTTGACATAACACTAGTGTCGTGTCAAATATGAAATATCGTTCAAAACCTGTCAGCGACCGCGGCGGGAATACTGTCAGGTTTAACTCGTCATTTTAAGCTTGACTCGACACCTGGTACGGATTAATCATTTTAATATTATGAAAGGATCAACCGTAATAATGGTACACTTTTACAATTTATTGAATGCAATTCGTTTCTTCAAAAAAACAAGAACATATTTGGCCATCATTACTCACTCAGAAATTTAGTTGTGACCAATCCCTACTGTGGTCGGGAGAATTGACGGCTGATTGACGTTGAACAAACCATTTCCGAGACAACACAACCCACAGGTAATTTCACTACGAGGGAATCACTTACGCCTGGAGCGAAGCATCTGAAGGAGATTTTTTACACTATCGCAAAAATTTAGGTTAAGGTATTAATAATCAAACCGATAGATTTATTCATTTTTTCTCTTTGATCACCGAATGAAGCGATTCCCGTGAAGCGAAATGCGGGTTAGCCTTCAAATTTTCTTTTATTATTTTTCCAGTACTGATAACGTTGCTATATAACCTTCTTCAATCAGGTTTTCGGCTGTTCCGGTATCAGCCATGTTATATGCGCTGAGTTCAGGCTGTATCCACATCACTCCGTCAGCATCCCGATGTTCATTGAGCATTTTATGTTGAACCATACCAAGAGTATTCACGAGAACATCGGCTATATTTTCCGGGCGTTTGTACTTTCGGTTGGCGATCAGGTCAACTGCTATAATTCGTTCAGCGCCCATTTCCCGAAGCGGGCTTATGGGAACATTTTCGCTGAGTCCGCCATCAACCAACAGCCTCTCTTCCCACTCTACGGGTACAAAAATTCCTGGCAGGCAAGTGCTGGCCATCACAGCTTTGTAAAGGGGTCCTTTCTTCAACACCACTTTCTCACCAGTTGAAATATCGGTTGCGATCATTGCCAATGGAATATTGGCATCCTCTATATTAACTTGCCCTAGATCCTCAAGAATCCGTTTGCCCAGACGTTGATTACTGAGCATTCCCATTTTTGATAGTTTAAATGCAGTAACATCCAGCCAGTCGAGTTCCAGTGCGATCTCTTCCAGTTTGTCAACAGAGGTTCCGAAAGCTACATAAGAAGCTACAAATGCCCCGATACTTGTTCCTGTTATACAGTCTGGTTTCAGATTTTTTTCACGAAATGCTTTTAAAACGCCAATATGTGCAGCACCCAGTGCAGCTCCCCCGCCCAGGGCCAACCCTGTCTTTTTTTTTGTGCTATTAAAGAAACGGATTAAGTTCATGATTTTTCTATGCTATAAATGGACTTTAAGAATTCAAAATGTATATTATATGAGGGTAACCATCAACATTTATTGCACCTGTTTATTCTTAAGATTGATCCTGATCAGGGTTTTCACTATACCAAATATCTTGTTTTTTACAGAGATTACTTGCGTAGTCAATTAAACAAATAAGTGAAACTTGCCAGGTTTGAACAAAATCTGCCTGGTCTCAAACAACATACAACCAATTTATAAGACCGCTACTAAGATTGTTCTGTCAAAATAATCATAACCTGGCAAAGCGGGGGACGTTCAGGGGATATCATTAAATCTCTTACTCTCCTCATGCCTCAGGAGAATGTTTAATCTTTTATAACTTATAAAAGGGACAGACAGAGAGTTATAAAAAATCATCAATAACATAAACAAGAAAAAAATGACGAACTCAGCACCCACAAAAAATAAAGAATTGCTAAAATGGGTACAGGAAACTGCAGAACTCACTAAACCTGAAAATATCGTATGGTGTGATGGTTCACAAGAAGAGTATGACCGTCTGTGCCAGGAAATGGTTGATGCAGGAACCTTTATCCGCCTGAATCCTGAAAAACGACCTAACAGCTTCGCAGCGTTTTCCGACCCTTCGGATGTTGCCCGTGTTGAAGACCGTACCTATATCAACAGCCTTCGCAAGAGTGATGCAGGCCCAACCAATAACTGGGAAGATCCAAGAGAGATGAAAAAGAAGCTGCGAAAGCTTTTTGACGGTGCTATGAAAGGCCGCACAATGTATGTAATTCCTTTCAGTATGGGGCCTCTCGGATCACCTATTTCCAAAGTTGGTGTGGAGATTACAGATTCACCCTATGTAGTTGTGAATATGAGAATCATGACCCGAATGGGACAATCTGTACTGGATGTATTGGGGAATGGCGATTTTGTGAAATGCCTGCACTCCATTGGCGCTCCGCTTGAGCCGGGTGAGGAAGATGTGCCCTGGCCCTGCAACCCCGATACAAAATATATCTGCCACTTCCCCGAAGAAAGATCCATTATCTCCTACGGTTCCGGCTACGGCGGAAATGCACTGCTTGGTAAAAAATGTCTTGCCCTGCGGATCGCCTCCACGATGGCCCGTGATGAGGGCTGGCTGGCCGAGCATATGCTAATTTTAGGTGTGGAATCGCCGCAAAAAGAGAAAACCTACGTGGCCGCTGCATTTCCAAGCGCCTGTGGTAAAACCAATTTTGCAATGATGATTCCACCCAAAGGGATCGATGGCTGGAAGATTACCACCGTGGGTGATGATATTGCCTGGATCAAAAAAGATGAGAAAGGTCAGCTGAATGCGATCAACCCCGAATCCGGATATTTTGGTGTGGCACCGGGAACCAATTATGATACCAACCCGAATGCGATGGAAAGCATCGAGACCGACTCCATCTTTACCAACGTGGGTGTAACACCCGACGGGGATGTTTGGTGGGAAGATATTGGCCATGAGTGCCCCCCGGGAACCATCAACTGGAAACGAAAGGAGCATGATCCCGAATCGGGAGAAAATGTGGCTCACCCGAATGCACGGTTTACAGCACCGGCAGCAAACTGCCCGTCTATTGATGAAAATTGGGAAGATCCCGCCGGTGTGCCGATCAGTGCATTTATTTTCGGCGGACGTCGAAGTACCACTGTACCCCTGGTTTATCAGAGCTTTAATTGGAACTTCGGTGTGTATGCCGCTGCCACAATGGGCTCGGAAATGACCGCTGCGGCTTTTGGTGACATTGGGGCTGTACGGCGAGATCCGTTTGCCATGCTGCCCTTCTCGGGTTATCACATGGCTGATTACTTCAACCACTGGCTACAGTTAGGGAGAACTCTGCCGAATGCACCGCGAATTTTCTCAGTTAACTGGTTCAGAAAAAATGAAGAGGGCAAATTTATCTGGCCCGGGTTTGGTCAAAACATGCGGGTTCTGCAGTGGATTGTAGGGCGAGTGCGTGGAAAAGCTTTCGCCGTGGAAAGCCCGCTTGGATGGATGCCCCGTTATGAAGACATCAACTGGAAAGGAATGGAGAATTTTACAAGGGAAGATTTCCAGAAGCTAATGTCAGTTGACCGCGAAGCGTGGAAAAAAGAGGTACTGAGTCATGAAGAACTCTTCAGCAAACTCTATGACAAACTTCCGAAAGAATTCCTCTTTATGAGAGAGTTGCTGCACTCCAGCCTCTGGAGATCTCCGGAGCACTGGGAACTGGCCCCTGAACGGCCTGTTTTATAATCAAACATTAACCTGAATAGCTGAAAGCCCCGGTTTGAGAGTACAAGCCGGGGCTTTCTTTTTGTCTTGATGCGAAAAAAGGCATGTCCCAAAATTAACTCAAGTTCCGCAAAAGCACTACACCCGGGGCTATTTGATGGCCGCCCG
Source organism: Balneolaceae bacterium (assembly GCA_020832285.1). GTDB lineage: Bacteria > Bacteroidota > Rhodothermia > Balneolales > Balneolaceae > Rhodohalobacter. Next base: position 99,898 of record JAFIFB010000129.1, read on the forward strand.
CTTTGGGGCTAATTCAGAGATAAGTACCAAACCATATGCAATGTGTTGGATCTTGCCATAAAATCGAAAAACGTTAAATCGTTATCCGGAGATCTCAAATTGAAAAATAAATGGGAGGTCATTGACCCAGGCGACCTGCCCCTACTAAAGGGTCGCTGTGAGACAAAAGTGCCCTTGGGCTTTTCAAAGATTCCTGGCAACCGCGACGCACTGCTCTGAAATGCCTTAAAGCCTACCAATCCCTCAATCCACAACTCTCTTCAGAAATTTCATTACTTAAATTGTTTTCATCCACCTCTATGATATCCGATTTTTGAGATCTAACGACGTAACGATATTCAATCTGATGGGCATTAAAATCGCTACGTCGAATATCGAATTTCTCATACAACGTTCAATCATAACGAAATCTTGGCTCCACAAGAAAATACAATTTTAGGATTTGCCGGAAACTGTGCGGGTAAATTGATAGGATTGTTAATTCAGCTACCTGCCCTCAGGGATCTAAAAGAGATTCCGCAGACGGGTTGGAATGGAGGGCAGAACAGGAAGCTTATCCAGTAGTTTAAATAATGGATGCAGCACTAAAAAGCGTTGCCTAAAGATAATTAAGGTCGATTATCAAGATATTGCATTAGCAGAGTTAACGAATCGTATTTAGTTTAACATTAAACTATAAATTTGTATCTTTGTATCGGTGAGTTTGTAAAAACCTGGTAAATAATATATTTCTGCCTGGAAATCAAATCGATTCATAATCATCAAACAAACAGGATACAATGGCAACCCAAATCAACGGATTACATCACATCACAGCCGTTTCCGGCCCACCGGAGCTGAACTACGATTTTTACACACGGAAACTGGGACTGCGGTTTGTAAAAAAGACCATCAATTTTGATGATCCATTCACTTACCATCTCTATTATGGCAACTACGAAGCCACGCCGGGAAGTGCTATCACTTTTTTCCCATGGCAAGGTGTACCCCAGGGAAGTCCGAGTACCGGTGAGGCGACCGTTACATCTTACGCCGTCCCCAAAGGTTCATTCGATTTCTGGAGAGACCGCTTTAAAAGACATAAGATGGATTTGATCAGCGAAGAATCCAGGTTTGGAGAGCATCTGATTCTTTTCAAAGATGTGGAAGGAATGAAAAACGAACTCGTGGAAACAGTGGTTTCTGATTCTGTCCGCCCCCACAACACCGAAGACATCCCTGAGAATGCAGCCATCCGGGGATTTTACGGAACCACCCTCTCCCTGGCAGACACAGGCAGAACGGCAGAACTGCTGCGCGAATTCGGCTGGAAAGAAAAAGCAGCCGAAGGTGATGTAGTCCGTTACACTTCTGAACCGGAGAATCAGCTTGGAACAACCGTTGATCTGAAATATGAGCCGGGAATGCGGGGCCGTTTCGGGCGCGGATCGATTCATCACATCGCTTTTCGTGTACCCGATGACAAGGCGCAGGAAGAGTGGCGGAAAAAGCTAACTGAAATGGGATTTGGGCCCACTGAGGTCAGGGACCGGCAATATTTCAGGTCGATCTATTTCCGCGAGCCCGGTGGTGTTCTGTTTGAAATTGCTACAGACACCCCGGGTTTTACAAAAGATGAACCCCTTGAAAGTTTAGGACAGGAACTGAAACTTCCGCCCTGGTTCGAAAAAAACCGGACAGAGATTGAAAAGCGACTTCCGGAGCTTTGAAATAAATGTCATTCATTCTGGCAAGGTTTTGTGAATTACTTTTAATTTTCAATTATCGAATCAACCAATCTGCTATTCAGCACTTCAATTATTTTTTTGTAAAAAAACCCATATTTTAACTGCATGCCAGATTATAGAACCATTCGCAATCATTGCCAGCAGATACAGCAACTGACTTCAACCGTCATTGATGATTTCCTGATCTATTTCGCGGCTCAACAGGATAAGCTGAACCGGCAGGCCGAAAAACAACTGGCCAGGTACAGGCATATATCCAAACATTTACCGGAGTCGTGGAAAAACATGAGCATTAGCCAGTATATTGCTCACAAAATGTTTAAGCAGGGAGGGCTGATCAACAAATATATCAATCATTCCGGCCTGAGCCATCTTTCGAAGGAGGAGAGGACTTTTCTTGAATTTCAAAAACAACATCCCTGGAGATTCAGTTTTGCTAAAATCACCGGAGAGCCGGAAACGGATTTTTTTAACATGCACGATGTTTTTACCGGTGATTCCTACCTGCTCTATTCTCCCGGCATGACGGATATCCGGATTGCACAAAATCCCAGGTTTTGGTTCAATCTCATTTCCTTTAACGGGCAATGCTGGCAAACATTCGGACCAATCGGGGCATACTCGGGCTTTGAGTCGCAGGACATTCTGTTCTATGCAACAGAACTGAATCAGGGACAATGGTTTGAAAGCGGCCGGGAACTGATGGCAAATGTTGAAAAGAACCCGGTTCCTTATTTTTACCTGATTTCGGGTGCAAATCTGCCGCAATCGTTTCATAAAGAGGATCAGATTGTGCACATTGTGGCTGAATACCTGGACGACGCCTTTGATGCGGCTGCTTTCGGAGACAAATTTAAGGTAGAGTATAGCCGGGAAGTGTATAAATTGTCGCTGATGGGTTGGGACCAGTTTCCTCATTTCACATCGGCCTATTATGATGAAAAGGAGGAACTTTTAGTCCTCTACTCGATGACCGACCGGGGTTTTCGGGAATTGGTTAACCGGCTGAATGAATGCGGCTACCAACTTTCGTATGAACCTGACATTCGGGTAAATATCATAATGATTGAAACGATAAAAAACATTCTCAAAAAAGAGATTAAACTGAACCGGTACGATCATCTGTTCTACACCGAAAGCCCGAATAAGGAATCCGGAGAATTGAAAAAGATCAATGCGATGATCACCTCAATGCTTCCGTACATCAATTCCGGAAATAAACCAGACCTGGATGCACTGGCCAAACAACACGGTGTGGATTCCGAAATGGCAAAAGATTTATATGAACAGGTAATGGGGCAAGTGGAGGAAAGCAGGAAGTAACAGGCATATAAAGATAGCATGACATCTTTTGATCCGTCTTTAAAGTTGCCATTATTCAACAAACAAATACCTCCTCCTCTCCCACACTTTTATAGTAACACAACACTATCCCGCATTTCTTGCCAAGAAATTTGGTTGTGGGTAATCCCGACGGCGGTCGGGAGAAAATAGTGGCGGAAACAGTCCGACCGCTGTCGGACGATGAGCAAACCATTTTTGAGACAACACATCCGCCTGAGGCGGAAAATTTCGCAGCATCTGACAGGGTGTTTTTGGGGCAATCACCGAAATTGCAGGCTAAGACATTAATAATCAAATTGATAGATTTATTCATAATTTTTTCTGTGAGCACCGAGCGAAGCGATTCCCGTGAAACGAAATGCGGGCTATCCGTTCTCTAAAAGAGAAAAATATTCATCGTATAATGTCGGAGCTTTGGCTTTCAACTGTTTACGATACTCTATGCAGGAATCCAGATTGCGTTTCTGCAGAGCCTTGTCGGCCGCCCATAACAACCGGTAGCAATCCACTGCGTGACTGTGCCTGTTACTGCAACTTTCCACATCATTCCGCAGATACACCAATGGAAGGATGCCTCTGACCCAGCCAAAAGCCGGAGCCATTTCGGGACCTTCGGCATCTATAAGTTCGGAGAGTTTTTTGTATACCAATCGTTCGTAAGGCAGCCTGCAGGGATCGTACAGAAGCCCCCGCGCATAATTCTTCTTTGCTTCTCCCCGTTTGTTGTTTTTCCATTGAATTTCCGCAAGACAATAGAAGAGGTGGTTGTCCGCCGGATCCCGTTCCATCTGAAGCATCACCACCTCTTCAGCTTTTTTATGACGGCCAAGCTCCATTAATAAGTCGGCTGAGGTTTTGTTCTCCTTATCAATATAGAAATGACCGGTTTCAAGCATCCGGTTCGTAATGGCCCGGAGCAGAGCATTTTGAAACTGCCGGATGCCCGATACATTTGCAAAATCGTAATCACTGAACTTTTTGTAAATCTCACCGCTGTGAACCGAGAAAGAAGGTTTTCCGTGATTATTCTGCAAAACCAGCGGCTGCCAGTCTTCACATGTTTCGAGTGCGCGGCGTGCCTCTTCGTGTTCCGCTGAATCCGTGTCAGGTCCCTTCCGATCCAGTACATCATTAAAGTATTGCTCAGCTTCCCTGATTTTGAAAGCAGCAAGGCAACGGTAGCCTTCAGCCAGGATCATGGCTTCACGGTTAAAAAGCGGAAGCTGGTTAGGATCTTTTATTGCATCGGTGGAATCGGGATTGTTCATGCAAGTGAATGTATTTATTTACTGATACTCAATCTTCTTTTTGGCATGAATTCAGTACTCCTGCATTTTGATTCGGACTTAAATCAAATAATGAAAATACTGATTCCAGTTCAAATCTAATTCTGCTTTTTAAGGGGATGTTAGTACCTGCCTGAGAAGTTTCTGCTTTGCATTTTTATGATTTGCTGATTAGTTGAGTTACTATCAATCATTCACCAAAACAAAATTTTATTGCTTTATAAAACCCGCTTTTTTCAGCTCATCTCTTAATGCCGGAAGCCTTGGCTGCCAGTCGTACAGCTGGCTCACCAAATCACGAACCGGACCGTTCATACCTTTGATCTTTTTTGCAATACGAAGCCATTCTACCATTATCTGATAAACATTTCTGCCCCTTTCGGTTTCAACGGTATTCAGCACCTTACGTTTCAAAAGCGCAAAGCTCTCCTCCGGATAGGGTTCAAGTAGCTTAGAAATAATTTGATTGAATTTATAGGAATCAAAATGTTGCCGGATAAACTGAAGGATGTCAGAATACCGCCCCTCAGCTTCGAGCATACCGGTGTAAAACAGATGATCACCTTTATGGTGCAGGATAAAATCATTTTTCTCATCCGGCTGCATCAAATCCCGAAGCAGATTATAATAAGAGATCCTTCTGAATGTGGATGTAAGCCACAGGAGTACATTTTTATAAAACTCAGGATGATTTTCATGCCGGATATTCTGAAAGATAAATTCACCCAACTCTCTTTGAAACAGACCTGCATTCCATAATTTTTTTGAAATGCGTATATATTCATCATATTCATGTCCGGCATAATAAACGAGAAGGTTTCGGGCAACAGCCACGTCCTTATCACAAAGTTCCTCGGCCTGTTCGGTCCATTTAGCTGTATTGCCGCATACCCGGAACAGTTCAGTAGCCGTTTGTGGCATGAAGTGCCGGGGAATATTCAGTTCGTTTATCAGTTTTTCAACATATTCTGCTGTTTCTTGTTCTGTTATCAGGCTGAGCATCAGCGGTTCAAAAAACCGGAGAAATTCATCGTTATCGTTGTAACCGGATTGAAAATGTTCAAAAAACCCGTAAAAGAAACAACGGACCTGCCGCCCCGGAAGAACCATTTTTTCAATTTCCTTGATTACATCAGTTTGCAGCACACGTAAACCTTCCAAAAGATATTCGTGATGGTCATAAAGCGTATCGTATTCATCCGGAATTTCGGCTTTTATGCAAGCATCATAGATGGCAGGAAGTGAAAGAAGGGCAAGGTCAGATTTTGCACGAGAAATCTCTCCTATAATACTCAAGTTAAAGATCTCAAATTCTTCTGCAATCATATCTTCGGCCATGTGCTCCATGGCCTCATAATCAGGTATGTAGCCGCTGTGACGTGGTGTGTACATCTCCCAGTCCGGCTTACTGAAATCCAGATTCTCCAGGTCCTCAATATAGCTGAGAGCCGCTTCAGAAATATATTCCCCACTATCAAAACGGCATGGGTTTCCTTCCGAATCATCGGATTCACTCATAAATTGCTCAAACTGTTTTTGAAGATCCGGATTCTTCGAGAGCAATTTATCGAAGAATTCCAGTTTCTTTTCGGTTACGTTCACAGTCATGTCTATTTCTTTTTTGAAAATGTCTCAGGTTTTTCCACACAGGGCTTTACCATATGAAAAACATGTCAGATCTGCATAAAAGGTTACCCCATAAAATTCCTCAGGCTAACCAGGGCTTCTTCAAGAGCCGGCAGATTCCGCTGACTTTTGAGATGAACAGAGGTACCGGCAAATGATTTATTTAGAACAGGCTGCAGACGCTTTGATCTAATCTGTATTTCCTGAGGATGAATTTTCTGATTGATCAGTGCTTCAAGCAGTTTCCTGCCACTACCGGCAAACATTTCGTCAACGTTGGGATGTGGTGTCAGCAATTCAAAATGGACGATGTATCCGGACTCTTTTTCAACCAATAAAAGAATAAATGGAAAATACGACGGATCTCTGTCCATAACCGGATTTGGCATCAGGGCAAGATCCACTTCAAGTACAACCTTCTCTTTCGGAATTCGGTTCAGTTGTGCTGCCATTCTGTTTGAGGCTGGTATGGAAGCCGGCTTGAAGGTGTTCAGCATCTCCTTATATTGATCACGCCATTGGCCGTCTTCCGAAATCCGGAAAAGTCCGCTAACTCCTTCTTGAGTTCTTTCAATGAATGCAAATTCTTCATCCCGGGTGCGCCGGACGACATTCAGGGTTTGTTCCAGTACCGGAATTAAATCCCTTAGCCTGGACAACTCAGGGAACATATGCGGATGGCCGGGAATCACCTGTTGAAAAACCGGCCACTGTTTTCTCTCATTCATAGCATAGTCCAGATCTTTGATTCGCTGGCTTTCATCCGGTTGTAAAAGCTGCCGATTATCAAACGATACCATCAAATGAGGAATCAGGAGGATATCATCCGGCATAACTTCTTCTTGATATCCCTGGATCCACAAAATTTGTTCTGCCGCATGTACGCCTTCATAGATGGAAACGGCATTAAATTGCCCGGCCGAACCCATGATACTCACAAAATAAGGAGTGTCTGAATCCGGGAGCTGCACACCAAATAATTCCGTTTCAAACATCCACTGCCAGGGTGCCAGGTCTTGAAGTTCCAGAGCGAGCGGGTAAAGTTTATTTAAAATTTGAAGTTCTTTATTCAAGTTTTTGAGTGATGATGGTTAAAAATAAGATGGAAGTGATCTCGTATAAATTATGAAGATAGAAGGATTGGCTGGCAGATGACAGATTTTTCTTCCATTTAAAAGGATTTTGTCCTGAAAAAATCTATCTGTACATCAAAAAAGTATACAGACAATTGGACTGGTGGATACGACGACCCGGTAAATTCAGATTCTGTATTTCAGTTTACGGGACATGAGCCCTGTCTGTCTTGCCTGGTCAGAGGCCATCGATTCTTTCTACCTTTTTGCAGGCATTCAGCTATTTTGTTATCATATTCACGATAAAGAGGATCTTGTATTTTTAATGGAACGAAAATTATCCAACAGGTTGAATTTCAGACTGATTGTATTGATTTAATGGGAGTTATGGTATTAATATGTTAAAAATCGGATTAATCGGTTGCGGAATGATCGCTGAGCAGGGACATTTACCCGCGATCAAACAGGTACCAGAGCTTCAAATCTACGCACTTTATGATCGCAACTTCGATCGTGCTGTAGAGTTGCAGCAGCACTTTTCAGTGCCGCATGCATATAAAACAGAAGAGGAGTTTTACTCCTCCGATATCGATGCTGTTGTTATTTGCACCCCGGCACCGGTTCACCACAAAAACGTGCTGGATGCTGCCAAAGCACAAAAGCACGTTTTATGCGAAAAACCACTGGCTATGACCGAAAAAGATATGCTTGAGATGGAGAAGGTCATGAACAATGCAGGGCTGAAGTTTTTTATCGGTTTTAATTATCGCTTCTCCCAAAGTTCCATCGACATCCACAGGCTCATCCGGGAACGGGCAATCGGTGAGGTACGGTTGCTGCGTCTCATCTATAACTGGCACCTGCACGGTAAATGGGAAATTAATGAGGACGGTGAGCAGGTGGATACTGCCTTAAGAAAGGGACGTATGGATGAGGGCGGACCGCTTGTGGATTGTGGCGTTCACCAGATAGATCTGGCTCGATGGTGGCTCGAATCTGAAGTGGAGTGGCAGCATGGCATCGGGGTCTGGCTGGACACCTACGAAGCCCCGGATCATGTATATCTGCATATGGGACACGTCTGCGGAGCACATACAAAGGTTGAAGTGAGTTTCTCCTACAATTCTACCTCCCGGGATCCGCGGACACATTTCCAGTATGAATTGATTGGTACGGATGGCGTAATACGGTATAATCGAGAAGAGCATTCATTCGAGTTGCGAAACTCACACGGCACACAGTACCTTCCCTGGCATCCAGAGAAAAGTTTTGCCGGTATGTACAGAGAGTTTGCCAAAGCTTTGGCAAGCGGAAAACCCGGTGATATGCCCAGCGCAAATGATGGCATCCTTGCCAGCCGCATAGCTCGCACAGCTACCGAAGAAGCCATTCACAATCGCGATAATCCCAGCCGCAATAACCCCTCCTCAAAAATGACCGCCGCCGATGTCCATGTCCACGCTGACCCGGAGGAAATTCCCATCGACTTTTTAGACCTGCCGATGAAACCTGCAAAAGCACGTAGATTACACCCCGGCCGTTCATTGCCGCCGAACCTGGTAAAAGAAAAACCCGGTGGCAGTAAGGATTGAGAAAATATGGCTATGTTGAATCATGTGTTTATCAGGTAACTGCTATTCAAATTCTTGCCTTACCTCACGATATCAATGCAGGTGAATTATAATATCCAGAGTACGTAGTAAAACGAGACCTCAGATCAATACCTGAAACTTCAAAGCTAACGTGTAGTATGTCAGTTTTATCAATTTATGTGCAGCAGAGCTGCATAGACAGGAAGTTACACAGCGGAGCAGTGTAACGAGAACAAACAGAGTGTTTCACAGCAGAGCAGTGAAACGAGTATGGAGCAGAATGATAATTGTGAAATACCCGTTTTTGTCACTCCAATAGAAGCCCCAAAATTTCCTGGGTGTAATCGGTGTAGGTGCGGTATTCGCCATGAAGCCAGGCAAGGAAGGTTTGGTTTTCATCCAGTTGCACGGCTACGGGACGCAGGTTATCGGCGGTGGAGTTTTGGGTGATGGGTTTCCATTCCCAGGTCTGGCCGCCGTCATTAGTTTCTCCGCGGAACATTTCATACTGACGGTTTCCGGTTGTTTCGCTGATGAGCGGTTCATTGGTTACGGGGTCGACATCAGCGGAGATGTACACTACATCGGGATTGCGGGGGTCGATGGCAGCCAGGCCGGTGTACTCATACTCGCCGGGATAGAGGCTGGAACCGGCATAGGCGATTTCGTGAACATGCCACTGCTCCCCGTCCCAGCGTCCGTAGTGGTAACGCTGGTCATTTCCGTCTTCCACCTGTCCTAATTCCGTGTCATTTCGTTTGGTGGAAAAGACCATTCGCGGATGATCCTCATTATCGAGAACCAAATCTGTCGTCCAGTGAACGCTGTCTGCCGAACCCTCATAAACCAGTGTTCCCTCTTCCGGCATCTCAAGGCCTTCTTCAAGGGATGCAATTTCAGTGCCATCGCTCTGGTGCAGAATTCCATCACGGTAATAGATGTGGTAAATGCTGTTGTTGTAATTACGCGGATGCCCCTCTGTATAGGACATGTGGATCGTGTCACGCCCATTGTCGGTATAGATCACGTAGGGACGGTGACGTTCTTCGGTCGGCACCTCGATAAATATATTTCCTGTCTGCCAGTTCTCACCCAGATCGTCGGAATAGACAAATGAAGGTTTCCAGGAATTATCCAGTCCCCTGAAAAAGTTGTAGATGCGGCCATCTTCCTCTTCCATCATGTAGAGATTGGAGTAGGTGATGCGAGTCTCTTCACTTGGTATGTATTGCCTCTCCTCACCCCATTGCGACGGATCACCCGGTTCACTGATGCGGTAGTGCAGAAAATTATCGTTTCCGTGCCGGGTGTATACCGAAAGCCATCTCCCGTCGGGCCTCAATAAAAACCCGGGGGTTGCGTGATCATTGGTCTGAAGGTTTTCCGACAGGGTTGATGTGAAGGTTTCACCGCTTTCGGGGTGATAAACAACAGCATCCACATTGCCCCGGCGTTCGTCACCTTCATCACCGATAGCCACCGACCCGATCAGCACATAATCGCCGTCAGTAACGATACGCGGCCCCTGAAACCAACACCAGCCGCCGTTGTCGCTCAGCAGTACAGGTTCACTAAAAGAGAAGTCCGTTGAAGGCAGGTCGTCACTACAGGCTGTCAGGCAAATAAACAATACTGTTACAAGTGCCGGCTTAAGTCGGTTCATTTTTTCAGAGAAATTTGAAAATCCTCCGGGAGTTTGAAACACCCGGAGGTTACATTTTGGATTTAATCCAGCTCAACCGTTTTACCGGTTTTCACAGATTCATCACTGGCAAGTACAATTTTCAGAGTGTGAACCACTTCGCTCAAATGGTCACTCAAGTCAAGGTCTTCTTTAATAGACTTCAGGAAAAATTCCTGCTCAAGATAGCAGAGTTCATCATGACCCGGCTCATCTGCTGCTTCGATCATTTCATCATCTTTTGTAAGCTTCCCGTTTTTATCCCTGTCAGAATGGTGAAGATGAAGTTTTCGAACGGAAGTGTGCTCTCCGATATCGGCAGAGGAACCACGCGGCAGATCGAAGGTGTTCTTACTGATACTGACGCTTCCTTTTGGCCCCATCACATCTTTAATAAAAAAGGCCTGCTCACTGATCATAGGCCCCCACCCCGATTCATACCAGCCCACCGAACCATCATCAAACCGAACCTGAAGCTGTCCGTAGTTATACTGATCGGGATCAATTTCATCGGAAAGCCTCGCACCGATAGCAGATACACTAATTGGCTTCGCTTTAGTCATTTGGCACATCACATCTACATAGTGAACACCACAATCTACAATTGGCGACATGGCTTCCATAATACTTTTATGAACCTTCCACTCTTTTTCTGAACTCTGCTGATTAAGGTTCATCCTCATAACAAGCGGCTTACCCAGCTGCCCTGCTACATCAATAAACTTCTTCCATCCGGGATGATGCCTGAGAATGTAACCCACAACCACTTTTTTACCGGCTTTTTCAGCTGCAGATACAATTGCTTCAGCATCTTCTATGGTTTCAGCAATTGGTTTTTCAACAAATACATGAGCACCTTTTTCAAGTGCTTTTATAGTTAGTTCAGCATGAGTTTTAGGGTATGTGGCAATACAGACTGCATCGGGGTTGGTTTTGGCAAGTGCTTCGTCAAAATCGTTAAACGTCGCATAGTCACCCATTTCATTCGTTAATCGATCCAGGTTGTCGTTATTCCTGTCAACGAGACCAACAATGTTAAAATCTTCCAGTTTGTGATATGCACGGGCATGAGATGTTCCCATGTTTCCACAGCCTACAACAATAATATTAATTTTTTCTTTTGACATAAGTTTTTAAAATCGATTCAGATTAAAATTTTTCAAATAATAGGGGGATGTTGAGAAAGGTGCAAAAATAATAAGGAATATATGTGTGGCCTTTATTCCAATGACAAACATTTAACATTTAAATTCATATGCAGGTCAGACACTTGCCTGGTACTGAAAAATAATAAAACTAAAGAGTATTTCGGACAATCATCCATTCACATAAATCAATTGAATTTCTATCTAACCTTCCAATTAAACCAGTAACAATAACCGCAGTGAGAGTGGCGAGCCGCCGATATCCGATTTAACACTACTCTTCAATTAGCATACCTCATTTTTAACAAGCCGTACGCATCAATAAACACTGTAAACACCATTCATTTTATCACACATTTAGACCAAAGTTCTAATTGTTCTAATGAACAGGTACCATCATATCATAAAAAAGGTATGACCACGGCACTGTTTTTTCAGGTAAAGTCTAAAATAAATATATTTGGCAGGAACTGATTCTCTGAAACCATCTCAATCCGGCCCATAACTGATGATTTTTCATCTCAGTTCAACTGGCTTTACTTATACCAACGATTTTCAACTATTTTATATGACCATCACTCTTGTATTGCATCAGCCCGCTGCCGGGGGATGGCAAAAAACCATAGCAAGCTTCCCTGATGATTTTTCCTGCGAAATAATATGGCAAAAAAAGGACATTCATGAAACCGTCACGGATGAGCGAGTGAAACTATCTACACCTCTGCCCTACTCCGATACAGAAAGCAACATTCGGTTTAATTATGCCATGGCAATGCTCTATTCTTCAGACGGGCTGATTGTTGAAAACCCTTCACTCCTTTCATTCAATTTTTCTCACTATCTGGATGAGGTAAAAAAGGCTCTATCTACAGAACGATATATCATCTCACTCGGATCAGATCTTTATTTTAAAGATACCGGCAACATCGAGCTGATCGATCTCCCGGTTTATCAATTATCCGAAACAAGAGCGTTGTTTTTTGATCCCGTGACCAAAACCGAACTGGCCACATGGATTCTGCAGGGAATGACACTGCCTGAAAAAGGGTACAAAGACGCAATCAAATCTTACTGCAATGAATTTGATATTCCGCTATTTGTTCTGAATTATTCTCTGGTTCAGAACTTACCCGATCAAAAACCTGACCCGGCAAATCACGACCTTTACATGAACTTTATAGATGATTTTAAAGATGTTTTGTCAATGTAGCAAAGCAAGTTCTTTTCATTTTCATGAGAATAAAAATCATCATTTTTTTCAGGGCTTTACTTTAATATCGGATTATCTGTAAAACAACCTTTTTCAATGACCATTACAATTTATACATACGACCGCGAACCATCCTATCTGGAGCAAACGATCAGATCCATTCCCGTTGGCTGTTCGGTTGAAATCGTCTGGCAAAAGGAGGATGTACATCAGCCTGTAACAGACAATCGCATCAAGATTATGACACCTCAGCCGTTCAAAACGATGCAGCACAATACCAAGCTAAACTATGCTATGGCTCTACTTTACAGTACAGAAGGAATTATTTTTGAAGATGACGTTATAGTCTCTAAAAACTTTCCCGAACATCTTGAGAAGGTCAAAAGCCTGATTCAAACGGAGCGGTACATTATTGCTCTTTATGCTTACAGGAACTGGAAACCCAAAGGGTATTTTGAACTTGTAAACTATCCATTTCGATCCTTTTTTGGCCTTCAGGCCATGATGTATGATGAATTCACAAAAAAAGACCTTGCCAGATGGCTTCTTGATGGATTGGTTCTGGAAGATGAACCTCACGACTTTGCAGTAAGGACTTACGCCAAAGAATATGATTTACCTTTACTGGCCCTGAATTATTCTCTGGTCCAGCATATGGGATATACGAGCTCGGGGCTTGCAGGCATCGATTTCCATCACCAGTCGCCAAATTTTGTAGATGACATGCTTTAAAAACGCCTGTTAAAAAATGGAGTTATCCTGCCGGCAAGTACTCCATTTTTCAGAACATCTTTTCAGCTCAATCGATTACTGTTTCACATCCCGCGACATATCTTCGAGAGTCCGGCCTTTGGTTTCCTTCACAAACTTCCTCACAAAAAAGTAGGCGATAACTCCAAATGAGGCGTAGATACCGTAGGAGAATCCAAGACCAATGCTCCCAAGCAAAATCGGGAAGGTCATGGTAATCATGAAATTCGCCCCCCACTGTACGAGTCCGCAGATGGCGAGTGCTGCACCACGGAACTGATTCGGAAACATCTCACCAAGCATGACCCACATAACCGGTCCCCAAGAGAAAGCAAAGAATGCGATGTAAGCATTGGCTGAAAGCAGGGCATACAGACCGGCATTGCCTTCCAGTATCAGATCCCCACCATCTGCAACGGCAGCAGTTCCGAAAATGAGTGCAAGAACTCCCAGCATCACAGCCTGCCCCAAGGCGCCGATTAGCAGCAGCGGTTTACGGCCCACCTTGTCTACAAGTGCGATGGCTACAAATGTAAAGAGTATATTCACCGAACCACTGATTACATTCTGCAATAAGGCATCTGCCTCTGTAAATCCGGCTGCCTGCCAGAGTGTGGCCCCGTAATAAAACACCACGTTAATTCCTGTAAACTGCTGAAGTGCTGCCAGGCCCACACCTGCCCAAACAATCGGATGAATGTTACCCGTGTATTTATTGATCACATCTCGCAGGCCGGGCTTGCTGTCTTTTCGGAGTGTAGATTTGATATCTGTCACCTTTGCATCGGCATCCACTGCATCCGATAAACTGGTGAGAACTTCTCTGGCTTCATCCTCTTTCCCGGCGGCTACAAGGTATCTCGGCGATTCGGGAATAAAAAAGAGGCAGCATAAAAAGACAGAAGCGGGGAAAATTTCCATCCAAAACATCCACTGCCATGCTTCGTAACCCAGCCAGTGAGCCTCCGAAGCTCCACCTGCGAGGCCAGCCAGCCAGTAGTTGCTGAGAAATGCCATAAAAAGTCCAATTACAATCATAAGCTGCTGTAGTGTAGCCAGGCTTCCCCGGATTCGTGCCGGTGCAATCTCACTTATGTATGCAGGCGCCAGAATACTGGCTGCACCCACGGCCAATCCACCCAGAATCCGAGCGGCCACAAACTGACCAGAGCTGCCTGCAATCCCCGAACCCCATGCACTGAAAATAAATGCGACTGCTGTGATAATCATCACCGGTTTTCGCCCAAACTTGTCAGCCAGGTTTCCGGCAAAGAATGCACCCACAGCGCAGCCAAGAAGCATCGACGCCACATTAAATCCGGTGCCCACCGCATCTGAATCAAACGCATTCTGAAGTGCATCGACTGTTCCGTTAATTACACCGCTGTCAAATCCAAACAGAAAGCCTCCTAAAGCTGCTGCCAGTGATAAAAATAAAACTCTGCCAATATTATCCGCTGCTACTGCTGGTTTCTTCTCCATATTGTCTATTCGATTTTTATTTCATTTAAATGATTGCAAGATGTATATCAAAAATTTATGATAACCTTATATATTGACTCACAAAATGTGTCAGTAAGCAGGTTTTTATACGGGGTCATACGTTAAAGAAACAGGTTCCGGCAGTGGGCTAATTTCGTAAATTTTAATGCAGCGTGAAACCTGATTTTTCCCTTTTTCATTCTGTCCCATCAGGTTCGGTCGCGGTAGATTCCCCGGGACTTTTTTTCTGAAAATTTTTTCCGGTTATACTCATCGGTTTTTCCTTTCGGGATCGTGAGGCTTTGCCACTCGTCACCCGCAAACACTTTACAGATGTAGACAATCTGGCCGGTATGGTAGGCAACATGCGCGAGCTGGCGTTCAACCGCTTCCTGAATCGTATGGCCTTCATTACGGATATAGATGATATCAGATATCTCATCCTCACGGATGGTTTGAATCGCATTAAACAAACAGTTCCAACCTTTTTCCCAGTAGTCCATTAATTCTTTTACAGATTTAAAATCATCTTCGAACTCACCGTCACGGTTGCGCCAGGGTTTTTCGCCGTCTTCGGTTCGGAAGTTAGTCCACCTCGAAAGAAAATTTCCGGCAAGATGCTTCATCAAAACAGAAACCGAATTCAGCCCCGGCTGCTGAGGTGTACGAAGCTGCTCTCCGGTTATCCGGGTTATGGCTTTCTCCGTCATCATTTTGTAATATTCCAAAAGGCGGGAAGCACCATAGAGCGGATGTGTTTCTTTCAGCATAAAAAATTGTAATTTTAGTTTCGTTTATCATACCAAAAAAAAGATGGAATTAACAGAAAAAAAGAGTTTCTTTTGATTCAATTGCATCAAACCTCCAAAGGTGATATTTCACATTTCAGACATATGCTTCGATGATTACTCTCTATCGGAAAAAAACCCAGCCTGTGGCCGATGAAATCATCCAAAAACTGGATGAACTGGTACTGGCCTACCGGGTAAAAGAGCTGCCGGAAGAATCGGAATGGGGCTTTTACATCCGCGACGGGCAACACAAAATTATAGAATCCGAAATAGAAAACTGGTTCCTCAAACTTGAAAAAGAGCTCTCCTGGCAGCGTTCCTTGAGTGGTGACGGCTGTTATATTGACCCCGAATCGGGTGAGATTTGCTAAATACTCCCTTCAAACCGTTTTTTTAAAGAATTATACCAATAAATTTATGCCAGAAATAGCTATTGATAATCAGAACCAGTAACTTAGAGCTTTCATTATAACAACACCCTTGGCAAAGCCCTTCTCAGGAATGATGCGTTAACCCAATTCTACTCTTTGAAACTTTTCTCGGGTGCATTAACAATACCAATACTTAGTAATACAATGACACAACAAGGAAACGTAAAGTGGTTTGACACCGAAAAAGGATTTGGATTCATCAAGCCAGCTGACGGAAGCAAAGACATTTTTGTACACAGAAATAATGTGGAGAATTTAGGCCGCAACCAGGGCCTGGAAGAGAATGAAGAAGTTGAATATGAAGTTGAAGAAACACCGAAAGGCCTGAGTGCTGTAAACGTTCGCAGCCTTACATACGAATAAGCAAAAAAAGCTTTTTTAAAAAATGAAAGCCCGTCTTGCCGAGACGGGCTTTTTTTATATCCGGAACCCCCGACCGGATTATAATTCAATCAATAATTCTCTCTATTTAATTAAACATCTCTCTGTCAAAATATTCAGGCTATCACCGCTTTTTTGTCCAGTCCGCTGTTTTTGGCAGCAATACTGTAGCGGGTGTGTGGTGCGAACTCAAGTCGTCCCTTCTCGATGGGTTTACCCGTTGCCCGGCAAATACCATAGGTTCCGTTTTTAATTCTCTCCAGTGCACGGTCCAGCTCCTTGATAAATTTGATATTTCTCTGGATCAGGCGGTTAGTCAAATCAAGACTCTCTTCGATACTGCCCATGTCGCCCATGTGGTGATCAACAGATGAAACGTCGTCATCGTCGGATGAACGGATATCCTCCAGTGAACCCAGCAGATACTTCAGTTCTTTCTGTGTATCCTCTTTTTTATTAATAATCAGTGCCTCGAAATAAGCCAGTTCAGCTTCGTTCAGGATTGTTGTATACCTTTTCTCTTCGCTCTTTAATGTTCTAAGGGTTTCCATAATTTCGGGGTTTAGTAGTTGGTGTTTTGTTTTGCTTAACAATACCAATTACTGAATCCCGCTAAAATCAGGGAAACCCTTAATTTGAGTTGAGCAGATATCCTACCTTTTGGCGAAGACTTAGGGGAAACTACTACTTATGATGTGCTTTTTTATAAGTTCGGACAAATTATTTTATTCTCCATACAACCTCTCCCGGTACCCTTCCTGTATTTGCCTCACAACTGGCCCGGGTTTTCCGGTTCCGATATTTTTTCCGTCAAGAACGGTTACCGGCTGGATATCTGTAGTGGTGCCGGAAAAGAAAAGCTCATCCAGTTCGAACAATTCCTGCTCACTTACAGGGGTGTAATGTACAGGTATTCCCCTCTCTTCGGCAATCTCAAGCACCGTCCGGCGGGTGATACCGTTCAGGATATAGTTGGTAGCCGGATACGTGTACAACGCTCCGTCCTTCACACCAAAAATATTAGCATTCGGGCTTTCGGTCACCATACCATCGCGAATCATCACAGCACTGTTTACTCCCGCGTCTTCAGCCTGCTGCTTCGCAAGTGTGTTAGGCAACAGGTTAACGGTTTTGAGGTAGCACCGGGCCCATCGAACATCCGAAATGGTGATAGCATCCACACCGGTTTCATGCAGTTTGGTATGCGGTGTAAAGGGGCTGGTTGCAAGATAAAGTGTTGGGGGCACCTCCGGATCAGGAAACGTGTGTGTGCGCGGCCAGGCAGATCCGCGGGTTATCTGAAGGTATACAGCCGCCTCACCTTCGGTATGTCCGTTTCGTTTGAGAAGTTCCCGGCTGATTTCGGGAATCTGTTTTTTCCGGGTTTCATCAAGATTGATTTTCAACCCTGCCAACCCCTCTTCAAGCCGCTCAAGGTGTTCTTTTTCTTTAAAAAAACGTCCGTTTACTACACGGGTTACTTCATAAATTCCATCACCGAAAACAAAGCCGCGATCACTAACAGAAACTGCGGCTTCTTTATGATCTAAATACGAGCCGTTTAAATATACCTGCATTTCAATTTTTTTTATCAGTCATTTTTAATTCACGGAATGATATATCTTTTCAGAATGAATTGGAATGTTTTTTTAAAAAAATCGGACAACTCCGGTATACATTTATCTATATTGCATTCTGCCGCCGATGGAAAATATTCAGGAATCATCAAGCGTTTTACAAATACAATCTAAAATATCAGGTGAGATGGATACAAAAGAAAAAAAGAAACCCGTTTTTTCCGAAATCATCAGGGGAGAAACCCCGGTGCTTGTAGACTTTTATGCCGACTGGTGTGCTCCCTGCAAAATGATGAATCCCGTTCTCAAGAAACTGAAAAAAAGAATGGGTTCCAGTCTCAACATCATCAAAATTGATGTAGATAAAAACCCAAAGGCTGCAGCAAGGTACAATGTTCGTGGTGTACCCACGCTGATTCTGTTTCGAAAAGGAAAGATTCTCTGGCAACAGGCTGGTGCTGTTTCGGAAACGCAACTTTTTTCTGTCATCAGCCAAAAACTGAATACTCATTTCTCTTAATTCAACCGTTAGGAGAGGAAATTAAGAGTAAGGTTCCCTTTCAGAATTTTGACCTGATGAGCTGAACCACAACTGATCAATTCAGCTCTTTGAACTGCACTTTCCGGTTATTGGTGTCGAAAAGTGCAGCCATAGCATCCCCGTCAAAACCGTTCACACTTCCGGGATTGATAGAGATGGTATTGCTGATTGTATCGAGGCGAGGTTCATGAGTGTGACCGGAAACAACCACGTCATACTTTCCGCAAAGTTCCAGACTCTCTGTGATTTCGGGATAGGTTCCGTGGTAAACGGCAAATTTTACAGCATCCAGTTCAAAAGCGTAAAAATCGCCATGGAGAGTAGCACCGATCGATTCAAACTTTTTCATAAGCACGTATTTATCCCCATCATTATTCCCAAAAATACCATGCAAAGGGAGCCCATCAAACAACGGAATGGTAAACGGGCTGCAGTAATCGCCGGCGTGAATCACTTTCACCACCTCTCTTTCCCTAAAATAGGCAACTGCTTTTTTTATATGTTCTACGTGATCGTGTGAATCTGAGCAAAGTCCAATTAACATAAAATCCTTTTTTTTTCTGCTTGCTAGTTGATCTTTAGAATTGTGTTTTCTGATCCGGCCTCACTCTGAAATTCCGGGCCTGTAAGTTAACGTCTTTTTGAGTAAAAGTGCACAAGCGACAAGCGAGACGCTTATGCTATCTTTGTAATAAAAAGACTCGGTTATGTATTTCTTTTTATATAAAATGGATTAACTACAACACCATGTTGCCTTATGGTTTTGCAAAATGTTTGTTAAATTAAAGGTTTCCTGAAGAAATGAAATTTTTTAGGGAAAAAAGCATTCCCATAAACTTAAATAACGATTTTTAAAAGATTTAATATAAGAAACATGTCAGTAACTAAAGAAGATGTCCACTACGTTGCGAACCTGGCACGCTTGCAGCTCAGCGATAAAGAGGCAGAAAGCCTGAAAAAAGATATGAACAAAATCCTTGGCTACATCGATACCCTGAACGAAGTTGATACCACAGGTGTGGAGCCGCTTGAGCATGTAACGGAAGTCACAGCATCTTCTTTCCGAAAAGATGACGCCAGAGAACCGGTCAGTCACGAAGACGCCCTGAAAAATGCCCCGGATGCCGATTCTGATTATTTCCGCGTTCCAAGAGTCATTGAATAACAAATCCCTAATACGGAAAACTGAATGATGAACAGATTTTCAATATTCGTTATTCCAGTGTTCGAAATTCAGCATTCATCCATATTCATCTGCTAAACTTATTCAATGGCCGCCAAACGGAACAAAAAAAAACGGAAACAATCGCTCCCTCCACCTGACTTTTGGGAATCTCTCCCCGCCCGTAAGCAGCATATCTTTGCACTGCTTTTTTTGTTTATTCTTCCGCTCTTCCTTTATCACGCATCCATCATCGGCGGACAGCAGTACATGGGTCATGATGTCATTCAGTGGCGGGCGGGAGCCGAATCGCTCATCCAGCACCAGCAGGAGCACGACGAAACCGCTCACTGGGTAGCAAATATGTTTTCAGGAATGCCTGCCACTACCGTTTCGCATCCGCCCCAAATCAGCAATCTCGACAACACACTGCTTCGCTTTTTTCGATTTATCTATCCCGCTGCTGAAATGTGGATTTTGCTTGGTGGTGCCTATCTGATGTTTCTGCTTATGGGAGCACGGCCGCTATCAGCTGTGTTCGGAGCTATTATCATCGGTTTTACCACTTACATTCCCATTATCATAGGGGCGGGACATAACGCCAAATTCCTGGCTTATATTTACATTCCATGGCTCTACAACGGCTATTTTCTTCTCACGCGCACTCAACTGAACCGGTGGCTCGCCTTCTTTATATTCGGACTGGCTCTCACTCTGCATTTGCGTGCATACCATCCACAGGTTACCTACTTTTTCCTCTTTCCGCTCGGTACACTCTTTATTTATGACCTGGTGAAGGCGATCCGTTCTGGCGACTCCAAACCCTTCCTGGTGCATACCGGGTGGCTGATTGGAGCCGCTGTACTCGCAGTGCTGATCACCGTACAGCTCTACTGGAGTACGATGGAATATTCGCCTTTCAGCATGAGGGGCGGGTCGGAACTGGCCGGCACCGAAGGCCTTTCCCGTGATTATGCCTTCGCCTGGTCACAGGGATGGGGTGAACTGCTCACCCTGCTGATACCGGGAGCGTACGGGGGATCAGAACTCTATTGGGGCCCAAAAACCTTCACCAGCGGTCCGCACTACTTTGGGGCTCTGGCTTTCCTCTTTTTTGTGATTGGTGTGATGAAATCGAAACACACTCTGAAATGGGTGTTCCTCGGCCCCGGAATTGCCACTCTCTTTTTCTCTTTGGGCGAACACTTCGGTGCGCTGAACAACCTGATGTTCGACTATTTTCCGCTGTTCGATAAATTCCGCGTACCTGAGATGTGGCTGATGATTACCCTCTTCTGTTTTACCATTCCTGCTGTTTTGGGCCTGGACTGGATGACCGACCAAATCAAATCTGTCAAAGCCAAAAAAGAGTGGCACAAACCTCTGTTGGTTGCAGCCGCATTTGCGTTGATGGCCGTATTTGCGGGGTATCAGCTGCTCTCGTTTGAAAAACCGGGTGAACGCCAGCAACTCGCCCAGCAGATCGCCCAGCAAAACAATGTTTCGGTTGACGATCCCCGCGTCTCTCAAACTGTTTCAAGGATTATTCATGGTGAACTGATTCCCGACCGCGAGGAACTCGCGTATGGAGATACCTTTCGTTTCGCAGCACTATTTCTGATTGGCATCGGGATTTTATGGGGCATGGGCATTCGAAAAATCCCGTTATCAGCTGGTGTGATTGCCTTCTGTATTATCCTCGCTTATGATCTGATCAGTGTAGACTCACGCTACCTGAGCGAACGATCGCTGGTGGATCAAAACCTGACAAGAGAGGATGTAATTGAACAGGAAAAACGTCCGATCGACCAGTTCATACAGGATAATATCCGGAATGAAGAGGGCTGGCCTTACCGTGTGTTACCCTTCCTCGATAATCCGTTCAACAATGCGATACCGTCCTACTTTTATCCGACTGCCGGCGGATACTCCGGGGCCAAACTGGGTTACTACCAGGATCTGATTGACGAGGCGTTTGTTTCACCCGCTGCCGGTCTGAACAGCGGGCTTATGAATATGCTTAATGTGAAATTCATCACCGCCATCCAGCCGATCGGCATGGCCGGTTATGAAGTGGTTTATGAAGGCAGCGAGGGGTTTGTGCTCGAAAACGAAGAGGTATTGCCGAAAGCCTTTTTTGTTGATGAAGTTGAAATTCTGGATACCCAACCTGATGTATTAAGCCGAATTTCCGAAAATTTTGATCCGTCCGAAACAGCCTTTATTGCTGAAGAAAGAGCACTGCAGGTTCAGCCCGATACGGCAGCCACAGTGCATGTGACTGAATATAACGCCAACCGAATCTCGCTAGATATCACACGCAGCGAACCCGGTTTTCTGGTGCTCAGTGAAATCTGGTATCCGCCAGGATGGACGGCCACTCTGAACGGTGAAGAGATCGATATCATCCGAACTAACTATGTACTGCGCGGTTTCCAAATCCCGGCTGGTGATCACACTCTTGAAATGGTGCTCGATCCGGTCTGGTATTCAACCGGAAACCGACTCGCTTTCATCGGAACCATTCTTTTGTTTGGATCTGGAATTTTTGGCGGCTTCATCACCTGGAAACGGCGGAAAGAAAACGATGCTGAAGTACCGGAAAACGAAAGCTAATGCTGCAGAAGATTCTCCATAAACTGTTTTGGGGAGTATTCAGGCATCTGCTGACGGAGCGT
This sequence comes from Balneolaceae bacterium, assembly GCA_020832285.1. Taxonomy (GTDB): domain Bacteria; phylum Bacteroidota; class Rhodothermia; order Balneolales; family Balneolaceae; genus Rhodohalobacter. The sequence continues at coordinate 122,375 of JAFIFB010000129.1, forward strand.
CTGTACATCCAGGTGCGATACAGGCTCGAAAATGGATTCTTCCCGGATCTCGAAAACCCGGAACGCTTGTCCGAGAAAATCCAGTATCTCAAACTGCACGAACGTACTGACCTCAGGCGACGGGTGGCCGACCGGTTCAAAGTACGTAGCTACGTGAAAAAAAAGGCAGGTGCAAACTACCTGATCCCTCTCCTGGGCTGTTACGACCGGCTCACTTTAAAAGAGTGGGATCTCCTTCCGAAATCTTTTGTACTGAAAGCGACTCACGGTTCAGCGATGGTAAAGCTGGTACATGACAAATCGGACGAGTCCTTCGAAACGGTTCAGGCATTGACCGAAAAGTGGCTGAGTACCGATTATTCAAAAATTGGTAAAGAGTGGGTTTATGAAGGTATCCAACCTCAAATCATCGCTGAAAAACTCTTGTCCGATACCGTTGAATACAAATTCTTCTGTTTTCATGGTAAAGTGAAAGTCTTTTACCAATTTCTATATTCACCCGGCAAAACGGTGAGAAACTTTTTTGATGAAAACCTTAAGCAGCTCGACCTCTCATTCCGGATTCCGGAATATCAGAAAAAAAAACCGGCTGAAGTAAACCTGCCATCTCATATTGGTGATGCGATAACGGTTGCAGAAAAACTTTCGGCTGATTTCAATTTCATCCGCGTGGATCTCTACCTCACATCAGACCGCATCTATTTTGGTGAACTGACAAACTTTCCCGGTAATGGTTTCAACCGATTTGTACCGGATGAGGTGGATAAGAGGTATGGGGAGTTGTTGAGGCTTTAAAGCATTTCCCTGCCTTCAAAAAAATCAAATAAATAGCTTCCTTGTGATCTCTTTGACCATCAGGTGGGACGGCACCGAACGGAACATCTCAAGCCACGAAACCGGTTCACCTGCGGACAGTTTGATCCGATATTTTTGATAGGTTCTTTGCTCTTGACTCATCCTGTGTTTATGCTTTTCAAAACATACCCGGTATCCTTCCACTTTTTTACCTGATGTGGTAATGCTCTCTCGTTCCTCACTCATATTAACCACCTGAAGTGTGTGAGGAGCCGTTTTAACCGGACCAAAATCGTGAGCAAGGCGTATCCACAGATCATAATCCTGTGCTGATGGAAGTAACTCATCATATCCGCCAACTTCCCGGATATATTTTTTTTTCGTGAGAATCTGGTTACCTACCTGGTTGTAGTAAAGCAGGTCCTGAAGCGTAATCACCGGTTTCTTTTTCCAGACAATCTCCTTTTCTCCGAATACCATCCGGTCATTCGAACAAACCCCACAGTATCCTTTATCAAACTCCTCCATCAGCCTCTCGATCCGTTTCGGCCGCCAGTAATCATCATCATCCAGCCCTGCAACAAATTCTCCTTTTGCGTGTTCAATTGCAATGTTCCGGCTTGCTGCTGCACCTTTTGGATCTTCATTTCGGATGATTTTGAAAGGATGCTCTTTCGCCAGGGCGGACAAAAGTTTCGGGGTTTCATCTTCCGAGGCATCATCCACAACCACAATTTCAAGATTTCCCCAGGTCTGTTCCAGAATGGAGCGTATGGCACGTTCAAGAGTTCCGGTCCCTGCCCGGTTTCGCGTTGGGATGTAGGCCGATACAAGTGGCTGCTGATTTGTCAAAATTCTTGTTTTAGCTATTGTTTATATTGCTGCGCGGATTGAATGCTTCCGTAGTAAAAACTGAAGCCACCCAGATTATCTGATATTTATCAACTCAAAATCATATTAAAAATGATTATCCTGTGATTCAAAATTTATGCAAAGCAAACCACGAATAACAATCGCAATCTGTACCTATAACAGGGCAGGTTATTTGAAAGATACCCTCGATGATCTTGCTGCCCAGACGGCGTCTCCCGGAGAGTTCGAAATTCTCGTGGTTAACAATAATAGCCGTGACGGAACCGACACGGTTTGCGAAATTTTCTCCCGCACAAATCCGGAATTCAGCTTTCGCTGGGTGGATGAAAAAAATCAGGGACTATCCTATGCCAGAAACCGGGCGGCAAGGGAAGCACTCTCTTCGGTCATTATTTACATTGATGATGATGTTCACCTGCCGGAAACCTTTGTCCAAACTGCACTGGAATATATAGAAAAACGTTCCTCTACAATGTGTGCGGGCGGGCGTATTTTTGTTTCCTTTGATGATAAAGAAGCTCACCCCGACTGGATTCCCGCAGAATTGATGCCGATGTTCGGGCTGCACGATCTTGGGAAAAATGATCAGATCTATCTGCCAAATAATTTCCCAAGAGGCGGCAATATGATGATCCGAAAGACCGTATTCGATGCCTTCGGGTACTTCGACACACAGCTGGGCCGTACAGGGGAAAAACTGCTTGGAAGTGAAGAAAAAGCTTTCTTTGAAAGAATCCGGAAAAACGGTGTTGAGCTGCACTATTGGGCCGGCCTGGAACTCACACACAGGATTGGCAGCTCCCGCCTCGAAGATGAATATCTGCGAAAACAATCGGTGGGTATCGGACAAAGTGAACGGCTTCGCGTGGAATCGTCATACAAACAAAAAACCAAAAAATTTGGCAGTGAATTAATCAAACTGGCCGGAAGTCTCTTTCTTTCAATCGGTTACCTGGCGCGAGGTAAAACCAAAGCCGCAGGTTTTATCATACGTTTTCGTTTCTGGGTACTCAGGGGTTTTTTACTGGGTGCCTCAAAAAATAATGACTAAAAATAAAACAGAGTTTCCGGATTCTCAGAAGGACCGGGGCATACTATTCGGCAAAATAGCTCCCGCACTGCGCACAAACTGATGCTGTATAAATAATCATAACAATCTGCAATTGAATATCTCAAGAGAAGTCACCCCGAAATTTTAGATAAATACCAAATAAGATAAGTGAAAATCTTTTGAAATATATTATACCCGGCCTTGAATCAGTTGGCGGGAACAGGGTATTTTCAGCGACGCTTTGGCAGCATTTTATACCGGCCGGATCTTTGATTACTATCAATAAACTTGATGGACCATTAAAATGGTGCCGCGTCGATGAAAAGCCCGCCGACAAGTGATTCACAGCCTTTTTTTGGTTCTTTTGCATCAAGGCAAAAGAACAAACAAACTCGAAAAGGACATGTTTAAAACATGGGGAAACTTATGAATATCTTCACAGCGGTTGCATTCCCTCCCCGAAACCACCTACATTAACCCAATCAACAGAAATCAAACAACCAGGTCTCGGAATTGGGTATCATTGTCCGCCAAAGCGTTTCTAACACCATTATTTCCTACATCGGAATAAGCCTGGGGTTTGTACTTACCATTTTACTCTATCCGCATATTCTCACTCCAGGAGAGTATGGACTCACACGTGTTTTAATTTCCGCTTCCTACATCTGCTCCTTTTTTGCCCATCTTGGCTTCCACAATGTGATTATCCGCTACTTTCCCTTTTTTAAAAAGGCCGCACCCGACAATCACGGGTTTCTGTTTTGGACGCTCGTGATTCCCGCTATTGGTTTCCTCCTATTTATAGTTCTGTTTTTTATAGGCAGAGATTCCCTGATTGCTTTCTATTCTGAACGATCACCACTTTTTACGCACTACTATCTATGGGTGATACCGATCACACTTTTCCTGGTCTATTTTGAAGTACTCAATAACTACCTGCGTTCTCTGCGTGATTCAGTTTCGGGTATGATTGCCTATGAAATAGTGCAGCGTCTCACAGCCATCACCGGACTCGGCCTTTACTTTTTTGAATGGATCAGCTTTCCTGCTTTCATCGCCTTTTTTGCCTGCAGTTACGCATTTCTGCCACTGTTGATGGCCGTTCAGATCTGCCGAAAAAAAGCGTTTAGTTTGAGACCCAACTTCGGTATTATCCGGAAATCCCTGGTAAAAGGCATAGCAAATTACGGCCTCTATTCACTCATGGGTGGCCTCACGACAATCATCGTATGGAATGTGGACATCATCATGCTGGGTGCACTGGCCGGCCTCGAACAGACCGGAATCTATGCGATAGCGTTTTATATCGCATCGGTGATTGCCATTCCTCAGCGTGCCATCGACCGGATTGCAGCACCCCTTATCTCCAGCTTCATCAAAAATAAAGAGTGGGACGAAGTAGGTACCATATACCGAAAAACATCCATCAACCAACTGATTCCCGGCCTGCTTATTTTCGGGCTGATCTGGATCCACCTCGATTCTCTCTACCTCATAATGCCCGAGGTTTATTCCGCTGGAAAATGGGTGGTATTTATCATCGGACTGGGCAAACTGTTCGAAGTGGTAACCGGTGCCAACGGAACCATTCTGCTCAACTCAAAACATTACCGGGTCAGTTTTTACACCAACCTGTTTTTAGTGGTTATCACCATCGCAGCCAATTACCTGCTCATTCCCGTTTATGGCATTGAAGGGGCTGCGATCGCATCAGCCCTGGCAATCGTTATATTTAACAGCATAAAATATCTCTTTATCCTGATCCGGCTCCGGCTTCAGCCATTTACGACAGCTACGTTTTGGGTGACCATATTGGGTTTTTTCTCCCTCTACCTCTGCTATTCTGTAATCGATTTTCAATCAATCTGGCTGAATATCCCATTGAAAACACTTTTATTTTTGATTTTCTACTTTTTACCGGTGGTTTACTTGAATGTTTCGCCGGACTTGAATAACCTGTTGAGTACCATTGTGAAAAAGATCACTCCATGAAAGCATTACTGATTGACGACAATGCTGAAACCCCGTCGATGAAAATCGGCGAATTTCCTACACCGGAACCGGGAAAAAACGAATTGTTCGTAAAAATTGAAGCCACAGCACTCAACCGGGCCGACCTGTTGCAGAAAGTGGGTAAATACCCCCCTCCGAAAGATGCCTCGCCGATTCTCGGGCTTGAGATGGCCGGTACTGTTGAGGCCATCGGCGAAGGAGTTAGCGCCTACAAAAAAGGTGATCGTGTATTTGGATTGCTTCCCGGCGGAGGATATGCCTCGTACTGTACCATTCACGAAGCCCTTGCCATGCCTGTTCCCTTTCATTTTTCTTTTGAGGAAGCGGCGGCTCTGCCCGAAGTTTTTTTAACGGCGTATCAGGCGGTGATTTGGCTGGGAGAGCTGAAAAAAGGTGAAACGATTCTTATCCACGCTGGAGCGAGCGGAGTTGGAACGGCTGCTGTTCAGATAGCAAAACAGCTCAGGCAGGCCAGAGTTGTTACCACTGCCGGCACCGAAGAGAAGTGCAGTCTGACCGCATCGCTCGGGTCAGACCTCTGCATGAATTACAAAGAAGAAAACTACTCAGATTCACTCACTGAAACTTTCGGCAAAAAAAGCGTGGATGTGATACTGGATTTTGTGGGCTCGCCTTACTGGGAAAAAAATATCAATGTTCTGGCAATGGACGGGCGGCTGGTTTACCTGGCTATGCTTGGCGGAGCGACCGTCGAAAACATGAACCTTGTTCCTATCCTGAGAAAACGTCTTACCATTCGCGGTTCAACGCTGCGAAACCGGTCTCTTGAGTATAAAATTAAACTCACCAAAGAGTTCCGCGAACAAACCGCCAATCTTTTTGCTCAAAAACAACTAAAACCTGTCATAGACTCCGTTTTTAACTGGAATGATGTGAATGAAGCTCATGCTAAAATGGAAAACAATCTCAACGCCGGAAAGATAATACTCACGGGGATGTAGTGTTTTGATGACAACGAAATCAGAGAGACCTCCAACCCGAATTTTTTACCGAGAAATTTGGTTGTGGGCAAGGCATCTCGGAAATATTAAAAAATGAAAACGCAGAAAAACCGTCAGATAGCGGTTATTGGTGCGGGTGCTGCCGGTTTTTTTACGGCAGTTAACGCTGCCCGGCTCAACCCGGGGCTTAACGTAACGATCTATGAAAAAAGCCGAAAAGTTCTCTCGAAAGTACGCATCTCCGGAGGCGGACGATGCAACGTAACTCACCACTGCTTCGACCCTGAACAGCTCGCTCTGGCCTATCCCAGGGGCGGAAAAATGCTCCGCTGGAGTTTTGAACAATTCCAGGCAAAAGACACGGTTCAGTGGTTCAAAGAAAGAGGGGTAGAGCTGAAAGCTGAAGAAGACGGGCGCATGTTCCCCATTACCGATGATTCCATGACAATCATCAACTGCATGCTGAATGAAGCTCAAAAGTATGGTGTAACTTTACGAACTCAAACCCCGGTTGAACAGGTTGAACCGCTCAGTAACGGGAAGTTCAATCTATTCATTTCTGGTGAAAAACCTCATCAAGCCGATGCGGTTGTGGTGGCAACAGGCGGAAGCAGCCGGATGAAATCGTACCAATGGCTCGAAGAGCTGGGCCACACCATTCACCCGCCGGTACCCTCTCTGTTTACCTTCAATTTCAGAAATAAAATTTTCAGCGACCTGGCTGGAATCTCCGTCGAAAATGCAAGAGTTCAGATCAAAGGCACTTCCTTTTCGGAGACAGGCCCTGTATTGATTACGCATTGGGGATTGAGCGGCCCCGCTGTTCTGAAATTATCTGCCTGGGCTGCCCGTGAACTGAACAAAAAAGAGTACCGGTTTGATATAGAGGTAAACTGGCTTCATCCAGCCAATGAAGAAGATTTGCGTGGCCTGATTCTCCTGCTTCGAAACGATAATGCCAAAAAACAGGTAAACAAACAGAGTCGATTTAATTTTCCGAACCGGCTCTGGCTGCGATTTCTTGAACTGGCAGAGATCAACCCGCAAAAACGATGGGCGGAAATTTCAAATGCAGAAATTCACCACCTTACGCGGGAACTGGTTGCGGGAAGCTACAACATCCAGGGAAAAACCACCTATAAAGAGGAATTTGTTACCTGCGGCGGCATTAAGCTGGATGAAATCAACCCGGATACGCTCGAAAGCAAAAAAATCCCGAAACTCTATTTTACAGGTGAAGTATTAGATATTGACGGCATCACCGGCGGTTTTAACTTTCAGGCGGCCTGGACCAACGGCTGGCTCGCAGCACAGGCCATTGCAGCGAATTAAAAATTTTATTGTTGAAAGCATCTAAAACAATTAAGTTTGATGCTTTGTAAAAAATAGAGTCTATAGCATTGAAGAAACCACTCACGAAGACCTCCCCAATTGGAATTTTTGACTCAGGCATCGGCGGCCTTACCGTGGCAAAAGCGGTGATGGATGCTCTTCCCAATGAAGATATCATCTATTTTGGTGATTCGGCCCGCGTGCCCTATGGAATCAAATCGCAGGAAACGGTACGAAATTACTCCAACCAAATCGCACGTTTTCTGATTCAGAAAGGCGTAAAAATGATCATTATCGCCTGTAATACTGCATCTGCAGCAGCAAACGATTCGGTTCAGCATGTCGCAGGAAAGGTTCCTGTACTGAATATGATTGATGCAGGAACATACGGAGCCATCCGCTCTGGCAAAAAAGAGATCGGTGTGATTGGAACACTTGCCACCATCGGATCCGGAGCCTACGAAAAATCACTTAAACTGGCCGACAGTTCCCTTATCGTAAAATCGAAAGCCTGCCCGCTGCTGGTGCCCCTTGCGGAAGAGGGCTGGATCGACAACGAAGTGGCGCTTAAAACACTCGATATATACCTGAACACTTTTAAAAACAACGGCGTGGAAGCATTGATTCTCGGCTGCACCCACTATCCGCTGTTTAAAACTGTAATCCAGGATTACTTTAACGGAAAAAAACTCGACATAATCGATTCGGCCGAAGCCGTTGCAGCCTCAGCAAAGAGCAAGCTGGAATTAAAGCAATTACTCAACAACAGCGACCAACCTGGTGTGCTGAACTGCTACGTGAGTGACCGTCCCCAGCGTTTCTACGAACTGGCCGAACGCTTCCTGGGCCGTAAGCCCGAAAACGTCTTTGTGGAGAGTTTGAAGGATTGATGCGAGTATCGGGTATTAGGGACCTGGCAGAGTGGGCCGTGCTTTTCGGGCCTCCTGCAAGAGTCCGGCGTTGCTGGATGCTGGATGCTGGATGCTGGATGCTGTTAATCATAAACTTTCCGTTTCTGACCACAATTCCAAATCTATTTTCCCTCTCTGCTTCTCTCCTTCACCCCGTCACTCAGTCACTCCCTCACCCAACTCACCCCCTGTCATCTCGACTAAACGAGCGGAGCGAGTGCATGGAGAGATCTCCCTGCGATGGGGACTGACGTAAACAACGCCTCAACACGCTCCCTGCTATACCAAAAGAGATTTTACTCCGCTTCGCTGCGTGGGGAAAAGATGAGATCCACTCCGCACCGGAAATCCACCGTTGTTCAGGTCTTTTAGAATAAACGATCGGGGTGAGAGAATGGAGACATCCCTTAATCAAGTACAAGATCATATAAATCATTCTCTGTGTCTCCTCTGCAACCTTTACGGTTACCCCTTGCAAACAGTGTTGATCTGTACCTGATTATTAATTCGTGAAAACATCCCCAAATGCCATTCACTTGCAATACTTCATGATCAGCTCATCCTGAACACCGTTTTTTAATGCTTGTCTGCCTTTCAGCCATATCAGCGGCTGCATAAGTTTAAAGAAGAGACCTGGTGCACGCATTTCGCTCAGCTTCGCAATAACACTCAGGTGGGTTAAATTTTTGGGCATAGACTTTTCATCTGTCAAACCATCTGCTGCCAGTCCATAAAGAATATAGAGCGACTGTTCAAAACCCGAATGACCGGGCTTTAACTCAACCCGGAATGTAATTTCTTCATCTCCCGGATTGAAAAATCCGTGATGTTCACCCTTTTCAACAAAAAGTGAATCTCCCGGTTTCAAAATTTTGGATTCCCCCTTAGCGAGCCGGATGCCCAGTTCACCTTCAAGTGCCGTAAACGTTTCCGAATAGGTGAGGTGATAGTGTAGCTCATTCCCGCCTCCGGGCTGAAGGGTAATGTTCAATTCCGTGACTTCACCACCGGTCTCTCCGACCGTTTTCACAAATATAACTTTATCTTTGATGACAGGATTTTCTATGGTGCGTTTCATCAGTTTAAATTATCAGCTTCATTCAGATTTTTCCTTGAGCCTTTTTTGGCTGTTTTTTTATAAAACGGTGGAAAGGTATTGACTGAAGACATTTCGGGCAAGAAAATAATGTGCTCACAAATCAAACAATCAAATTAGCTTCAAAGCCGCAGAAAGATCTGTAATCAAATCCTCCGGATTTTCAATACCCACTGAGTACCTTATCAGGCTTTCAGAAATACCGAGTTGTTTGCGCTGCTCACTGGTCAGCTCCACGTGGCTGGTGGTTCTCGGAGGACCAGCAAGTGTACTCACCGAACCGAGACTGGCCGCAAGATGAACAAGTTTCAGATTGTGAAGCAGTGTTTTTACAGCTTCATATCCGCCCTTCAGCTCAAAACTAAGAATACCACCAAATCCACGCATCTGTTTTTTGGCAATTTCATGGCCGTAATGACTCTCCAGTCCGGGATAGAACACCTTTTCTACTTTGGGATGACCCTCCAGAAAATTCGCAATTCCCATTGCACTGCTGTTCTGCCGTTCCACACGCAGCTCAAGCGTTTTCATTCCGCGTATCACATTATAAGCCGTCTCAGGGTGCAGGCTGGCTCCGTTAATCTCCCGGAAAAGAAAAACTTGATGAACGACTTCCTTCTTTCCGCAAACCAGGCCACAAAGTGTATCGGAATGGCCTCCCAGGTATTTAGTGGCGCTGTGAATCACCAGATCGGCACCCAGTTCAAGCGGATTTTGGTTCACAGGTGATGCAAACGTGTTATCCACAACAGTTAAAGCACCCGCTTTTTTTGCAGCCGAAACCATCCGTTCCAGATCGATGATTTTTAGCGTGGGATTGGTGGGTGACTCCAGGTAAACCAGGTCACACCCCTTGGCAATTTCCCGCTCCATCTGAGTGTGATCTCCCGTCTCACATAGTGTCACATCAATATTAAATTTGGGAAGAAACTCCAGGAAAAGCCGGCTTGTGCCTCCATAAGAATCTTTGATAGATACCACCCTGTCACCTGGTTTCAGCAGCGCAAAAAAAGTATTACTTATGGCCGCCATGCCCGATGAAAATGAGGTGGCCGATTCCGATTTTTCAAGTACGGCGATTTTCTCCTCCAGCACCTTCACAGTGGGATTGGTATTACGGCTGTAGATATGGCCATCCCTTTTTCCTGTTGCTGTATCGTACCATTCATCCAGATCCTTGTAAGCAAACGTTACCGTATTGACGATCGGCACAGTATGACTGCCTTCCTGAAATAGTTCGGTTTCTCCTGCCCATACAGATGCAGTTCCGGGCTTATACTTTTTAAAATCCATTGATATTATGTTTTGATTGATCTGTCATTCTGGAGTTCAGGGTAACATCGTTTCATGAAAGTTCAAAATCATTTTCCTGTAACTTTTTTGTTGCAACTTTTGTGCTTTTTAAGAGTTTTAATTTGGGTTCCGAGACACCAATTCTTTAGTTTAACAATATTGATTTTCAACCCGGTTTCTTTTAATTCCGGCTTAAATCGTACATATCCGAAACGGTCTTACTCTCAAAACAAAAAAGCTAATGGCCAGTCAGAACGGCTCTAACAGATCACAAAACAGTCCATCAGTTCCTGAAGAAGGCGGCAGAGTGCCGCCACAAGCTGTAGAGATTGAAGAAGCTGTTCTGGGCGCCATGTTGATTGAACGGGAAGCAGCGACCATCGCCCTTCAGCTTCTCCGTCCTGAAGATTTTTACAAACCGGCCAACAAACACGTTTTTGAGACTCTCTTTAATCTGTATGAGCGCGGCAATCCGCTTGATATTCTTACAGTGGAAAGCGAACTGCGAGACAAAAACCTGCTGGATGTTGTGGGCGGAGGCGGTTACCTGGCGGATCTGACTCGTTCGGTAAGCTCTGCGGCAAACATCGATTATCACGCGCAGATTATTGCCGAAAAAGCCGTAAAGCGAAATTTGATTCTCAATTGTAATGAAATCATCAAGGCTGCTTACGACACCACTTCCGATGCGAATGATGTACTGGACAGTGCCGAGCAGAAAATATTTGAGATCGCCAATGCCAAAGCCCGTTCCAACGCAACAGCGATCAGCGATATTCTGAAAGATACACTTGGATATCTTGAAGAGCTGCGTGGTAAGCCGGAAGGCGTCACGGGAGTTCCCTCTGGACTGGATGTAGACCGCTACACTTCGGGCTGGCAGAATGGCGACCTGATCATTATTGCAGCCCGTCCTTCGATGGGAAAAACAGCTTTCACATTAACTGCAGCAAGAAATGCAGCACTGCATCCGGATGAGAGCCTCCAGACAAACGTGGCAATTTTCAGCCTGGAGATGTCGGCTCAGCAATTGGTACAGCGATTTTTAACAATGGAAGCCAGGATCGATGCACAGGCCGCCCGGACAGGACGTGTGAAAGATGAAGATTTTAAACGCCTGATTGATGCCGCCAGCCGGCTGTTTACTGCCAACATTTTTATTGATGATACTCCCAGTCTCAGCGTAATGGAACTGCGAACCAAATGCCGCCGTCTTAAAAGCGAACACGATATCGGCATGATTGTGGTGGATTACCTCCAGTTGATGACAGCCAATTCGCGAGATATCGGAAACCGGGAACAGGAAATAGCAACTATTTCGAGAGGGCTGAAATCGCTCGCCAAAGAGCTGAATGTCCCGGTCATTGCTCTCTCTCAGCTCAGCCGCCAGGTAGAACAGCGAGGCGGTGATAAGCGTCCGCAGCTCAGTGATTTGCGCGAATCCGGATCCATTGAGCAGGATGCCGATGTGGTCTGCTTTCTCTACCGGCCTGAATATTACGGAATTACAACAACACCCGAGGGAGAATCAACAAACGGCCTTGCCGAACTGATTATCGGAAAGCAGCGGAACGGACCGATTGGTTCCACCCGAATGTTCTTTGTAAAAGAATATGCCCGCTTCGAGCGCCTTTCCCGGATCGACACGGGGGATCAGCCCCCTGGAGGCAACGACTATCTCGAAGAAACAAAATCATCCGGACCTTCAATTCCACCCCCTACACACAGCCCCGGCGGTGATGATGAGGCGCCTTTTTAAAAACGTACAACGGGCAGCCTGCCCGTTACCTCTGAATCCTGCAAACATCCATTCAAACTATAAACTCCAGAATTCTCAATTGAACCTTCGTTCTTTCGGTTTTTAACAGATACCAAACCTTCCGGTTCAGCGAACCGGGTTACATTTGCCCGCAAACACGACCAATGCCCCAAACCACCACCTTTCCCTATGCATCAACTTTCCCTGCCGGACAAGCTGTCCGGCGTACATCGGGTCGCTGACCCGATAACTCGAAATCCTGCAAACATCCATTCAAACTATAAACTCCAGAATTCTCAATTGAACCTTCAATCTTTCGGTTTTTAACAGATACCAAGCCTTCCGGTTCAGCGAACCGGGCTACATTTGCCCGTTACTCTGATACCAATCAAAACCCAATACATTTCCAACTGCCCACTTGCACTGAAATACAGAATCCTTAAAACGTATTGATTCACCTTCAAACCCCCAAGTGCCGGACAGACTGTCTGCCGTGTTTTAGAAGGAAGCCAGGCTTCTCGTCTTCTTCAGTTGTTCAAGAAGTGAATCGTAGCGGTCAATCATCCGGCTCCAGTCCAGGTGTTTGTTAATATTTTGGAGTGAGGCTTTTGGCAGCGGTATGGTTTTTCCTGTAAGGAGGTCTTTTAAATTACGGAACAGGTCATCTTCGGTATCATACAAAACCGGTGCGTGCAAAAGAGGTTTATGCAGTCCGTCCGGAATCAGCTCTGGATAGTGCAGGCGGTTCGGTACCAGCGGATGGCATCCGCAATAAATCGCCTCCATAATGGCCACACAAAAAAATTCGTGGGTTGCCGTTGATACCACAATATCGCCGGAATGGAGCAGCTTACTGTAATTCTCCACATTTTCTACATAACCAAAGTGTGTGATCTGATCGCCAAACCGTTTCCAGGCTCTTTCAAACTCCTCGGGTTTTCGATGCTGGGTATCACCGGCGAGGATCAGATCGAACTCAAGATCGATGTCATTCAGCCGGTTCAGGACTTTAAAAAACATAGACGGATTCCGGTCGAACTGCCAGCGCTGGTTCCAGACAATCACTGGACGTTTGTTTTGGTCGCGTGTATCAGGGTGCTGATCAAACACCGAAAGGTTCAGACCTGGATAAATTACCCTGCTTTTATCACGAATTTGATCCACCGTGTTGTAATGTTTGTCATCCGGAAAATGATCCAGAAAAGCAGGCAGTGACTTGAGCAGATCGTTAAGGTGAAATTTTGTCGTAAAAAGCAGCTTGTCTGCTGTTAACATACTCAGATAGTTGATGTAGCAGTATGTTAAATCGCGCTCCTCCCCTTCAGGCACAGGCTGGGTGAGCTGGTTTTCATGCATCATCATCACTTTCGGAGTGTGGGCAAACCGCGGATTAGTCAGTGCAAGAAATGCAGGAAGATTGGTCATACTGCTTACCAAAAGAAGATCGATCTCTTCGTTGATATGGCTCGACATCTCAGCCAGCTTTACCGAATCACCGTGCATGCGCCATTTCCAGCGCCGGTAATCCAGTTTGATGGGAATAATATTATGCGAAGAATTTTCCTGAAGCCCTTTTAAAAAAGCCCGGTGCGATCCGCTGTAAAATGGTTCAACTGCGAGAATATTCACGGATAAATAGATGAATTTATTTCCTGAAAAAACAAGTGCCACACTATTCATGGCACCACGACTTACCTTCTGATTTTAATATACAAGCTTTTCAGTGTTCTGACGAATGTTTAAACTGATCCACAAGAATTTATTGATAAAAACCTCTGCAAAATGATGAAATGATACCATACAATTTGCGAGGCTGAAACCTTATGATGATCACAACTTCAAAGAAAAAAAGTAAGTAACCTCATCGGAACCGGCCTTTCAGATCATCAAGCGGCATGTAGATAAGAGTGGATTTTCCGAGCGGATCGCTGTAGGGTTCATCACAGGCGAAAAGCTGATCGATGAGCATCTCCATTTCGGGAGTTGTGAGCCGCTTTCCGCGGGGAATGGCCGTACGGGAAGCAAAAGCAATAGCTACTTTTTTTCGGGCATCGAGCGATGGTTTCTGGCTCAGGTCGCGGTATTCGCGCAGCATATCACGAAGCACCTGTTTTTCGTCGCCAATTTCAATATCGGCAGGCACCCCATTAATAATTGCAGTATTTCCGCTGAGAAGCTGAATACTGAAGCCCATCCGCTGGATAATTGCAAGAAGCTCTTTTAAGAGCGGAAACTCACTGGCTGAGAGTTCCACAGTCTGAGCAAAGAGAAGCTGCTGGGTTCCGGGCAGTGACTCTTCAGTCGCACTGATTGCCTTTTCATAGATGATTCGCTTATGGGCAGCATGTTGATCGATTACACAGAGTCCGGTACGGGTTTGCGTGAGAATGTATCGGTTGTGAAGCTGCCAGAAGCCTTTTTCACTTTCTTCTGTCTGATGCTGTTTTTCTTTCTTGCCAAATGATTTAGCCGGTTCATTTTTATCTATGGTTACATCATCTGCATCACCATAAAGCCTTTCAGCAGAATCCTGTCCGTCCATTCCCCTTTGCCGAAAATTAATCCGAGACGGAAGATGAACAGGTGCTTCCCCCTGTTTTTGTTTCTGATTTCCAAAACTCTTATTTCCCGAAACCTGATCGAATGAGAGGTCAAAATCGCCTTCAAAGCTGTCGGACCGTTCCACATCGGGCACAACGAAATACTGATTGATCGCCTTCTTCACCACTGAACGAGCAAGCTGGACTATACTTCGATCGTCATCAAATTTTACTTCCATCTTTGCGGGATGCACGTTTACATCCACCTGGGCAGGATCTATTTCAAAAAAGATAGCGTAGAACGGATACTCATTTTTCCGGGTCCATGTATCAAAAAGACTGAGAATCACATATGAGAGATAGCGGTGCTGAAACGGGCGTCCGTTCACAAATAAAAACTGTTCACCCCGGTTTTTTTTGGCCAGTTTGGGATCGGCCAAAATACCGTGGATTTTAACATAGCTGGTCTGCTCTTCGAATGGTATAAGACTGGCACGATACTGTTTCCCGAATATTTCGGTAATTCGCTGTTCAAGTGTCTGTTTGGGAAGATGGTAGAGACGGTCTCCATCAGCATGCATCTCGAATTCGATGTCGGTGTTGGCCAGGACACTGTTATGGAAAGCCCTTATGATATGCCGCAATTCGGTTGCATCGGTCTTCAAAAACTGACGCCGGGCCGGTACGTTATAAAAAAGATTGCGAATTGCGATCGATGTACCGTCATCAACAGCAACCGGTTCAAACCGTTTTTCTTCGCCGCCCCAGATTTCAAGCAGTGTTCCCGCATCATCTTCCACGCGTTTGGTTTTCATTTCCACCTGAGAAATGGAGGCGATCGAAGCCATCGCTTCGCCGCGAAAACCCATAGTTCGAACGCGAAAAAGGTCTTCAATTGACTGAATTTTGGATGTGGCGTGGCGCTCAAAACAGAGACGGGCATCGGCATGAGACATGCCACAGCCATTATCGATCACCTGAATCAGTGTTCGTCCGGCTTGCTGAACGATCAGCTTGATATGATCCGCCCCGGCATCAATGGAATTATCAAGCAGTTCTTTGGCAACGGATGCAGGCCGCTGGATGACTTCACCCGCAGCTATTTTATTAGATAGTTCAGTTGGCATTGTCCTGATAATGGACTGCCCGGATTCTCCTGTTTGATTCAAAAAAGCTTTTCTGATGATTTAATGATGAATAACTATAATAACGTAATAACCCAAACAACAATACCCAATCCAAGAGCATAAATCATAATGCGGATATTCTGACTTCGGTGACGCTTTCGGTTTGTTTTGATGCGAAGCCGCTGCCTTCGTTTTTCATCTTCCTTAGGGTCATAATACCTGAGCGGAATCTCAAATTTTTTGGGTTTGGCCCTGTGGCCGAACATGGGTCTGATCATAATAACTCCGTTTTTCGGCTTAAAACGAATATTTGGTTGAATTGTTCTATCCTGAATAATTCAGAAATTATTACTGGGAGTAATTTAAAATTAAATAAATCAAATGTTTAGTTTTAAAAATAATGAAAATTTATTTTCAAGTATTCTATACCGTGTAATTTTTGCGAATAATTCAGACTATAAGATACAATTTGAGAATGGGAATTTGCAGTTTTTTTCAGTCCGTTTCACACAGAATGATCCTTACAAATTTTGCCGGTAATGCCGAAGGGGGCGACTCCTCAGCACCTTCTTCAATAAAAAATGCATAATTCTGCAAGAAAAAAGACCAATGTTATTATTCTGATGAATAAACGGGCTTCAGATTTGTCCCTTCAAAGTTTCTTTTACAACTTCTGAGATGGGTTTTTTTATACGAAAAGCATTCAAAGCAGGGCCAGTACGATTTAATCTCTCAAAAGGAGGTATCGGGGTTTCTGCGGGTGTAACCGGAGCACGAATCGGACTAAACCGGCGCGGTGCGTATGTTTATGGCGGGCGACACGGGCTTTATTATCGTGAACAGGTTGCAAATTTTCGGGGCAACAGGTCAACACAGTCAACATCCGGCCAAAAAGTGGAAGTCCGACGGCAGGCACAGAAAGGTCATGCTGCCACTGATCTTTTTCTGGATACCGGGACGACCTTCCCTCCTGCATACAAGGCATTTAAGCCATACCCTTTTCCAGACCTAAAAGAAAAATCACAATGGTTTAACAGTGCACCGGTCTGGTTACTTCTTGTGATTCTGGGAGTCTTTTCAATTGTTCAGAATCACTGGTCATTATGGATTTTATCGATAACCTTATTGGGCGGTATGGTTTTTGGTCTGATCCGGGACATCTCTTGGAAAAACCGGGGTAAAGAGCTGGTAGAATCGATTTCAAAAAGATTTGAGCATGAACCCGGAAATCTGGACTTTCAGACCATCCGTGATTTCAACTCAACAGCTCCCGTAGCCTACTCCAAACGTTTCATGCCGGATCTCTACTCGGTTTTGCTTCAAATTGCTATTGAAAAGCCGGATGAAGCACACATAAACGCGTTTAATAACATTGAGAACAAAATTCCGGTTTCAGAGGATTTCAAAAACCAGACAAAACGAGCCATTCTTTCCCATCACCTCGATGCCGTGCTGGAAGATCATCTGATTAGCAAGAAAGAGGAAATGCTGATGCGTTCGCTCATTGAAAGACTGAACCTCCCGGAAGAATTTGCTGAAGAAGAGCTTCGCTATCTTGAACTGGCATCGTCCATTCGCAAGGAAATGGATAAACCACTCGAAGAAACAGACGCCTCCATTCCCCTGGTCCGGGGTGAAATTTGCTATGGCGAATTTCAGGATGCAAGGCTACTTGAAGAACGGGTTCTGAACCGGTTTCAGCAAAACAGAGTACAATACCGGGAACTGGGTTACGAAATTCAGATTGAAGGCACACTTACTATTACCGACCGACGGCTGGTCATCACCGGGCGAGGCTCCCGCGAATATCGGCTCAACCGTGTAGCAGATGTTATCACCGATCTGGAAGTCAACATAATTGAGCTGATCATCACAAACCGAAAAAATCCTGTTTTCATCACCCATTCCTCCTCGATCCTGATCTCCTCGCTGCTTCAAAAAGTGATTCAGAAATGAGAAATCAGGCACTTCCCGCAAGCTCCAGAATCCGGTTCACAGCGAAAAACATGTAACCGACTACTCCGGAGAGAAATCCGTTCATAATCATAAAAAGCACATAACCACTGATATAGGAGGAAAGAATCCGGACCCAATCGAGCAGTTCGGAGGCATGAAAATACTGCTTATACACCCAAATTCCGACAGCCGCGATCAATGCTGCAGGCAGAGTGGTACTCATGAACGGATCGGTCATCGGATAATCCAGAAAGAGCCAGACCGGTATCATCGCCAGCAGCGGAATAATAGAGGCCCCGACAGCATAGGCATTTAAAATCAGATTAGAGAAAAAGCCGTCCATTTTGTCGCGGAAGAAAAAGAGACCCGGAATGGCAAGCATCGGGATCAGCAGAAATATCATAGCCAGGGGAAGAAACTGGGTGGAAGCACGCACATTGGCCACCTGAATCCATTCAGCCATTTCCCGGAGTTCTTCGCTGTCGTCATCCAGCTCGGGCAGATGCGGCTCAAAAGTAAAATCCACTATCAGTGTGTTCAGCAGCACAACCAGCACCATCCCGATGATACAAAAGAGAAACGGATGCTGAAACTTCCGATCTTCGGAATGCAAAAATTCATCTACCACATTTCGCGGTTGGTTGATGGTTTCTTTGAGTGTATTGAGATAGTCTTTAAACATAAATTTTCGGAATTCTTATCATTCAGAACTGCCGTGAAAGGTAGGCTTCAAACGTATTAAGATACAACCGGAACTTGGTTTTTTTCCTGTATTCAAATTCCAATCCCGTGTCTTCTCCACCGCGTATCAAACCGGTGAAGTCCGGCCTCGCGGGCAGCAACTCTGGCTTCGCGGAATTCCTCTCCTGTAATTTTTCGGCTGATCTCGGGATAGCGCCCAGGTTTGCGGGTTACCTGTGCATCGGGAAAATACTGATCCATCAGCGTGACATATGTATCGGGTGAAATTTCATCGGCCAGAAAACGAAAAATCTCCTCTGCCCCCGCCACACGGTTGGGCATAACCAGATGGCGGACAATCAGCCCGCGCAGAGCAAGCCCGTCTTCATCAAACTTCAGATCACCCACCTGCCGGTGCATCTCTTTTACACACTTCAGGTTGCAAAAAGAGAAAAAAATAGTCCCCGATCCGTTCCAACCTCTCAGGCAGTCTATTTCACTGAATGAGCCACAGATGAAATTTGACTGAATGTAAACAAAACGTGTCATCTCAATTACACAGGAGGATTCTATGATTTTTTATATGACAAGTGAGTCGATCGGTCTAACCCTTAGAACCTGAATTTGATTTATACCTTTTTATAATCTTCAGTTGAAGCACAGTCCTCCGAATCTTCAGTGAATGGACCGGAGTCGAAAACCCATATTTTAATTTTATGCCGGTAGAAAAGCACTCTCGGAATTTTTCTGATTCTAACTATCAAACCATTCTGCCAGTTGTCCGTCTAAATCTACAGACAACACAAAAATGTAAACTGAGGTGACCAAATATGAAAACATTACTCGCATTTGCCGTTCTCTTTTTTTGGGGAACGTTATCCGCCGCCGAAGCACAGCAGCGCGGATGGAATGGCACCATGCCCGGTATTCAACAACTGGTTATTGAGCATGGTGATGAGCTAAACCTCACTGATGAGCAAAAAAATGCACTGGTTGAAAAAAGTATTGAACGGCGAAGTGAGATGAGAACCCAGCGTACCCGTGGTGTACGGCAGCGTAGTAATATTCGTGGTGAACGACGGGGTGAGTCAAGCCGATGGCAGCAACAATCCCCCGAAAGCAGAGATCAGGAACGGCCGTACCGATCTCGTGATAACCACGAATTGCTCCGGGAAATCCTTACCGAGGAGCAGCTCGCCACTCTGCAGAATATCCGGATTGAACGAGCTGAAAAACAGCATGAATTCCGAACGCTGCGACACCAGAGCCTTGTTGAATCCGCAGGACTGGAAAGCGGCAAGGCCGAAGAGGTTATCAGAATGCTCAACAGTATCAGTGAACATCAAAAAGTGAGGCAGATT
This sequence comes from Balneolaceae bacterium, assembly GCA_020832285.1. Classification (GTDB taxonomy): domain Bacteria; phylum Bacteroidota; class Rhodothermia; order Balneolales; family Balneolaceae; genus Rhodohalobacter. Next base: position 142,125 of record JAFIFB010000129.1, read on the forward strand.
ACACATATTGAAAATCCGGACGAATGGAATCGCACGGCTGCAAGGGAATCAGCTCAGCAGTTGCGTGATATGCACGATGAAATCAAACATCTGTTGACTGCTGCCGAGTATGAAAAATTGCAACGTACCATGAGGCCCGGCGGTGCGTTTCAACAGAATAGAATGAGCAGCCGGCCTATGATGAGGTCTCGATAGCCTGGCTGTTATGACTAAGACGATGGAGATTTTATGGATTCACATAAAAAAGAGGAAGAGTTTAAGCGCAATATTGGCAAACTCTATCCTCGCCTTCATCGTGCCATGACCGCTTATCTTGCAGGCACATCAGTTGAGGCTGACGATCTTTTACAGGAAACATTCCTGAAAGCGTACAGCAGCCTCAACTCTTTTAAAGGGAACTCCGGGTTATACACCTGGATCTATTCCATCGCCCGAAACCTTGCCATTGATGAATTCAGAAAACTAAAACATGAAAAACTGCGCAGTAATACACCGGTTGAAGAGTTTCAGCTGCCGACCCGCTCTGAACCCGAAGAAAACAATCAAGAAGAAATAATACTTCTTCGAAAAGCAATTGCCCGGCTTCCGGAAATGCTGCGCTCCGTTGTTGTGATGAAAACGATTGACGGGATGAGTTATCCTGAAATTTCTGAAGTAACCGGTATTAATGAACAGACCCTGAAGAACAGGATGTTCCGGGCACGTAAAGAGCTCGCCGGTATTTTAAAACAGATGGGAGTAAATGAACCATGAGATCTTATAACCTCAATCCGATGAACCGAGAAGAACTGAAAATCAAAATTAACGATGCAGCCGATGGCCAGCTGAATCAGGCTGAACTTAACCGGCTTGAGATGGAACTGCACGCTCATCCCGACCTGATGGAGGATTATCAAGCAATCATGAATCTGCCTGACCTCTCCGGTATTTACGGAAGGACCGAATCGTACCGAAATGATATAAGCGTAAACCAGATTCTGAAAAAGATCGAAAACGAAGAGACTTATAGCTCGTTCGATGTTCTATCGGTCACATGGTTCAAGAAATATGCCCTTGCAGCTTCGCTGATGATTTTGGGCATCACCTCAGCCTTCTACTTCTCACAGCCCGATCTGATGAATGGTGATTTGCCCCTTGAAGAACTGCTTTATTCGTTTGATGAGCCCGGCGGCGATGATTATGTATACTACCTGAATGAATGGATTGACGATTAAAACTCACTGATATGACTACAAAAACCAAAGTAATTTTCGCATTTGCTATGATTTTTTTGATCGGATTTGCATCTGGATATCTGTTTGAAAGAGCAGTGATCTCACCCGATGAAACCGTAGCCGAACAACGTTCGGAACGCGGAGAACGGGAACGAGCCAGGCAGCGCGACGGTGACCGGGACGACTGGGTCGAACGGGCTCAGAACCGGCTTTCGAGAGATCTGGAACTAACCGAATCACAAAAGGAGCCGTTATTCGAAAAAATCCGTGATTATCACGTAAATGTGCATGACTTAATTAAAGAAAGGCGGGAAGATGAGCACGAAAAAATCAAAGACAAATACAGCATGTTCCGTGATGAAATCTCAACTATCCTGAATGCCGAACAGCTTGAGCGGATGGACAGCCATTTTCATCCCGATACTGTCCGTACAAAAATGGAACGCAGAGAGGGTCCGCAACGAGACCGAATGCACCGGGAGCCCAATTAACACGGATTTTTAACCAGTAAGTTTTGATGTGAACAAGGTGACGTAGAAATGGTTAATGGTATAATCGTTATTCATTATTAACTTAACAGAACTTATAATTCAATATTGGATACCCAGTTTTTTACCATAATTTCTTTATGGTAACATCACTTGCTAAGTCATTTTGTTTCAGATCATCCGCGGCCGATGCTTCTCACAAACTTTTTATAATCACCGGATTCAATCTGCAGGCGACCGGAAAGTTCCCAATTATAAAGGTACGCCCATGCCTGAACTTGTTTTCTCTCAGGTGTGGTAACTGGAATCACTTTCCGTACATACTCTCTCGGTTCGGGAAAACGAGGTGAGCAGCCTTCATATTCATCAAGTGCCGAAAGCAGGTTTTCTTTCTCTCTGATCATGTATAGTTCTCCATAAATAATCTCACCTTCCTCTGCTCCATCATCTGCTAAAACCAAGCCGGGATAGCCTCCGATATCGTAAAGCCTGCCTTGTATGGTCGCAGGACTAATTCGTTTTGCGTACATTTTCAGTACGGAACCTGCTGGACTGTTCAGGCTGCTGAGAAGTGTTCCATAAACGAATAAGTATTCTTTCTCCATGAAAAGCGATTGATCAATTCGTTTATTTCTTTAACCCAAACATTTCAACAATTGAATTTAGTTTAGTGTCGTGTCAACTGTAAAAGTGTGTGAGAGTCATCAGACGAGTCGATCCGGGATCATCCCAATCATCTACATTGGTATATTTTTTGAAAAACTCGTCAGATGACTTAACCCGACGTTTTATCTTTGACTTAACACAAACATTTAAACCCCAATTAAATGAATTACAATAAATCCCAACTCATCGGGGTCGCTCTTTTAATGGAACGAGAAGCTCTCCGGCCAAGAACCTTTTCGTAATATTTTGGTGCAAGGCCGTCTCCGGGGCGAATAACTCTGAGATTTTTTTTCGTAAATAATTCACCCTCTTGCACATCTTCCACAACATAGACGGAACGCTTGTAGCGCAGGCTATTTTCCTCAGCTTTTTGAATACCGTACTGAACCCTGCCTAATGCCTGCCAGGCTCTTTCGGTCTCTTCCACAAGGCTTTTCAGTTCATCAGGCTCAATCGAAAAAGCGGCGTCGGTTCCGCCGTCGGCCCGGCTCAGGGTAAAATGTTTTTCAATGACACGAGCACCCAATGCTACGGAAGCTACCGCTGCTCCAATTCCGAGCGTGTGGTCAGACAGGCCGATATGGCAGTTAAAAATCTCACGCATGCTTGGGATCGTAACAAGGTTTGTGTTTTCCGGCGTTGCAGGATAGGTGCTGGTACACTTGAGCAAAACCAGGTCTTCACAACCATTTTCACGAAGCACCTGTACCGATTCATCAATATCGGCCAGGGTAGCTGCACCGGTTGACATGATGACCGGTTTTCCGGTTTGAGCCACTTTTTTAAGCAGAGGCCAGTCAGTATTTTCGAATGAAGCCATTTTATATGCCGATACGCCCAGTTCCTCCAGGAAATCGACAGAAGTGTCATCAAATGGGGTACTGAATGGCATCATCCCCAGTTCTCTTGCTTTTTCGAATATGGGCTTGTGCCAGTCCCATGGGGTATGTGCAAGTCCGTACAGTTCATACAGATTTTTACCATACCAAAGTGAATCTTCATCATCAATACTGAACAGACCGCCATCCACGTCTATGGTCATGGTATCAGGCGTATAAGTTTGCAGTTTTACTGCATCAGCACCGGCCTTTGCGGCTTCTTCTACAATCTGCAGTGCCCTGTCCAGTGATTGATTGTGGTTTCCGCTCATTTCTGCGATGATAAACGGGCGTTCATTCGATCCGATTGTCCGTTTTTCAAGCCTGATATCTTTCATAGAATAACTATTCTTTATTTGTTCTTCCGATTCGTTTTACTGTTCCTTTCTGGCAACATAACTGCCAATGACAAGAAGGTCTACCATTCCGCTTCGCAGGGCATCAATCGCTTCGGCGGGTTTGTTTACAATCGGCTCCTCGTGTCTGTTAAAAGAGGTATTAATCAGTGACAAACCACCTGTTTTTTCGTAGAAACCTTTCAGAAGGCGATACATTTTGGGATTGTTGCTCTCATTCACAATCTGCGGCCGGGCCGTCCCGTCGATATGTACGGTGGCGGGACAATTTTCCGTCATCTCTTCAGTGCAGTTATACGTAATGGTCATATACTTGCTGGCAATATGATCCTTCTGCCAGCCTTTGTAGCACCGCGGGGCGAGTTCTTCCAGCGTCACGGGAGCAAAAGGCATAAACTCAGTTCGATCCATCCGCTCATTCAGCCAGTCATTTACTGACGTATCTTTGCAGTGATAAATAATGCTTCGGTTACAGAGTGCACGTGGTCCAAACTCCATGCGTCCGTTATACCATCCGATCACCTCATTATTTGTGATCGCTTCGATTGCCTGATCTGTGGGGTCATCAGCCCTTTCAAAACGGATGTCCGTATATTGTTGCAGAGCCGTTTCAATTTCCTGATCAGAATACTCCGGCCCCAGGTACGCATCTTCCATCTGGACTTTGTGCCGGCCCTCTTCGTAAAGCAGATTTGCGGCAGCGCCCACACAGAGTCCGCCGTCTCCCATTTGAGGCTGAATAAAAACATTTTTAACTCCCGGAATTTCCAGAATACATTGATTTGCTCTCACATTTGCAAACACTCCGCCACTCATGCAAACATATTCTGCATCCGTTTTTTTCACATAATGGGTAACAATTTCTGTTATACACTCCTCAAGGTGGTACTGCGCGGCGGCAGCAACATCTTCGCGGGTATTCTCATCAATCAGCTTTTTAAGCGGATCGGAATAATTGGTGTAAAACGGCCGGAAATAATCGCCCGGCTGTCCATAAATTTTTCCGTCCTTCACATAAATCATCTCCCTGAACTGCGGAAGCAGTTTGAGAGGATCACCGTAGGCAGCCAGGCCTGTAACTTTTCCTTCGTGCCGGTGAGGCCGGTATCCCAGCAGCCCGGTAATTCTGCCATAGAAAAATCCGAGGCTGTCTACACTGCTTCCCCGGTAGTGCCAGGTTACTTCATCCGGAGAAAATTCTCCCACTGAAAAGGACATAAAATCTCCCCTTCCGTCACAGGTAACAATAAGTGCATTTTCAAATGGAGAGCAGGAGTAGGCGGAAAATGCATGTGCATCATGATGATCGTACGAAAATGCCCGGTCCCTCAAACCATTTTCATCCACAAAAGCCCAGAACTCATCGCGCTTTTTCCGGTCCTGTTTAATCTCTGTATCAATCCGTTCGCGGAAAATATCAAGTCCGTCCGGATTATTTTTTGCTTCATAAACGATACGGTCGAAATATTCGAGAAGGTGTTTTTCGGCATCAAATCCGGCACTCCATCCGTATGTAATGTAATCGATCTGTTCCAGCGGACAGTTCACAAAATTCAGGCAATAATCGATGGCGTTAGATGGCCATGAGTTATCCATTTTTTCCCTTGTGAATCGCTCTTCGCTTGCTGCCGCAACCAGTTTGCCGTCTTTGACGACACAGGCGCTTGCGGTTTCGTCATTTGCTATTCCTAAAATGATCATACAAAAATTTTAATTAGCCGCTTATTTTAAGGATTGAAATAGTTTTAAAAGTCTTTCCGGGCTTTTCCCGTCGATTATAGTTGGATTTTTGAAGTCCCCGAGATTTTTGATGGCTTTTTCAATTTGCTGAACCTGAAAAGTCCCTGCATCAATAAATGCATTCATTTTTTTAAAACCGGAGTAAACATTTTTTTGATTGTCGGTATACATCCCGGATATAGCTGTCGTCCCCGTTGCCAAAACTTCAAACAAAATTCCGCTTGCAGGCACAATCGCTGCATCTGCTTTATTCATCAGCGCTGCCATCTTCTGCTGATCCACTGCATGAAAATATTCAATTCGGGTGGTGTTTTTTATGGTCTCCAGTAACTCTTTTTCAAATTTATATGCAGAACCTGTGATAATAAATATTTTTTTGAACTGATTGAAATCCAAAACTATATTAATTACCCTTAATGTCAGATTCGCGCTATCGGATCCCCCAAAACAGATTAGAATTTTTTCATGTTTATCCACTCCTTTTTTTGGGTTCCCTACAGATAAAAAAGATGGGCGTAAAAGTACATAATCTGGTCCTAATGCAAAGCGGGTGTATGGTTGTGCGGAATAATCTTTTGTTGTAATTCCCGGGGCATGATTGATAATGAGATCGGCATAAAATTCTTTGTCATATACATCATCAATGCAAACCAGGTTACTACCGATTTCTTTTATCTTCTTTTGATATCCGGTATTAAAATGATATCCGTCCAACACAACGGTCATGTCCGGGGTAAGTTCCTTTAAAAAGTTTTTTTCAGAATCAATCAGGGTTGTTTGAAAATGCTTCTTTTCAATTTCTAATCTTATTTGTTCGGGTACCTCTTTTAAATAGAATGTAATACTGAAATGATTTTTTAGCATTTGTGCAAGAGCTGTACATCGTACAAGGTGCCCCAGGCCAAACTGATTATTCCCATCAACTCTGATCCGAACTTCACTCAATATGACTCTCCAAAACTTCTACTGCACGATGCATTTCAGCTGCTACAAGAATCTTTTTGGCGGCTTCGATTTCATCTTCTTTTCGTTCATATTGTCTCTTTTGAACATTTTGCCGATTGATATCGAAAATCCAGGAATAGTTTTTCTGAAGATATCTAATCAAATTCAAGCCACTTCGCCCCGGATGTTTATAAAAAGAAAATAAAATTGTAAACATTGCAAAATCGGAAGGATAATCGACTGTTAACCTAAATTGACCTAAATCTTCCTCACTGCCAAAATCGAGAATCTCTTTTTGATATGAAGCACGGTTTTTTATAAAAAGTGTGACATGTTCTTTTTCATCATCGGTCAATTCAGGATAGGCATCTGCTTCAATAATTCTTTTTGCCGAAACAACCTCAACATTCATTCCCAGTGGAAGTCCTTTTGTGCCAGTATAATCATTCTTTTTTTTGATGTGATTTTCAATCACCTGTTCGATTACCGGAATATCTAAAAGTGGGTTATCTCCGGTTAATCGTATCACAACATCATAATGATATTTCCTGCAGATATCAGCAAACCGGCTAAGAACATTTTTTTCATCACCCCGGTAGCACTGAAAACCCTGAGTGGTACAGTATTCGTATACCATATCATCTGATGACTTACTGGAGGTTGCTATAATAAAATCTGCTTTAACAGCACTTTCCGATAATTGATCAGCAATCCAGCCTATCATCGGCTTGCCCCCTTTCAGGGGTAAAGGCAGTAACACTTTGCCAGGAAAACGATCTGAACTCATTCTTGCCTGTATAACAAATGCGACCTTTTTATGTTGCTGTCCAGCCACCATCCACTACAATATTTTGTCCGGTTATATATGCAGATGCATTGGATGCAAGAAAGACAAAAGCACCTGCAAGGTCTTCGGGTTTGCCGATTCTTTTTAGCAGAGTTTTTTCACTTAAAAGTGAAATGAACTTTTTCTTTTCCTGAACAGAGCCGGGCGGATATGGCCCCGGGGTTATGGTATTTACAGTAATTCCCTGTTTACCAAGATAACTTGCATAATATTTGGATAGCTGAACAACACCTGCTTTTGCCGCACCATAATGAGGCGGATTCAGCATTTCCTGATAGTCTTCATACACAGAAAAATCAGGGGCAACCACTCCGTACATGGATGAAACATTTATGATCCTCGGGCTTTCACTTTTCTTAAGATATGGTATCGCCTCCCGAATACATCGGAATACACTGTTCAGTGTGCCATCAATTCCGGTCTGCCACTGATCATCAGTCATCGACAGCGGATGCTGCCCATCCAGGTAAAAGGCGTTATTGATCAAAACATCTATGCCTTTTTCCTGTTCATTGATAAGACTATAAGCCTGTTCGATGGATTCTGTTTTTGAAACATCACACTTCTGAAAATGTAACCTTTTCCCATTCTCGGTATGTCCACTGAATGCAGCAATGAATTTTTCTTCAGAACGGCCGAGTACATAAATTGTACCACCGTGATGAACCAGGCTTTCAGTGGCAGCTTTACCGAGATATCCATATCCGCCAGTAATTAGAATGACTTTTCCGGTGAGGTCGAATGTATATATCATCCTGTTTTCGGCCATTTATGAGGTATTATGATATCATCAGAAATTTCTGCTTCAAGATCGGGAAGTTTTTCTTCCGATGAAAGTGACTTCAGATTTTCAACCAATTGACGACGATTATCAACCCCAATGATAACACGATCTGCAAAAGGTTGTTCAATGACATAATTAAGCAGTGCTCCCGGAAGATTGCGCACATTATTTTGCAAGTTTCTGATTATCGGCTTCACCGGGTCAAAATAAGAATCTGCACTGGCAGTATCTATAAAAAAAAGGCCCTGTAAAAAAGCGGATCGTAAATGAATTTCGCACCCACTCTTTTTAAGAGATAAGGCCAGATTCCCAAACCTGCGATCGAAATAGTTGAATGGAACCTGAATAATATCAGGATCAAGACCATTGCTCAGTAATTCTTCCAGTTCTTCAGGAGTACTCAGTGAAAAACCGATTCTTTGCACCATTTTTTTATCTTTTAAACCGTTCAATTCTTCCCACTGTTCTATCTGATTTACAAGAACGTTCGGGCGATGTGCAAGATAACCATAGAGTGATTTTACCCTCAGGTTTTCCAGGGTTCTTAGAAGTTGTGAAGTAATACTTTCTTCCTGCTGTGGAGGCATAAATTTTGAAACGATCTGAAACCGGCTGCAATCATTCAATCCCAAAACACTCTCAGCATCACCGTAAGCAGAAGCTGTATCCAGAAGGCCGATTCCGTATTTATATGCTGTGTTAAGAATGGCAGTAACTTCATCAGCCGGAGTTTGTCCTGAAGAGTTCGAAATGCCGTAATTTGTACCAAACTGTACAGTTCCCAAGCCGAGTTTATATTTCATAAAAACGATATATACACTCTATTACATATTGCTGCTCATCTTCGGAAAGTGCCGGGTATATCGGCAAGCTGATGCATTGGGAATAATATTCTTCTGCATGAGGAAAGTCCCCTTTCTTCCATCCAAACTTTTGATAATATGGCATCAAATGAAGCGGAATATAATGGATCTGTGCGTATATACCGTTTCGCCTTAGCTCATTGTAAAGTTCAAGACGATTTTCCACTTCCAGTATGTAGAGGTGGTAGGCATGGCCTTCAACAATGTCCGGATTATTTTTTACAAATCCTTTACCTCTGAATGCCTCTGCATAAACCCCTGCGATCTCTTTTCTGCGTTTAAGCCCCTCATCAGCCCGTGAAAGCTGACTGGAACCTAATGCAGCCTGAAAATCAGTCAGCCTGTAATTGAACCCAAGTTCCTGCATTTCCATATACCAACCCGGATATACATCTTCTGTGCCACCCGCAAGTTCCCTGGTATTCACAAAATCTTGTTCATTTTTTGTTATTCCGTGGGTTCTGATTCTTTTCAGTTTCTCATAAAGTTCTTGATTATTGGTTGTAATCATTCCCCCTTCTCCTGCAGCAATATGTTTAACAGGGTGGAAAGAAAAGATAGAAAGGTCTGCATACATCCCATTTCCGCACTTCTCTTTTTTCCCTTCACTATTTGTAAAATATCCACCGGGAGCATGGCAGGCATCTTCAATAATCCACAACCCGTAATCATCGGCCAGTTTACGGTATGCTTCGAGATTTACGGCCCTGCCTGCAAAATCTACCGGAATCAATCCGTGATAGGTTCCTTTGGGAGAACCCTCCAGAATTCGCCTCACTTTTTGAACATCCAATAGAATCGATTCCGGGTGAACATCTGCAAAAAACACATCACCTCCGCAGTAACGTATGCAATTGGCTGTCGCTGCAAACGTAATCGGTGTTGTAATGACTTTGCTTTTTTTATTCACATTTAAAGCAATAGCACAGAGATGAAGGGCAGCTGTTCCATTCGATACAGCTACAGCATACTGACTACCTGTATATTCGGCAAAATGCTCCTCAAACTTTTGAATTTCAGGGCCTTGTGTCAGATAATCTGATTGTAAAACACCATTCACCGCCTGGATATCTTCTGAAGTGATGTGTTGGCGGCCGTATGGAATCTGAAATTTCAGTTCGTTATCAGGCAACTTTATAACTAATTTATTTATAGAAATTTTGGAATGACTCTAATTTACTGAAAAATCAGGGTCTACATGATTTTTAATCAACTCTCTGAGCTCTTTAACATCTACCCATTCGCTGTTTTCACCTGAATTGTAACGAAAATCAGGATCTACTTTTTCTGCATTAAAATGTTCAACATAGTCATCCAGTTTCCATTTATGCTGTGATGGCAAAATGGTGTAATATTTACCCAAATCATAAGTGTAAAAAGCGTCGGATGAAGTAATCATCTCTTCATGAATTTTTTCACCCGGCCGCAGGCCTATAATATCTTTAGTGCATTCGGGGCCAATTGCTTCTGCAACATCAGTTATTTTATATGATGGAATTTTCGGAACAAATAACTCCCCCCCCCAGGCATGTTCAAGGGCATGCAGCACCATGTTCACACCATCATTCAGTGTGATGGTAAATCTGGTCATATCAGGATTGGTAATAGGAAGAACTCCTTCCTTCCTTCTTTTGATGAAAAACGGAATCACAGAGCCATTAGACCCCATCACATTTCCATATCGTACCACTGAGAAAGTGATGGGGTTGGCTCCTTTTATATTATTTGCAGCAATAAATAGCTTATCGGAAACCAGTTTTGTGGCTCCATATAGATTTACAGGAGCGGCAGCTTTGTCAGTTGAAAGAGCTACAACTTTCCTTACCCCATTGTTTAAACAGGCCCTTACAAGATTTTCGGCACCGCCAATATTGGTTTTTACACATTCATCGGGATTATATTCGGCAATATGAACATGTTTCATCGCGGCAGCATGGATTACATAATCAACCCCACTGAGTGCTCTTTTAAGCCTGTTATAATCACGTACATCTCCAATAAAGAAACGGATCATAGGATATTCGCTGAGCGGATACTCCTGGGCCATTTCAAACTGTTTTTGTTCATCGCGTGAATAGATGACAAGCCTGTCGATGTCGGGCCATTCATTTAATACTCTTTTGACAAATGCTTTTCCAAATGATCCTGTACCACCTGTAATCAGGATAGATTTGTTATTTAAATTCATGTAAGATCTATGGAGTAAATAATTGTTTTTTTAGAATCATAAATATCATTTCGCAACAGACTCAGTTAGAATTACAAAGTAATACTACTCTTCGACCAAACTCATCTTCCTGAATTCTAGGCTATTTTCCATTAATTCCTCATAATTACCCTTACCTACCACACGTCCTTCCTGCATCATATAAATGACATCACAATTTTGTACCGTAGTAAGCCTGTGAGCGATCATAATTATGGTTCTGTCTCCACGCAAGCGCTCAATTGCTTCAATAACCACCTTTTCAGTGATATTATCGAGAGCAGATGTTGCTTCGTCCATAATTAATACCTGCGGATTATTGTAAAGTGCTCTTGCAATACCAATTCGCTGTTGCTGGCCTCCTGAAAGCCGTATTCCCCGCTCTCCAATTTTTGTATTTAAACCCTTTGGCAGTTTTTCAACAACTTCTTTAAGCTGAGCTGCTTCCAATGCGGCCTCCAATTTTTCCATATCAATTTGTTCATCCGGAATACCAAGTGCAATATTTCTGGATATTCGATCATCAAGCAGATAAATTGATTGTGGAATATAACCAATATTCATCATCCAGCCCTTCAGGTTATCCTGAATATTTGTGCCATCCACTTCAACAGAACCACTTTTCGGCGACAGAAGTCCTAAAATAATGTCTACAATTGTGGTTTTACCGGCTCCGGATGGACCTACAAATGCAATTGCACTTCCTTTTGGAATTGACAGTGACACTCCATTTACAGCATGTTCTTCGCTATTTGGATACTCAAATATTACGTTTTTAAGTTCTATTTTTTTATTTAGTTTTAGCCGATTAGGTTCTTCAAGAAGTTCTTCTCGATAGTCTATAAACTTTTTTTCCAAATGTTTTAAATCCTCATAAACTACGTGGACAGAAGCGGCATTATATCTGAGTGAGTTAGATTCCTTTATGACCGAACTGAAAATAGGCATCAACTTAATACCTGCCATACCAAATAATGTTAGAAGTGGTATGATGACTGAAAAAGGGCGACCTTCCCAAACCATAATCAACGTTATTGATAAAATACCAATAATTAGTAACATTTCAATGATTGGCCTGGGCAAACTCCCAACAAGACTTTTGTATATATTTGCATTGACACTTTGATAAGCATACTTATCATATTGATCTAAGAACATTTTTTCTCTGCCTAATACTCTTGTATCTTTAAATGCCCCTATACCCTGCAGTACTACTTTGTTTTTTTCTGCTCTTGCCCTTCTGTCAATTTTCCCAGCTTCAGTTATTTTTTCACGTGTTAATTTTAAAAAAAACATACCACCACCAAGCATCACAACAATAGTTATTAAAGTTATAAACGGCTCTAAATAGAGTAGAGACCCTATTAAAAAAGTTGCCATCATTAGTTTTAAAGTCACATCGATTAATGGAAGCAAAGTACCTGTAATGATTTTATTCACCTCGCCAGTCACATTTCTAAGTAACACGGAAGAATTTTGGCGAATATAGTACTCATAAGGAGCTGTTAAATATGCTTTAAATAGTCTGTTTTGAAGAAGAACCAATCTGCCTTTGATAAATTTTACTTTGAAGTATTGAAAACAGACTAAAAAAACATTTTTTAGCAAATAAATAGTAACAAGAAGAATAGCACTAAAAGTAATTAATGATTCTCTTGTATCTATTCCCAAAGACAATAATAAATTGCCAATATACGGTGTTTCAAAAACCAGGTCAGAGTCTGCTATGGTTATAATAAATGCAGGTATTATCCCTACCCCCAATAACTCAACCAAAGAAGCAATGATCATTAAAAAAAACAGGATCAAAAACTTAAATTTATCAGACTTCGGTAGAAGTGCGTAAACTTTTTTTATTGAGTTAAGCATATATAATTTGTTTAAGAATTGGGGAAGCCACCAATTAGTACTATTTCGTTTAAAAAAACTTTTATCTCTGTATTAGTCTATTTCCAAAATCCATTACTTGCGGATAACTTCTTCCTCAATCTTGGTATATATTTTTACACCAAAAACCAGCGCAACGCCAATTATACCCCCCAATATAAATAGCACCACTACCAGTCTGTTACTGCTTCCCAAGCTTGATGTTGGTAAACTTGATTTTTGCATGACAGTAAATATAGGGGTTTCCTCCTGCAACCTAAGTTGTGCTTGTTCAAGTTCTACAGCTATAGAATTATAGATATTAAAGGTAAGGTTTCTTTGATTGGAAAGTCTCTCCTCTTCAGTTCTTGCAATATTGGTAGATAAGTTAATATTACCATCTCTGAATTCGGCCAGTGCCGTTTGTGCCTCTTCATATCTTTCCTTGGCTTGTTCTTTTTGATTTCGAATAAAACCAAGATTTTGCCGGGCTTTTTCAAGTTGATAGTCAACTACATATTCTTGTATTCGATCAATTGCGAGCACATTTAGCATAGCAGCAGCCTTCCTGTCGGGCATTTGTGTTTGCACAGTTACAAAGTTTCCATCTATTGACATGGAAATACGACTGGACAGTTGGCTGATGGGTCTGCGTTGATCACTGCTAAACGATAGAAGTCTTTCATCAATTGGTATTAGCTCCTCGACTTCTTCGACTTCTTCGACTTCTTCTTCACTTTCAAATAATTTAAAGTTCAGAATATAGTCGAGAGCAATACCAGGAAACTCTATCGTATATCTTCTGAGGAAGCTATATACTTCATTTCGAAAAGGTGTCTCATAATGATTGTTGAAAAATTCATAAATTGTCATCGGTTCATCAAAACGGTCAAATTCGAGCTCCTCGTAAATAAATTCATATAAAAAAACTTCACTCTGAAGAATTCTCGTCATCATACCTACAGACAGACTTCCTGAAGTTTCTGTTTGTGAAAACCCAAATGTTCCACCAAAATTTTGCAAAAACCGTTCGGCAGACGATGTTCTCTGCCCTTCAGCTTCCTGGAGTAAAACAGCGTCAGATACATATTCAGTAGGGCCATTGGAAACATGAAAAGCTCCAGCACCGGCAAAAAGCAATGCAATAATTACGATTATAAATCGCCCGTTCCAAACAATCCTCACCAAGTCCCAAATATCCACTTCTTCAACATCGTAATCTTCCGATTCCGTCCTGTGGTTATCCCGCATTACTTCACGGTTGTGATATTCCGGCTTCTCTACAACAAATGAATCTTCCAACGAAGTCTGCTTGCTCATGTAAACTTAAGTAATAGTTGTATTTGAAATGACATTAAAGACCACAATCATCTTCAAGCGCATAATTTACTACAATGTAACGACTTTTAACAGCTTAGATTTTAATGAAAATAAAATTTTCGGTTTAATCCCCCGACCAAATATTTGGGGCAAAAAATAATCCTTATTCAGCCACTAACTTTACCATGTTAGTCAAAATAATTTAGTCTGTATAGTAATATCATTTTTCTACTATAGAATGATAAATAATCTTCTTAGTTATTATAGGGGTTAAAGGTAGTGGCACAAGCGAGACGCTCAGCCCATGATTTATTAATTCAAAAACCTTCAAGTTATAAATGCGAATCAAAGAGGCAGATTATCGTGTTTTTTCTTCGGCACTGAATCCACTTTGTTCTGACATATTTCGAAAGCTCGAATCAGTTTATCCCGGGTTTCACCGGGAAGAATCACGTCATCTATAAAACCACGGGCAGCAGCTTTATAGGGATGGGCGAACTCTTCGCTGTAGCTATCTTCCAGCTCCTTCTGTTTGGCTTCGGGGTTGTCGGCTTTCTGAATCTCCTTACGAAAAATAACCTCCACTGCTCCCTTGGTTCCCATAACGGCAATTTCAGCGGCAGGCCAAGCCACGTTGTAATCGGCCCGGATATGCTTGGAATTCATTACATCATACGCTCCGCCGTATGCTTTCCGGGTGATTACCGTCATTTTGGGCACGGTGGCCTCACAGAATGCATAGAGCAGCTTGGCTCCATGTTTAATAATTCCACCCCACTCCTGATCAGTACCTGGTAAAAATCCCGGAACATCCTCAAACACAACGAGCGGAATGTTGAATGCATCGCAAAATCGTACAAACCGGGCGCCTTTCAGCGAAGCATCAATATCGAGCACACCGGCGAGAGACAGCGGCTGATTGGCCACAATACCAACGGTTCTTCCATCGAGCCGGGCAAAACCCACCACGATATTATCGGCGTAAAGTTCATGAACTTCAAAAAAAGATCCGGCATCCATCACCCCTTCAATCGCGTCTTTGATATCATACGGCTTGTTGGGATTGAGCGGAACCAGATCATCAAGAGCAGAGGCTTTGGCCGCTTCCGGTTCTCTGGAGGGCTGAATCGGCACAGTTTCTTCGCAATTCTGAGGAATGTACGTCATCATTCTTCGAATTTGCCGCAGGCATTCGGCGTCATTTTCTGTGGTAAAATGGGCCACACCCGATTTAGTTCCGTGAGCCACAGCACCGCCCAGGTCCTCGGATGTTACCTCTTCATGAGTTACGGTTTTCACAACATTGGGTCCTGTTACAAACATATAACTGGTGTTTTTTACCATAAAGATAAAATCGGTCAATGCAGGACTATAAACTGCACCACCTGCACAGGGTCCCATGACTGCAGAGATTTGCGGAACAACACCCGAAGCCATCGAATTGCGCCAGAAAACCTCAGCATATCCACCAAGTGAACTTACTCCTTCTTGTATCCGCGCTCCGCCGGAGTCATTCAGTCCGATCACAGGTACGCCGTTTTTAAGAGCCAGGTCCATAATTTTACAGATTTTTTCCGCGTGGGTTTCGGAGAGAGACCCGCCAAAAACCGTAAAATCCTGACTGAACAGATAGACAGGGCGTCCCTCAATTTTTGCAAAACCTGTTACTACCCCATCCCCTAAAATTTTCTGTTTATCAAGGCCAAATGCTGAGCTGCGATGTGTAACAAAAGCACCCAGCTCTTCAAAACTGCCTTTATCTGCCAGGATTTCAATTCGTTCACGAGCTGTAAGTTTTCCTTTCTCATGCTGATGTTTAATACGCGTCTCTCCCCCGCCTTTTTTCGCCTCTTTTCGCAATTTCAGGAGTCGTTCTGTTTTATCATTTTTTGGCATGAGGAACAGTTTTTCAGTTTAACGTTGAGGTAGTTTCATACAACAGATCCAGAGAACCGATGCTTTTATCTGAATCATTGCCCATCTTTTTTAATCCTTGTATTTCTTAAAATAGCTGTGAAGCCGGTCGGTAAAATCGACGGCTGTCTCATCGAACACATCGAGCCTGTTACGTTTGAATACCTGGTTTTCGAGATATTTTGATGCACTTTTCCAATTTTCAAATTCCATGATATCAAGAATAGCCCTTTCGTATGCCACATCAGAACCATTAAAAAGATTCTTTACATACTTTTCTTTATCATCCCCCATCCAGTCTGAGAGCGCATCAATCAATTGATCTTCTTCACTGGTAAAGTCCTGCTGACCAAAAACCGAATAAGAAAGTTCTTCAGAGTCCTCTTCTTCACTATACAGGGATGCCCCTTCCTCGTATTCTTCATCAAATTGAAATGAAGGCTCTTCATCAGCATCACTTCTCTGGAGAAAAGATCTCCACATCGGAGTGTCCTCTTTGTCTTCCTCCTCCTCATCCCCTTCTTTTATTCCCTCTCCGGGGGTTTTTTCGATACCAAATGGATCTTCTTCCAATTCCTCTTCCAGTTCGATTTCTGCTGATGCCTTTGTTTCTTCAGCAGGTTTTTTCGTTTCAGATATTGCAGGTATTTCAGTTTCCTTTTTTTTATTCACAACTGGAACTGGCTTCGATTCCGGTTCTTCATCTTCATTATCGTCTTCATCCCGGCCTAAATAATCATCAAAAAGGCTTATGGTACGCTCCTCAGGTTCTTCATCACGAACCAGGCGCAACTCGTCATAAATGGTTTTTGACTCATTTTCATCCTCTGACTGATCCGGAACAGCCTCATCGAAAATAAATCGGTTCAGAAGCGGTTCGTCATCTTCATCATCGTTATTTGATAATTCCGGTGAAGCAGATGAAGGTTCTTCTTTTTCCGGCTGATCTTTTCGAATGGATTCTTTTGATTTCTCCTCTTTATGATCATTCACTTCAGGCTCATCCTCTTCAGTCACTTTACCCGGAATAATTGAAAATTCGGGCCAGGCCACCTCATTATCTTCCTCCTCCTGCTGCTGCCAGGGAACGGTAACCTCCCGATCGCCATCGTCAGCCAAAAACCACTCGTTTAACGCTTTTTCTTCCGACTCGTTTTCCTCTTTCTCTATCTCTTTTTTGGGTACTTCTTCTGCCTTCTTACCGTCCGCATCCGACTCACGATCCACATTTTCCGGTATTCCGGTTATCACTTCTCCGGTCGATCCTGGTTCCGTACCAGGCTTATCATCAAAAAGGGCAGGCTGATTTTCAGCTTTATCATCAATCTCAAGCTGTTCTGTCGAACTCAATATTTCGATAAGTTCGGTATCACCTACAGCTTTATTGAGCTTACTCAACTTTAAGGCCACATCTTTCCTTTTCTTCTCTTCGAAAAAAAGATTCAGTAAACCGGAATCAACATCCGGGCCTGCAATCCTGAACAGTGGACTTAACAATTCCATCCATTTGAGAGGATGATAATCCGCAACAAGTCGGTCGTCAATGGCTGCAACTACATTCCGGGCTTGTTCTTTAGTCAGCGACTTCTTGTCTTTTTTGTCCATGTATCGCCCAAGTGCCTCGGCAAGATGGCGGTTGATCACAATCGGGGCAATTCTCTCACTGATTTTTTCCTGTGTAATGGTTGAATCATCCTGAAAAATTAAATCGGGAATGGTGGAGCGCGGCTGAACGCTCATGGAAATACAATCCACTAAAGCCTGTTCGATCACACCGCGTGCATAAGATGCCGGTAACCTTATCTCTTTTTCAGCTTCAGAAACAAAAAGATCCCATCGGGCCGAAACCACCTTAATATTGGCCCATTCGGTCTCGGGAAGCTTGAGTGCATGACGCAGGTTTTTTTTCAATTCAAATTTAATCCGCTCAACAAGCAGTTTTGGAAACCCTGATGTGAGCAGATCATCAAGGGAATAATATTGGCGCTCTGAGGATAGTTTCTGTAAATACGTATCAGTGAGTTTCCCGGCAATGTGCTTCATAAAATTCGTTGATGCAGATGAGTGGTTCTGATTGATCTGTAAACATTTTTGATATTTACCTGCTCATCCCGTGAATATCCCTCAATCGGGGTTTTGATGAGCATCAGTGATTTTTGTATGCCGGAAGTTAACCGTTTTCCTATTTCTTAGAAAATGCCGTAACCGATTAAAAAATCTTTTTTTTTGGTGCTGCTCCGCCTACCTTTACCCAATGGTTGAACTGAAGATTACATCCCTGGCAAAATATTACGGACATCATGAGGTCTTTTCCGGGCTGAACTATCAAGCCACATCATCCGTCATCGGAGTTGCCGGAGCAAACGGATCGGGGAAATCCACTCTGCTGAAATGTATTTCCGGCCTGTTGAAACCGACCGGAGGTGATGTTTTATGGCGGGTTGATCAACATCAGATTAACAAAGATGAATTGCGTAAAAAAATCGGATTTGTTGCGCCCTACGTCCAGCTTTATGAAGAGCTTTCTGTGCGTGAAAATCTCAGGTTCATTCTCGATCTTCGGGTAACAAACTTTAAAAACGGCATCGATGAACTGCTCGATGAACTGGATGCCGGGCATTTCTCTGACTCAGCTTTTGGGGAACTGTCCACCGGCCAGCAACAGCGCGTGAAACTGGCTGCAGCACTCATTCACAAGCCACGCATTCTTATTCTGGATGAACCCGGATCCAACCTCGATGAAAAGGGTAAACAAGCCGTGAAAACCGTTGTGGATCGCCACAGAGATTCCTCTTTCATGGTAATTCTCGCATCCAATCAAAAACAGGAACTGGATCTCTGCGATTCTGTACTGGACCTTAACAATAGAAACGGCTCTCAGGAAAACAGTTAAAAAACTTTACCATTCAATAATATGTACACCTCCGAAGACAAAAAACTCGCCCAACAACTTCTCAACCACAGTGTGGAACTTAAACAGGATGAAAATATCATGCTGCAACTGATCGGGCTGAACGGTATCGGCCTGATTCGTGCACTCACTGAAGCGGTTCGTGAAAAAGGAGCCCACCCCTTCATCAAAATAGAGGATGCCGAAATCAACCGAATTTTATTGGAAAACGGAGATGATGATTTCTGGATAAATCAAACCGAAACCGACCAGCTACCGCTCATGAAAAAGATGGATGCATTTGTGGGTATTCGTGCATCTGAAAATATTTATGAGAATTCAGGAGTCTCGAAGGAGGCCAACACCTCCTACTCCAAAAAATTTCTGAATCCCGTGCATTTCAAACAGCGTGTTGAACATACGCGCTGGGTGGTGCTTCGTTATCCTTCATCGGCTTTTGCGATGAATGCAAAAATGCCTACCGAACAGTTTCGCGAGTTTTATTACCAGGCCTGCCTGCTCGATTACGATCACCTTCAAACAGCCATGCAGCCACTGGAAGAACTGCTCAGAAAAACCGACAGAGTTCAGCTTAAAGGCGGGGGAACCGACATCGAATTTTCGGTCAAAGGCCAGAACTGGATCCCCTGCTTCGGCAAGCGCAACATTCCAGACGGCGAGCTGTTCTCCTCACCGCTGATCGATTCGGTGAACGGCTACATTACGTACGCTCCTTCGGTCTACCAGGGCAAACCGTTCGAATTTGTAAAACTGGAAGTAAAAGATGGTGTGGTTACCGGTTTCGACTCATCCAACAACACCGCACTCGAAGAGATTCTCGAGACTGATGAAGGAGCACGGCGTTTCGGGGAGTTCAGTTTCGGACTGAATCCGGTCATCAAAAAACCGATGTACGACATTTTGTTTGATGAAAAGATTTATGGCTCCAACCACCTTACACTTGGAAAAGATTATGCCATTGCACCGAACGGTAATTCAAGTAATATTCACTGGGACCTGGTTTGCATTGGTCCGGATGTGTACCTGGACGGTGAGCTGGTAAGAAAAGGCAGATTTTTTGTAAAGGAAGAACTTACAGAGTTGAATCCTGAGAATCTGACCGGATGATTGTGGTAAAAAACATGGCAGCGGCGTAATTCAGGATGATGCATGCCTGGGATACTGAAACGCCGCCTATCACAATAAAAGCAACCCTGTCATCTCGACTAAACGAGCGTAGCGAGTGCATGGAGAGATCTCCTTGTTATGGGGACTAACGTAAACAAGGCCTCAACATACTCCTTCCTGTACCAAGAAGTTTTCTCCATTACTCACCGGAAACAAACTCAGAACTCTCGGGTCAGCGACCCGAGCTAAAGCAGATTAATCCGCCCAGGCCTCAGCGTCGCTGAATACCTCGGCAAATTCAAGTTTATTACCATCTTTGCCTACCGTTGCTTCAAATTCGACAAACTGATCTTCGCCTTCGCGCTGGATGAGCTGCCTCGCCAGCTGATTTATAATCTGGGTTTGTATCACCCGTTTCAGCGGCCTTGCACCGTAGACGGGATCGTAGCCCCGAACGGCCAGCCAGTCTTTCACGTGGTCTGAAACAGAAAGCTTCACCTTGTTTCTCTCCAGCATTCTGTACACCCGTCTGAGCTGGATATCCACAATTGAGCGGATATGACTCTCATCAAGCGGGTGGAACACCACGATATCATCAATCCGGTTCAAAAACTCTGGACGGATGGTTTTCCGCAGCTGTTCCAGAAGCTGATCCTGAAGCTGCCGGTAGGTTTCTTCGTCCATTTTGCCGCCTGATTTCTCAATTCTCTCTGAAATCAGGTGCGAACCGATGTTACTGGTCATAATTATGATCGTGTTCGTAAAATCGACCGTTACGCCTTTATTGTCTGTCAGACGGCCGTCATCCAATACCTGCAAGAGGATATTAAATGCATCGGGGTGCGCTTTTTCGATCTCATCGAGGAGAACCACCGAATACGGTTTTCTGCGAACTGCTTCGGTTAACTGGCCGCCTTCTTCATACCCCACATATCCGGGAGGTGCGCCAATTAAACGGCTCACACTGTGTTTTTCCATGTATTCACTCATGTCGATACGGATCATGGCGTCCTCATCATTAAACAGAAAATCGGCCAGTGACCGTGCCAGCTCCGTTTTACCCACACCGGTTGAACCGAGGAACATGAACGATCCGATAGGGCGGTTTTCATCCTGCAATCCGGCCCTCGCCCTTCGCACGGCATCCGAAACTGCTTCAATTGCCTGATCCTGCCCGATCACCCGCTTGTGAAGCTCCTCTTCCAGCATCAGCAACTTTTGGCGTTCGCTGGAAAGCATTTTATTAACAGGAATACCGGTCCAGCGTGATACAATATCAGCGATCTCTTCTGCCTCTACCTGCTCTTTCAGGAGCGATCGGCTTTGCTGAATTTCATCGAGTTCTGCTTTTGTACTCACCAGGTCTTTTTCGAGCTGGGCTATGGTACCATAGCGAAGTTCGGCCACTTTTTCATAATGTCCTTCCCGCTCGGCACGATCAGCTTCCATCCGTGCGGTTTCAATCGCCTGCTTCATCTCACGGGTTTTCTGGATGAGGCCTTTTTCAAGATCCCACTGCGCTCTCATCGATTTTCTTTTCTCTTCGAGATCGGCCAGTTCTTTTTCGTTACCTTTCAGCTTGCCTTCATCTTTTTCGCGCTTCAGCGCTTCCCGCTCAATTTCAAGCTGACGGATCTGCCGTTCAATACTATCCAGTTCTTCCGGCATCGAATCGATCTGCAGCCGCAGACGGGATGCTGCTTCATCGATCAGGTCGATCGCTTTATCCGGCAAAAATCGGTCAGAAATATACCGGTGCGAGAGTTCGGCCGCAGCCACAATCGCAGCGTCGGTAATCCTCACTCCGTGATGGACTTCGTAACGTTCCTGCAATCCTCTCAAAATAGAAACCGTATCTTCCACACTCGGTTCTCCCACAAATACTGTTTGGAGCCGCCGTTCAAGTGCTTTGTCCTTCTCGATATATTTTCTGTACTCCGTCAAAGTAGTGGCCCCTATAGCGTGGAGTTCACCGCGTGCCAAAGACGGTTTAAGGATATTGGCTGCATCCATTGAGCCTTCGGCCGCACCAGCTCCTACAAGTGTGTGAATTTCGTCAATGAAAAGAATCAGTTCACCATCAGAATCGATTACCTCTTTCACGACAGCTTTCAGTCTCTCTTCGAACTCACCGCGAAATTTGGTCCCCGCCACCAGTGCCCCCATATCAAGCGCAACAATCTGCTTGGTTTTGAGGCCTTCGGGCACATCACCCCGCACAATTCGCAGTGCCAGTCCCTCGGCAATCGCCGTTTTACCTACACCCGGTTCACCGATCAGTACGGGATTGTTTTTTGTGCGTCGGGAGAGAATTTGCATAACCCGGCGGATCTCCTGGTCACGTCCGATGACGGGATCCAGTTTGTTCTTTTCTGCCAATTCATTCAGGTTGCGGGCATATTTTTTCAAAGCTTCATAGCGGCTCTCGGCATTTGGATCATCCACTCGCTGAGAACCCCGTACCTCTTTTAATACCTTAAGAATCTGTGCTTTCTGTGCACCTTGTTCCTTCAGTATTGCAGAGGTTTCTGAGGGAGTCAATAAAATCCCCAAAAGCACATGCTCCGAACTGATATATTCGTCGCCAAGATCATCTGCCTCCGACTGTGCTTTATCGAACATGGCTTTGGTGTTGTTGGATAAATACTGCCCCGACACAGATGAACCCTTCACAACCGGAAATTTTTTAATGACCTGATCCAGCTTCTCATTCAAAGCCGGAACCGATACCCCTACTTTTTTAAGTACATTGATTGTGACATTATCCGAATCACTCAAGAGAGCTTTAAGAATATGAGCAGGCTCCACCGCCTGATGATTGTAGTTTTGAGCGAGCTCAAGTGCTTTTTGGACCGCTTCCTGTGCTTTTATGGTAAATTTATTAAAATTCATCATTCACTCTTTTTTATCTTTGGAACCCACCTAACGGGTTATTTCTTATTTATACTGATGTAAAAGCCAAAACCGTTCCCCTTCCTTTGGCGACTGCCGGAATTGCAGATTTATGAAATCAAAGCGCACAAAACACCACTTTTCAAATAAATGGTGGCAGAAGTATGCCGTTTTTGATGGTAATGAGCCGGATATGGCAGAAAGCTCTCTCGATATGAATGGAAAACCATATTAAGAAAGTGATAGATTTGCGGGTTGCGGGTTGCGGGTTGCGGGTTGCGGGTAGGCTCCTTTGCCATCAGGCTCCGTAAACCCTGGCCAGAGATCGCTGGCTACATGAATCACCCCAGTGGGAATGGTAGGTG